>NZ_FRAV01000066.1 GCF_900142445.1 Chryseobacterium polytrichastri | reverse complement strand
CTCTTTTTTATACGGTTAATAGATGTATGGCAAATATTGGAAAAGCAATACGCATCAAATATTCGCCGTTTTCTCTAATCTAAATTTGTCGGAATCTTACTTCGATCAGCTCTTGTATATGGAACAATATGCTATGGAAAGAAGAAATGCATGGCTTAATAGTTTCAGATCAATACTTAACAAATTGGATTCAACAATAACAAGTTGGGTAAGATTCAATTATTTAGGTTTTATCGTTATTACGACTAGAAAATTTGAAAAAAAAAGTCGAGATGATTTCAGGATTGATAATTATTGTTATATTTGTGTATAACCAAAAAACATTTTATAACATTATGGAAAACTTAAACGAAGAAAAATTAGTGTATTCAACTGAGAATTTAAAAAAAGTTACCATGGAATACCTTAATTCAAAAAAAATAGATAGAAAGGAGTGGGAAAATTTCATAAAAGGGAGAATATCATCAGACTCATTAATCAAACTAAAGGTTGATATGGAGAAGGTATGGACCAAAGTAGAACTTGGAACATTCAGAGAAGATATAGAATTATAAAGTAAAAAAGATGCTTTCTCAATTTTGAGAAAGCATCTTTTTTACAATTAATTTGAAAAAATAAAACCGATTTTCTTACATAAATTCTAAATGAACCACTAATTCTTCTTTTCTCCAAACCTCCCCGTTTTTATATTGTTTGAGCCTTTTAGACATGAGTGTATTGCCTATTTCTTCTGCAGTTTCTTCATCAAAGAAGTCGTGATAGTCAATATCTATTTCTTTTTTGATTCTGGAATGAATGGTACATTTTTAAATTCTACCATATAGCTTTCCCCAATCTTAAAAATTGAATTAGAAAAACTGAAAATAATTGTAATAGTCATACTTCGATATAGATATTTTTAACCCGTTGTGCATTTAAATAAAAAGAATAAAGTTGTTCATTCGATTGAAAACCAGTAAATTGTTTTTATCACAAAACATTTACAATAAACAACCTGCAAGCAAATTACGAATGAATTTTGGGAGTTTTAAGAAAAATGTCAACTGAAAATCTTCTGTCTTATCAAAGACAGGTGCCAAAACTAAAAGATTTGGAATTGATTAGTCTTGTGCTAACCGCTGAATTTATGGGGGATTGATAGTGAGAACCATCTTTTTCGCCATATACCCGATACACTTGGGCAAAAAATAGATCGAAGTGTCTATAATCGACGCAAACGTAGATTGGTTGGTAAGATTAATGAAATACGATTGAAACTAGCAAGAAGTTTTAATGAATTTGAGAAGCTATTCATTATTGATAGTATTCCTGTGGAGGTTTGCAAACTTTCTAGAAGTAATACTTCAAAAACCTGTAAAGATACTGAATATTTTTATCCAAACAGAGGTTTTTTCGCCTCTCAACAAATACATTTTTATGGATATAAACTTCATGCGGTTTGCTGTGTAAAAGGAGTTTTTCAGAGTGTAGATTTAAGTCCCGCTTCTGTTCATGATATTCATTATTTAAAAGATATTAGAGAACAACTATCGGATTGTACCTTACTTGGTGATAAGGGATATTTATCCTCTGAAATTCAAATTGATTTGTTCAATTACGAACAAATTGAATTGGAACCCCCTAAAAGAGTAAATCAAAAAGATTATAAACCACAGTTTTATCTTTTCAAAAAACAACGCAAAAGAATTGAGACACTTTTCTCACAACTTTGCGACCAATTTATGATTAGACGCAATTATGCAAAGAGTTTTGAAGGGTTTAAAACTAGATTATTAGCTAAAATAACAGCTTTAACCGTTGTACAATTTATCAACAAAGTTTACTTCAATAAAAATATTAATAACTTAAAAGTAAGTATTATTTAAAATGTACAACGGGTTTTACTATTTGTCTACTTAAACAAATTTCGTTCTATTTAGAAATGTTTTACAGAAATTAATATGCTGTTAGAGCCTGTTTAAAAATGTAAATAAAAAAAGAGTAAGGGATGTTAATTGGATTATAAATGTCAATTTAGAGCTGCAAAACAAAAAAATTGATGTATCCAACGGACTTCCCCCTTACTCAGTGGCAATTTATAAAAAAACGCTTGATTTTGATGATAGAAAGCGAAAATATGATTTATGTATTATCTGGAATGCTATTTATTATATTGTAAAAACAGGCTGTCAGTTGCGAATACTCCCTTCAAATTATCCCAAATGGCAATTGGTTTACTATTATTACTCTAAATGGAGTAATTTAGAATTATTCGTCTTACTTCTGACGAATTTAAGAGAGACAGTACGAGTGAAGATGGGACAAAATGCAGAAGCAAGTTTAGGAATTATAGACAGTCAGAGCGTTCGTTGGGGAAACAACCGTTCCCTGAATGGATTTGATGGTAATAAAAAAGTAAAAGGAATTAAAAGGCATGTTGTAGTAGATAAGAATGGATTTTTATTAGCAGTCATGGTAAGTGTAGCCAATTTTCACGATAGTAAAGCTGCTTTATTATTGATGAGAACACTCCATTATCTTTTGGTTTCGGTTAAAGTAATTTTAGCAGACGGTGGCTATAGAGGAAATGTTATTGAAGAAATAAAAGATAAGTTTGGTTACATCATTCAGGTTGTTTTATGCTCTGACCATAAAGAAAAACTCTTTAAGCCTGTACACAAAAGATGGATTGTTGAAAGAACGTTTTCTTGGTTTGATAACGACAGAAGACTTTGCAGAAATTATGAATTGCTAATGGAAAATTCTGAAAACATGGTCAAATTATCTGCTATAAAATTATTATTGAATAAAATTTAAACAGGCTCTTAATAGTCTTATATCTGGAAATAAATATAATTCACTTTGTTAAAATTAACATGTAACTAAAATCTTGATTTCTAAATGAAATAATGTATTCTTTACCATCTACTTCTTTTTTATATAGATAATCTGTGTTTTGTTCATGTAAATTAACTCACGTTAAGTGGATGTATTCTTATGTAATTTTAGTTGATATTTATATAATTTTCACCCATTGTGCATTTTAAATTATATTTGATTTTAAACTGTTTATATTTCTGTTGAAATAGTTTTTATTAATGAACTGAACTGTTGTCAAAGCTGTAATTTTTGCTAATACTCTGGTTTTAAACCCTTCAAAAGTTTTAGCGTAATTTCGTCTAATCATAAATTGGTCGCATAGTTGTGAAAATAAGGTTTCAATCCTTTTCCTATGCTTTTTGAATAAATAAAATTGGGGTTTATAGTTTTTTTTGATTGATTCTTTTGGGGGTGGGCTAAAGTAATATTCGCATAATTAAACAAATCAATCTGTATCTCTGAAGAGAGTATAACCTTTATCACCAAGCAAAACACAATCAGATAACTGCTCTCTAATATCTTTTAAAAAATGAATGTGATGAATTGATGCAGGACTTAAATCTATGCTTTGAAAAACACCGTTCAAAGAGCAAACCACATGTAGTTTGTAACCGTAAAAAGACATTTGCTGTGATGCACAAAAACCTCTGTTAGGATAGCAATATTGCTCTTCCTTACATATTTTAGAACGCATACTTCTGAAGATTTTATAAATTTTCAAAGGCATACTATCGACGATAAAGTAATCTTCAAACTCATTAAAACTTTGTGCCATTTTTAAACGTATGTCATTAATCTGAATAGATAATTTTCGCTTTCTTCGATTGTAAACACTGCGCTCTATTTTATTGCTCAAAAAAATGGGAAGCTGGCGGAATAAATTATTCTCACTATCAATTCCCATATATTCAGCTGTCAAGGCGAGGCTTATAACCTCCAAATCTTTCATTCGGGGAACACGTCTTTGGTAAGATAAAAGCGTTTCATTGGAAAGTTTTCTCAAAACTTCCAAAATTCTTTCGTAATTTGCACTTAAGTTGTTCATTGTAAATGTTTTTTGGTAAAAACAATTTACTGATTTCCAATCGAATGAACAACTTTTTTCTATTTAATCATAATACACAACGGGTATAATTTTCATTTTTGTATAAGTTGTTTATTCAAAGAGAAAACTTAAAAATAAAAAATTTTCCTTTGAACACCTCATGGGCTTGCCCTCAATGTCATTAAGTTAAGGGGTTCAATGTTTTTATTTTCAAATGATTAATCTTGTGTTTGTGATTGTTTTTTTTTTTTTTTTTCGTATATTTAACAGTGAATCAATCAGTTAAAACGAGATAAAAAAATGCGAATGATATTATTTCGTCTCTTCAATCCGAAATTTCTCATGGCTTTACAAAGGAAAAATTTGTAGTGGATGCTAGGGATTTTAGTAGGCACAGGAACCTTTCTTTTTCAGTAACTCTATTATTTATGATTAATTTTCTAACTAAAAGTTTGTCCCTTGAGATTGTTAACTTTTTAAGTTTCCTTAAGAGAAAAGAAATTCCTCAGAAATCATTCAGTAAAAGCGCTTTTGCACAGGCACGTAAAAAAATTAAACCGGAAGTTTTTAGTTATCTGAATGAAAAACTGACCGAAGAATTTTATACCGACAATAGCGCAGTAAAAACAAGATTTTCAGGAAAACGAATTTTATCGGTAGACGGTTCACGACTCACTCTTCCCAGAACTTGGGAATTGGAAGAAATCTATGGGAGAACAAAAAATCAAACAGAGACTTATATTATTCAGGGAAAAGCTTGTGTTTTATACGATGTTCTCAATAGAATAGCTATTGATGGTGTTTTGTCTTCTGTAGATACTGACGAACGCATTCAGGCAAAGCAACTTTTGAACTCCTGCAGAAAAAGAGATTTGCTTATTTATGACAGAGGTTTTGCATCTTTCGATTTTATGTATGAACATTAAGGAAAGGCAGTTAGACTTTGTAATGCGGATGCGTTTGGATTTTAGTGGGGTTGTGAAAGATTTTGTAGCCGGTGGTCAACTTTCGCAAGTCTTGACCATACATCCCGGGGAAAATACAAATTTAAAAGAAAAAAAATATGATAAAACAAGTTCCTTGATGGTAAGACTGCTTCGGATTGTTTTACCTGGAGGAGAGATCGAGGTTTTAGCGAGCTCTCTTGAGGATGAAAACCAATACAAGCATGAAATCTTTAAAGAGCTCTACTTTGAAAGTTGGAAAATAAAAACATACTATGATGAGCTTAAGAATAAACTTAAAATAGAAGAATTTTCGGGGTATTCTAATCAAAGTATATTGTAGGATTTTTATGCTACATTGTTGGTAAGTAATATTCAAAGTCTTATTGTAAAGGAGCTTAATGAAGAGCTAAAAGAGAAAAAAGATGCAAAATATCGTTATAAAGTAAATACCTCATTATCTTATGGTTTTTTGAAAGATAGAATTATAGGTTTACTTTTTTTCCAACTCTGATATGAACAAGACAATGGAAGAATTAAAAGCTCTTTTCAAAGCGCATTTAATTCCTATAAGTATTCCTTCCTATTTACATTAGACTTCGTTTTATTCTAAACAATCTCACAATGAATGTTTTATGATAAAATTTTCTCTAATATATTTTCGTTTGAATACTTAAGACCTCAGAAATCAAACAAAAGAAATATAGGTAAATACAGAGCAAGAGCCAAGCCCATAATCTTTAAAAATCAAAAAGATAGCTTGTGATATTTTACTAACTTAATGACATTGGGCTTGCCCTGAGGATTATTTATTCGAAGAGAACTCGAGGCTTTCCTCGGGGTCAAAACATGAAAAGTTTGAAAAACAAATAGTTTTTCAATTTATTGAGAGATATTTGAATGAAATATTCTAAATAACAAAGTCATTTATACCTTTTCTATAAAATAGGAAAGCATAGGAGTTAGTAATAATTTTAAGATAGTATCCGCTACTGGCAACTTTTTTTTAATTATCGTTGAAGGAGGGGATGAGCTTATTGGTCTCAGAAATAGTTAAAATTGTATAATTTAGTGCATTTCACTTTCAGTTTCTAAAAATGCTATTTTTGGTTAAGGGATTATCAACGTAGCAATGGTCATAGTGTAAGTAGATTAACGGCACATCTTGTGTGAGGTACTAAGTATCGTTTTCCAGTTCTTGAAGATGATGTCAAATTACGCTGTCTCAGTATTTTGCTTCAAATATTTCAGGATGAAGATGTTAGAGTGTTTAAAGGAATTGTCTTAAAAGATTATGTTCCCATGCATATAGAATATTGTCCAAATCAACACATAAACTTGTTAAACTATTTAAAGGAAGAAGTTCAAGAAAACGATAAGTTGAATTTCCTGAATTTAAGCGGCGTTATTTTTGGCCATAGGATTTGTATTTTTGAGTATAGGTAATATCACAGGTCAAATGTTGAATGAATATTTTGAGGATCATTGCAATCAAACTGATCTGGATCAAAGTAATTTATCATTGAGTAGGTTACGTACGAATCGTGGACCGTTTAGTGGATGGATCGTTTTTTGTTTTAGAACTCTAAATTAATGATGTTAATCCAATTAGTAGCCTTAATGTTTTTATCCAATTTTTAAATAGAATCTTGTAAAAGTTTTGCTTTAAATTATTATAGAAAAAGAGAATAATAGGGTTTAGCCATTAATATTAGTTGTTTTATTTGCACTCAAACAAGCCATAATAGGCTTATTAATCTTATAATTCCATTGAAAAAGGATTTTATACTCTTACCCTGAAAAATTACTTTATATGACAATATAGTAGAGTAACACTTGAAAAATTTTTAAAAAATAATGTGTACTACACAAAAAAAAATATAAAAAATGTTAAAGTATATAAAATAAATTTGTAGAATAAAAAAAAAACTTAGATTTACAACAACATAAATATAATAATAAATGAGAAAAAGTTTAATGCTCGCCTATATGGTGGGACTTTTTACGTACGCTAATGCACAAATAGGTATTAATACTGGTAATCCTCAGGCATCTTTAGATATTACCGGTAAACCCACTAATACTTCTGCTTTAGATGGTGTTATTTTTCCAAGAATTACAGGGAATCAATTGAGAGCCAAAACATATACTTCTGCGCAGACAGGAGCCAATGTATTTGTCACAGCTGCAGATAGTGCTCCTGCGGGACAAACCATAAACGTTACAACTTCAGGTAATTACTATTTTGACGGAACTGTTTGGAAGCATTTGTTAGATGCTACTAATGCGTTACTCAATGGTACAGGGACTGTTGTTATGATTAATGGGGTACTGCAAGTAGCACAAGAGATGACAATAAGAATGAGTAATGATTGGGCTGTTCCAATTTCATCAGGTGCTCCTACAGCTGCGGCTTCAACTAATAAAGGAGCTATTGGAAACATTACAACAGAATTAATAGATAATTACAATTTGTTTACAGGCACCGCAACAACGAACTCCTTTACCGTAACGAATAATGGAACGTATCAGGTTGGAATGAATTTCCCAATACAAAATCAAAATAATAATACACTAGCTGGGAATTTCTATTACGGAATATATAATATAACAGATAATAAATGGCAAGTGTTCACTATATATACTGTAGATGGTATGGTGAATGGGGATGTAAAGATTATGAATTATTTAGGGGCTGTAGATTTATTGGCATCTAAAACGTATGCATTTTATGCAGGGCAACAACAACCAAATTTTGATGGTACTAATGCTGCTAATTTATTAATAAGAGGATTATCAGTGTCGGCTGCAAATGGTAATTTTGAACTAGGATATTATAGCATAAAGCGCATTAAATAACTTTATTGACTTATCCTTTTTATTAATATCATCAAATGCCTATATTTACAATAAATACTAATTTTTAATGGTAGGGAAAGCAGATAAAGAGCT
>NZ_FRAV01000017.1 GCF_900142445.1 Chryseobacterium polytrichastri | reverse complement strand
CTTGTATATCTTTTTTTAGGATAAATAAGGAGATTTTCTCTTCGCAGATAATCAAACAATGCATCTCTGCCTATTTTTATCTTTTCAAGCGTAAACTTATTTTTAAGCAAATAATACAGTTTTCTTGTTCCTATTCTGGGCTGCTCCAGACGGAATTCTTCAATGAATTGTTTTACTTTCAGTAATTCTTTTTCTCGAACACAAAGTCTTTGGCGCTGTTGATAAATGGCTTGTCTGCTTATCCCAAACAATCTGCAGATTCTTGATAAACTCAATTTTTCTTCTTGGAGTTCTCTGACTGTTTGGGGGTAAACTTTTTTCGGATCTGTGTGCCATATTGCTTGTCAGAGATATCGATCATCATATTGAGAACTCTGGTTTTCAGTTTTTCATCAGCCAATTCCTTCTCTAATCTTTTGATTTTTTCGGCGGGTGTTTCTTTCGATTGTGACATAGTATGAATAATGGGTTTACTCCAATCTAAATTACCATATTTTCTGAGCCAAACCAAAACGGTACTTCTGCCTTGAATACCATAATGTTTCTGTGCCTGTTTGTATGTAAATTCGCCCTTTTCTATGCGACTGACGATACCTAATTTAAAAGACATTGTATAATCTCGTTGTGTACGCTTTTCTCTATTCCTATCTCGTTTTTCCATAATAAGTATATTTTCTGTAAACCTATTTTAGGACGCGACATTTAAATAAAAAAAGCAGTCAAAAATTTGACTGCTTTTCCATTGTACGAAGTATATAAAACTATATTATCTCAAAAAATTAATTTGATGCTTTATCTGCAATAAAGAAATCATCTGCATCTTCAGCAATCGGCACATATAACCTCTCCCACTCTTTGCTGTGAACCATATCCCAACTGTGTCCTTTTCCTTTTAAATCTTCCGCCAAAAGAATCGTTCCTGGAGTGATCATAAAAGTAGAACCGTCTGTTACTTTAAACTTGATATTGCCTTTTAACGTAATCACATATTGCCTTCTTGGAGCAGGATGTGCATTTTTCTCCCACTCTTCTGTCTTATTACTCATCCAGAAAGTTGTGGTATTCATATGTTTTAGCGTAGGAATTTGTCCTTTTTCGAATGTACATGATCCATCAGGATTATTCACCAACCTTATTGCAGGAATAAACTCAGTTGTTTTTTCTGTACTTACGCTAACGTTTTTGTGTTTTTTGTGCTGTGCATTCATAAATCCAAAAGTGCTTAATGCCAGAACAAAGCTAATGCCTTTAACTATATTTTTCATTGTAAATTAAATTCTTTTTTTTAATTGTAAACTGTATCGTGAACCATCATTTTTTCAAAGAATGGTTTGTATTTTTTCACCAAAGCCAAATGCTCAGGGAGCTGACCGTAGGCTTCTAGTTCTTCCAGCGTATCAAATTCCATAGAAGCGTTGTACGTGAATGTGTTATCTAAAACACTTCTCGGACTTGAATTAGCAGGTTTTCCGTAACGGAGATTTTTTTGATAAGGGAGTTTTTTCAGCCCTTCAAAGAAGTTTTCAAACTCTTTTACTTCAGCTTCAGACAAATCTTTTCTGAGCCAGAACAATAAATAATGGAAGTACACTTTTTTAGTTTTTATAGGGTTAAACATAGGTAAAACAGACGCAAACATATTTCCTGAGATCAACAGCAAAGCCGAAGCCTGCATTGAGCGGAATAAAAATTTTCTTCTTTCCATTGTTTCTATTTTTAATTAAAATCAATTCTATATTTTAAAACAAACTGCCATTGTCGGTCAGAAACCACTGCATTATTATTGGCGCCTCCTGTAAAAACAGGTCTGTTTTGTGCATCAAAAGTTAATCGGGAAGACATTCCGTTCATCAATAAAGAAATTCCTGCATCATAGATAATTGCATTATCATGAAGCCCTTTTAAATCAGACAACTGCATCCCAACCGCAGGCTGAAGCTGAAGATTCTTTTTTTCTTTATTTAAATAAGGAAGCGTTCCTCCTAATTGTACATAATACGTATTTCCTGTCCCAATAACAGGCATTGCATTTCCTGCTCCGTTCAAACTCGCTTGCGTAACATCTACAGAAGTCGCAGGATTGTTTGTTCCTACATAACGAACATAATTCGGACCATAATCATTATGCATTGCCATTCCGTAAGCACTAATAGAAGTTCCTTTTTCTTTGTTTAAAGGAGCATCATAAAATAAATCAACCGCAAAACTTTTCATGTCATCATTAATCGTGTTTTTATTAACATCCTGATGCCACATTGCATTATGAATATAATCGAAACCTGCCCCCAGACTCAAAACATTCTTTTTCCCACCATACGTTCCCGAATTAAAAGGTGTTGAAATATTTTCTGTATCCAAAAATGCATATCTGAAATATCCTGAAAAGTCTTTGTGAGGCGCGTTTTTACTGAAAGAAGCTACATTTAATTTAGGATCAGCGGTTGACATTGTATAAGGATCAGCAACCACTAAACGATAGTCAAATTTCCCTAATTGCCCTTTCACATATGCTCCCAATTCTCTCACCGTATAATCTGTCGCGCCTGCATTTGAAGTAGCGTACGCAGGTAAATCATATAACAACGTATTCAATGGTCCTGTCGTAAATCTTGACAATCCTCTCCAAGTAGATCGTCCTGCTCCAAAAGCAATCTTATCACTAAATGAATACTCTGCATAAGCATCCAATAAATCAAAATAGTTGCTGGCTTTTGCGGTAACATTCACATTCGTAGTTCCGCCCTGTAAAACAAACATCAATTTCTCAGTTGGCTTATACGTCATTTTCACTCTCACTCTACGAAGTGACAAATCTGCAACATCTGATTTCGCTTCGTTATTAATCAAACTTCCCGGATTAAGCTGCGCATATCTTGCCCAAAGCTCTGCATATCCGCTAAAAGAAATATAACGTGTATGCTCATCGTTCAGATAATGGGTAAGTCCCGGATTATTAAAATCGTTCTTTTTCTGAGCTTCTACTTTCGAGTACACACTCATCATTGAAAGTAAAATGAGCCCGACTTTAAAAGATTTTTTATTCATAACATTTTCTTTTTATTAATCCTTAGTGTTGATTTCAACGGGACAAAATTACTTTTGAAAATCAAGGAACGTCGTTAGAAAACTGTTAGAAACCTTATAGAAAACTATTAAAAGAATCAATCTCTTCTTTAAAAATAAAAATATAGAATACCTTTGTATAAGATTCACAGGGCAACTGACAGTCAACCTATTGACAATATTTATTTTAATCTAAATTTTGAATAACCGTCCTGAAACAATTTTCACATGAAAGTTTTAATTATAGAAGATAATGCCCGCGTTTCTGCGCTTTTAAAACGAGGACTGGAAAGTCAGGGCTATCAGATTTACATCTCGGAAGATGCAGAAGATGCTTTGGTTATGGTAGATAAAATAATGTTTGACCTGGTGATTACCGACATTATGCTTCCCAATATGAATGGCATAGAATTAAGTAAAATCATTAAACAAAAAAATGCTGACCTTCCGATTATTATGCTGACTGCATTAGGAACCATTGACGAAAAAATTGAAGGTTTCGATGCCGGAGCAGATGATTATATGGTTAAACCCTTTGAAATAAGAGAATTGTATGCCCGAATAAAAGCCATCCTATTAAGAAAATCATCTTCACCAGCAAAAAATGAATCGTCGAATTACATTGAATATCAAAACCTTAAAGTAGATACAAAAATAAACCGTGTTTTCAGAAACGAGAAAGAAATCATTCTTACTCCGAAAGAATTTAAGCTCTTAGTTTTTCTGATGAGCAATACCGAAAGGATTTTAACCCGTGAAGAAATTGCCGAAAACGTTTGGGGCAATCATTTTGATACAGGAACGAATTATATTGATGTGTATATCGCCTATTTACGAAAGAAAATCGACAAAGATTTTGATGAAAAACTCATTCACACCAAACCCGGAGTTGGATTTATTTTTACAAGCCAGTTATGAAGATAGCCACCAGAACAGCGCTCAACTATGCGATATTAACAGCGGGAATTCTTTTCCTTTTCGCGTATGTACTCTATTTTGTTTCTGAAAAAAACAGGGAGGATGAATTCAATGATCGTTTAGGATACAAAATCACCTGGAGATCAGAATTTATTTTTGATGCTAAAATTGATGATTCCAAAATTCGCGAACTTCATGAGCGTAATAAAAAACTATTAAATGAAGCAGATATCAGTGTTTATGATTCAAATAAAAAATTGATATTCACAGATATTCAGCCTTCTTCTAAAAATCAACATTATTTAGATCAGCTCATTAAAACGAAAAAAAACAGAATTACCTGGCAAAGAGATGATCGCCAATATATGGCGTTTAAATATGAATTTAATAATGAAAATTTCTACATCATCGGAAGCGCAACAGATGTTACAGGAAAAGCGCACATTGAGGAATTCAAAAAAGATGTTATTATTATTTACATCATATCCATTGTCATCATTTTTATTATTGGTTTTTTGTTTTCTTATTATACATTAAAACCTTTAAAGGATATTATTCTCCAAATTCGTGATATTTCGGAACATAACCTCAACAAAAGATTGGTAGTTCCCAAGGCGAAAGATGAAATTTATGAGTTGACCGAAACATTTAATTCAACCTTCAATCGATTAGAGAAATCGTTTAATAATCATAAGCAATTTGTTACTACCATTTCTCATGAATTCAGGACTCCGCTTTCAACCTTAATCGCTGAACTTGAGCTTGCTAAAGAATTAAACATCACCTTAGAAGATTATAAAATCTCCATTGATAATGCTTTACAAGACGCCAACCAAGCATCGCAACTCTCATCCGCTTTGTTAGATTTTGCGCGGGCGAGTTATGATGTTTCACAGATCAGTTTTGTAGATCTCCGTTTGGATGAAGTTTTGGCAGATGCAAAAGTAGCTTTGTTGCAAAAAAATTCAGAATATAGAATTGGTATTCATTATATGGATAATCTGGCGGACAAAGATGAAAGCAATTATGATTTTCATGGAAACCCTTATTTACTGCAGATTGCCTTTTTAAATTTAATGGAAAACGCCTGCAAATATTCTTCTGATAAAAACTGTTTGGTAGAAATTGAAGTTCAAAACAACAATCTTGAAATTCGTTTTATAGATCATGGAATTGGTATTTCAGAAGCCGATCAATTAAAAATATTTGATTTATTTTATCGTGGAAATAATAAGAATTACGACAAAGGAAACGGCATCGGATTATCCATTGTTAAAAGAATTATTGAAATGCATCTGGGCAATCTTTCCTTACAATCTGAGCCATCAAAAGGAAGTACTTTTACCATACAATTTGTTTCTCGAAATAGATTATAAATTTTTATTTTAACCGCAAAAGAGGCAAAAGTATTTTTTCTTTAAGCTATTCGAAAGCACACAATATGTACAGATTTTTAAAACTTAAGTGTTCTTCTTTATGCTTTTAGATGAAACTTAAAATATCTTACGTGTCAAAATATTTTGTGACTTTTGTGGTTAAAGCGTAAGCTAGTGTAATAAAAAAGCAGTCTGATGTAGACTGCTTTTGTTCTTATGCTTTTAACCATTCTGATTTGGAAAGATAATTCTGATCGGGATAATAAATGAAAAGGCAATTTCTTCCTTTTATTGTATTAATGATTGGCTGTGTAAGATCTCTTGGAACAGCAGGACATCCCCAACTTCTTCCGATTCTCTTATGCACTGCTGCAAAATCTTCGCTCACATAATCAGCTCCGTGCATGACGATTGCTCTTTTATAAGCGGCATCATTAAAGCCTTTATCCATTCCCAGCAATCTTAAAGAATACCCGTTGTCTCCGTTATAAGTAGCATCCGTGATATAAAATCCTAAGCTGCTTTGAAGCGAACTATTGGTGTTTGAAAAGTTAGTGGCAAATTCTTCACCCGTATTCTTTCCATGTGCTACCAGTGAGTTGAATAATACTTTCTTTTCTTCTGTGTCAATCACCCAAAGTCTTTTCGTGTTAGAAGACATTGAAAAATCGCATACTGTTAATAAGTGAGCATCCTGATTAAGCAAACCAGCTTTCTTTAAATTCTCAAAACCTGTTAAAGCTTTAAAGAAAACTTCTTCGTTAAGTTCGTGCCCTACTTCAAATGTAATTGATTTGTACAATGCTTCTGACGAAGATACCGTAGTAGTCTTCTCAGATGTGGTGGTCTCTATTCTTTCAATTTTTGTGTTGATGTTTTCCTTCTTTATATTTCCTTTTTCGGGAGAAATATAAAATGAAGTAGTAACCATGTATACAACACCTAATACGCTATACAATCCTTTCATTCAATATTATGTTAAATTCAAATTAGAAGGCAAATTTATAAAAACATAATTACCAAGTAGTTAAAAACGAAAGAAGTTTAACTCAATTTAAGAAACTTTAACGTCCTGATTCTGTGAATTAAAAGGCTTATTTTTGCGTATCCGGAACAAATTCCAAGCTTACAGAATTCATGCAATAACGCAGTCCTGTAGGCTTCGGACCATCATCAAAGACGTGCCCCAAATGTGAGTCACATCGTTTGCAAAGTACCTCTACTCTTTCCATTCCATAAGCGGTATCTTTTTTATAATATACGCCTTCTTTATCTGCTTCAAAGAAACTTGGCCATCCGCAACTGCTCGAAAATTTTGAAGTAGAACGGAATAAATGATTTCCACAAACGGCGCAATAATAATCTCCGATTTCGTCGAATTCATTATATTTTCCTGTAAAAGCTCTTTCTGTTGCCGCTTCTCTCGCGATGGCATATAAGTCGGGCGCTAAGATCTTTTTCCATTCTTCATTAGAGATCTCAAGTTTAGTAGTGTCTGTTCTTGAGTAATATGGATTGTTTTTTGCTTCGTTTTCCATAAGAATTATTTAAATATTTAAATTAAACCACAAAAGGCACAAAAATTTTTAATGCTTTAATCTTTGAAGTTTAAAAATTAATAATCAAAAGTTCACAGAAGTAAGAAAATCTTAGATTTTCAAAAAACTAATGTGCTCTTAAAAGACTTTTTTAATACAGCAAAAACTTTTGTGCCTTTTGTGGTTAAAGCTTTTACTTAATATTAAATAGTTTCATACCAAATTTAGTAAATTTGAGAATATGAATGATGAAGCGAAAAGAAAACAGTTAAGAAAATATAAAGCATTTGCCACGGGACTCTTTGTGTTGATGGCCATTGTATTTATTATTACCACGATACTCCAAAAATCAAATGATTCTCATTGGATCGGTTATGTTCGTGCTTTTTCTGAAGCAGCAATGGTGGGTGCATTGGCCGATTGGTTTGCAGTAACAGCTCTTTTTAGTCATCCTCTTGGATTGCCCATTCCACATACCAATTTAATTGAAAACAGCAAAGAAAGGCTTGGAGACAACCTAGGAAGCTTTGTCGTATCTAATTTTCTTTCCCCTCAAAATATCCGTCCTTATATTCAGAAACTTAAGGTCTCAAATTTTGTTGGAGAATGGCTCACCAAAGAAAAAAACCAGGAAATTCTAATTAAAAACCTTTCCGATATTGTCTTGGATATTCTGAATAAGCTGGATGATTCTACGGTAAGCAGTTTCATCAGTAAAAAGGTTTCGGAAATGACAGATGATATTAAATTAAATAAGATCATCGGAAACGGAATTAATTATCTTTTAGACAAAAACGATCATCAAAGAATTATCACCAACCTCTCCAAACAGATCAAAGATTATATCATTGAAAATGATGAAATGATTCAAAATCGTGTAAAAGAAGGAAGCTATTCTTTTATTCCGTCTTTTGTTGACAATAAAATTGCAGATAAGATTGCCAGCGGTCTTGCAGATTTTTTCAAAGAAGTTGAAGAAGATCCTGAACATGATATCAGAGCTTTAATCACAAAAAAGATTTATGAATTTTCAACTGACTTAAAAGAAGATCCAAAATGGGAAGATGAATTTAAAGACATTAAAAACAACTTCCTGAAAAATGATAAACTAGACGAATATTCTAATGACATCTGGTTTTCCATAAAAAAAACATTGGTGAAAGAATTACAGGATAATGGATCTTCACTAAAAAATTATTTATCTAAAAACCTGAATGAGTTTTCACAAAACCTTAAAACTGACGAAAAGCTTCAAAATAAAATAGATCATTGGGTTCGTGTCACTGCTTACAAATACATTCTTAAAAACACCCATCAATTTGGAAACCTCATCAGTTCAACTGTTGGAAACTGGAAAGGTAAAGAATTGAGTGAGAAGCTGGAACTAGAGGTCGGAAAAGACCTTCAGTTTATTCGTGTCAACGGAACCTTGGTTGGCGGATTGGTTGGTTTGATTATCTACACAATTTCAAACTTCTTCCTCTAATTAACTAAGAACTATGCTCACCCAACCATGAAAAAACTTTTAACCTTCTTATTTTCTTTAAGCTTATCTTTTTTTCTCTGTCAGAAGGTTGAATTAAAGAAAGTAACAGATTCATCTCAGACTTTCAAAGGAGAAATTGCGGGAGTTCCTGTCACCATGCAACTTCATTTTGCAGGAATTCCCGACTGCAGTCTTTATCAATATTTTGTAGACGGATGGTATTATTATGATAAATACCAAAAGAAAATCCCATTGACAGGCATTTACGATTATGGAAAATTGTCTTTGTATAATTTTGGAACCAAGCAAAAGCAGCATTCTAAAAGTTTCAGAGACAGCATTACTTCCCCTCAAAAAGTAGAGAAAACTGCAGAAATCGCAGAAGCTTTACATCCTAATGAATCTATTGTTTTTGAGCAAAACGATAAAGAAAATCCTATTTTGGGTAACTTTTATTTGAATGGAAAAACTCAGCCAGCAAAATTATTCACCGGCAATGATATGATTTACCGTTATAATAATTACCTGATTTTACCCAACAATAAAAAGATCAACACTTTTGATTTTATTAATAAACATGGAGGCAATCAATTAATTTCTTACGCTTCCGGAGAAAATGGAAATCGTGTTTTGCTGTATTTTGAAGAATCATCAAATTTCAATGCGTGCGGAAGATGCGGGGCAAGTGAAGGCGAAAAAGGATATCGGGTTTTGTACTTTACCAAAGACTGGAATTACAAGAACTATGAAGAATTTCTCACAGAAAGCTGTCTTGAAAATATTTACGATACTAAAGAAACAAAATCCAAAGACAGAAAAATGTTAACTTTTAAAGTAAACAAAACAGAATCTACATCAGCTTATACTTTTATGGTTGATGTAAAAAATGCGTCTGTTAGAAAGTCAAAATAAAAAAGAGAGTGTAAAACTCTCTTTTAATTTATCTCGGTAATCTGCTTGCTCTTTTTAAAAGTTCCTTATTAATTTCGTTAATCAATTCAGGGCCTTCATAAATAAATCCTGTGTACAACTGAATTAAAGTCGCTCCTGCATCTAATTTTTCAATCGCATCTTTAGCAGAGTGAATTCCACCAACTCCGATGATTGGGAAAGCTCTGTTACTTTTATCCGAAAGATATTTGATCATTTTTGTACTTCTCTCACGAATCGGTTTTCCGCTTAAACCGCCATTTCCTATTTGTTCTAAAAATTCAGGCGAAGTTTTTAAGCCTTCTCTATTTACTGATGTGTTGGAAACTACAATTCCGTCGATTTTTGTTTCTGCAATCAATTCAATAATTTCGTCCAATTGCTGATTGTTCAAATCCGGAGCAATTTTTAGCAAGATTGGTTTTTGACTTGGTTTAGTTTGATTGATTTTCTTTACCGCTGTAATCAGCTCTCGTAAATATTCTACATCTTCCAATTTAGCATGACTTCCCACATTTGGGCAGCTTACATTCAGTACAAAATAATCTACATGAGGATGAAGACCTTCAAAACAATCCAGATAATCCTGCGTGTAATTTTCCGGGCTTGTATCTGTATTTTTTCCGATGTTTCCACCGATGATTATTTTTCCTTTATTGCCTTTCAGTTTTTCGATTGCTGCTTCCAAACCATCGTTGTTGAAACCCATTCTGTTGATGATTCCTCCGTCTTCTATCAGACGAAATAATCTTTTCTTAGGGTTTCCGGCTTGTGCTCTTGGTGTTACCGTCCCGATTTCTACAAATCCGAAACCCAAATCTCCCAGTTCGTTAAACAACACCGCATTTTTATCAAAACCGGCCGCCAACCCTACAGGATTTTTAAATTTCAATCCGAAAACTTCTCTTTCCAGACGTTTATCTTCAATAGGTTTAGGGAAAAATAATTTGGTAAGAAACCCAAAATTCTTTAGCATCGAAAAAGTAAAGTGGTGTACTTCTTCAGGATCAAATTTGAAAAGAATCGGGCGAATAAGCGATTTGTACATTGAAAAAAAGTTTTACAAAAATACTCATTTTAAAATTAATGGTTGATTAACGTATGATATTTTATGTAAAAATGTTTTATAAGTATCATCTATAAAACACAAACATCTGGTTAATCTGCAAAATCAACGAGAGATTTTTAACACAATGGTTTTATTTAACAAAGCACAGTTAAGACAATTAATATTATGAACATAGTTTTTATCCTTGTCAAGGTTTAAAACCTTGACAAGGATATTTCCTAGAGACTTTCCCCTCTAGCATAGACATTTATTAATAAATAAATGTGCGTTTAAATTAAGAATAAGAACTCAAATCGAACTTCAAAATATCTCCTATTCTTTTGAACTCATCATCTATAGTAGCATTTACTGTAATTTTTTCGTTAGAAATAGGATGATTAAAAATCAATTGATGGGCATGAAGTGTCATCTTGTTTATTTCAAATGTTTGAAGCCATAACTTATTCTGTTTGTTACAACCGTGTTTTCGACAACCTAAAATAGGATGTAAAATATGCTTAAAATGTTTTCTCAGCTGATGAAATCTTCCTGTTTCAGGAATGGCTTCAACTAAACAATATCTTGAAGTTTGATGTTTTAAAAAAGGTAAATCTATTTCTGAAGTCTGTAAACGTCGATAATAAGTAATCGCGTTTTGCTTGACTTCATTTTCATTAATCAAATCATAATCGATGGTTTCTTCTTCTTTCGCCCAACCCCGAAGAATGGCTATGTATTTCTTTTCGACTTCTCGTGATGCAAACTGATCGCTCATGAGTCTCAAGGTTTCTTTATCTAAAGTGAACAACAAGACCCCCGAAGTTTTTCGGTCAAGACGATGCACAGGATACACTTTTTGTCCAATCTGGTTTCTTAATTCCTGAATAGCATAGGTATCTGCCTCTCCGGAATAAAAAGATTTATGAACCAATAATCCGCTCGGTTTATTGATGGCAATAAGATGTTCGTCTCGATAAAGAATTTCTAACATGTGGCAAAAGTAGAAATTTCAAATCTATTCGATAAAAACCTTCGTTAAAAATTACTCTTTTGATTTTCGCAAACTTGTGTTGTTGAATAAAAACCTAACGGGTTTTGGAAACCCGTTAGGTTTGATTTTTGCGGTAAAATAGAACCTTTCGCTGATTTAGCCCTGATTGAACGGCATGTTTGAGCTCATTTTCTGAGTTTCTGCGCGGCGGCTCCGCAGCCGCGCAGAAACTCAAAAAATAGCGAGTAGAGAAAGCAGGTTCCCGGCTCCTGAAAATTTTAATTCTCATATTTTCGATTAGATCTCAATTAAATTACTTTACATTCGTAGAAACAGAAAAGTCTAAAAATTATGGTAGACTATATTAATTTTTTCAAATCACTGATAATCATCTCAATCATTACAGGTGCCCTTACCTTGGCTGCTACGGATCCTAAAAAACACAGAACAATAAGAATATTATTATTGATTATTGCAGGTATTTTATTCATTATCGGTTTAGGCGGATACTTTTTAATGTCTGTCTCGAATGTAGGTTCTTACCGATATTAATATTTTCCCAATAAAAAACATTATTTTTGTGCTTCAGACGTTAAAAATATTATGGCAAAGCAAGAAGATGTTTTCAAGAAAGTGATTTCTCACGCTAAAGAGTATGGTTTTATTTTCCCTTCAAGTGAGATCTATGACGGTTTATCCGCTGTTTATGATTATGGACAGAATGGGGCCGAACTAAAAAATAATATCAAACAATATTGGTGGAAAGCGATGGTACAGCTTAACGAAAATATTGTGGGTATTGATTCTGCAATCCTTATGCACCCAACAACTTGGAAGGCATCTGGCCACGTAGACGCTTTCAACGATCCATTGATTGACAATAAAGATTCTAAAAAACGTTTCAGAGCAGATGTTTTGGTAGAAGATTACTGTTTGAAAATTGAAGATAAAGAGAACAAAGAAATTGAAAAAGCAGCGAAAAGATTCGGTGAATCTTTTGATAAAGCTCAATTTGAAGCGACGAATCCTAAAATTTTAGAATACAGAGCAAAAAGAGAAGCTATTCTTTCAAGATTAGCAAAATCATTGGAAAATGAAGATCTTGCTGATGTAAAATCTTTAATTGAAGAATTAGAAATTGCTGATCCTGACACCGGTTCTAAAAACTGGACGGAAGTAAGACAGTTTAACCTAATGTTTGGAACTAAGTTAGGAGCTTCCGCAGATTCTGCGATGGATCTTTACTTAAGACCTGAAACTGCTCAGGGTATCTTTGTTAATTTCTTAAACGTACAGAAAACTTCACGTCACAGACTTCCTTTCGGTATTGCTCAAATTGGAAAAGCATTCAGAAATGAAATCGTTGCAAGACAGTTTATCTTCAGAATGCGTGAATTCGAACAAATGGAAATGCAATTTTTTGTAGCTCCAGGAACTGAACTTGAATTCTACGAACAATGGAAAACAAAACGTCTCAACTGGCACTTAGCGTTAGGATTAGGAAATGATAATTACAGATTCCATGATCATGAGAAATTAGCGCACTACGCAAACGCTGCAGCTGATATTGAATTTAATTTCCCATTCGGATTTAAAGAATTGGAAGGAGTTCACTCAAGAACAGATTTCGACTTAAAAGCTCACGAGAAGCATTCAGGAAGAAAACTTCAATTCTTCGATCCTGAAAGAAATGAAAACTATGTTCCTTATGTAGTAGAAACTTCTGTAGGATTAGACAGATTATTCCTTTCCATATTCTCTACTTGTTTAAAAGACGAAGTATTGGAAGACGGTTCAGAAAGAACAGTTTTATCTCTTCCACCAGCCTTAGCTCCTGTAAAAGCAGCTATTCTTCCATTAATGAAGAAAGACGGTTTAGCAGAATACGCCGAAAATATCTTCAACGATCTTAAATATGATTTCAACTTATTCTACGAAGAAAAAGATGCAATCGGAAAACGTTACAGAAGACAGGATGCGATTGGTACTCCTTACTGTATTACCATCGATCACGATTCTTTAACAGATCACACCGTAACAATAAGAGACAGAGACACGATGCAGCAGGAAAGAGTTCCGGTATCTGAACTGAGACGAATTATCGACGAGAAAACGAACTTCAGAAATTTACTTTCTAAAATATAAACTTAAAGCCTTGATTTTTTCAAGGCTTTTTTATTTTTCTTCAACTTTACGCTTAAAGTATTACTTTTGAAATTCAATTTTTAACCATGAAAAAAATATCGTTATTAATGTTTGGTCTTATCCAGACCTTTTCATATGCTCAAACACAGGATTTAGCCTCTTTAGCTTCAGGAAAAAATATCGGAATGAATGCCTTGTTTGACACAAAAGACAATCTCTATGGCTATGTATCTCTCTACTCTTATGGAAATAAAGATAAAAAAACTCAAAAGTTTGAGTATGTAATTTTAGATAAAAACCTTAATCCTGTTGCCAATAAAGAATTTGAAGCAGGACCTCTTGTTTCTAATTATGTAGGATATGTAGATTTTAAGGGTCAGATTATTCTTCGCCCTTCAGATTACCATTATATACAGGCTTTTGCAAAAGATGTAACGGCTCCTGTCTCCATGGTAATTGACCCTAAAACTAATACCGTAAAACCAAAAGTCTATTACGATTATCAGGAAGATGGTCAGTTTAAAGAAATCACCCAACCTAAAAGCTTCAAGGAAGAAAGAAAAGAGAACCGCGCAGAGAAAAAAGAAAAAGGCTACAATTACGTTTCTGCCGTTGGTGAAATTAAAGAAGGAGGTTATCTTGCCACTGAATACAATGATTATGGGAAATACATCAACAAAAACAGCCTGATTAAATTTGATGAAAATAAAAAAGAAATCTGGAGATACAGCTACAATACAAATGGTGATAAAAAAGTATTCTCAGATCTTACCGTTCTTGAAAGAGATGAAAACCGTCTGTACGGAATTTTAAGAAAGGTGAATGATGACGATAAAACGTTTTCCCTTTTGGTCATTGATATGAAAACAGGTAAAGAACTTTCCAATAAGCCAATCATAGGACTTTCGCCGGACACTATTTATAATATTGATGTCCTAAATTCAGGTAATGGAAGAATTGACAACGACAAAACTTTTGATGATAAAATTGTTTTGTTGGGTAGAAATTATGTTCCTAAAAGCGATAGAGGTTTTGCAAGATTGATGCTTGATAAAAACAATTATAATGTAGATCTCAAAACATTAAACTACAAACCGGATCTTTCCAATCATATTCCGAAACTGAGTGCAGACGGAGGGGTAGAAAACGGATATTATCTGCAGACAAAGGACGTATATTTTATGAGCGACGGAAGCGTGGGGATTCTTTCTGAAAAGTTTAAACCTGCGGGACAATACAATGCGCCTAAAACCACAGATTTAGTATATATAAATACAGATAAAGATTTCAAAGTAAAAGAAGTTCAGGTTTTTGAAAAAGAAAAGTCAAAGTGGGAAAATAGTGATTATCTTTTTTCTCAATATTTAAATGACGGTAAAGATGTTGTATTTTTCTTCCGGGATTATCAGAAAGATCAGGTAACGAAAGAGAAAAAATGGAATCTTTTCATCAATACTATTATCGATGGGAAATTCAAACAGGAAGTCGTTCCTATATCAGAAAAAGACAATTACAGTGTAACACCGTATGTTGCGAAAGAAGGCTATATTTTACTTCGAGAATATAATGAAAAGGAAAAATTTAATAAAATTCGCTTAGAAAGATTAAATTATTAAGATCAACAAGAATCCTGGCATTTGTCAGGATTCTTTATTTTGATAATAATCAGCGATATTTTTTATTTCATCCAGATTCAGATTCCACATAAAATTCAAAAACTGTTGATAACTTTCACTTTGGTTTTTGGGGTCTACCCTATCCAGATATCGGTTTAAGTTATAATTTTTTCGAGCTTCATAAATTTTAGCGAAACATTTTCCGAGCCATTTTTTATAATATTCCTCTTCTTCTCCATCCTGTAAAAACTGAAGACTTGAATAAATTCCAACCCCATAGTCTTCTGAATAATAAAAATTGGGTAACGTTTCCATTCTCGCTATTTTTTCAAGAACAGCATAAGATTCCAAAGGTTTTCCATCTGCATTTTCAACTTTCAATTCTGGAAATATTTTTTTAAGCCGATCAATTCTCAGAACAATTTCTGGATGTGACTTTAACGAATCTTTATTCAGCTTTTCTTTAAAATTATTATAATTATAAAGCGAAAAATCTTCTTTTTTCAGCCACTTCTCTTTAAACTCCTGCTTGGGAAGACCAAAATATTTTTTATACGTTTCCACTTTTAATACTCTTGGCGAAATGGTATCGAAATCTTCCAGTCTTTTTAATGTATTAACAAATTCAGTTTTCTTAAAATCACTATTTTTAAAAATCACGTAGCCCAAAGAATCGGCCTGCATTTCCTGTTTTCTATTTTCAATACCTTTTTTGTAAATTCTGTTTTTCAGCACATCAAAAGCTCTTTGATTACGGTTTTCTTTGGTTAATTTAATATTCTGAACCACTGCCCTATCCATTTGATCCTGATCAATCATATTCAGAAAAACCTTCAGCGTATGTTCCGAAATTTTGTGCCCTAACTCATGGGAAATCACTGCTGCCAGCTGATCATCATTATTTAGCCAGCTGAAAAGTCCCATATTGATCACAAAAGTTCCATCTACAAAGCAATATGCATTTGGTGTGTTATCTCTGGCAATAAGAATTTTTAAGTTTTGAGGAATTTGAGGGTTATTTTTCTTTAGTCTTTCTATTAGACTTTTTACTTTAGAATCAAATTCAGCGTTGAAAACAAAGCTTTTTCCCTTTACCTTTTTTTCAAACTCTTTGGAGAATTCTTTATAGATTTTTGATAATTCAGATCCCTTTTTTCCGGGAAAATCAGATTTACTTTTTTTGCCCAGATTTTCAGCATCCGAAGAAAAGTTTCTGAGAAAATCTTTTCTCTTTGCATAATCTGCGGTATCCATAGGTTTATATACCTGCCCGAAAGTCATTATGAAAAAGTAGAAAAATAAAAAGGAAATTAGTTTTTTTATCATATTTCACATCAAATAATCACAAAAATAAATCATTCAGTTTCATATTATCAAATTTATTTTAAATTTGTTGAAGACCAACTTACATGAAAGCACTAAAATATATCGTAGGCGGAGCCGCCGCTACAGTAGCCCTAGCCTATCTTTTTGGATATGATTATTTATTCAGTGGAATTTCTAAAACATACCTTAAAGGAAAATTAAGTGCCAACATTGATGATGGAAAACTTTTTCCAAGAAATACAATTGCCACAGGGGAACCAAAACTTTGGGACGAAGATGCGGAATACAATCAAAAAGAACTTCCTGAAAATATGATTGAAGATCTTTTACAATCTGATACCGCCGCTTTTGTAGTCATTAAAAATGGGAAAATTCTTCATGAACAATATTGGAGCGGATATAATCAGCTTTCAAAAACAAACTCATTTTCAATGGCAAAAGCAGTGACGGTGATGCTTTTGGGCAAAGCATTGGAAGAAGGTAAAATCAAAAATATTGATTCTCAATTCTCCGATTTCTATGATGAATTTAAAAACAAAGAATTCGGAAATCATGTAACCCTTAAAAATCTTGCTCACATGGAGGCAGGGCTTGATTGGGATGAAGATTACGCCAGTCCTTTTCTTCCAAACGCTAAAGCGTACTATGGAAGAGATCTCAAAAAAGCTGTTTTTTCAAGAAAATTTAAAGAAGAACCTGGGCTACGATATGAATATCAAAGTGGTTCAACGCAGTTGTTAGGTTTTGCTGTGAGAAAAGCCATCAATCAATCTTTAGCCAGTTATTTATCTGAAAAATTCTGGATTCCACTCGGAATGGAGCAAAATGCAGAATGGAGCGTTGACGACAGCGGGATGGAAAAAACGTATTGCTGTATTCATTCCAATGCAAGAGATTATGCAAAATTGGGTCAGCTATTCTTGAATAATGGAAAGGTTGACGATCTTCAATTATTAAATTTAGATTTTATTAATTTAATGAGAACTCCAACTCAAAAATCTAAAGAGATTTATGGAATGGGACTTTGGATCAATCATGATAATCCTATTCAACATTATTATTTCTTAGGACTTCAAGGTCAGTACATTATTATGATTCCTGAACATGATATGGTTATCGTAAGAACAGGAAGCTATAGCAATAATCCTAAAAATGATAGGGGAAGACCAAATCAGGTGAAGTTTTTGGTAAATGAAACGGTACAATTATTTTCAGACCACATCATCTAAACACTTCCAAACTAAAGTTTTAGTGAAACCTAAAATTAGCTTCTGGCAAAGTATTATTTTTCAAAAAAGCTTCATATTCAGGAGATAATTGTGCACGCCCAAAAGTATTTTTGCCACTCATACTTCCTAAACGAACTTTATCTTTTCCGTATTTTTTATTCATCGCATCCATTGCTCTCATTACAGGTAAATGTTTATTTTGAATATCTTCTTCAAAAAGACTGATTAATCGTTGATCCTCAGGAACAAAATCATTAACGATAACTCCAGCCCTTTTATAATGAAAGCCTTCTTTAAAAATCGCTTCAAAAAGTTCATTAACCACTCTTCCGATAATAATAGAAGAATTGGTAGGATTAGGAAGAATCTGTGTCATCGCGTTTCTATACTCCGGTAAATCTCGTCTGAAACGATTCGTCTGCACAAAAACCGTAACCATCTTACAACATGTATTCTGTTTTCTCAATCTTTCAGAACAGTACATTCCGAATGTTTCTACACGCTCTCTCACATCATCTTTTTTCACCAGCATTTCCATGAAACTTCTGGTAACAGCAATTGATTTCTTCGGAGAAGGAGCATCCAATTCAAGCTGACGAATTCCTTTTAATTCATTAATCATTCTCACCCCATGAATTCCCATCACTTTTCTCACCCACATTTCTGGTTTCTGGAGAAGGTCCCAAGCTTTGTAAACTCCACTATCATTCATTTTTGCAGTTAGCTTTCGACCAATGCCCCAAACATCTCCGATATTAAGCCACTTTAAGGCTTTTTCAATTTTTTCAGGCGTATCCATTATATAAACTCCATCAAAATTTTTCGGGAAATCTTTTACAATCCTATTGGCAACCTTACATAATGTTTTGGTTGGTGCAATTCCGATACTTACCGGAATATGGGTTTCTTTCTGAATTTTATGCTGAATTTCGAGACAATAATCATAGAGATTGATGTATTTAAAGCCTGTTAGATCAAGGAATAACTCGTCAATACTGTAAACCTCATGTTCTAAAACATAGGCCTTTGCAATATTTATTACCTGTTGACTTTTAAAATTATATAATTCAAATTTTGCTGAAAAACTTTTGACATCATATTTCTTAAAAAGCTCTTTGTACTTAAATGCAGGAGCAGCCATTGGAATCCCTAAATCTTTAGCTTCTTTACTTCGAGACACAACACAACCATCGTTGTTGGAAAGCACCACAACGGGCTTGTTTTCGAGGGAAGGATCCAATGTTCTCTCACACGAAACAAAAAAATTGTTACAATCTACTAAAGCATACATGATCAAATAATGAACATTCAATCATACAAAATTATGATTTAAAAAATAGAATATTATCCTTAATCAAAACTTTAACATTACAAATAGCCGTTTGATTTTCAACAAATTAAATATTTTAAATACGTCACGTTTTGTCGTGTTTACCCATTACTTTTGCTTTTTTTTTCTAAATTTTCTAATAATAAAAAATCCATCTTTAAAAAATAAATTTCATTGTTTTATACCGTCAATACATTAAAAGAATAATAAGATCATATTTATTCTACATACGTCATGTTTTGTCGTATCGCGCCCCTACTTTTGTTTTTTAAACGATAAAATATACAATTATGGATAAAGTGACTCTAGAAAGAATTGAAAAACTTCACCCTTTCGTAAGAGATGAAGTGAAACAAATCATTAAAGAATGCGATGAGGCCCTAACCGGAAGAGCAAAAATAAGAATTACACAAGGCCTAAGAAGCTTTGAAGAACAGGAAAAACTGTACGCCATTGGACGAATTACAACAGGAAAAAAAGTAACCAACGCTAAAGCCGGACAGAGTATTCATAATTATGGCCTTGCCGTAGATATGTGCTTAATGATTGACGGAAAAACAGCAAGCTGGGACACCGCAAAAGACTGGGATAATGATGGTGTTGCCGATTGGTACGAATGTGTGAAAATTTTCGCTAAACACGGCTGGGATTGGGGCGGAAACTGGAAAACCTTTAAAGACCTTCCCCACTTTGAGAAAAAGAGCATTCCAACCAAAAAAGGACCTATAAAAACAAGCTGGAGAACCTTGTCTAAAATGACCAGAGATAAGGCAGGATATATTATTTTATAATCTCATTTTATTTGAAATTAATTATAATACGACACGTTCTGTCGCCTCCTCCGCCTATCTTTAGTGTAGCAAAAAACAGCAGAAACAAAGAAATCTATATGCTAAAAATCAATAAAAAGCTATTGATTGTATCAAGCTAAGATTGTATGTGTCCTTTTAAAAAAAATTAAAAAATATCACATGAAAAAAACAACCATTCTTTCTTTGGACGGCGGCGGGATAAGAGGTATTATCACCTGCATTATTTTACGCTATATAGAAGAGCAGCTACAACAACATGATAAACCAAGTGCAAAGCTTGGAGATTATTTTGATTTTGTTGCAGGAAGCAGCACGGGTGCTTTGATTGCCTCTATTATTTTATGTCCTGATGAAAACCGAAAAGCAAAATATTCTATTCAAAAAGGATTAGAATTATATGCTGAAAAAGGGGGCGACATATTCCAGGTTTCCTTCTGGGAGAAATTAGTCAATCCGTTTGGCTTACTGAATGAAAAGATTTCTCAGGAAGAACTTGAAAAAAACCTCAATGATTTTTTCGGACATCTTGAGTTGAAAGAACTTATAAAACCCTGCTTAATCACCAGCTATGATATTGAAAACAGAAGGGCTAAACTTTTTAATTCTTGGAAAGCTAATTTGAGCACCGATAATTTTTACGTAAAAGATATTTGCAGAGCAACTTCAGCAGCACCAACTTATTTTAGTCCGGTTCAGATAAAATCGATGTATGGACAAATATTCAGCTTAATTGATGGCGGAATGTTTGCTAACAATCCAACCCTTTGTGCTTACGCTGAAGCTAGAAAAATTCCTTTTGCCGAAGTCTTAAAAAATCATCAGAAAGCTAATCATCCAAGCGTTAATGATATGATTATTATCTCTATTGGAACAGGAATTGAGTCCAGATCTTATTCTTTCAAGAAAATGGAAAAATCAGGAAAAATTGGCTGGGTAACTCCAATTATTGATATTTTAATGTCTGCCAATGCTGAAACCGTAGACTATCAGCTTTGCCAAATGTTTCAAACGTTAGGTCAGAGAAATCAAAAAAATTATTATCGATTAAACCCATCTTTAAAAAATGCATCTCCTTCAATGGATAACGTAAGAAGATCTAATATTGAAAGCTTAATCCAAGCCGGACTGATTTATATTGATGACAACAGAGAAACATTGAATCAAATTGTACAGAAATTGATCAAAAATAAAATATAAGTTATTTTGCTTATAAACACTCAATATAAGCTATTAAGATTATATCAAAAAAAATAAAAAAGATATTTAAACACGTCAAGTTTTGTCGCTTCTCACCCCTACCTTTGGAATATAACAAAGACACAAAATAACAATCAATAAAACCTTTAAACGCCTTTGAATTCAACATTTATAAATGCTGGACAGCAAGAAATACGTCCAAATTTTAACCCAAATCACCAAACAAAAGATATGGAAACACCAAATCACAATCCAGATATAACTTTTGATAAGGAGCTCTACACCGTTGAATGGAGCGACATCGAAAATGCAGAAATAGACTACGAGAATTATCTCGATGATATTGAGAATTTCTTCCGACAGGATTTTGAAAATGATATTCTGGAAGAAGATATCTATTAAACTCAATTTTTAAACACAACACGTTCTGTGCTGTTCGGCGTATTCCTCAAATACCAATACTACTTTACTGTCTCACAACCTTTGAATTCACCATTCACAAATGTTGAACAGCCAGAATTGTGTTTAAAAAAAATTAATGATGAATCACAATAATGATGAAAAACTAACAACTGAGGTGGAAAATTTGTCAAAAGCCACAAAAAAAACATGACTCTTATCAAAAGTAACTCTAGTAAAAAGAGCCTTTGAATCTTAACCTTTATAAAACGAAACAAAATTACAAAATGAACAATTCTGAAAATAAATCAGCTGGTTTATCAGCTGATAATACACCATCACAAACACTATTCAGGTTTGTAAGCCTAAGAAGCCCGCAACTACCTGATGAAAAAAAGGAAAACAAAAAATTCATCACAATTCCGGATGCCCTAAAAGCCGATGATTCTTTCTATAAAACTGTCGCCTCAAACACAGGCTCTAAACAAAGAATATTAAAAGAAAAGGCACAACTTTATAAACAAAACAGCAATTTCATTCCAGATGCTCAAACTCTGAAACAAGTATACACAGTAGTATATGACTATGCTTTATGGCTTGTTAAAAACAAGAGCACATGTACTTCTAATCAGTTTAATGAGAAAATAAGACAGGTAACAATCTCTCCCTCTTATACTTTTCCCAATCTTGTAAATTTATGGAATAATTTAATTTATCAGATTACCACTCAAAAAGACTTTTATGTTAAAGAAGGACTCATGCAGATTCTACTTGCAGCGCATACACTTCAGCCTAACCAATCAGCATTTAATGAAGAAGAAGTTAGGGAGCTTTTATCCGCAAGAGTTGTCATTCCTAAGGAACTAATGCTGGACACTCCTGATGTTCATCCAATTGGTATTGCATCAAAAATGGCAGAAAGAGAACCAGGAGAAACTACAGTTCCTTCTATTTACATGGTAAAACAGCAAAAGATTCAGGAAGCTCAGGCCTTAATCAATAGATATGAAGTTTTAACAAAAGAGCTCTCTCTTATTGAGACCGTATATAATAAAGAATATGCACAGGAATATAAGAGAAGTGAAGAAAAGTATAATGATTCAAATCAATCAATCATTGATGAATATTATATCCGTGTAGAAGAAGCAAGAAGAAAATACTGTGAGATTAGAAAACCTGACCAGCCTTATGATCCTGCAGATCCCTGCAACAAACCGGAAGAAATCCCTTATCCTAAAATTACCAAATTCGAATTCCCATTCCGTCCAGAAATTGAGGCAAGAACGCTTGTCAATTCACTGAAACCTAACAGCATTGATACCGTTTTATCCCTTTTAGACTATGATTTTTCAGAACCAGTCAAGGCAAAAATAGACAATGTAGGAGCCATCGATAATTTACTGGCTGGCAGAAATACTTTCTCTGAAGTAAAAGATATTATTTCAAATGCGACAGCAAGAGCCAACAAATTAATATTGGATAATATGATGGATAACTCTGAATCCTATACCAGTATTGGTGGAGTTCTCCTTCCTGTTTCCAGAGTAGAAACTATCCCTTTTACTTATCAGCTATGTCCAAAGTTTATAATGAGATACACATCTCTGGATTTATCTATTGATGTACCTGATGCTTCTTGGAATGTAGCCAGCATAAGCTATACATTCTACACTAATGCAGGACCTATTTCGGGAAATTATTTTGAAAAAAGCCGTGTTGGAAATAAGATCTTTTTAAGCAAATTATTAGCATCTGCAACCACAGATGGAGTATACATCTCTCAGACAGAGAACTTCACAATGGATGTTAAGATCACCTTTACGAATGGTAAAGTAACTGCTTTTAACCCAAGAATCATCACGATGAAGTCTTGCTATAGTTCATCTTTTGAATTTGTTAATGAAATCAAAGATCCTATTGAAGAACCTGACGATTCTTATATTCCTTCAGGATTTGGATTCAAGCAGATTGGGATTGCAGATTATCTTAAGGTAGAGCAAACCACTCATGCATATGTAGAAGGAGAAGTAGCCCACATCGAAAATGTAATGGCTCGTGAATATCGTGAAAAAGCAACAAGAAGATTAAGAAGAAGCGAAAATACAACAACAAACTCTTCAGATACTGAAAAAGAAAAGCTTACAGATACCACGACTGCTACAAGATTTGAAATGCAGACTGAGATTGCCAAGATGTTGCAAGAATCCAGAGATACCAATGTACAGGCACATTTTGATGCAAAATGGGAAATGACAGGGGGAGCCTCGTTTAGTACAGGAATTGCAGGAGGATATGCCAATCATTCTTCCAAAGAAGAAAGTACAAGACAGGCACTTACTCAGGCACAAGATGTTACAGCAAGAGCATTAGATAGAGTTGTAACAAAAGTTCATGAGGAAAGAATTGAAAAAATCATCGAAGAATTTGAAGAAAACAACAAACACGGCTTTGACAATACCAAAGGAGATAAACATGTAGTTGGTGTTTTCCGTTGGGTAGATAAACTGATGAAAAATCAGATCTATAATTATGGTAAGCGTCTGATGTTTGAATTCATGATTCCTCAGCCAGCTAAACTTCATACATTGGGCATGACCCTAGATAATTCTGCAACAAAAAGTGATCTTGTAAAACCTGAAGACCCAAGAAAAGCAAGTAATTTACCTATGGAGAATTATACTGCTTTAAACAACGATGCCACGTTAAAGCATTGGGTAAGTAAATACAATGCTGAGATTGGTGAAAAACCTTCCGAGTCTTTTGGAATTAGTAAATCATTCAGTGGACGTGATGGAAATTTCGGAGGAAAAGATGATGATAAAGTACAGATTGTCAATGGAAACGGAGAAGTCGAAATTCCAGAGGGTTATTTATTAAAAAATGTTGATTATACTTTCCAAACCTATCCACATAGCTTCAAGGGTGCGCATCAGGCTTTTATGACTATTGGAGGACAAGGCACCAATTGGATTAGTTCAATAAACAACACACAGATGAGTGGAACAACCACAACACTCAATATTAAAAATAAGCTGGAGTTTAGTTTTGCTACCGGAGAAAGTCCAATTATGCAGGGAACTTTAAAACTTAACTTAGAGCTTACTGCTGAAGCAAGAAACGCATGGTTCCAAAAAACATTTAAAGCTATCATTGACAGCTATGAGAAAGCATTAGCGATTTATGAACAAAGAATAGCAGAAGAAAAAGCTACAGGAATCCAGATTAAAGGCTCCAACCCAGGATTCTATCGTCAGATTGAGAATACGGTTCTTCGTAAAAACTGTATCTCTTATATGATTAATAGATCTGCCAATTCTACCCATGGATATGGTATGGCAGGACTTACTATAGGAAGTACTTTTATGGACTATGAAACCGATCTATCATCAAAACTTGATAAATATACTGCTTTCCTGAAATTCATGGAACAGGCTTTTGAATGGGAAAACCTTTCTTACTATCTGTATCCTTATTATTGGGCTAACAAAACAGAATGGGCTAACCTTTATCAGTCCGAAGATGTAGATCCATTATTCAGAGCATTCTTACAAAGTGGGATGGCAAGAGTGGTTGCAACCGTTCGCCCAGGATTTGAAGATGCTGTCCAATTCTATATGGCAACAGGAAAAATCTGGAATGGTGGCGAAGTCCCTGTAATTGGAGATTCACTTTACATGTCTATTGTAGACGAAATGAAGCAGCCAAAAGGAGAAAAACAAGGAAAAGCCTGGATCACGAGACTTCCTACTCCATTAAATATTCTTCAGGCAGAAAGCATCGGATTAAAAGTAGGGCACGCTTTACCTTTTACAGCTGAAGACCCTAACGAATTTGAAGTTCCAGGAGATGTTATCACTGAAAGTAACTTTGTAAAAGATAATTCTTTGATGGGAAACAAATCAAGTATTAAGCAGATCCAGTTTTCACTAAAAAATTTAGATATGGTAGGATCTTATGATACCATTGGTGATCTTGATGATGCAGGTGAATTTCCTAGAAAATACGAATGTATGGGACAAACCATTGAAGTCGTAAGAGATGCAAAATGGTCTAAAACAGATTCGCTTGTGAAACTTTATGGAACTTTGGCTGATGGACTTTCAAGAATAGATGGCATTGAAGCCTTTGCCAATACAAAGAATGGAGTTACAATCCGAGTAGACATAGATAAAATCAAAAACTTCAAATTTGTTAAACCTCCTTATTCAGAAATGTCAGATACATTAGCGTTTACTACTGATGGAATTAATTATCTGAAATTCGCTGATGACTTTTTCACAGGTTCCTCAAACAGATTGTTTGATAAAGATGACAAACTTGTTGATTCTCAGGAATACCACGAAAAACTATCTCTATCAAGATTTTTAATTTAATTCTCTAAAATATAATCATGAGCCGAGTAAAACTCGAGGCTATTTGGCAGCACGAAAAAGTGCTGCCTTATATCCTCACGACCTTAAAGGATAAGATTGATAACATAACTGCTGTGGAAAAGATATTTCTTTTCGGAAGCAGAGGCCGAGTTCCTTTTGCAGATTGGGAAACTCTGGAAGGAAAAGATTGGGATGTTTTAGTACAGGCAAAGTGTAAACTTAAAAATGCTTACGTATTAATTGATAAAGATTATTATTTGGACCTACTGGTTTTGGATGAAGAAACAATAAGAGAACATTATTCCAAAAATAAACTTGCGATGATTTTTCCTGAAAATGATCTATCATATGTAATTTCCAAAACCAAAGATAATGGCTGATTTTCAACAACTCATTGATTTTCTAAGACTTTACAGAAGGGCTGAGGAAGCTGCAAACAATGCTTTACCACCCACTGAAGTTCTTTTAACAACCTTACATGATGGTGAAGCTTATAATGTAAATAAACAGATTTTTGAAACAGATTTTAATAAATATAAACGAATTTTTAGTCTTCTGGACGGTCATCATGCTGAAGCTATTTATCTACTAAAAACTACCGGAGAACGAAAATACTATATAAAAACATCCATCGGAAAGTATTATAACCTTTTGGATGAAACAACAGAAGTTGTGCCTGATGAGTGGCTTATAGAATTTCCCATAGAATTTGCGACTAATTCATATATTTATGATACCAATAAAAATTTGGTAGTTATTTTTTCCGAAAGTTTAAAGGAGGTGAGTATTTTTCCGGACAATATCTATTATGATCCCAATGGAAAGTACATCAAAGATATAGAAAGCGATACATATAGTTATGATTATACAGATCACATCACTACTTTTGGGAAAATCATCAAAATACTCTTTGAAGATGAACAATATTTGTGGAACAATCCAGAAAAGAAAGTTCAGGTTCTGAAAGCTGAAAAAGAAGGCAGAATGAGTTTAATTCCTTTTCTCCAGATAGAATATGGACTGAAGAATTTCATACTCAAATACAGATATTATGAAAAAGGATACAGACCAAAGTTTTTTATACCCTACGATGAATGTTCTATTATATTAAAGTTCTCAAGTATCGGCGGGATACTTACTTTTTTGGACCAGACTTTATTTAGTGAAGGATTTTCTTTACAAAAAGGAGAAAATCAAAATATTCAGAGAGATTTTTTCAGAGATCAATTTATGACTCAGGTAATCCATAAAATAGAAGACAGCATTAAAAGTAAAAGTACACTTGCTTACTATGATGCTATGAAAACCCTGTTTTATTTACCGGAGTCTGTAGCCATAATGTTTAATGACAATTTCTTATGGACACTCATGGAAATGGCCATACAAAGAAATAGCCTTACAAACAAAAAAGACTTGGCAGAAGAAAATATCTTTGTAAAACTTATCAGAATTATTCTCCAAAAAGAAGGACAGGAAGTCAAACTCATGAATTGGTTCCTGGAGAATATAAAAGATGGTGATAAGAATATTACCAAATTCGAATTTATTTATGAAAGGATTAATGGAGAGAATTTCATAGAATTTGCAAAACTGATCAGCCAAGTATGGAAAAAATCAAGGTTCATTTACCCAGATACCAAAAAAAATCCTGAGTTTGCAACTACGGATGGTCTTTTATTCCTTCCATACTCTTCTGAAAAAGCTTTTGGGTTCTATTTCAGTAATGTAAGTATGTCTTTTGAAACCCATAAACAAAAGGGAAGATTACTAAAAACATTATACGATACTGGAAGAACTGAAAATGAAATGAGGCCAAGCTTGAAAACTGATAACCTTGTGTCTACACCAGTTCCGGTTATAGATCAGTTCTGGTACCATCCTTTCTATCCTATTTATCTTAAGGATATTGAGAATCAGCAAACGGAAATGAAACTTGATTCCGTTATTCCTGCCTTTATGTTGAAGGCCAACACAGAAAAGCAATTTTGGAGTAACGTTATTACTACTGCAGAGTATGCGGCAGATATTTTAACTACTGTTTCCGGAGTTGGGAATATTGGAAAATTCAGATATCTGGCGAAATTTGCATCAAAAGCGGGGAAACTCCCCTTTGTAAGTAAAGCTGGAAGAGCAGTCGCAAATATCAGAAAGGTTGTGGCAGCAACTGCAGCTGTGGTAGAAATTACCAGTGGTACAGTAAATACATTATTGAAACTTACAGGTGCAAGAGACGCCGCATGGGGTAAAGCATTATCTGAATATTTATTTTGGTTAGAATTATTATCTTTATCAGGGGAACTTAGCGTTGCAATCCATAATGGATTGAGAAAAAGCGCGAAGGAAATTCTGGAGCACGAAGATAATATCAGAAAGTCTGCAAAGAATGCGGATGAAGCTAAGGAAATAGACAATCTTATAAATCATTTAGAAGAAACCTTAGGATATAATGGGAAAAGATTTGCTAAAAAAGTGAGTATCCTAGCAGACAATGCAAGTGAAAAAATCAAACAATTCGAAGCTATGTATGCATCAGACCGAGTGGAAAACGCTCTTATTTTTAATTCAGCTACTAAAAAAGGAGATTTTTGGACTTCAAACTTAGAACATACAATTATTTTTCCGGACAGGTTTAAAAAAACGATGATAAACTCTATTATTACGCATAATCACCCACGAGGATTTGATTTAAGTATAACAGATATCAAAACATTGCTAGGGCGTAATGCTGCAGAAATAAGAGCAGTAACTCCTAGTGGTGACGTTTTTAGCATGAAAAGCTTAGGAATTAAACCCATAAAAGCACAAGATTTTTTAAAAAAAATCCAAGAAATTCAAAATAATTTTGTAGAGAAAGGAGGATCATTAGAAGATGAATTTGAAGAAATATATAACATCATTAAAAATGATGTAGAATACATACATTATATAAAATAATAAATCAATAATATTATGGACATCAATTTTAAATTAGATTTTTTTTATTACGATGAACTTTTCGTTTTAGATGGAATAGATCCCAAAACGACAGAATTAAAACCCCACATTGATAAATTCAAGTCTTTTATAACAACCAAACCATTAGATAAAGTAGTTGAACTACTTATATTTTCTTATAAAGAAAAATATGCACAGAATCACTTTTGGACAATGAATTTATTAATTGAGGATTCTTATAAGATAGAAGATAAATATCCCTCTTATCTCGATGAAAAAACTGATATCTATTTAAGCTCAAAAAAGATTAATAGAATTGATTTTGAACACCTTATATGCAAATTAAAATTTGATACGGATAAAGGATGTTGCTTTTCTGAATATATGGAGTTTTCATTTAAACAACAACAAAATATAAATAAATTTAAAGAAGCTGTAGAAAAAAGCTTAAACGGAAAACAATATCAGATAATACAATCAAATGACAACCTTACTTTTAAAGTTGAAAACTCACCAATAGCTTTAGTAGAAATAACGGGCAAAAAAGTAAAGATTACTATTAATCCCGATAAATGGATTGCTTACTACGGCTTAGGATAAAAGGACATTAGATTAAACAGAACTTTTAATCTATTGATAATCAAATATCTCATAATATATATTTTTATTAAACATTACTTATTTTTAACAAAAAAATAGCTGATACCTTTATAGATGAACTTGGGGAATTAGTAGAATATATTAAATATCAATAATCAATATTATGAAAAGAGAAAGTTTGGATTTTGAAGTCTTCTACTACATAGAGGCTATGAAAACAATAGATAACCCTATAGAAAGTATCAACGAACTTATGAAATATGACAAGGAAAAAACAGAAATAGAATTGTTTTTAAAAAGTTGTAATTTAAAAGATTTTATCCATGTCATAATTACTATTTTTAAAGATAAATATGCAAATGTAGCTTTATTGGGTGCACTTATTTCAGAAACAATAAAAAAAGAAAAAAAATCGGATGGAACATTGTATACAAAAAAATTTCAATATAGGCATGAGCTAAAATCTCTGAAGTTTAAATATAATCGAAATGATCATTTCGAATCCCTTGAATTTAATATGTCAACTCCTTTTACTCAGATTGATCAGATTATTGAAGAGTCTTTAATAGGGAAAAATCATTCAAAAAACGGAGATAAATATATATTAAATTCTGGTAGTGGAATAGAATATATTGAAGTCACTCCCTCCTTTTTTAAACTAGGAGCTAATATGAAAATATCAAAAAAATTCCATTGATAACCATAACCACCTTAGGGTGGTTTTTCTTTGCTTAGTGAAACATCAAAATGATCTCAAACTTCACAAAAATAGCAGAACAGCAATTAACACAAGAAACTAACCCTCAAATACTTTATAGCCTTTTAATTAATTATGGAAAGAAACATAATCTTTCTACAAAGGAAAAAAAGAACTAAAAGAATAAATTATGTTAACAGACCAAGAAATGCTAATAATAGCCGAACGCTATTTGAAAAGCAAAGCAGAACATTTTGGAGGATCAGATATTGAAGTAGTAATCTTGACCGAAGAGACTATCAAAAAACCGTATGGTAATATTTATGATTATCAATCCAAAGAATATATATTAACCGGAAATTTTAATAAATCTTTGGTAGGAAACTCCCAATTTTTAGTAGAAAAAAAATACGGAAGGGTAGTTGGTTTTGGCACTGCAGATAGCTTAGAAAGCTATATACAAGACTATGAAAATGAAACAATGACACCCAGTTTAGATCTTTATTGGTATCCTGATGAAGACAGATTCGATTATAAATAATCCATATGCTTTCCCAATATAAAACCACATGAATTTAATTTTAATTCGTGGGCAAAAACAGCAACTTAACTGTTGCCCCTAGCTGCCGCACGATTATATCGTGTGGCTTTTTCTTTTAAAACTTTATTCTAGATTGTATTATTTTTATCTTTATAAAAACATAAAGATGAGCCGAAATTACAAATTTCATAATCCTGAAGGATTATATTTCATAAGTTTTGCTGTAGTAGGTTGGCTAGATGTATTTATCCAAAATGAATACAAAGAAATTCTTTTAGAAAGCTTAAGGTTTTGCCAAAAGAATAAAGGATTAGAAATACATTCGTGGTGCATCATGTCAAGTCACGTACATTTAGTTTTTAGAAGTATAAACGGTCACAAACCTGAACTTCTGATTGGCGATTTGAAAAGATTTACAAGCAAAGCCATTATAAAAGCTATTAAAGAAAACCCTCAAGAAAGCAGAAAAGAATTTCTACTCAATTTCTTTCTTCAGGAAGGCTCAAAAACTTCCAATGTGAAACAATATCAATTTTGGAGACATGATAATAAACCTATTGAGTTGTGGAGCAATCGTGTAATCAATCAAAAAATAAATTATGTACACCAAAATCCGGTTGAAGCAGGTTTAGTTTTCCGTGCGGAAGATTACAGATACAGCAGCGCAATAGATTATTCAGATGAGAAAGGGCTTTTGGATGATATTGTGATTTTTAGAATATTTGATTTATAGGATCACTAACCACACGAAAGGATTCGTGCGGCAGCGAGGGAAAAGTTAAATTTGAACAATGGAAGGCTGAAACAGAAAAAGCATATCCTGAATTAAAAAAATAATATGAAAAGTTTTTGTTCAATATTATGCATATTTTTTTATGCATTATTACTTTCACAGAATAATAAATTACAACAATATCGAAATTCATATTGTTTAAAAAATTGCTCAAAATACAAAAAGGAACAAAAATGGATTACTGACAAAAACCCTCCTCCTGCTCCACAAAGAGGAGTTTATCCAGTTTTTAAGCAAGCTTTTTCCATTCCCTTAAATGTTAGGAAAACTATTTATCCTTTTGATAATTATGATACTATGTATGTTGTATCTCCAAATTTTGTGACTGAAACTAATGAACCTAGAAACTATCTTGAAAATAAGTTCCACAATAAAACAAGAATTATTACTTCCGCTGAATTAGATAAGCTTTCTGACATTTTATTTAATTACTATTTATTTAACGATATCTATAGAACAGGTTTTACTTCAAATGAAAGCTATAAATGCATTCAAGATAGCTTTCCAAGTATTATTTTATTATTTATGAGAAAGGGTAAGTTTGAAAAATATATTGCTTTTCCCGATAAAGGAAAAGATAGATATAATTTTACAGATAATGAATATAGTAACTTTGATATGTCTAAAGACAAAGAAAAAAAAATTTTAGAACTGTTTAAGCACGACATTACACCATACAAATGTAATTAACTCAAAATAAAGCACATCTATTAGACTAAATAATATTACCACCTGTTTTTCTTAAAAACATTTCATCGAAAAGGAATATTTTTTTATTGATACTCTTTGAGACTTTTTAAGCCACAGTAGATATGGCTTATTTTTTCAAAAAAAAATATTATAATGATGCTCAAAAACATCTTGCTGTATAACCACATATATTAGGAAGATGAAATTTACTCTCAAATAGCAGAAATAAGGTAAAATAATAATTTAGAAATACTGACCTTATTCTTTAACTATCCACTATTTTAAAAACAAAAACCGCTTTAATTGGTGATTTATTTTTTTTGCAAAGAATGTTGAAAAATCACTAATACCTCTTAAAACAGCATTAGAAAGCACAGAAAAAAGAATGGGAATAACAGCTAATCAATCAGAAACGTTAGAAAATTTTATGGATTATTCACAGCAGACAATTCAGCCATCACCTGAAGAGCTTAAAAATTAAAAAAAAATGGAATTAAAGAAAATAAATATAGAAGTCATCTTTACTTAGAGCCTGTTTAAATTTCTAAATTTAATTTTTTGCATCACATTCAAATCTTTATCTAAATTATATTCTTTAAGGTTTTTTTTTGATTTAAAAGACAATGTACTGATGACCTGTTTTTCTAACGCAAAGCTTTAGCTTCATTATGTATGTTTTCAGGGAGCAAAGGATAGGAATCAACTTTGTTGATTCGTCGAAGCGTATGGATAAGCATACTGCTTCATCAGCGACGAAGTCGCATGACTTTGCTCACTTAGAATAAAGCAAAATTATTCATCAACTTTGCGTTAATCTTTTTAATCAAAAAATAATTTCAAACATCATCTATTGAGTATTGTTGATGAAAATAAACAACTGAGAACTAGATGTATAAAAATTATTGAGTAAAATCTAAACAGGCTCTTAATTAAACTTTTATTTTTTATTTGAAATAAACTCTATAAATAACTTATAGCTTTAACAGCAACTTAACTATTGCGGTTTTTATTTTTAAAAAAGAATTAAAGCTAAAATAATGTATATTACTATCTACAAAAGAGAAAGTTTTGGAAATTGAGTATTTAAAAAAATATGAGTTTTATAAACAAAATGGGGCAAGTAAAAGGATTTCTGCATTCGGTCCACCTGTTGGTTTAACGGAAACAGAAATCAAGCAGTTGGAACTGGAAATGAATAATGGAAATTCTTTTCCTAAAGTATATAAAGAATTCCTCAATATTGGTGGTGAGTTCAGCTGTATCTCATTAAATCATGTCGGGAAAAATGCAGGAAAACTTGTCATAAAATATAAAGAAGCACTTCGGACAAGAAACGTTGACATTGTTCGTCCAATTGCAATACTCAATACTTTTGAAGGTCAGTGCGGAGTTTTTATTTTTCTTGATAATGAAGACAATTCTCAACCTTGGAATTTTTCTATTCACAAAGATTATGACAACGATGAAGGAGAAATTATATGGAAGTCTCCTTTTAAAACATTGGCGGATATGATTGATGAACTAGTCTACATCTCAGAAAATAATCTTTCTGTTTAATAAATCCGAAAGTGAAAACTTAATATTAGTCATCATGAAACAGACAGAAGATCAGATAAAAAAAACTATAGCAAAGGTTTATAAAGATTTAAAATTAGATCATAATCATCAGTATCCTATACAATTAAATTTTTGGAAGAAAGAAGATCAGGATAATAGATTCAATATGGATTACTGGGCTGGATCGTATGACTACTCAAAAGGATTTCCACCTAATGAAATGTATGGAAATTACATCATCGCTATAAATGATAAGGATGGAAAACCATTATCTGCCTTAATTTTCCCTGAAGAATTGAGGATTAATTTAGATAAAAATGGAAATTATGTTTTTGATAAATAGATAATGAGAAGAAAAAAATCTACGCTTTTTTGTTTTTCAATCATCCAACAAATTTATTACAAAAAATAAAACACGACACGTTTTGTCGTATTAAGCACATATATTTGTCTTACAAAACTTTACTATGAAGAAAGACTTTTACCTGACAAGATATGCTTTAATTATAAAAAGATTAGAAAGTTCTCCGGCAACGTACTCGCAGCTGGAGGACTATCTTTTAAACTCTTTTGAATTTCAGGATGCGGATATTAAGAGTTACTCTATCCGTACCTTGCAGAGGGATATTCGTGAGATTTTAGGTCTTTTTAATCTTTCCATTCATAACAAAAAGAAGGGTGACAATCGGTATTATATTGAGAGTCGTCCGATTATGGAAGTGGATGAATACAATCAAAAATTATTAGAATCTTTTCAGGTAAGTAATGCGCTGAATCTTCATCCGGATTTCTCCAATTTCATTTTTTTCGAGTCCAGAAAACCAACCGGAGTAGAACATTTTTATGACCTTTTCTTTGCCATTCGTAATAAAAGAGTGGTCACATTTGAACATTACAATTACAAAAATAAGTTGATGACTTCCCGAAAAGTTCATCCGCTGGCGTTAAAAGAATCCAAAGACAGATGGTATCTTATTGCCATCGACACCAAAGACAAAGCACTGAAATCTTTTGGTTTAGACAGAATCAATTATCTGGATGTTGATAAAAATAAATTTCGTGAAAAGCACAATTTTAATTTCAGAGAACATTTTAAAAATGCTTTCGGAGTGATGAATTTATCTGAGCAAAAGCCTCAAAAAATTGTTCTTAAATGTACTAAACATCAGGGAGAATACATCAAAAGTTTTCCGTTGCATCAGTCACAAAAAGAAACAAAAGAAACCCTTGAGGAAACATTCTTTGAGTTTTTCTTACATCCCACTTACGACTTTATGCAGGAAATTTTATCGTACGGAAAAGAGGTTACCGTTCTAGAACCTAAAACATTAGTTGATGATATAAGAACCCATCTTCAAGAGTCTTTAAACAGCTATTCTGAACTGTAAAAGAATCATCAGATTTCATATTTTTTGATTACTTTTACATGAATATGTCAGGATTGAAAGCTTTATTTCTTTGTTTGTTTTGTCTCATTTCTTCTTTTTGTTTTTCACAACAGACAGAAGACTTTAAGCTCGTGAAAAATTATTACAACAACCATCGAAGTATGTTGGGGACTGAGTTTAAGAAAAAATTTAATGCTGAGCCCAATACATTCAATAAATCTGCTATAAAAAATGACTTCCTGTTCTTCATGAAGAAAATGGACAGTATTGAAAATGTAGCATTGATTGGAGCTTTATTAAAAGTAAAGAACATAGAAGATCTTGCCAAAATTCAAAAGAAAAACATTCAAACACAAGATTCATCTGAACTTATTTCAACAACAGATAAAACGGCAGCCTATCCCGGCGGAGTGGATGCTTTAAGAAAGGAAGTCGTGGATCTTTTTTATTCGGAAGGTGTTTACTCAGAAGTAAAAACCATCAAAACCAATGTTGCTTTTATTGTGGAAAAAGACGGGAGTATAAGCAATGTTAAAGCACAAGGTGATAATTTTACGTTCAACAGACAGGCCGAGATCGCCTTATATTCTATTCCCTCAAAATTTTCTCCAGCAACCATTAACGGAGATGCCGTAAGATTTCGTTTTAAACTTCCGCTTACTTTAAATATTGAATAATATATGTTTACCGACGAATATTACATGAAAATGGCTCTTCAGGAAGCCGAAGCAGCACTAGAAAAAGATGAGGTTCCTATCGGTTGTATTGTGGTTTCTAATAATCGAGTAATTGCAAGAGCCCACAATCTTACCGAAACCTTGAATGACGTTACTGCTCATGCCGAAATGCAGGCGATAACCTCAGCTGCTAATTTCCTAGGTGGAAAATATTTAAAGAACTGTACGTTATATGTGACGTTAGAACCTTGCGTGATGTGTTCGGGAGCTCTTTCCTGGTCGCAAATTTCAAAAGTTGTCATTGGTGCCCGAGATGAACAAAGAGGATTTATCAACAAACACCTTTCTCTTCATCCAAAAACTGAAATGGTTGTTGGCGTTATGGAAAACGAATGTTCCACTATCGTTAAACAGTTTTTTAAATCTAAAAGATAAACTATTTACACCTTTCATCAAGATTAATAGAATTTTTCTCATCATATTGAATAAATAATTATATTTGAATACAACAAATTAAAACAATATGAGAAAATTATCAAGAAAAGAAACCGCAAAAATCAATGGTGGATTAATGCCGGGTCAATGTTTATATACTGATCCTAATACAGGTAAAAAAATAATCGGCTGTAGATTGCAACCCGTTCCGGATTGTTGTGGAGGATGGGTATATCCAATTCCAGGGCACGACTGCGTATCTTGTACTACTGGTGATCTTTAAAAAATTAAACAGCCTTTTTTAAGGCTGTTTTTATTTATATTCTCCTGAAAAACAATATCATGTGAATTAATCCTTATTCCTAAAAACAGAATACAACGGAATATCAAAGTATTCCCCGTTCTTCTTTAGATGCTGTTTCAGCAAAGCTTCTTTTTCCATTCCTATTTTTTCCAATACTTTTCCTGATGCCGGATTGTGTAGAAAATGCGTGGCGTAGATTTTATTTAAGTGTAATTCATTAAATCCAAAATCCAAAATAGCTTTTGCCGCTTCCGTAATATAACCTTTATTCCAAAACGAAGCACCCAGCCAATACCCCAATTCTGCTTTATCATCTCCTCTATCGTGAAGTCCGATGGCACCCATAATTTCATGATCTTTATTTCGGATTGCAAAAGTGTACCCCAATTTATTTTCAAATGCCTGCTGAGAATTATTCAACCAGAACTGAGCATCCTCTTCTGTATAAGGAGAAGGAATATTGGAAGTAAGATCAGAAAAAATTTTCGACTGAAGATATTCAACAACCAAAGGAAGGTCTTCCACCTTCAATTGAGAGAGAATAAGTCTTTCGGTTTCTATTCTTGGAAATTCATTCATTTATAAATCTTTTCCTAAAAAGTATAATCCTTTCAGTGTATGAAGTCTGTCTGTGATATGGATCTTGGTTGTCAAAGGTTTGTAGACATGCGAAACACCACCCGTTGCAATCACAAAACAATCGTCATTTACCTCATCATTAATTCGGTCGATAAACCCTTCTACCATTCCTAAAAATCCGTACACCATTCCGCTTTGCATACATGTTACCGTATCCAATCCTAAAACAGACTTTGGTTTTTTTAATTCAATTTCAGGAAGCTGAGCGGTTTGACTGATTAAAGAGTTTAAAGAAGTAACAATTCCCGGAGCGATAATTACACCTAAGGTTTCTCCGGTTTCCGTTACACAACTTGCGGTAAGAGCCGTTCCGAAATCTATAATAATTTTCTTTCTGTCCGGATACAAATTGTGAGCAGCCACGAGATTGGCATAAATATCCGTTCCCATTTGTTTAGATTTCGCCTGAACGCCAGAGGGCGTACTTCTGTCAACAATTACAGGCTGAATACCGTGGATCTTTTTTATCGCCGAACTCACCACCTTGGTCAATTGGGGAACCACCGATCCAATAATGACTTTACTAATATCTTTGGGATCTATTTTGTAGGTCTGATACAACATCAACATTTGAACATAAAGCTCATCCGTCGTTCTATAAGGCTTTGTATTAATGACCCATGAAATATCACAATTGTCATCATCAAAAAGACCAAACCTCACATTGCTGTTTCCTACATTGATTACGATAGAATTCATTTAAATCTTTATTTCTTTTAGCATAAAAAATCACTGTAAAAGTAAAGTTTTTACACAAAAAAAGCTTCATTAACTCCAATATTCTTTGATTAAAAAAAAGAATATTTCTTAATTTATATTTTCAAACAGATAAAATCACACTTAAGAGAAATACAAACACACTTATTAGCTATAGATAAACAGCTACTGTTTCTTGTTTTTCAATGATGACAGATTACGATAGATTTGATCATCAAATTATAACACATCCATCTAAAACAAAATCATTATGAAAAATTTAAAGAAACTCTCAAGAAGCGGATTAAAATCCATACAAGGAGGAAATGTAAATTGTCCTATACCCGGAATCAGCGTACCAGCAATATGTCCAGGAAGTAAATGTCCAGCAAATCCTTGTGCCACCTTAAACTGTATAATACCTCCGGCGTGTGCTCCACATAATGGATAAATAAAAAAAGGAGGAACTTTTCTCAAAATTCCTCCTTTTTAATTATTTTACTTCAACAAAGTTGTCTGCCATATTCACATCAGCAATTCTCTGACTGAAATCTATTCCCAGAACAGATAGCTGAGACTTCGTGTAAGGAATTGTTAACGTATATTCTTTTTGTGTCCAAGGCCAATACTCTAGTGTCTTAAAATCACCGTACGCATCTTTTGATTTCCAAGTATGGGTAAGATTGGTTGGAATCTGATATGTAACAATTTTCTTATCCTTGGTCATTACACTAAAATCAATCGGCATTGGAACTTGTCCGTTATTGATTAAAGTAATTGTTGTAGACTTGGCATCGTATTTTACATCCTTAATTCCGTAATCTATCGTTTTTGTAGTGTTGATCCAATAATGATGGAACCATTTCAGATCCATTCCTGAAACTTTCTGAGCGATATGCAGAAAATCTCTGTCTGTAGGATGTTTCATGCTCCATTGATCATAATATTGTTTCAATGTTTCTGCAAGATTTTGCTCCCCCATGATATAGCCTAATTCAACCAAATACAATTCTCCTTTCACATATGTAGAATAAGTATAAGAAGTTCCGTTATCGTGGTGGTCACCTAGCCAAACTGCAGGCTCTTCAATCTTTTTTTGAATGAATTTTCTGTAAGCATCCAATCTTTCAACAAAAGGATTCGGCAAGTCTTCAGGGAATAGCTGGTGCATGGTGTACCCTTCCGCATAACTTGTAAATCCTTCATCCATCCATGGACGCATCGATTCGTTGGTCGCCAACATTTGCTGATACCAAGAGTGTGCCCCTTCATGAGCCATTAATCCCATTAAATCCTTAATACTTTTAGCTTCACCCAAGATCATGGTACACATTCCATACTCCATTCCGCCATCTCCACCTTGGATAAATGCATAGGTTGGATATACATATTTCCCAAAGTGATTATTCATGATCTGGAAATATTTTGTAAGATAAGCCGGAGCTTCTTCCCAAACTTTTGTTTTGTCATTGTTTTGATAGACCAAGAAAACTTTTGGCCCTTCCGGTACCTCAAAACTTTTTACCACATAATCTCTGTCGGCACTCCATGCAAAATCCAGCATATTTTTAGCCGTCCATCTCCAGGTTGCTTTTTTATCTTTTTCGGTTTTAATCTTTGCATTGGTATCATACCCTTTTACTTCAGTCGGGTTTTCAAGAATTCCACCCGCTCCTACTACATAATCTTTATTGATTTTAATGGTCACATCAAAATCCGAGAATGGCGCATGAAACTCTCTTCCCAAATAATCGAAAGTAGCCCATCCGTCATAATCATATTCTGAAATTTTAGGATACCATTGCGTCATGGTCATATCAACGCCCTCTTTATTGTTTCTACCGCTTCTTCTGATTTGCTGAGGAATTACAGCATCCCATTCCATTGTGAAATTGGTGGTTGAATTTGGTTTGATCGGTTCTGCTAAATACACCTTCATGATTGTTTCCTGAATTTCAAACTTCAGGTTTTTCCCATTTTGTTTGATCCAGTGAATATTTTGAGCCCCTTCTTCATTTTTCGGAATAGAAGCTAATGTTGAAATACCGTTTTTCTGCAATCTTGAATCTCCGTTCTTACCTTGACTCGCCACTCTTTGATCCATCATTGAATTGGGTTTAAAAGCATTCCAGTATAAATGGAAATACACCACGTTCAATTCATCCGGAGAGTTATTGGTATATTCTAAAGTTTGATTTCCCTGATACGTAAATTTTTCTGCATTAACATCAATATCCATCTTGTACTTCGCAGCCTGCTGATAGTAAGGCGTCTGCTGTGCCTGAAATTGAGAAATGATAAATGCAAATAGGATTGCAACCGATTTTTTCATTTAAAATTTAATTTTTTTAAAGGTAAGTAATTTAAATAAGACCTAAAAAATGGAGTTATGCTGAGGTTTTATTTCGTTTGATATGGTTTTAGATTAATTTCAATTGGGTTTGTTAAATATTTAAACACTAATATCACAAATGAATTCACAATTTTAAACACAAATAATATTCGTGTTATTCGTGAAAAAATTAGTGTTATCCGTGTTTAAGAATAAAATTCATATATCTTTCAAAAGCTTTTTAATCAAAGTAATCTGCCCCAAATGATAATAAGAATGTTCAATCATCCCATCAATATTTCTAAGATAAGTTCCGTATTTTTCATCAACAAAAACTTCATCCATTTTAGAGTTAGGCATTTGTTCTAATAATGTTGCAAACTTTTCAGAATCAGTCCATAATTGATTTAATAATTCGTCCCATTTTTCCTGAGATTCAATTGGAGGAAGGTCGAAACTGTATTTATCTTTAATCTCAAGATCGCCACCTTCAAATACATTGATAAGTCCTGCAATATAATAATGAATATGAAAAGTAAGCATTGCAATTGTATTCAAAGAACTCACTTTTGTGGTTGCCTCCTCCCAAGTTACATCTTTAAGCTGATCTTTAAAATTGGTATTTGCGATCCAGAAACCATCAAGCAAAACTTCCCTAAATCTTTTTGATAATTGTGAAACTGAACTCATGATTTTTAATTTTTTTAAAGATAAAGTTTTCTTAAACACTAATAACACAAATGAAAAAACACAATTTTTAAACACAAATAAAATTCGTGATATTCGTGAAAAAAATTAGCGTTATTTGTGTTTAAAGAAAACAAAAAACCTCAAATGCAGAACACTTGAGGTTATATTTAATTTAGAATCAAAATTATTTTTTAGCAGGTAATTTTTTACCACTTTCCAATATCTTTTCTAAAATTTTCAAGGTAATCAGATACGTTGGTTTTACTCCTGTAAGTCCTAATCCACCTGAAGACAATGTACTTCCCGTTTCCAAAGGATTATCCGAAGCATAATAAGCGTAACAAACAAAAAGGTCTGGTGCAATATGATGTCTGATTTTAGACGCCACCTGAATTGCTTTTTGATAATGCGCTCCTTCCATTTCTAATCCGATTGCCTTCCATGAAGTATGCATGAAATACGATAAAATATCTCTGTTTTGAAGTGACGTTCCTAAAACGGTAATCATCGTTCCTTCAAAAGCTTTTAATTCGTCATCTTTAAAATCATCCAGTTTCAAAGCATTTTCAAAAGGATAGTTATCTGCCGTTCCTTCAAAAATATGGGAAGTAGGAATCATAATATCTCCTTTTGCGCCTTCTAAAATTCCGGCTTTTCCCATAATGGAAACAGATTTCACCTTCATCATATATACTTCTCCTTTATGCTCGAAAGGTCTCAGCAATTCATCCATTACTTCAAAAGCCTGTTCACCGAATGCATAATCGAAAACCATGATTACATCGTCTCCGCCATATTTAATATGACCGAACGGTGTATTTTTAAGGTCTGTTTTGCTTAGGTCGATGATCTGAACGTCGATATTACTTCCGCTTTTGTCATCAATATAAATTAAACCTTGTTCTAATGCATATTTAGAAACCTTATCACGAAGCTCTTTCTTGTCGGAAATATCTCCGTACATTTTATAGTCTACTTCTTTGTGATCTTTTTTCTTTAGTGCATCATTTCCGTACAACATATTTTTCACAGAGTGCATATTCGCAGAAATAATATGTAGCGGACGCATGTGAAGATTGTTTTCAAATAAAACCTCTTTCACTTTATGAGCCCATTTTTCACCAAAGTAATGGTGACCTACTCTTTCCTTTAATATAGCACTGAAATGAATTTCTCTTTCTCTGCTTTGCTTAGCATCTTCTAAACTTACTTTTCCTAAGTTGTAAATGATCTTAAACAAACGGTCAGGATTGTTATCGTCTCCGAAAGTATTGTAAGCTCTTAACGTTTCATCGAAAGTTCTTCCTATTAAAGAAGATAAATGAATAAGAGCAACCTCTTTCTCCTTTCTTGTGAATTGTTTTTCGCCTTTTACTACTTCTTCAATAATTTTAAAAGCTCTTGTCGGCTTCCAGTTTTCATCTTGGATGAAAGCCAGATTACGGATTTTATCTGCTTCTATAAATAAGAAGGTTAAGTGGGTAAGAATGTCATAAATTTCAGAACGCCCCAAAAGAACTTCAATATTCATCTGGTGTTCGTCTATTCTATAACAGTTTCTTCTTCTCTTTTTAGGTACAATTGGTTCGAAACTTCCTTTATCAAAACCTTCATCAGATGTCAAATGAATAAAAGCACATTCTTCAATTCCCTCCGGAAGTCTGTCTAAAACATACATCAAACCATCTAGCTCCAATTTGTTTGGAACATTCATGGTACCATAAATCTCAGGATTGATTGTTTTCAACAAACTTCTAATACTTTCTCCAGAAACACCTGCCGGCTTGAAAAATCCTCTATAAAATAAATGTCTCATAGAGATGTATAATCTTTCAATAGCTTCTGTTGTTTCTCTTGCTCTAGAATTTGTCATAAAATAAATTTCACACAAATATACAAAATCTCCCTTCAAGTTATTTTAACTATCTTTTAATAAACTACTTAACATAATACCCAATTTTAGGGGCTTGAAAATTAAATTCTTGTTTGATTTTTAGTGAATTTTTCACAACACCCCTAAAAAATACAGGGCAAAAACATTTTGAATTCATTTTTTTTGTAAATTTGCCCCACAAAATACACCCTTAATATGTCAACTTTAAGATTTAAAGCATTAGAAACATTACCATTCAAGGACTTTAGAAAAGATAATTCGGTAGAAATTCCTGCGAAATTGTCAGAATTATTTTGTGAAAATGTATTCTCTGAAAACACAATGAGAGAATATTTAACAAAAGAAGCATTCCAGTCTATCATGGATGCTATTAAGAAAGGAAGTAAAATCCAGAGATTAATTGCAGATCAGGTAGCCGTGGCTATGAAAGATTGGGCAATGAGCAAAGGAGTAACTCACTATACACACTGGTTTCAGCCTTTAACAGGAACAACTGCAGAAAAGCACGATTCTTTCTTCACACCAATTGAAGGTGGAAGAGCCATCGAAAGATTCAGTGGAAACCTATTAATCCAGCAAGAACCTGATGCATCTTCTTTCCCGAACGGAGGAATCAGAAATACGTTTGAAGCTAGAGGATATACCGCTTGGGATCCTACATCTCCTGCTTTCATTATGGGAACTACGCTTTGTATTCCTTCAATCTTCATCTCTTATACAGGAGAAACGTTAGATTACAAAGCACCTCTTTTAAGAGCGTTGAACGCTGTAGATGAAGCTGCAACAAACGTAATGCAGTATTTCGACAAAAACGTAACAAAAGTAACTCCTACTTTAGGTTGGGAGCAAGAATATTTCTTAGTTGATTCTGCATTATACCAATCTCGTCCAGACTTGGTATTAACAGGAAAAACTTTATTAGGACACTCTCCTGCAAAAGGACAGCAGCTAGATGACCATTATTTCGGTTCTATTCCTACAAGGGTAATGAACTTCATGAAAGAATTGGAAATCGAATGTATGAAATTGGGAATTCCAGTTACTACAAGACACAACGAAGTAGCTCCAAACCAATTTGAGCTGGCTCCAATGTTTGAGGAAGTAAACGTTGCTGTAGACCACAACTCTTTGTTGATGGATGTGATGGCAAGAATTGCTCACAGACACCATTTCCATATTTTATTCCACGAAAAGCCATTCGCAGGGGTAAACGGAAGTGGAAAACACAACAACTGGTCTTTAGCTACTGATACAGGTGAAAACCTATTAAGCCCGGGAAAAAACCCTAAGAAAAACTTACAGTTCTTAACATTCTTCGTTAATGCAATTAAAGCAGTTCATGAATATGCTGATCTTTTAAGAGCAAGTATTGCTTCTGCAAGCAATGACCACAGATTAGGGGCTAACGAAGCTCCACCTGCAATTATTTCTGTATTCATCGGAAGTCAGTTGTTCAGAGTGTTGGAAGAATTGGAAAAAGTAACAGAAGGCAAACTTTCTCCGGACGAAAAAACAGATTTAAAACTAAATGTAGTTGGAAAAATTCCTGAAATTTTGTTGGATAATACCGATAGAAACAGAACTTCTCCATTTGCATTTACAGGAAATAAATTTGAAATTAGAGCGGTAGGTTCTTCTGCAAACTGTGCAGAATCTATGACTGTAATGAACACAATTGCTGCAAAACAATTAAATGACTTCAAAAAAGAAGTTGACGCATTAATTGAAACTGGTCTTAAAAAAGACGAAGCAATTTTCAATGTTTTGAGAGAATACATCAAGCAATGTAAAAACATTATGTTTGAAGGTGACGGATATTCTGAAGACTGGGCTATAGAAGCTGAAAAAAGAGGATTGAACAACTGGAAAACTACTCCTGAAGCATTGAAGCAGGAAATGAACCAGAAGTTTGTAGATCTTTATGAAGAAATAGGAATTTTCAACCACAGAGAGGTTGAAGCAAGAAATGAAATCAAATTAGAAAAATATTCTACTGTGATTGATATTGAAGCAAGAGTTTTAAGTGATATCGCAAGAAACCACATTATTCCTTCGGCTTTAAATTATCAAAACAGATTAATTGAAAACGTAAAAGGTCTTAAGGATATTTTTGAAGACAAAGAATTCAAAAAATTAGCAAAAGAACAAATAAGTTTAATTACTCAGATTTCTGAAAACATTTCTAAAATTAAATTAGGTGTTGAGGATCTTATGAAAGCAAGAGAAGCTGCAAAAGCAACGCCTGACAGTCAAAAGCAAGCAGAAACGTACTGCAAAAATGTAATTCCATTATTTGATCCGATCAGAGAAGCTTCTGATGATCTTGAAATGATGGTTGATGATGAGCTTTGGCCAATGACGAAATATAGAGAAATGTTATTTACAAGATAACATCTGTAAAGTTCCATATTAGTTAAACTCCTCGGTTTTTTCCGGGGAGTTTTTTTTGTTTCATATTTTTATAATCAATGTACTTAAAATCAAAAACCTCAACTCATTAGAATCAAGAATTTACACAACTTCAAGATTCATATAAGATTTACATTTAACTTTGCATCCTTATGAAAATCTTACTCATCGAAGACAACAGAGAGCTTGCCCAAAGTATTACGTACTACCTTGGAGAAGAGCATTATATCTGTGAATGTGCTTATAGTTACAAAGATGCATTGGAGCGGTTAAGTTTCAATAGCTATGATTGTATATTATTAGATATCATGTTGCCCGATGGGAATGGTTTACAGCTTTTAAATTATATCAAAAAAGAAAAAATAAACAGCGGTGTACTTATCATTTCAGCCAAAGATGCATTAGATGACAAAATCTCCGGTCTCGAAAAAGGAGCCGACGACTACATTACAAAACCATTTCATTTACCGGAACTGCATGCCCGGTTAAGAGCAATCTATAGAAGAAAAAAAATGGATGGCTATAATGATGTAAAATTTAATGAGATTGTATTGAACACCGATACTTATGAAGTCTTCATTAAAAATAACAGATTGGAAGTAACTCAAAAGGAGTTTGAACTGTTATTATACTTTCTGGTCAACAAAAACAGAGTCTTATCTAAGCAATCTATCGCCAATCATCTATGGGGAGATTATACAGACAATTTAGCTAATTTTGATTTTGTTTATCAGCATGTGAAAAACCTCAGAAAAAAAATAGCGACCGCCGGAGGTAATGATTATGTGGAAACAATTTATGGATTAGGCTATAAGTTCAACGGATTAAAATATACAGATTTATGAATTTACTGAATAAAATATCGGTTTGGTTTATTGCCATTGTATTGTTGGTAACGCCCATCAGTATGTATATTTCTTATATCAGCATCAAAAAACGATTAGACAATGTAGAAATCGAAAGGCTGAAAGCAGTCAATACCTACGTTGCCGCTCAGCTCAAAAAAGGAGAAACTCCTGAAAAAACATCGCAGGGATTACCTATTTCTATTCGTCAAGTTAAGAATAGCATCCTGCCTTCCAACAATCCTGAGGTCATTCACACCTGCCTTGATGACAAAAGAGCAATACGCAATGAATGTAAAATACAGATCAACTCTTTCATAACAACCGATAACAAAGTTTATAAAATCTCATCCTACAGCTACATTACCTCAACCGATGAGATCATGAAAGGCATGTTGAATGCTTTATTCTTAAAAATAATACTCATTACCGTTATTGTATTTGTAACCGCAAGAATTTTATCACGTTATATCCTCAGACCTTTTCACCATGCGATTGATGGTATTTATCAATTCAATATTCAGAAAAAAGAACGGCTGGAACTCTTGCCCACAAGCACCAACGAATTTAAAAAACTTAATGAGTTTCTCCAGTTAATGACCGACAAAGCCATTGAAGACTATGCTTCTGTAAAAGAATTCAGTGAAAATGCGTCTCATGAAGTACAGACACCCCTAGCTGTTATTCAAAGTAAGATTGAATTGTTAGCAGAAACAGAAATCAATGGTCAACAGGCTGCATTATTGACAGACATTCAGAACTCTATCGATAAGCTGAGTAGGATTAACCGATCTCTTATTCTTTTGACAAAGCTGAACAATCATGAATTCATCACCAATGAAGAGCTGAGGTTCTGCCGAGTGGAAAAAGAAACCATCAACGCTTATTCAGATCATCTGATCCTTAAAAACATAAACCTCAACCGAACCTGCGAAAGAGATGTGTATGTAAAAATTCACCCTACTTTGGCTGAAATTCTCCTTAACAATCTTTTGTCTAATGCAATCCGTCATAATCTTAAAAATGGGAATATTGAAATTGTACTGACCAAAAAATTCTTCAGAATTTGCAATACCGGTCTTCCTCCTGACATTCCTACCCAAGAGCTTTTTAAAAGGTTTAAAAAAAGTAATCAATGCAATGAAAGCATAGGATTGGGATTATCAATCGTCAAACAGATTTGTGAGGTTAATGCATTTCCTATTCATTATGACTTTGCAGATGGCTGGCACAGCATTACTATCTATTTTCACACTACAGAAAATCATCAGTTTTTCATCCCGACAAAAGCTTTTAATGAAACCGTTTTAGCAATGGAAAATGCATAGATTATTAATTCGAAAAGAAAACTATTCTTCGCAAAATTGATACTATTGTAATCTATTAATTTAAACTTCAAGATTGCTTCAAAATGTATTTTTTACTTTGACCAAAGAAAAAAATATACTAGATGCTTTTAAGAGCTTTTATCCTAACGATATCCTCTATTTTTGTTAGCAGCCAAGTGAATGCGCAGGAAGTACTCTCCTTACAATCCGCCCTTGAAACTGCTGTTCATAATTATGGAACTATCAAAGCAAAGGAATCCTACCGACTATCTTCTCAGGAATCTGTAGAACTGGCAAAACGTCAGGCTTTACCTAATCTTAATTTCAGTGTTCAACAGGACTACGGAACCGTCAACGGACAAAACGGACCCTTATATGGATTTGGCGGATACGGAGTGGCCTCATCAGGACTTCCTCTCCCTGAACAAAACTGGAACGCTTCATTTGGAGCCTTATATTTAGCCAATGTCAACTGGGAGTTTTTCTCTTTCGGTAAAGCCAAACAGAGAGTAAAAGTAGCCGAATTCAAAACGCAGAGAGATTCTAAAGATCTTTCTGATGAAATCTTTCAGCACAAAGTAAAAGTAGCCGCTGCTTACATCAATGTTCTTGCTGCTAAAAAATTAAAACTGTCCTACGAAAGAAATGTGGGAAGAACAGATACCATCAGAAGAATTGTTGAGGTTAAAGAAAGAAACGGCCTTGTTCCAGGGGTAGACCTTTCTCTTGCTAAAGCAGATTATGCCAATGCAATGATCACCTACATCAAATCAAAAGACAATGAACAGGAACAGGAAAATAAACTCGCTCAACTCTTGGGGATTCCTTCTCAAAAATTTTTATTAGACAGTACTATTTTGAAGAGAACACCAACAGAATTTCCTTCAGAGACAGCCTCTGAAATAAAAAACCATCCCGTTCTTTCATTTTATAAAAGTCGTATTGAAGTAAGTGAACAGGAAAAACAATTGCTGAAAACTCAATATTATCCGTCCTTTTCAATGATTGGAATTATACAAAGCAGAGCTTCAGGATTCGGAAACGGATATGCACAGGATCAAAATGATTTTTCATCTTCTTACTGGGACGGAATAAAACCCACCAGAAGTAATTATCTGATTGGTGTAGGAGTTTCCTGGAATTTCACCCAAACATTCAGGTTATCTAAAGAAATCAGCGCCCAAGATTATACGACGCAAGGTCTCCAACATGAATATGATCTGGCCGAACAGCAAATTAAGGCACAGTTGGATCTTTCAGAAAACAAATGGAACAATGCATTTTCAGTCTATGAGCAAGTTCCTATTCAGTTAAAGTCAGCTAATGATGCTTATATACAAAGATCTGTATTGTACAAAAACGGACTTACAGATTTGGTTGATCTTTCTCAGACGATTTATGCTTTGGTAAGAGCAGAAACCGACAGAGATATTGCCATCAGCAATGTTTGGAATGCCTTGTTACTAAAAGCTGCAGCGCTAGGTGATTTTACTGTTTTCGAAAAAGAACTGTAAGAATTAAAATAACTCATATCAATCCTATATAAATGAACTTAATAAGATTTGCATTAAGAAAACCCATTACGATTTTAGTATTGGTTGCAGGGCTTTTTTTCTTTGGAATACGCTCCGCCAGCTCCATTAAAGTCGATATTTTCCCAAAACTAGATTTACCGGTCATCTATGTTTCCCACCCGTTTAGTGGATATACTCCGCAACAGATGGAAGCATTTTTCGCCAAACAATACATCAATATTTTCCTTTTTGTGAACGGGATTAAAAGTATTGAAACCAAAAATATTCAGGGATTAACTTTGATGAAAATCAATTTCTATCCGGGTACCAATATGGCACAGGCTGCGGCTGAGCTTAATTCATTCTCTACCAGAATTCAGGCCGCTTTTCCGCCAGGATCCAATCCGCCTTTTATCATCCGTTTCGATGCATCTACTCTTCCCGTGGGACAACTTGTTTTAAGCAGTGATAAAAGAAATAATAATGAATTGCTGGATTTAGCAAACGTGTATGTCCGCTCTACCTTCACCTCTATTCCGGGGATTGTTTCTTCACCTCCTTTTGGAGGAAACATCCGTACCGTAGTTGTTAATGCCAATCCGGATTTACTCCGTCAACATAATTTAACGCCTGATCAGTTGGTGGAATCTTTACGTCTGAACAATCAGACCGCACCTTCAGGAAACGTACGTATTGGTGATAAATATTATATCACACCTACCAATACGATGATTAAAAACGTAAAAGATTTTGGCAACATTCCTTTGTATAAAGGAGGTGTACAGAATCTTTATTTAAAAGATGTCGCCACAGTAACAGATGGAGCCGACGTTACTTCGGGTTATGCTTTGGTTAATGGCCGTCGTTCTGTTTATTTAAGTATTGCTAAAAGTGCTGATGCTTCCACTTGGGACGTCGTTCAGAATCTTAAGAAACAACTTCCTCAGATACAAGCCAATCTTCCTGATGATGTAAAAGTCAGCTTTGAATTTGACCAATCTACGTATGTAATCAACTCCGTTAAAAGCTTGCTGAGTGAAGGAACCATAGGTGCTTTACTCACAGGATTAATGGTAATTCTCTTCCTCGGTGATATTCGGGGAGCTCTTATTGTGATTTTTACCATTCCGATTTGTATTATTTCATCCGTACTATTTTTAAATCTTTTTGGACAGACAATTAATATCATGACCCTGAGTGGACTCGCCTTGGCCATTGGAATTCTCGTCGATGAAAGTACAGTCACCATAGAAAACATCCATCAGCATTTTGATATGGGCAAACCAAAAGCATTGGCCATCTGGGATGCGTGTAAAGAAATAGCGTTTCCAAAACTATTAATTCTATTTTGTATTCTTGCTGTGTTTGCTCCGGCATTTACAATGGAGGGAATTCCAGGATCATTATTCTTACCGTTGGCTCTTGCGATAGGATTCAGTATGATTATTTCCTACTTCCTTTCTCAGACATTTGTTCCCGTGATGGCGAACTGGATCATGAAAATAAAACATCACAAAGCAAAAGACGGCCACATCATGACCGATGCTGAAGAATTAAAAGCAGCAGGCCTAAGTGATGAAAATGATACCTGGAGTCAGAAAGAAATACTGCTTCAACAGGAAGACAGTAACCGAGATGGAAAAGTAAGTCTTTTCGAAAAAGTACGATTCCGTTATCTGAAATTCTTAGACCGAATTATGCCTTTCCGAAAGATCGTGGTTTCCGTATATATTTTGCTTACACTCGCTTTGGTTGCTTTAGTTTTAAACAGCATTGGCCGCGATGTACTTCCGCAAGTTAACGGCTCACAGTTTCAGGTAAGAATGAGAATTCCTGATGGAACCAGAATTGAACAAACTGAACTTCAAACCTTAAAACTATTAGATGGTATCAAAAGTATTGTTGGAAAAGATAATATTTCTATCACCTCTGCCTATGTAGGAAATCATCCGAATCTATTTTCTGTAAGTCCTATTTATTTATGGATGGCAGGATCTCATGAAACTGTTTTACAGGTAGGATTAAAAGAAGGATTCCACACGAATCTGGATGATCTGAAAGATAAGATTAGAGAAAAAGCAAAAAGCATTAACCCACAAATGAAGCTCTCATTTGAACCTATCGAGTTAACTGAAAAAATCCTTAGCCAGGGATCTCCTACTCCTATCGAAGTAAGATTATCCGGAAGAAGCAAAGAAGCTAACGAAGCGTACGCAAAAAAGGTTGAAACTGAACTGAAGAAAATCCCTTATTTAAGAGATGTACAAATAGGACAATCTATTAAATATCCATCTATCGATATCACAGTAGATCGTATTCGGGCTGCACAATTGGGAATTGACATGACCGATATTTCACGTTCATTGGTAGCTTCTACTTCATCATCAAGGTACACAGAAAAAAATATCTGGACCGATGAGAAAGCAGGATACAGCTACAATGTACAGGTACAGGTTCCTGAAAATAAAATGAACAGCAAAGCTGAAATTGCAGGAATCCCTTTGTTGAAAAACTCTAACAGACCTAATCTAGGAGATGTAGCAACCTTAAAAGATAGTTTCACTTATGGTGAAACCGATAACTTAGGAGCCATGCCGATGCTGACCGTAACTGCTAATTTAAATCACACCGATTTAGGAAAAGCATCAAGAGATGTACAAAAAGTAATTGACAACTTGGGAGAACTTCCAAGAGGATTGAATGTAGGATTAATAGGAATGAGTCAAACATTAAATGATACCTTAACCAGTCTTCAAAGCAGTTTGGTGATTGCGATTATGGTAATCTTCCTGATGCTTGCTGCCAACTTCCAATCTTTTAAAGTTTCCGGTGTTGTATTGGTAACAGTTCCTGCCGTTTTATTTGGCGCGTTGGCTTTATTAATTGTAAGTGGATCTACATTGAATCTTCAATCTTATATGGGAATCATTATGTCTGTCGGAGTATCTATCTCCAATGCCGTATTATTAATTACCAATGCTGAACAACTGAGAAAACATAACGGAAATGCCTTATTATCTGCCAGAGAAGCTGCTGCATTACGACTAAGACCTATTGTAATGACTGCTTTAGCAATGGTTGTAGGAATGGTTCCTATGGCATTGGGATTGGGAGAAGCAGGAGATCAGGTGTCTCCTTTAGGAAGAGCCGTAATCGGAGGATTAATTGCCTCTACCTTTGCCGCTCTGTTCATTCTTCCACTTGCATTCGCTTGGGGACAAGGTAAAACAAGCACTCAAAGTGTTTCTCTGGATCCTGAAGATGAAGAAAGCATTCACTTTATTCCTGAACTTTTAAAATAAAACAAAGCTATTAATACCATCAATATGAATCGATTATATCATTATATCATCCCGACCCTTATCACCGTTTTCAGTTTACAAAGCTGTGAACAGAACAAAGCCGAAGTAAAAAAAGCTGCACCTCCAGCGGCTCCAGACATAGAGGCTATTAACCCCAAGCAAGGAGACTTTGCTTCTTCTACAACAATCCCTGGGGAACTACAACCTTTCCAAAAAGTAGATGTATATGCTAAAGTAAGCAGTTTCGTTAAAAAGCTTTATGTGGATGTAGGAAATGAAGTGGTCGCAGGACAACTCTTGGCTACTTTAGAAGCTCCTGAAATGAATGCCCGGCAAAGTGCTGCCGCTTCCACATTAAAATCAAAAGAAGCTATTTATATCGCCAGTAAAGCAAAATATGACCGTTTAAAAGAAACGAGTAAAACCCCGGGAACTATTTCAGCTCTTGATTTAGAACAGGCTCTTGCTTCCCAAAGATCAGATATGGCCCAATTAGAATCAGCCAAAGCATCTTATAGAGAAGTTATTGATGTTAAAAATTATCTTCAGATCAGAGCGCCATTCAGCGGAAATATTTCCACAAGAAATGTAAGTGCAGGAGCCTACGTGGGTCCATCAGGAAAAGGATCTGAGCTTCCGATGTTTAGTTTAGTACAACAGAGCAAGCTGCGTTTAATCGTTAATGTTCCCGAATCATATACCGGAAGCCTGAATAAAGACGGACAAATAAAATTCTCCGTACAATCTATTCCCGGAGAAACCTTTACTGCGAAAGTATCAAGATTTTCAGGAGCTTTGGATAATCGTTTGAGATCACAATCTGTAGAAATGGATGTTTATAATAAAGACAAAAGATTATTACCCGGGATGGTAGCCAATGTGATCCTTCCTTTAAATGATCATAATAAAGCGTTGTCTGTTCCTACATCTGCTGTGTTAAATTCTACCTTAGGGGTATTTGTAATTCGCGTAGAAAAAGATAAAGCACATTGGGTTCCCGTTACCTCTGGTATTTCTAATGGTGACACTACCACAATTATTGGAGATATAAATCCAGATGATATTATTGTAAAGGCTGCTACAGAAGAAATTCGTGATGGGCAGAGCATCAAAGTGAAGCTTTCAAAATAGAATATTATTAACAAAATATAAGAAATGAGATAATTTTTTTTCTTCACTTAAATTTTAAAAAACTCTTTAAACAAAGAAAACAGAAACACTTTGTTAATAAATCTTAATAAAAAAAACCGCAGCCCTATGAAAAAAAGGACGTTGCGGTTTGTTTTTCCTTAACATACGTATATTATATGTTAAAATATGTTAAATGCAGAACCTGATAATAATCATATCATGCCCCTTTTAATTGGAATCTCTACTTTTGTAAGGCTTTTGAAATAAATATCCCTTTAACACGGTAATAAATATGTATATGAAGAAAAGAGTTTTGTCTTATTTAGTAGCTTTAGTTTCTATCGTTTCACTACAATCTTGCGTTACAAATTATGTAGTTTCAAAACCAGCAACTTACTCTAAAGAATACAAAACAGATGCCAAACTAGCTTCAATTGATGCAAACAAAATGGAGCAGGATAAGCAAAGATTGATCAATTCATTTCTTGCAGAAAAGGCGGCATCTATAGCCAATGCAAAAAATTCTATTAAGAATGCTGGCATTGCAAAAGTTATTAAGTACAATAAAACAATAGACAATATCCTAACGGAAGCTGAAACATACCTAGGAACTCCTTACAGATACGGAGGAATGACAAGAAACGGTATAGATTGTTCAGCTTTTGTGCTTTCTGTATTTGGAGCGGCAGCAGGACTTAGCTTACCAAGAGTAGCATCCTCTCAGTCTCAGGAAGGAGAAAGAATAGAAAAAGAGAATCTTCAGAAAGGTGATTTGATTTTCTTTTCTCACGGAAGAAGAATTTCTCACGTAGGTATTGTAGAAAGTGTTTCTGAAGACGGTGAAGTAAAATTCATCCATGCAGCCACTTCTAAAGGAGTGATGATATCTTCTCTTAATGATTCTTATTGGGGACCTAAATTTAGATTTGCCAAAAGAGTAATCAATGAAAATGGAGAAGCTTATAACAACCTAGCTGCAGTAACAGCGACAACAGCAACAAGTTTTTAATTTTAAATAATTGATTTAAATAATGAAGCCATCAACATTTTGATGGCTTTTTTATTGTGTATTATTTTGATGTGCAAACTAGCTATTTCTCTCTATTTGAATATCCAGCTTATACAATAGACCATGCACTTCAGAAAGGGAGAATTTAGCCTTTTTAAGCTTGTTTGTATTAGGATCTATGGAATAATTAATAGAAGTTCTAAAATCTGTTTTTTCAAGATTTGTATTAATGAAAACAGCACCTGCTAAATCACAATTGGTAAAGAGGGCACCGGAAAGATCACATTCTTCAAAATCAACCTCAATTAGCTTTGAATTTTTAAATAAGGTCTTTTTAATTGTTGTTTTATAAAAGGTAGAATTATTCAGAGTACATTCATTAAATGTAAATGATAATCCAAACTCATTACAATCACTAAAGTGAAGCCCAAACATCTTAGACTCTTTAAAAATAACATCACGGAAAGCTGTATTGGAAAGCTTTGCCATGCTTACATTACACTCGATGAATTCACAGTCGGTAAATTTAAATTCCGAGAGATTTGCATATTCAAAATTACAGTTACGGAAATTACAGCTTTCATACTCCCCTTTTTCCAATGGAGATTTTCCCAAATCTATATTATCGAAGTTTTGGTCCAGAACGTATGCTTCTTTCATAAAGCTTTATGATTTTATTTAAGTGAATATTTAGAACAAAGAAATTTCGTGGAATATTTGTAAGTCTTTCAACATCCAAATTCCTTAAACCAAGCTGTTTTTATCAGCATAATTTAATTTAAAGAAAATAAAGGTCATAATAGAAAAGGCCAATAGTGAGCTTCCTCCATAACTAAAGTATGGCAACGGAATCCCAACAGTCGGGAAAAGCCCCATAACCATGCCTAAATTGATCGTAAAGTGCATTAATAGAATGGATGCAAAGCAATACCCAAAAACACGATTAAATGTAGATTTTTGCTTTTCTGCGAGGTAATAAATCCTTCCAATAAAAACCATATAGGCAAGAACCAAACCGGCACTTCCCACGAAGCCCCATTCTTCTCCTACAGCACAGAAAATATAATCGGTTTGTTGCTCAGGAACAAATTTTCCTTGTGTTACGGAACCTTCACGGTATCCTTTTCCTAAAATACCTCCAGAACCTATCGCTGTTTTAGAATACAATAAATTATACCCTGAAGTATCTCTAAAGGCTTTTTCTCCTTTGTAAAGAACTTCCACCCTGTCTTGCTGATGCTGAGGCAGCTTCTCGAAAACCATAGGTGAAACTATTGAAAGCAGCGCTAGCACAACTATAATTCCAATAGAAGGTAAAAGTGTATAGATGTTTTTATGTAAAAAAGCCACATTAAATAAAACCCATATTGCTCCTATCACAACAATAAACCCTGTAAAATACCATAGGCTTATTTTCAAAGGATCATTAAGGTAATTAGCAATAAGAAAAACTGCTCCAAAAAGTGCCCCAACCACAAACAGTTTTCCATCAAGACCTTCTCTATACAAAGCAATAAAAAATGCAATAAAAACCAACATGGAACCTACATCCGGAATGGCTAAAACAACCACTGCAGGAATACCAACAATCGCTAAAACAGTTACGAGGGATTTTATATTTTTTAAATTAAATTCGGGTCCCGAAACATAATTTGCCAACATAAGAGAGGTACTAATTTTAGCAAACTCTACAGGCTGCATGGTAAGACTTCCGAATTTATACCAATTTTTCTGTCCCATAATCTCCTTCCCAAAAGGAAAAAGACCAATAAGGAGCAAAACCCCGCCGATATAGAAAATACCAGACATATTTTCAAAAAACTTACTTCTACTAAAAAATATAATAAGACCAATAAACAAAGAAACACCGAAAAACATTAGTTGCTTTTCGCCTAACTTTTGGTCAACACTATAAATATTTGCAATGGCAAAAATGCAAAGCAAGAAGTATAAACCAAGACCTAACTTATCTATTCCCTCTGTCCATTTCATTACTTAGCGGTTTTGATGTTTTTAGTTTCTTCGTCTATCTTTTTTTGCAACTTTGCTTTTTGTTCCTTGATGAAATTAAGACTGTCCTGCTTTCTCTTTAATTTAACAGAATCAGGTTTTGGATCTACATATAACCCTTTACGTTTCAAATCTGCAACCCACTGTCTTTTATATTCAGGCATAAAACTGGAAGTCACCATCTTCTTATAAAGATTTTCTCTTTTTACATCTCCAGTAATATATTTCTCCGCTATTACGGTACAAGCCGGACCTGCCCAAGTGGCACCAAAACCAGCATGTTCCATTACCGCAACAACAACTATTTTAGGCTTATCGGCAGGAGCAATCAACACAAAAATTGAATTATCCTTTCCTTGAGGAACCTGTGCGGTACCTGTTTTTGCTAACTGAGTAAAATCATTTGATTTTAATCCTCTCGCTGTACCTCTTAATACCACAGCTTCCATTCCTTTTAAAACAGGTTCAAAGTGTTTTGGATCAACAAGAGTTTTATGTTTCGTTTTAAATCTTTTATCGGGGTTTGGTTTTCCATCAATCGATTTTACAATGTGTGGCGTGTAGTACCAACCTTTATTCGCAATAGCTCCAACATAGTTAGCCAGCTGTAAAGGAGTTACCAAAACGTCACCTTGTCCCATTCCGTTAAATACAGCTCCTGTAGCCAAAGCATCCCAGTTTTTAGGATCTTTCTTGGCTCCACTTGCTTTATAAATAGACTGCATTCTTTTTTCATAAAATTCCCCGGAAGGAATTCTACCTTTTGCCCCAACAGCCAAGTCATTATTTAAAAATTCTCCTACACCAAAGCTATTCAAAATCTTTTTCCATTCATCCACTCCTTTGGAAGGGTTTCCCGGATATTTATTCATGATAGCCAAGTACGCATATGAAAAATAACAGTTACTTGAAATCTGTATTGCCGGTACCAAAGGATCTGCACCACCATGCCCTTTAATTCTTAAACCTCTATAATTAAAACCTCCTCCGCATGGGAAAACAGTATTTTCATCCATCACGCCCATCTGCATTGCTGAAAGAGCTGTCAACAATTTGAATGTTGAACCTGGTGGATAGGCCGCTTGAAGCGATCTGTCAAAAGTTGGTTTGTTTTCGTAGAGCGTATCTTTTGATAATGCGTATAAATTCCTAGACTTATTAGGTCCTGTAAATAAATTCGGATCAATATCCGGTCCGGTTGCTAAGGTTAAAATCTCTCCATTATTAGGGTCAATTGCAACAATAGCTCCATGCTTATTCACAAGCATCTCTTCGGCCATTCTTTGGAGATCATAATCAATGGTAAGCGTAATATCCTTACCTGTAATTACGTCTTTATCTAATGAACCCCCTTTATAAGAGCCTATATTTCTAAGTCTGATATCTTTCTGGATATATTTAATTCCCTTTATCCCACGAAGCTCTTTTTCATATGATTTTTCAACTCCTGATTTTCCTACAAAATCTCCTGGCAGATAATAGGTAGAATCTTTCTTAATATCTCTTTCGTTTACCTCACTTGTATATCCTAAAAGGTTACCGGAAGTAGAAACTTCGTATTGTCTTTGAGGTCTGGAAACAATATTAAATGCAGGATATTTAAATATAATCTCCTGTACTCTGGCAATATCTTCTCTGCTGAGGTCCTTTATAAAAGTCATCGGAGTCAGCTTAGAGTAATACTTTTCCTGTTTAATACTATTAATTTTCTTAATAAAATCATTTTTATTGATACTCATCAGGTTGCAAAAAGCAACGGTATCAAAATCTGGTTTCATTAAAGCTTCCGTGAAAGAAATTTCATAGGCAGGTTGGTTACCCACCATGATCTTACCATTTCTATCAAAAATAACTCCTCTTTGAGGAATAACATATTCTGTTTTAATGGAAGTATTGGCCGCATTTAGTGCATAGCGGTCGGTAAACAACTGCAAATAGGCAAGTCTCGCTACAAAAATAAGAGCGATAACAGTAAGCACGGAAAAGATTTTTAAATAACGTGTGTTCAAACTTTTTGTTTGATTTTAAAGATTAATGCGTAAATAACGATAAATATAAAGGAAATTATGCTTGTTACCAACACATTAAATAAAATTTCAAAAAATCTGCTAAACTTAAAGAATTCAATATACTGTACTAAAAGTTGGTGCAAAAATATACTTGAAAACAAAAACAGTAAAAACTGCGCCCATTGAAGGGACTGAAAAGAAAAGAAATCTGTAGACGTATCTGTAGATGTCCTGAAAATCAAGGTTCTGAAATAAGCAATTAAAGTTGTTGCAAATGCATTAATTCCCCAAGAATATAAAAATGCATCAATAGAAAGGCCTATTAAAAAACTTAATGCCAAAAATTGATACTTATTTCTAAAAAAAGGATAAAACATAACGAACACAGGATATAACACCGGAGTGTACTTTCCGAAAATAGTAATCCTGTTCAATACAAAAACCTGTAATGCAACAAGAAATATCATGATTAATATGTCCGTAAATAAAGTCCTGCTAATCATTTTCCTTTTTTATTACAGCTTGCATTGTATCTTGAATCTTTTGTACCTCGGCTTTCTTAAGATTTTTAACCACGAATACTTTGTTTAAAGCACCCATTTTTTCACTCAACTCAACTGAAATATCCCAAAAACCTGTTTTATTATCTACGGAGTATCCCGCAATAGTACCAATCATAACTCCTTTAGGGAAAATTGCCGACTTACCGTCTGTTACCACCGTATCACCAATCTTCAAGGCTACATATTTAGGAACATCTGCTAAATGCATTACTCTAGAATTATCTCCGTTCCATGTTAAGGTTCCAAAATATCCTGAGCTTTTAAGCGAAGCATTAATTCTAATATTATTGACACTTAAAACCGACTGAACGAGCGCATAACTATCTGTAACATTGATAACAATCCCCGCAACTCCTTTAGGAGCCATAACTCCCATTTGCGGAAATACACCATCTCTCTTACCACGGTTAATGGTAAAATAGTTATTTCTTCTGTTAATACTATTGAAAACTATCTCTCCGTCTACAAATGTGTAAATCTGACCTCCTCCTAAAGTATCATGAACTCTTCTGAATACAGGATTCTTGGCGCCCTCTTTTCCATAGAGTTCTACCATCAAAGCCTTATTTTGAGCAACAAGATCTTCATTGATCTGTTTAAGCTTAAGATAAGTAACCCCTTCATCAATATATCCGGAAACCCTAGAGTTCAACGCGGCTGATTGGCCGGCGATCCAAGATTTCTGCATGGCATTTTTAGAGAATATCAGAACCAGAGCAACAATTTGCAAGAAAATAAAGAAGACAAAAAGAGAGTTCTTCGAAAATAATCTGAGCAAAAATCCCATTCAGATAAAGTGTCGTAAAAGTTAAAATTATTTAATTAAGAAATTGAATTTATCCATATTCTTAAGTGCAATACCTGTTCCGCGAACTACAGCTCTTAACGGATCTTCTGCTACGAAAACAGGAAGACCAGTCTTTTTGTGCAGTCTGTCTGCCAGACCTCTTAACAATGCACCACCACCAGCAAGATAAATACCTGTTTTATAGATATCAGCTGCCAATTCCGGAGGTGTTAAAGAAAGAGTTTCCATTACAGAATCTTCAATTCTGATAATAGATTTATCTAGCGCACGAGCAATTTCTTTATAGCCAACCATAATTTCTTTTGGCTTACCAGTGATAAGGTCTCTACCTTGTACCGGAATATCTTCAATATCAACATCAAGATCTTCAACAGCAGAACCTACTTCAATTTTCACTCTTTCAGCTGTTCTTTCTCCGATGTAAAGATTATGGTGCGTTCTTAGGAAATAAGCAATATCGTTTGTAAATACATCCCCTGCAATTTTCACAGATTTATCACAAACAATACCTCCTAGAGCTACTACAGCAATTTCTGTAGTACCGCCACCTATGTCGATAATCATATTACCTTCAGGTTTCTGAACATCAATACCAACTCCTATTGCAGCTGCCATTGGCTCATAAATCAACCTTACTTCTTTTGCATTTACTTTTTGTGCAGAATCTCTTACCGCTCTTTTCTCTACCTCTGTAATTCCAGAAGGAATACAGATAACGATTCTTAGAGCAGGCTGAATGAATCTACCTTTGATCCCAGGAATTTTTTTAATAAATTCCTTAATCATGTGTTCAGAAGCATGAAAATCTGCAATAACCCCGTCTTTCAAAGGACGAATAGTCTTGATATCTTCATGAGTTTTCCCCTGCATATGCTTCGCCTGTTCCCCTACAGCAATTGGTTTACCCGTAGAACGTTCAATTGCAACAATTGAAGGCTGATCTATAACAATTTTGTTATTATGGATGATAAGCGTGTTGGCAGTTCCTAGGTCTATCGCAATTTCTTGCGTAAACATATCGAATAAACTCATATTTTTCTTCTGATTTTAAGAATACAAAGATATAAATTTAAGGCTACTAAAGAAACTTCATAAGCATATAATTTGGTTAAAATTTGGTTAAAATTCTAAATTATTTGCTAAGTATTGAAATAATATTCTTAGAAGACAGAAAGCAAAGCCCTACATAGTGGCGATTTATAGTTTTTCACGATAATTATCATATACATTATCAGAAAATAATTAATAAAAAAAGCCTTAAATTTGCAACGCTTATGCTACAATATTCCAATATACATAAAACTTCAAATTTTGCTGTACTTTCTATAAGCTATGAAAAAGCTGATGGAGAAACGCGAGGGAAATTTGCATTTTTTGATGAAAATATTAAAAATTTTGTTGCTCGAATTCACGACGAAAATTTAGGAGATGCCTTTGTAGTTTCCACCTGTAACAGAACCGAAATCTACACTACTACTCCGAATTACCTTTTGGTTGCCGAAGAGTACTGTAAAACAATCGGGGTAAACATCACAGACTTCCTTCAGTTTGCCAATATCCTCACCAAAGAAGAAGCTTTAACCCATTTATTCAGAGTGGCTGCAGGATTGGAAAGTCAGATTATTGGTGATTTCGAGATCATTGGACAGATTAAAAAAGCATACAGCCGTTTTAAAAAAGAGAGGCAAAATTCTAATCCTTATCTGGAAAGAGCCATCAACTCTGCCATTCAGATTTCAAAAAGAATTAAAAACGAAACGGGAATCTCCAACGGAGCCGCTTCCGTTTCTTATGCTGCCGTTCACTATATTTTAAACAACCAAAAAAGAATTACAGAGAAAAACATTCTTCTTTTAGGCGTTGGTGAAATTGGACAAAACACAGTGGAAAATCTAGTAAAGCACGTTTTTCAACCCAAAATAAAAATTGCAAACAGAACTCAGGAGAAAGCTGAAAAGATATCTGAAAAATATAACATTCCTCATGTTGACTATTCTGATTTTGACAATGAGTTAAAAAATACAGATATCCTTATCGTTGCTACCGGAGCCAAAAAACCTATTATCAATGCTTCTCACTTCCCGAACGGAAAAGAAACATTAATCATTGACCTTTCTATCCCTCACAATGTAGATAAAGATGTTACGACCAACGAAAACGTAACCTTAATTGATGTTGATGAGCTTTCAAAGCAAATTCAGGAAACCATTCAGCAGAGAGAAAAAGAAATTCCACAAGCCGAATCTATAATTAAAGAAATGGCAAAAGAGTTTCTTGAGTGGGAAAAAAAGAGAAAACTAGCACCAAATATTCACCATTTCAAAGCCGTTCTTAAAAACATGGAACGCAACGAGATGCATAATTTTTACAGAAAAAATAAATATATTAACATTACAGATATGGAGCTTTCTGAGAAAATGATTCAGAAAATCACCAATCGTTTTGCGAAATATATCATCGATAATCCTTGGAAAGCCGAAGAAATCAGTAAATTAATGCACGAAATATTAGTTGAACAACCAAACAACGAATTCAATGAAAAGCATTAGAATCGGAACCAGAAATTCCGCACTTGCACTTTGGCAGGCAAGAGAGGTTGCAAGGCACCTACAAAACAATAATTATCTAACAGAGATCGTACCTATCGTTTCTTCAGGTGATAAAAACCTTAACCTTCCCCTTTATTCCATGGGAATTACAGGCGTCTTCACAAGAGACCTTGATGTTGCATTATTAAATGATGAGATAGACATTGCTGTTCACTCTTTAAAAGATGTACCTACCCTTTTACCGGAAAATATTGAGATTGTTTCTTATCTGGAAAGAGATTTCCCTCAGGATGTATTGATAAGAAAAGAAGAATCTAAAAACAAAGAGTTTCACGAACTGAAATTGGCAACAAGCAGTTTGAGAAGAAGAGCTTTTTGGTCAAGAAATTATCCGCATGCTGAGTTTTCAGATATTCGTGGAAATATTCAGACGCGTCTTCAAAAATTACAGGATCAGGATTTTGATGCTACTATTTTATCTTTAGCAGGAATCAAAAGAATGCAAATGGATATTGATTATGAAATGCTTCCGTTAATGATCCCCGCTCCTTCGCAAGGTGTTATTGCTGTGGCAGGACATTCTGACAAGAAAGAGATCAATGAAATCCTAAACACAATAACCAATCATAAACCTACTCAGATCTGTGTAGAAATTGAAAGAAACTTCTTAAGCACATTAGAAGGAGGTTGTACTGCGCCTATCGGAGCATTTGCTGAATTTTTTGGAGATCAAATTCGTTTTAAAGCAGCCCTTTGTTCATTAGACGGGAAAAACTGTATCGCTACAGACGAAAACTTCGAATACAATGAGGTTGAAAATTTTGGAGAAAAATTCGCAAAAATAGTTCTTGAAAACGGAGGAAAAGAATTGATGGCTGAAATTAAAGGTTCTTATTAAGAACTTTTGAGCATATTTGTACCTTTATATTTTAACGTACAAAATAATGAAAAAGGCCCTGTTTTTATTGCTCCTCACATTCTGTGTGTTTACTGCAAATGCACAGAATAAATTTGCACTTCAATTATCTGATGCCGCTTTGGGGATCATAGACAAGACAATCACCTACGACCCTACTTATTTTATCCTCACCTATCCCAATGGAGATGTTCCTTCAGACAAGGGCGTTTGTACAGATGTTGTTATCAGAGCCTACAGAAAAGTTGGTATTGATCTGCAAAAAGAAGTACACGAGGATATGGCGAAAAACTTCTCAAAATATCCAAAGACTTGGAAGTTAAAAAAGCCTGACACCAATATTGACCACAGAAGGGTTCCTAATCTTGCCGTCTTCTTTTCTAAATTCGGAAAAGTAAAATCTATTGAAACCAATCCTGCACTTTATATTCCCGGTGACATTGTTACTTGGAGCTTACCCGGCAACCTAACCCATATTGGGATTGTTGTGAATAAAAAATCAGCTGACGGAAAAAGATTTTTGATTGTACATAATATAGGAAGCGGACAAGTTTTGGAAGACGTACTCTTTAAATATACGATTACAGGACATTATCAATACCCTAAATAAGCTACTTTTTATGAAAAACCTTTTTTATGCTTTATTCGTATTGATAACATGCTTTACGAATGCCCAAACCAGCGAATTTAAAATCATTAATAAGCCCATTGATTATTCTGCTGAAAGAACACGCCTAAGTTTCGAGTACCTTAAGGATCATTATCAAATTGTTCAAAAGTCTCCAACTATTTCACCTAAAATAATTGTTTTGCATTATACCGCAGGCGGAACCGTTGAAACGAATTATAAGTATTTCAATAAAACCCATTTGGAATCTGCCCGAAATGTTTTGAAAAAACAAAGCACGCTCAATGTTTCTTCCCAGTTTATTGTAGACAGAGATGGCACCATCTATCAACTTATGGAGCCCAATATGTTTGCGAGACATACGATTGGTCTTAATTATTGCGCAATAGGTATTGAAAACATAGGAAGTAAACAACAACCGCTTACCGAAAAACAAATTGCCTCGAATGCTCAGTTAATTAGATTTTTAACTAAAAAATACAACATAGAATATTTAATAGGACATTCAGAATATGGTATCTTTAGAAATTCTAAACTTTGGAAAGAAACAGACCCTAATTATTTTACAACAAAAGAAGACCCGGGAAAAGATTTCATGACAAAAGTAAGACTGTTAGTTACCGATTTACATTTAAAAGATAGACCTTAATGAAAATTTTATTTACCAAAAACATAGATCAATCAATTTTAACCCAACAATTAGGAGAGGATATTTTGGTGGATTGTGTTGAGGTTATTAAGACCAACCCTATTCAGATTAATTCTTTTGATTTAAAAAACGAGTCTCTTATTTTCACCAGTGTGAACGGTGTAATTTCTTTTTTCAATAATCAATTTAAGCCCAACGAAGATTTCACTGCGAAAAACTACAATAAAATATATTGCGTGGGCGAAAAAACAAAAAGAGAACTGAGAAAAAATGGTTTTGGAACTTTTAAAGTATTGAAAAATGCTGAAACGCTTTCAAAATTTATTATTAGCCATTGCCAACATGAAAGGTTTCTCCATTTCTGTGGAAACTTAGCCATTGACGTTCTCGACAAAGAGCTTCCATTACAAAATATCAAATACAATAAGGTCACTGTTTATAATACCGAAGAAATCAATCCGTTGGTACCTGAAAAATATCATGCGATAGTTTTTTTTAGTCCAAGCGGAGTTCGTAGTTTTGCAAAGCAAAATTCATTAGAAAATATGACCCTGTTTTCGATTGGAGAAACCACTTCTGGTGAGTTGAAAAAACATACCCAACAGAAGATCTATACCTCCGAAGGAAATAATCTTGCATCTATCTTTGAATTAATACAAAGAGTAGTAAAAAAATAATCTTTGAAATATCTATTGCCTAAAGTGCATACTGCCGGCAATATTAGTCTAATACATTATGATTAAAAACGACCTATATTTAAAAGCACTTCGCGGAGAAACCGTAGAAAGACCGCCAGTTTGGATGATGAGACAAGCTGGAAGATATTTGCCGGAATTCATTGCGCTTCGTGATAAATATGATTTCTTCACGAGATGTCAGACTCCTGAGCTTGCCGCTGAAATCACCGTACAGCCTATCCGTAGATTTCCTTTGGATGCTGCCATTTTATTCTCTGATATTTTGGTAGTGCCTCAAGCAATGGGAATTGATTTTAAGATGAAGGAAAACGTTGGTCCTTGGTTAGACGATCCTATCAGAACAATGGAACAAGTACAAAATGTTATTGTTCCGGATGTAAATGATACGTTAGGATATGTATTTGACGCCATTGAATTAACATTGATAAAACTAGACAATGACATTCCATTAATCGGTTTTGCAGGTTCTCCATGGACTCTTCTTTGCTATTGCGTAGAAGGAAAAGGAAGTAAAGCGTTTGATATTGCAAAGTCGTTCTGTTTCCAACAGCCGGAAGCTGCTCATTTATTGCTTCAAAAGATCACAGATACTACTATTGCTTATCTAAAAAGAAAAGTAGAAAAAGGAGTTTCTGCAGTACAGATTTTTGATTCTTGGGGTGGAATGCTTTCTCCAGCAGATTATCAGGAATTCTCTTGGCAATATATTAATCAGATCGTTGAGGCTTTAAGTCCGCTTTCTCATGTTGTCGTATTTGGAAAAGGATGTTGGTTTGCTTTGGAAGATATGACGATGTCTCCGGTTTCGGCTTTAGGTGTTGACTGGACGATCAAACCTGAGTTGGCAAGAACGTTAACGAATCACACCATGACCCTTCAAGGAAACTTTGATCCTGCAAGATTACATTCTACACCTGAAACGATTAAGAAAATGGTGAATGAAATGATCAACCGTTTTGGAAAAGACAGATACATCGCGAATCTTGGTCACGGAATTTTACCTAATATTCCTGTAGAAAATGCAGAAGCTTTTATTAGAGCTGTTGTAGATTGGAAACCGAATAATTAAACTTTACATTATTGAAACCTTCAAGGTTTTAAAAACCTTGAAGGTCTAATTCCCATAAAACAAAATCCCTTTCAGCTTTCTGAAAGGGATTTTTCTGTATATGGTATATAGCAATTATTTAATTTCTGTAATAAAATCTTCTTTAGACTTTCTTACTTTAGCCAAGTTCACCAACCAATCGTTGGATTCTTCTCTGTAACCAATTGGCAACAATAAAACACTTTTTAAACCTTTCTCTTTTAAGTTTAAGATCTCATCAACAGCTTCAGGAGAAAAACCCTCCATTGGCGTTGAATCTACTTCTTCAAAGGCTGCTGCAATAATTGCTGCTCCGAAAGAAATATAAGCCTGTTTTGCTGCGTGTGTAAAGTTTTCTTCAGCTGATCTTTGAGGATATGTACTCAACAACATCTGTCTGTAGTTTTCCCAACCTTCATTTTTGAAACCTCTGATTTCATTCGTAAGATCAAACATATTATTGATTCTTTCTTCCGTGTAATTATCCCAAGCTGCAAAAACCAAAAGATGAGAACAGTCTGTAACCTGTGGCTGATTCCATGCATGTGGCTTAATCTGCTCTTTTACCTCCTGATTGGTAATAACAAAGATTTCGAACGGCTGCAAACCGCTTGAAGTAGGTGCTAATCTTGCTGCCTCTAGTATTTTGTCCACTTTTTCCTGTGGCACTTTTTCACCGTTCATTGCTTTGGTTGCAAATCTCCAGTTTAATTTATTTATTAATTCCATTCGTTAAATTTTACACGGCAAAATTAATTCATACGAGAAGAATTTCAAATATAGAATTTTAAATTTATTATATTGCTGACATCTATTATCATTAAAAACAATAACTAAAACAATATGACAGAGAATACTGATTTTGATGAATTTGCAGAATATAAAAGACAATCTGCAGAGCAAAGACAAAAAATAAACAACGAGGTTTATGATAAGATACTAGAAAGTGCAAAGTTTTTTCTAAAGAAAAGACAAACCAATCTGGTAAGTGATGAAATAATCACCGCTTTAGATAGAATGGAGGACGCTTCAAAAACCCCTAATCTTAATGACATTACAGATATTTATCTTTTTGAATCGGAATTCGGATTAAACCCCAGAGATCTCACAGAAGAATTCCTTTACATTACATTAATAATGATAAGCAACCATTATGAAGATAAACAAATGCAATATATTGAGAATATTATTCTTAGTGACAGTAAATTCAGAGGCTCAAATGCGCTTCAATTTTACCTAAAAATAGGAACTTCCCATAAAGAGAAAAGAGAGTATATTTTAAGCTTTATTGAGAATAATATTGATCAATTCCCTGACGGTCATAAAAACATGGTTGCAATGTTTATTAAAACATTTCTTCAAGGTGACAAACGGGCTAAAGTAATTTTTGATAAATTAAATATTTCCAATCCGGAATTTCATTTCAAAAACAAACCTACGACTACACATAATAAGCCCAAACCTCTTAAAACATATCCTAAATGGTGGGAGTTTTGGAAATAATTAATAAAAAAACCTCTGAATTCAGAGGTTTTTTTATTATGACAACATTCGTTGTGCTTTTTTCACTCCTTCTACGAGAAGATCAATTTCTTCAAAAGTATTGTAAATCGCAAAACTTGCTCTTACGGTTCCTGCAATATTAAAGAAATCCATGATAGGCTGTGTACAATGATGTCCTGTTCTCACAGCAATACCCATTTTATCAAGAATCATCCCTACATCAGAAGAAATCCCTGTTCCTTCTAAATTAAAGGAAACAACCCCTGTTCTGTTTGCCTTTTCTCCATAGACCTTAAGGTTTTTTATTTCCAGCAATTGTTTTTGTGCATATTCTAATAACGCATTTTCATGATTCTGAATCGTAGAATGCCCTATTTTTTCAATAAAATCTACCGCTGCTCCAAGAGCAATATTTCCTCCAACATTCGGCGTTCCGGCTTCGTACTTAAAAGGTAAACCTGCGTAAGTAGTTCCATCAAAAGAGCACGTAGCGATCATCTCTCCTCCTCCATGAAAAGGAGGCAAATCTTCCAAGATCTCTTGCTTTCCGTACAAAATACCCGTTCCCATGGGAGCATACATTTTGTGACCTGAAAATACGAAGAAATCACAATCCATTTTCTGAACATCAATTGTAAAGTGTGGAGCAGATTGAGCCCCATCAATTACAATATAAGCATCAGAATTTTTTCTTGTCTTAGCAATAATCTCTTCAATAGGATTTACAACTCCTAAAGCATTAGAAACCTGGTTTACAGAAACTACTTTTGTTTTTTCGCTTAAATATTGATCAAGATAATCTAACTGAAGAATCCCATTCTCATCAATTGGAATAACACGAAGCTTCGCCCCAGTTCTTTCACAAAGCATTTGCCAAGGAACAATATTGGAGTGGTGCTCTAGGTAAGAAATGATAATTTCATCATCTTTTTTAAGCTTCTGCGTTAAAATATAGGCGATAAGGTTTAATCCTTCTGTTGTTCCTTTCGTAAAAATTACTTCAAAATCATGTTTAGCATTGATGAATTTTTGAATCTTTCTTCTTGAAAGCTCCATTTCTTCTGTTGCTAACTGACTTAATGTATGAATTCCTCTATGCACATTGGCATTAATCTCTGTGTAATATTGATTCCAAACTTCTAAAACTGAGTTCGGTTTTTGAGACGTTGCTGCATTATCTAAGTAAACTAACGGTTTACCGTTCACCTGCTGGTTTAATATAGTAAACTGACTTCTTATTTCGTGAATGTCAAACATTTATTAAAATTTTAAATTAAAACGCTCTTATTTAGAACACTTCAAATTTACGGCTTTTTTTCCGAAAGAAAATTGCATGAACATGATTATAGATTTAATCTAAAAATAAAAAACCTGCCAAAATACATTGGCAGGTCTTATATTGTGATTAAGAAATTTCTTATTCAGCAGCAGCTTCTTCTGTTGCAGGAGCATCTCCTCCTTCAGCTACAACTTCTTCTTCATCGTCATCATCAGCCGTTGCACCACCTTTAGCAGCATTTCTAGACATTTTAACAGCTACAACAACTGCATTGTCTGGGTGTACGAAAGAATATCCTTCAGTTTTGATAGTTCCAACATAAAGTTTGTTACCAATCTTAAGAGAAGTAATATCTACAACGATCTCGTCTGGCAAGTTTGCAGGAATAGCTTTTACTTTCAATTTTCTGAAAGACTGACGTAAAACACCACCAGCTACAACACCTTTAGAACGACCAGTAATTCTTACAGGAACTTCCATAACAACTGGCTTATCGTCAGATAATCTGTAGAAGTCTGCGTGAATAATTTTGTCTGTAATTGGGTGAAACTGAATATCTTGAAGAACAGCAGGAATTACCTGTCCGTCAACTTCAATAGATACCGTGTGTGCTTCAGGAGTATATACTAAACCTTTGAACGCTTTCTCTGTAGCAGAGAAGTTCAATGGCTCACCACCTCCGTAAACAACACAAGGAACTAATTCAGCATCACGTAAAGCTTTTGTCGACTTTTTGCCCACGCTTTCTCTTTTTGTACCTTGAATTGTAATTGATTTCATTTATAAAAATTTAAAAATTTGTTTAAAGTTTAATTCGCAAACAGTTAATTATCAATTAAATAACAAACTTACTACTAATTGATTGATGCTCATGAACCATCTTCATAACGTCCGCAAATAGAGGGGCGCAAGATAGCACTTTTATTTTGTTTGTCAAATTATTTTTTACAGGAATTGAGTCAGTTACAATAACTTCCAATAATTTCGAGTTCTCAATATTATCGTAAGCTTTTCCTGAAAGCACTCCGTGAGTAGCCATTGCTCTTACAGATTTTGCTCCTTTTTCCATTAAAATGTCTGCAGCTTTACAAAGTGTCCCTGCTGTATCAATCATATCATCAATAAGAATAACATTCTTTCCTACAACATCTCCGATAAGGAACATTTCTTCTACAACATTTGCTTTTTTTCTTTCTTTGTAAGCAATTACTACATCAGCGCCAAGGTGACCTGCGTAGTTTTTCGCTCTTTTTGCACCTCCCATATCCGGAGAAGCAATCGTAAGATTATCTAAGTTTAGATTTCTTATGTAATCTACGAAAATGCTAGAAGCATACAAATGATCTACAGGAATTTCAAAGAACCCTTGAATTTGGTCTGCATGCAGATCCATCGTCATAATTCTTGTTGCTCCCGCAGCAGTTAAAAGATTAGCAACCAATTTTGCACCTATCGGAGCTCTTGGCTTGTCTTTTCTGTCTTGTCTTGCAAGCCCAAAGTACGGAAGTACAACAGTAATACTTTTTGCAGAAGCTCTTTTCGCTGCATCAATCATTAGAAGAAGTTCTAAAAGATTGTCTGCTGGAGGGAATGTAGATCCGATTAGGAAAACTCTTCCACCTCTTACAGATTCGTCTAAAACAGGCTCAAACTCTCCGTCGCTAAACTCCTGAAAGTTGATTTTCCCTAATTCTTTCCCATAATGTTGGGCAATTTTTTCTGCCAAGACCTTACTCGTTCTTGTGCAAAATAGATAACTTAACTGATCGGCCATTTTTACTTTTTAAAAGATTTTGCAAATTTATAAAAAAACCACAAGAATTACTCCTTGTGGTTCATATGTTTTTATTTTCCTTTTGATTAAGGGAATTTCACTCCCGTATATTTATTAGGATCTACCAATGGTAGCGTAGATTTATACTTCGCATTAATAGATTTAATAAATTCATTCGCAATAATTGCATACCCTCTACCCGTTAAGTGAACACCATCCAGAGAGAAAGCTCCACCGGTAACGAAAGTTGCCGTATACTTTACTCCATTCCAAGTGATTCCTGCAACAGAATCAAGGTCTTTCATTTTAGCATTTGCATCTACAAAAGCAAGATTATAAGAATCTGCCAATCCTTTGATTGCAACATTATATGCTTTAACTGCCGTTGAAATTTTACCTACTTCATCTGCAGTTAATGAAAGTTGGTCTCCGATAGGGAAACTTGCTCCGTAAATAAACTGTGAGCTTGCCGTAGGAGGCTGATTCGTTATCGCATCCAATCCTAAAACTTTACTTGCTGTAAGAAGAATAAGCTCTCCTTGTTTAGCCTGGCGTGTTTGCCCGAAAGCATTACCAATAAAAGCTGCCTGATCTGCAGGATAGCCCGCTCCCACTAAAGCTGCCGTAAGTTGAGCAGAAAGATTCGTCAGTTTATTATCTTTAATCAAAACAGGATTATTTCCTACAGCCACAAGATTAAGTCTGTCTCCCTGACCGTAAGCAGTAAGCACTGATTTCAATGGGCCATAAAGCGTTGTATTTAGCTTCTGAACAGTTGCAGCATCTAGAGGAATAGCATTATAAGGTACTCTTGTAAAGAATGGAATACTAGTAACATCCGGAATATTTCCGATGATTCCTTTTGTAGTTCCAACACTTTTAAGACCATCTAATACTCCTTTAATAGAACCTGCCAATACATTAGTATCAGAAATATCATTTGATTTATAGGTCGCAGGATTTAAATTTCCTGTTTGAACAGTAGCAGCTGTATAAGTAGTAACTCCACCTGTTGTCTGAGAATTTGTACCTCCATTTGTAGCATAAGAAAGCACATCATTATTTCCTATCCAAAGAGAGAAAAATGTTGGCGTCTGCGTCATCGCATCAGCTAAAACAGTTGTTGTTGCTGAAGATGCAAATCTTACGAAATAAGGATTGGCTGTTCCTGTTGCAAGTCCTGCAAGGCTACCATATCCAGGAGCTACCAAATGAAAAGATTTCGCACCCGGAACACCCATGTTTCTGTAAGGTCTTCCTGCAGAAATATTATCTAATGCTGCAGCAGCCGGACTTTCAACTGGTGATAAACTTCCGTTCACCACTTGAAGATTAAGCTTACCTGGAAAACCTGGTAACCCTGTAAAACCTCCGGTATCGTTCGGCATGAGTGGCTGATTAAAATCTCCTCCTCCTGCGAACTTCATTTGACCCGCAATCATACTTGGATAAGACTCATTTTGTCCGGAACTATAAAGAGCTCCATCTCTGTATCCTGAAGTTAAAGAGTTTCCTAAAGAAACATATCTGGAAAAATCTGCTTCACCACTTGTTACAGTAATATCTTTTACATCTGTATCAAAATCATTTTTGCAACTCGTTGTAAAAAGAAGAGCCGAAACAGCTAATGTAGAAATTATAATTTTTTTCATAGTCTTTCAATTAAAATGGATTATAAGAGAAACCTAAACCAACATAGAATGCTGTAGCCTTAGATTGTCCGTAAAACTGCAAATAATCATTTTTCACATCTCTTGCCTGAGGCATTGCATAGCCACCTGCTACATCAATTCCGAATTGTTTTATTTTAAATCCAACCCCACCTGTTACTACATAAGTATTATATGAAGGAGTTTCAGGAATAAAGTTCTGATCTGAATAAGGAGCCTCATCATAATAAGCACCAAGACGACCAAAGATCTTATCTGTAATTGCATATTGAGTTCCTAATCTGAATGTTTTAGAGTTTTTAAAATTCTTAGGAGTTACAAGAACATTCGGACTTCCTGGTTGATTTCCGATAGGTGCATTTGCAAAACTTAAAGTCAGCTTGTTGTATCTCTCCCATCCATGATAGTTGAAATCTGCAGAAACCAACCATTTTGGAGTAATTTTATATGTTAAACCAACAGTATATTCTTCAACCAACGGTAATGTTGCACTAAAGCTATCCTGTCCTGAACTATTTAATCCTAACAAAGGAAAGACACTTGGCGATATTTTAAAGGTAGCTACTCCGTTTTTAGCTTTCATATCAACTGGTGAACGGTAGGCAATACTTACATCAAGTTTTGGATCTGGTCTGAAATAAAACCCAAATCCGTAACCATGTCCAGATGCTTTATCATCTTTAAGATTAAGCTCACCACTAAACTGTGTAACCGCTTTATCCCAGTTTACAGATCCTCTAGCATAGATATAGCTAGCACCAAAAGCAAACCAGTCATTAAATTTATATGAAATCATTGGTTGGAAATAGAATGCTTTCAACTCAAGCTTCTCAACCATCTCTCTTCCTTCCCAATTATTTGGATACTCAATAGTACTCCCAAAAGGGGTAGAAAAACTGAAACCAATAGATAATTTATCAATCGGTTTATAAGCAATAGCAGCATAAAGTGGGGTTCCAATAGGATTATCCGTTTCCGTACTTTGCAGCGTATTCATATTCTGGAAAGTTACTTTATTACCCGCAGCAAAACCTCCTACTGATATACTCAGTCTTGAAGGAATGAATGACATACCCGCTGGGTTAAAAAATGCCACACTTGCATCTTCAGCATGTGCACTAGTATGTGCCATTGCCAATTGTTTTACCCCTTGCAAAGAAACTCTGAAGCCTCCTGCGTAAGATAGAACACCCGCCAATAAAGCAGTTGATACTAATATTTTTTTCATAGACTATTATTATATAACCCAAATATAAAATTATTTTGGCTACAACTGTTAATAAATCTTAAAATTTTAAACAATATACCAAAAGAAAATTATGTTTAAAATAACACTTTAGTAAAAAAAGCCCTTAAACACATAATTATTAGACATTTAATAACCTTTTATTGACTAATCAAGTTTTTCGTTTAATATTAAACAATGATGTTGATGAATATTTGAATTTTTTAGAATTACATAAAGATAAAAATATATAAATTTGCAGGAACAAATAAAAGTTATATGAGTTGTGGATGTAAAACATCCGGCGATTCTGCACATTCTTGCGGACCCAAGAAAACCGCGAATGGCTGTGAAAGCGTAAATACCTGTGGTAATAGTTATAAATTAAGTGTTTTCGACTGGCTATCTAACATCAATAATCCCGCATCTAATAGGTGTGATTATGTAGAAGTTAGATTTAAAAATGACAGAAAATTATTTTATAAAAATGTAAATAATGTTCCTTTACATATTGGTAGCGTAGTAACAGTAGAATCTAGTCCCGGACATGATCTAGGTGTGGTAAGTCTCACCGGAGAATTAGTGAAAATTCAGATGAAGAAGAAAAGAGCTTCTGAAGAATCAGCACTTAAAATATACAGATTAGCCAACCAAAAAGATATTGAAGTCTGGCAGGAAGCTAGAAAAAAAGAAGATAACGTAAAAATAGACGCTAGAAAAATTGCTCACAGACTGGGACTTGAAATGAAAGTTACAGATGTAGAATACCAAGGTGATGCTTCTAAGGTTACATTTTACTACACTGCTGATAACCGAATAGATTTCAGACAGTTAATCAAAGACTTCGCTTCTACTTTCAGAACAAAAATCGACATGAAACAAATCGGTTTCAGACAGGAAGCAGCAAAAGTTGGAGGAATCGGATCATGCGGAAGAGAATTATGTTGTTCAACTTGGCTAACAGATTTTAGATCAGTTAACACCAATGTTGCAAGATATCAGCAGTTGAGTATAAATCCTCAAAAACTGGCTGGGCAATGTGGTAAACTTAAATGTTGTCTTAATTATGAATTAGACAGTTATCTTGATGCTTTAAGCAACTTCCCTTCTTCTTCTACAACATTAGATACAGAGAAAGGAAGAGCATTTTGTATTAAAATTGATGTTTTCAAAAAGAAAATGTGGTTTGCATACATGGATAGTTCAATTGCTTGGTATGATTTTGATATTGATTTGGTTAAAGAATTAATCGCAAAAAATAAAAAAGGAGAAAGAACGTTGCCTCTTGAAGATCTTAAGCAGCCTGATGCTCCTTTGCATACAATTGATCTTATTCAGGAGAATAGTGTTGATAGATTTGAGAAGAAAAATAAAAGTTTTAACAAAAACAGACCTCAAAATCAGAATCAAAACAGGCCAAACCCGAATCAGAATCAGAACGGTCAAAATCAAGGTCCAAGAAAAAACAGACCTGAAAGATCAGACAAACCTCAAAATACTGAGAAATCTGACCGTCCGGAAAGATCTGAAAGACCAACAAAGACAGAAAACCCAAACCCGAACGCTAATACTAACAGGCCTAGAATTCAAAAGCCTCAACAGCAGCAACAAGCAAAAGCTCAGTTAGAAAAAGCAGAAGCAACGGTAGATCCTGCGAACAAGCCTCAACCTAACCCGAACAAGAAAAAATTCAAGAAAAAGTTTCCTCCAAAAAAAGATAACAATGCATAAAATTTTAGGAGTATTCACTCTTATCCTTTTCTTTAGCTGTAAATCTTCTTCGGAAGGTGAAGTCACCATGAATTCTGTTGATAATAAATGGAATAAGAAAAGTGAACAAAAATTTAATCTTGAAGTTACGGATCCTCAAAATCCTAAAAACATTATATTTGTTGTAAGGAATAACAATAACTACCCTTACAGCAACATAAGATTTATTGTAAATTTCACCAATCTTCAGAATAAGAAAAAAGAAACAGATACTTTGAATTACGTATTGGCTAAACCCAATGGAGAATGGCTTGGTACAGGTTTTGGAGATACGAAGGAAACGCTCTTTCAATATAAATTGAATTACAAATTTCCCGAAAAAGGCAAATATGAAATCGGCATGGTTCAAGCTATGAGAAATGATGCCCTTCCCGGGATTGAAGATATTGGAGTAAAAATAGAAACGGCTAAACCGTAATCATCAATGGAAGATAACAAAAGAAACGCAGGAAGCAAAGGAAAAACTTTCCCTCTTCCTCCCAAAAAGAATAGCAAAAAAACCAGTTGGAAAAAATGGGTTAGCATTATTTGGATTGGACTCATTGCAGTCGTTTTAGGAATTTCAGGACTTTTCTTTGCCGTTTCTCAAGGTTTTCTTGGAGAAATGCCGGATGTAAAAGAACTTGAAAACCCTGATATTTACGTAGCCTCTGAAATTATTTCATCAGATGGGGTTCTTCTAGGCAAATTTGAAAAAGAAAAAACACAGCCTATTACTTACAAAGACCTTCCCCCTTTCCTTATTTATGCATTACAAGCTAAAGAAGACGAAAGGTTCAAAGAACACTCTGGAATTGATTTAAGATCTATTTTAAGAGCTGTAAGGTATGGTGGTGATAGAGGTGGAGGTTCTACAATTACACAACAGTTGGCTAAACTTCTATTCACCAAAGAACCTTCTAAAAATCCAATAAAAAGGATTATTCAAAAACTTAAAGAATGGTCCGTTGCGGTAAGTCTTGAAAAAAGATATACCAAGGAAGAGATTATCACTTTATATTTTAATAAGTTTGACTTTACCTACAACGCCAACGGTATTGAAATGGCCTCAAAAATTTATTTTAATAAGTCAACCTCTCAACTCACTCTTCCGGAGGCAGCAATGTTTGTAGCAATGCTAGAAGCTCCTATTGCAAATAACCCGATGAGAAATCCTGAAAGAGCAAAAAGGAGAAGAGATGTTGTACTCGCTCAAATGTTGGAAACAGGATATATTGATCAAACAACTTATGATAAAGCAACATCGTCAGCCGTAAAAACTGACTATCAACCGATCAAAAATATCAGTGATGACTACTCTGCTTACTATAAGTTTTATTTGAAAAAAGAGATTGACACTTACCTTAAAGATTACGAGAAGCAGACCGGTAAGAAATTAAACCTTTACAAAGACGGTTTAAAAATATATATCACTCTTGATTCTAAGATGCAGAAATATGCAGAGCAATCAATCAGAGAGCATTTAACAGATCTTCAAAAAAGATTTGATGCCGAGCAAAGAGGTAGAAAAAACAGACCTTTTTACTACTTAACGAATACGCAGGTTAACAGTGTAATGCTTCAGGCGATGAAAAGAACCGGACGTTACAAACAGTTGAAAGCAGCTGGTATTTCAGAAGATTCAATCATGATGGAATTCCACAAGCCAATCAAAACTTCTCGTTTCACATGGGCTGGAGAAGAAGAAGTTGAAATGTCTCCTTGGGATTCTATTAGATACCACAAACAAATTGCGCAAGCAGGTTTAATGTCTATGGTTCCGGGAACAGGTGAAATTAAAGCTTGGGTTGGAGGAATTGACTGGCAACATTTCCAGTATGATCACATCAAACAAGGAAAAAGACAGGTTGGTTCAACATTTAAGCCTTTCGTATATGCAACTGCTATTATGAAATTAGGGATGACTCCTTGTTCAACCGTATCCAATGGAACTTATGATCACAACGGATGGCACGTACCAGGAAGAGGAGGAATGTTAACCTTAAAAGATGGTTTAGCGCACTCTCAAAACCCGATTGCTGCAAGACTTATTGAAATGACAGGTGTTGATGCTGTAATTCAAACAGCAAGAGACTTAGGAGTAACTGAAGAGATTCCAAGAAACAATACCATTGCTTTAGGTTCATCAGATATTACCATCTTTGAAATGCTTGGTGCTTACAGTACCTTTGCTAACTATGGAAACCACAATAAACCGGAAATGATCTGGAGAATTGAAGATGCCAATGGTAGAGTAATCAAAGAAGTAAATGTAGAACCAAAAGAAGTAATGAACCCACTCTATGCTTACACCATGATTGAACTAATGAAAGGGGTTGCACAATACGGAACTGCATCTGGCGAATTAGGAAGAAGAGGAATTTCAAAGGCAGTAGAAATTGCTGCTAAAACAGGTACAACACAAAATAACTCCGATGGTTGGTTTATGGGAATTACACCAAAACTAGCAACAGGAGCTTGGGTTGGATGGGAAGATAGAGCTACCCACTTCTTAGGAACTGGTGAAGGGCAAGGTGCAAAAATGGCATTACCAATTTGGGCAATCTACATGAAGAAAGTTTGGGCTGATAAAACGTTAGGAATTTCTCCTGATGATAAATTCTCAAAACCTTCGGATTGGAAAGATGGATGCTCCGGCTTAAAAGGTATTGGAGGTGGTTATGGTGATGATGGAGGCCTTCAGACGATGGATGAAATCAAGAACCCAAGACCGGTAGATCGTACCCCTAAAAATAACTCTGACAAGAAAGAAGAAAATGTGAATGAAAACCTACATTCCTCAGACGAAGTAGATTTCAATAAATAATTTCTCTTTTAGAAATACACAAGACCTTTCAATTATTTGGAAGGTCTTTTCTTTTATTATTAATAACTTTGATTCATGAATATCGAAAACATCAAACAACCTTTTATAAAAAATTTTCCAGGAGATTTTTCCGGTAATACCATTCAAAGAAACACTCCTAAAGTTTTATTTTCAACAGTAAGTCCTGTTGGTTTTGAAAAACCAGAATTAATTACATTCAATGAAGAACTTTCGGAAGAAATAGGACTAGGAAAGTTTGAAGAGAAAGATTTAGATTTTCTTGTGGGAAACAACCTTCCCGAAAATATTCAAACATATGCTACAGCTTATGCAGGGCATCAGTTTGGAAACTGGGCAGGGCAATTGGGTGATGGAAGAGCAATTTTAGCGGGTGAAATCACAAATGATTCAGGTAAAAAAACAGAAATCCAATGGAAAGGAGCTGGTGCAACCCCTTACTCCAGACATGCAGATGGAAGAGCAGTGTTGAGGTCTTCAGTTCGCGAATATTTAATGAGTGAAGCCATGTTACATTTAGGAGTTCCAACAACAAGAGCATTAAGCTTATCTTTTACTGGAGAAGACGTGGTAAGAGATATGATGTACAGCGGAAATCCTCAAGCCGAAAAAGGTGCAGTGGTGGTAAGAACAGCAGAAAGCTTCCTTCGATTTGGCCATTTTGAATTGATCTCTGCACAACAGGAATACGATACTTTAGAAAAGCTTGTTAATTTCACTATTGATAATTACTATCCTCAAATTACTTCTGAAGGAAATCAAAAATACAAAGACTTCTTTCAAGAGATTTGCAAAAGAACAGCAGATTTGATGGTGGAGTGGTTCAGAGTAGGTTTTGTTCATGGTGTAATGAATACGGATAACATGTCTATTTTAGGACTAACAATAGACTACGGCCCTTATTCCATGATGGATGAATATGATTTAAATTTTACCCCAAACACAACCGATTTACCCGGAAGAAGATATGCTTTTGGAAAGCAAGGACAAATCTCACAATGGAATCTTTGGCAATTAGCGAATTCACTAAATCCTTTGATTGAAGATGAGCAGTTTTTAGAAAAAACACTAAATGAATTCGGAGACTATTTTTGGAAAACTCATGATACTATGCTTTGCAAGAAATTTGGCTTTGATCAATTGCTTGATGGTGACGAAGAATTTTTCACAAACTGGCAAGGATTGATGCAAGAATTACAATTAGACTACACTTTGTTTTTTAACGAATTAGAAAAAATTGACAATAAAAACAATTTAAAAGATACATTTCAACGAATTTCATACACTTTATTGCATCCTGAAAAAATTTTAAAAATTGAGGATTTCATAAATGCATATAACACCAGATTAAATCGAAATTTGATTTCAAAAGAAGAATCAATTACTTTAATGCAGAAAATAAATCCTAAATTCATTTTAAGAAATTTTCACTTATACCAATGTATTGAAGAAATTAATTCAGGAAAAACTGATATACTTGAAAAATTGACAACAGCATTAAAAAATCCTTATCAAGAAATTTATCCCGAGTATTCAATAAAAAGACCTTCTGAGTATGATGATATTTCAGGATGCTCTATGCTTTCTTGTAGTTCGTAAATTATTAATCCACAATCAATACTCCTTTTTCAATGAGCTTTTTTCATTATCCTGGTTTTTTTTGTTATTTTTACATAAAATAAAAAATATTATGAAAAAAATTCTACTATCTTTAAGTTTACTAGTTACCGGAGCGGTTACTCAAGCTCAAACAACACTACTAGATGAAGGCTTTGAGTCTTATACGAATTTTGCGATTACAGGTTTTGGAAATTGGCAAACATTAGACCTAGATGGTTTAACCACATATACAGGGGGGGGACCTGTCATTAATGATGTAACAACATGGAGCCCTACTTGGAATAACAGAAATGGTATAATGGCATTCCAAATATTTAACCTTTCGGCAAGTAACGCAACAAATAACCTTACCGTAACTCCTGGTGTAGATGAAGAAGTAAGAAATTTTACAGCTCATGGAGGTCAAAAATCTGCTGTATCTTGGGCAGCTGTACCGTCTACTACTGGAGGAGCAACCGCTAATAACGATTGGCTTATCACTCCTGTTGTTACTTTGGGTACAAGTGCAAACATTTTGACTTTCTGGGTAAAAGCTTTATCACCAAATTTTGCAGAAAGCTATAAAGTAGGAGTTTATACAGGAAGTGGAACTCCCACTTCAGCGGCTAATTTTACTATTGTTTCAACACCATCAACATCAACAGCTCCTTATGCGGCGTGGCAACAAGTTACGATCAACCTAGATGCTTATGCTGGACAAACTATAAGAGTAGGATTCCAATACATGTCTTCAGATAAATATATGTTTATGCTTGACGATGTAAAAATCACTGCTACAGGTGTACTTGCTACAAATGAAACATCAAAAGCAAACGCAAAAGCAACAAACATCTATCCTAACCCAACAAAAGGAGAAATCAATATCAAAACTGATAAAAAAATTAAATCTTCAACAGTGTTAGACTTCTCAGGAAAATCAGTATTGAGATCAACATCTGATAAAGTAGATATTTCTTCTCTTCCAAAAGGAGCATATCTAGTACAAGTTGAATTCGCAGATGGAACAGCAACTACAGAAAAAGTAATCAAAGAATAATTACTTTCTACATAATCTTTTAAAGCTCACCAATTTTGGTGAGCTTTTTATTTTTACTTTTGTAAAAAATTTTGATGGTGTTTATTGCTACTATTAAATCTAAATTCAACAGCTTTTTCAAGCTCATTCTTCCCTACTCATATTCGGAGCTTGGAGTATTCACATTCTTCATCATTACTTACGGAATTTTAGGCTGGTATATCGCCTTAGATTATCGGATTATTTTTGATGAGAGAATTCCGTGGGACGCCTATTTTAGTTTTGACAACCGTTCTATTGTCATGACAGGAGGAAGCTTTGAAAGACATCCACTCTCCTATTATTTTTTTAATTGGATCAGAGAAATCGCTTTGTATCTTTCTGATGGAAAAACAAATGCAGTTTTCAGATTAGCATTAGCTTGGATGAGTACTTTAATGGTTAGCTTAAGCATGGTTCAAATCTTTAAATACCTTAAGAACATTATCAACCTTCCCTTGTTTATCACCTTTTTAATTATCATATTTTTCGGAACATTTTCAACCCCTATCATTCTTTCTTTTACCCCTGAAAATTTCACATACACTCTGTTTCTATTGACTTTATTCAATCATTACGCAGCAATAAAAACCAAAAAAGAAGAAAAAATCCCTACCATACCTCTTATATTAGCAGGTGTTTCTATTGGAGGACTTACGATAACAAATATTGTAAAAGTTTTTGTTCCGATAGCATTTGAAAAAGATATTTTTAGGAATTGGAAGAAATTCGGAAATGCCGCTTTAAGAGTTACCTTAACCCTCATTTGTTTTATCCTGTTATATTTAAATAGAATTAATTTCAAATATGAAAACATATTTTCAAAGACAAACAGTCAGTATGAAAAGTTCTCTAATGTAAAATCTACCCCGATTTGGGACATGATTCTCTCCTACTTTTTTGGAGGAAATATATTATTCCCAAGCTTTATTATTCGTAATAAAAACAACATGAAAGGCTTCGATTTCAAAGCCTTACTTATGGATACTTATACTTCTTGGCTCCCTTATGTATTTATTCTAATCCTTTTAATATTGGTTTTTTGGAGTTATATAAAAAATTTCAAAAACAAATTCGTCCAAATACTTATGATCTCATTCTTTATCGATATCATCATACATTGTATTATGAAATTTGGACTTCATACCGCCTATATATACGGTGGACACTTTGTTTTTGTATATCCTTTATTATTGGGATGGCTATTTTATTCTTATAAATCGTTTCCTAAAATCTTATCATTTTTAACAGTTACTGTAAGTATTTTATTTGTGTATTTATTACTCAACAACTACGTAAGAATGACAGAATTTTTCTGGTTTTTAAATCAATACTACCAATAAAAAAAGCTGAGAAAATTCTCAGCTTTAGTTTTCTTTATATTTCTACAAAATATTATTTTGCCTCTGCGCAGAAAATTCTGTATTGAACAGGAGTTGCCGATTTAAAATACTCTCTTACTTTAGATAAATCTGAAGCTGCACTTTGTTTTGTAAAATAACTTCCTGCCAAAATTTTATAATTCGGTCTCAAAGAAGCATCCGTTTCAACCTTCAAATTTGGAAATCGTTTTCTGAAATAAGATTTCACCTCATTCGCCTCTTCATTACTCTTTACCGTCGTAATTTGAAGCTTATATCCTAAAATTCGTGGGTTTTTTCTACAAATTTCAGCATTAGTAAGCTCCCTATTGGGAACATATATTTTTGCAGGCCTAGTATAAGAACCCTCATCATCAGTAACTTTAGATGAATTATTGGTTGCTACTTTGGAACATTTATCTTCTAAATTCCCCAAAGCATCACTCACTTTAGGATCCATAGAGATCACTAGCTCTGTTCCAGACAAAGTATCTTTCTTCACAATCTGCTGTGCATCAATATTATAAAACCCAAATAATGATAGTACTAAAAATATTTTGATTAAATTTTTCATTTAAACTTGTTTCCGCAAATTTATACAAATTAAAAAATTATGCCAAACGAAGTTATTTAGAATTAATACAAATTAACCACAAATGACATTTTCCCCTCTTGTTATGCCGTTAAATTCCTGTTAAAAATATTATTTTTGCGGGATTGATTGGTTCAATATTTTACTAACATAAGATAATTTAAATGATTAGTTGGAGAAAGCATTATAAACAAACGTTGATCGCAATAGGCTTATTGCTATCGACCAGTGCTTCAATTTACGGGCAAGACGGCGATCCTAAAAACGGTGAGAAACTTTTCAAAGCGAATTGTACTGCATGTCACGCACTGGACAAACAAGTAATAGGGCCTCCGTTGAAAGGGGTTGTAGAACGTGTAAAGACAGAGGGTGGTGTAGACAAAGATTGGCTTCACAAGTGGATCAAGGACAACAAAGCTCTGAGAGCATCTGGCGATAAATACGCCAATGAGATTTTTGAAAAATTTAACAAGACTGAAATGTTGCAGTTTCCGAATCTTACAGATAAGGATATTGATGACATCTTAGCTTTTACCACTAATCCTCCGGCTCCAGAACCGGAACCAGCTGCTACAACAGCTACTGGTACAGATGCAGCAGCAGCGGCTCCTGCAAACAATACTACAACAAGTGTTGTTATTATTTCACTTCTTGCTATTGCAGCATTATTGGTTTGGATCTTAATTAAACTAAGACAATTAGTTAAATTAGGTCAATCTGAAGACTTAGCTGGACTTAACGAAACTAGAGTTCGTTCTTTCAGTGAAATCTATGAGAAATACCACTACATCGGTAAAGGAGCATTAGCAATTCTAGCTATTTTGGCTACTTATGGAATTTGGAACTGGGTCATGTGGATCGGGGTTTACAAAGGATATAAGCCAGAACAGCCTATCTACTTCTCTCACAAAATCCACGCTGGAGAACAGAAAATTGACTGTCAGTTATGTCACTCTAGTGCTAAATACGGTAAGGTATCTGAAATTCCTTCTATGAACGTTTGTATGAACTGTCACAGAACAATTTCTGAATACAATGCTAAACATTACATGGAGCCTGGAAAAGACAAAGCATTCTATGACGGAGAAATCCAGAAGATTTATGCTGCGACAGGTTGGGATTCTGAAAAGCAACAGTATACAGGTAAAACTCAACCGGTAGAATGGACAAGAATTCACAACATGCCAGATTTCGTGTACTTCAACCACTCTCAACACGTAGTAGCAGGTGAGCAGGCAATCATTAATTCTTTCAACAAGAAAAATCCAGATAACAAAATTGATGTTGTTTGTAAAGCTTGTCACGGAAAAATTGATACAATGAATGTTGTTCAAATGGCTAATGACTTCACAATGGGATGGTGTATTGAATGTCACAGAACTACAGAAGTTGATATGAACAACGGTTATAATAAAGAATACTTCAAGAATCTACACGACAAGCTTAAGAAGCAATACCCTCAAACAGAAGGTAAGATTACTGTAGATGCAATTGGAGGTCTTGAGTGTGGTAAATGTCATTATTAATAACTAAAAATTAGAAGTATAAATGGCTTCAAACAAAATACAATTTAGAAGTATTCATGAACTTAAAGACCCAGCTTTAAATAATAAGCTGGCTCAGAAAGAGTTTCAGGAAGAAATTCCGGTAGAAGATTTCCTTGGAGATGCTGAACAAAACGGATCAAGTACTTCAAGAAGAGATTTCTTAAAGTTACTAGGATTCTCTACAGCGGCGGTAACGCTTGCTGCTTGTGAAGCTCCGGTAATTAAAACGATTCCTTACGTGGTAAAACCTCATGATATTATTCCTGGGGTTCCAAATTACTACGCTTCAACATATTTTGATGGATTCGATTTCGCTAGTGTTTTAGTAAAGACTCGTGAAGGTAGACCTATCAAGATTGATCCTAACCCGGCTGCTGGTGATTTAGGTAAAACTAACGCTAGAGCTCAGGCAGCTGTACTTTCTCTTTATGATAATGATAAAGTAAAGCAACCTAAGCTAGATGGTAAAGACGAAACTTTCGATAAAGTAGATGATTTCGTTCTTAAAGGATTAGAAGAGGCTAAAGCAGCAGGAAAGAAAATCGTTCTTTTATCTCAGTCTTTTGCTTCACCTACTTTCAAAAAGTTATTCGCTGATTTTAAAGCAAAATATCCTACAGCTGAATTGGTAACTTTTGATGCTTTCCCTTACTCTGCAGGATTAGATGCTGCTCAGGAAGTATTCGGACAAAGAGCATTACCTGTTTACGATCTTAAAGGTTCTGAATTAGTAGTTTCTTTCCAGGCAGATTTCTTAGGAGATTACAACGCTGGAAGTTTGGAAACTTCTTTTGCTGAGGCAAGAAAACCGGGAGCAAGCATGTTGAGACACATCCAAGTGGAATCAAACATGTCTTTAACTGGTGCTAATGCTGACTCAAGATATAGATTAAAGCCAAGTGCTGTAAACAAAACGTTAGTTGAAGTTTACAATGCAATCGTAGGAGGAGGCGCTGCTTCTGATAAGATTGCTGTTGAGATCGTTAAAGAATTACAAGCTAAAGGCAACAAAGCTGTTGTATTGGCTGACGGTTCTAAAGGAGCTCAGGTTCTTGCACACTTAATCAACCAAAAATTAGGATCAGTAGCTTTCACTGGTAAAGCGAACTTCTTAAGAGAATTTGACCAAGCAAAATATAACGAATTCTTAGGATGGGTAAATGCAGGACAAGTTGGAGTATTAATTACAAACAACGTAGATCCTATCTACTCTCATCCAAAAGGAGAAGATTTCAAAAAATCTTTATCTAAAGTTGCTTGTGTAGTTGCTGTTGCAGATAAGAAAAATGAAATGTACAAAGCAGCGAAAGCTGTAATTCCTGTAGCTAACTGGCTAGAATCTTGGGGTGATATGGAGCCTCAGACTGGAGTTTATACATTAATGCAGCCTACGATCCAAAAGATCTATAAATCAAGACAGATTGAAGAATCTCTATTGGTTTGGAAAAATGGAAAAAACAATGCTGCTAATAACTATTACGATTATTTAAAAGCAAGTTCTGCTTCAATCTTAGGAGCAACTTCTTTCAATAAAGCTTTATATAACGGTATCGTTCCTTCTAATAATGCAACAATGTTGTCTTATGCAGGTGGAAATGGTGCTCAAGCTGTTGCAGAATTAGGAAACTTCAAAGCTTCCGATCTAGAATTAGTATTATATACTACGACTGCAATGGGAGATGGTACTCAGGCAAACAACCCTTGGTTGCAGGAATTACCAGATCCAATCACTAGAATGTCTTGGGATAACTACTTGACAATTTCTCCTAAAGATGCAGAAAGATTAGGTATTGAAAACGATCTTAATGCTAGAATGCAGTTGGATGGTTCAATCGTAAACCTTACTGTAAACGGAGTAACAATAAAAGACGTTCCTGTATTCATTCAGCCAGGACAAGCAGACGGATCAGTTGGTCTTGCGCTTGGATATGGTAAGAAAAACTCAGGAGCTACTGCTGATACAGGTGTAAACGCTTATCCTTTATTTGATGGTTCTAACTTGGCTATTTCAAATGCTAAGATTGAAAAAACAGGTGAAGATCATGAGTTTGCTGGTATCCAGCTTCAAAATACACTAATGGGACGTTATGAGATCGCTAAAGAAGTTCCTTTAGCTGAATATATTAACGTAGCATTTGATGACGAACACAAAGGATGGAACAAGCCTTTGGAGTACCACACTATTAGCGGTGCACTTCCAGCAGGTAAAATTGACCTTTGGGATGCATTCGATGATACAGATGGTCCTCACTTCAACTTGTCTGTTGACTTGAACTCTTGTACTGGTTGTGGAGCATGTATTATTGCTTGTCAGGCAGAAAACAACGTTCCTGTTGTAGGTAAAGAAGAGATCAGAATGTCTAGAGATATGTATTGGTTAAGAATTGACCGTTACTACTCTGCTAAAGAAAAGATCGAAACTAAAGAAGGTATTGACAGAGGACTTAACGTTCCTAACTTATACAACATCTTAATCGAGCCAAACGAAAGTCCTGATGTGATTTTCCAGCCGGTAATGTGTCAGCACTGTAACCACGCTCCATGTGAAACTGTATGTCCGGTAGCGGCTACTTCTCACAGTAAGCAAGGTCAAAACCACATGGCTTACAACAGATGTATTGGTACTAGATATTGTGCAAACAACTGTCCGTACAAAGTAAGACGTTTCAACTGGTTTACATATAACTTGAATGATAAATTCGACTTTAATCAAAATAACGATTTAGGAAGAATGGTTCTTAACCCGGATGTTGTTGTAAGAACAAGAGGGGTTATGGAGAAATGTTCAATGTGTATCCAAAAGACTCAGGCAACTATTCTTACAGCTAAGAAAGAAGGAAGAAAAGTTACAGACCATGAATTCCAGGACTCTGTTGCGTGTGCATCAGCTTGTTCTACAGGATCTATGAAGTTTGGAGACATGAATGACAAAGAATCTGAAATTAGAAAACTATATTCTAGTAACAGAAGATATTATTTACTAGAAGAGATCGGAACCAAGCCAAACGTGTTCTATCACACTAAAGTAAGAAACAGAGTAGAAAAATAAAGTTTAAATAATAAATAGGTAAAAAATGTCAGGACATTACGAAGCTCCGATAAGGGAACCTCTAATTATTGGTCACAAAACTTATCACGATATTACGGAAGATATCGCACGACCTATCGAAGAAAGAGCAGGAAAATTATGGTGGGTATCACTATATGCAGCCTTAGTTCTTTTCATCTACGGATTCGGCTGTATCGCTTATACTATCGGAACAGGTATTGGAGCATGGGGGCTTAACAGAACTATTAACTGGGGTTGGGATATTACCAACTTCGTATGGTGGGTAGGTATCGGTCACGCCGGAACACTTATCTCCGCAGTATTATTATTATTTAGACAGCGTTGGAGAATGTCTGTAAACCGTTCAGCTGAGGCGATGACTATCTTCGCGGTTGTTCAGGCGGCAATCTTCCCTGTTATCCACATGGGTAGAGTTTGGGTAGGATACTGGGTTTTCCCTTTACCTAACCAGTTTGGTTCTCTTTGGGGGAACTTCAACTCTCCTCTACTTTGGGACGTATTTGCGATCTCTACGTATTTCTCAGTATCAACCGTATTCTGGTTCATGGGATTAATCCCTGACTTTGCGATGATCAGAGATAGAGCAAAAACTCCTTGGACAAAGAAAATTTATACATTCCTAGCATTCGGTTGGGGTGGTAAAGCAAAACACTGGCAGAGATTCGAAGAACTATCTTTGGTTCTTGCAGGTTTAGCAACTCCACTTGTATTCTCAGTACACACTACTGTATCTTTTGACTTCGCAACTTCGGTTATTAAAGGATGGCACTCTACGATCTATCCTCCTTACTTCGTTGCTGGAGCAATCTTCTCAGGATTTGCAATGGTACAAACACTATTGTTGATTGCTAGAAAAGTTTGTCACCTAGAAGACTATATTACAATGTATCATATCGAAATTATGAACATCGTAATCATATTAACAGGTGGTATGGTAACTGTAGCTTACGGAACAGAATATTTTATCGGATGGTATTCAGGATCAAGATTTGAAGACTTTACTTATCTTTCTCCAGGTGCAGCAACTGGTCCTTACTGGTGGGCTTTCTGGGCATTGATTACTTGTAACTTAATTATCCCTGCATTATTCTGGTTCAAGAGAGTAAGAACAAATATTATTGCAACATTTATTATTGCATTAATCATTAACATCGGTATGTGGTTCGAACGTTTTGATATTATTGTTATCAACCTTTCTAGAGACTACTTACCTGGATCTTGGACAATGTTTAAGCCAACGATTATTGATGTAGGTGTATACTTAGGAACAATCGGATTCTTCTCTGTATTATTCTTATTATACGCAAGAACATTCCCTGTAATTGCACAGGCAGAATTAAAATCGATTTTGAAAATCTCAGGTGAAACTTATAAAGCAAAAGAAGGAGATGAGCACCACTAAAATTGTATACGGACTTTATGCTGATGACGACGATCTAATGAACGGCGTTAAGGCATTCAACGATAAAGGAATTGCGATAAACGAAGTTTATACTCCATTCCCGGTTCACGGACTAGATAAAGCTTTAGGGTTGAAGAAAACAAGAATTTCTGATGCTGCATTTATCTACGCTCTTTACGGACTTTCTATTGGTGCAACAGTTACTTGGTACGTAATGAACCATGACTGGCCTCAAAATATTGGTGGTAAACCTGCTTTTGACTGGGCACACAACATGCCTGCATTCGTAGTACCAATGTTTGAGCTTATGGTTTTCTGTGCTGCTCACATGATGTCATTAACTTTCTTAGTAAGAAACAAAATGTATCCTGGAGCTCCTGCACAAAACCCGGATCCTAGAACTACAGATGATAAATTCCTTATGGAATTTGTAACTGAAGATGTAGAATCTGTAAAGCAGTTGCTTATTGAGACTGGAGTTGAAGAAATAACTGTTAAAGACGCTTAAAATGAAAAAGAATGTATTAAAAATTACAGCAATTTTAGGTTTAACTACAGTTTTACTTAATTCTTGCGGACCGAAAGAAAACGCACCGTTGGTTTATTTCCCGGATATGTACTTTCCTGTAGCTTATGATCCATTGATGAAAGCTCAAGATGCGTATTCAGATCATGAGAATGAAATTCCAGCGTTTGTTAAAAATAGTTTTGCAACAGGTCTTGCTCCTGTAGAAGGATCAGTGGCTCAAAATAGTGACGGTGTTTTTGAAGAAGGTTTACTTCCAAAAAACGCAGATCAATATAACGCAGGATATGATGCATCTAAAAAGCTAAATGCTTCTCCTTTAAATCCGGCAAATGCTGCTAAGGATATTGAAAGAGGAAAAATACTTTTTGATCATACTTGTGCTGCATGTCACGGAACAGGAGGTGATGGACAAGGACCAATTGTACAAAGCGGTGCTTTCTCTGGTGTACCAAACTATGCTGATAGAGAAATTACTGTAGGATCTGTTCATTATGTATTAACAAACGGTAGAAATGCAATGGGTTCTTATGCAGGACAACTAAACGCTGGAGACAGATGGAGAGTTGCAATGTATGTGATGAGCGCCTTCAAAAAAGGAGCAGCGGCACCCGCAGCGGCTACAGCTACACCAGCTGCAGCTACAACAGAAACTACTACCGCAACTAAAAAATAAGAAAAGAAATGTATAGTTTTTCACCAAAATTAAAATCAACTTCTATAATACTTCTTGTTGTAGGTTTAGTTCTATTTGGTATTGGTTTTTTCTTGAATAAAGGAATTAGCACAGAAAGAATAGAACAAATGATGGAAGCTGTTCATGCTTCTGGTCATACTGCTCCTACACATTCAAGTGAAATGATCGGTCCTCAGGATCACGCTTCTCACTTGGAACATGCGGAATTACAGATTCACAATCAGCCTTTAGCATCAATACACTTTGTAGCTGTATTTTTCTTTGGAGTGAGCTGCGCGGTATTATTTTTCTATTGTATTCAGCATGCTGCACACGCAGGATGGCCAATTATTATCACAAGAGTAATGGAAGCTATTGCTTCTTACATCCCTTACGGTGGTGCAATCTTGGTAATAATCATGATATTGAATATTTTACACCAAGGTCACCTATTCCACTGGATGGATCCAGATTTAACAGATCCAGACTCTGCACATTTTGATGTGATCTTATACGAAAAGAAAAGATTCTTAAATATTCCTTTCTATGCAATCAGAACATTGATCTACGTTATCGGAGCATCATTCTTCGCATGGAAATTGAAAGCACAGTCTAAAAAAGTAGATGAAACAAAATCTTTAGTAGAGTATCAATTCCTTTACAGATGGGCAGTAGGATATATCGCATTCTTCGGGTTTGCTTCTGCAGCTTGGGCTTGGGACTGGTTGATGTCTATTGACCCTCACTGGTATTCTACAATGTACATCTGGTATTCAATGGTTAGCTGCCTGTCAAGTGGTATTGCTGTTATCATTTTATTAAGTGTTTATCTTAAGAAAAATGGTTTCTTACCACAGTTCAATGACAATCACTTGCATGATTTAGGAGTATTCCTTTTCGCTACAAGTATGCTTTGGACGTACACATGGTTCGCACAGTTTATGCTTTATTGGTATGCAAACGTACCGGAAGAGGTTAACTACTTCTTTGGAAGATTCCAACACTATGGTGTTACTTTCTTACCAATGTTGATCATCAACTTCTTATTACCACTATTGGTATTAGTAAGTAGCAGCATTAAGAGAAACTACAAAGTAGTTACAGTAATGGCTATCGTTGTTATTTTAGGTCACTTGTTAGATTACTTCAACATGGTAATGCCGGGAACGGTAGGACCTTACTGGAACACTCCAGAAGTATTCTTATTGATCTTAGGAGCTGTTTTATTCGTAGTTGGATTGTTTATTTTTACGGTAATGTCTGCATTAGCTAAGCTTAAATTGATTCCTACAGGTAACCCATTCTTACATGAATCTGAAATTTATGAGTATCCTTTCTAAGGACTTGTAACAAAATAAAACTTTAAAAGACTGATTATTAATTAATCAGTCTTTTTTTATGGAATGAATTCACCATTTCAGGCAGCTATTTCAAAATTGTTTAGACTTTAGACTGATTATACAACTCTAAAAAATCATTATGAAAAAAAGTTATCTGTTTTACATACTATTCGTTTTTGCATTTCAATGTATCAATGCTCAATCCATCACTTTCATTTCAGGAAAAACTAATAAGCCACTTCCCAAAGTTTCTGTTTTTGGAAAAGACGGAAGCATCCTTGCTTATTCTGATATTGATGGAAAGATTGATAAAAAGACAATAGACCCAGCTCAGGAAAAATTTCAAATTATATATGATAATTTTTCGGTGGCCACACTCTCCTATTCAGATTTTTCTCAAGATGTCATAAAGATCAATGACAGAGTAAAAGATATTGAAGCCGTAGTTATTAAAAATAATAAGCCTGCAAAATATATTTTTGTGAAAGGAAATTTTAATTCTTACGTAACCGTCAACAACAAACTGAATTGTTATACCGATGGAATTGTCACTTACATTTTTGATAATAAAACCAAGAAACTTAAAAGTACCAATGTTGAACAATTCAGAGTCTACAAACTTGAAGATGCAAAGTTTGAAAAAAGGCAAACGGCAAATTGGGATTATGATTCAAACTTAGAAGTTCCGGATATGAAAGAAATAGGAAATATTCTAGAATATAAAAGTAAAAGATCTACCATCAAAGAATTGAAAGGTGAGCAGAAAGATCAACTTGAAATTACAGGGGAAGCGTTACAGAAAAAAGAATTCGCCTTGTTCGGATATCGATTCTTTGATATCAAAAGTATTTTAAATCTTTCTTATGAAAAAGGAAGCCAAAAGACATTGCGTGATTTATTAGAATTTAATGAAATCAATTTTTTAAAGCTTAAACATAAAAGCGAACCTCAATACAATCAATTAATTCTTTATACCAATTTTTACCCTACAGAATTAAACTTCAGCAATGAGAATGATATTGAAAAAGTGAAATTCAGTACAAAATACAGTAATTATCAAACAAAATTCTGGGAAAGCCCATCTTTTCCGAATATGCAGAGCGTTTTCAGCTCATTCTTTAAAGATGATTTAAAAGAACAACAAAATAAAAAATAAAAAATGCCTATTCCTAAAGGTTTTATTAAATTTGTAGCAAACAATCAAAAATGAAAAAGTTTTCTTTTCTACTAGTTTTCAGTCTATTGCTTTTTACAGCATGTAAAAAAGATCATGTAGATGCTACCAGTACAAGAACTTTACAGTCTAGTATCAATGATATGACTTCTAGTCTTCCAACCATTAAACAGATAAAATTTAATGAGGCTCTTTATATTCTTAAAACATTTGGAGTAGAAGCTGAAGGCGATGTAAATGAATTGAAAGCTCTTGGCCAGCTTATTAACGGGAAAAAAGTTCCTGAAATTTTAGCATTGGCAGATCAGGTTGCACAGAAAAACGGTATCGAATGGGCAAGTACTGCCCCACCTTCATTAGGAGAAATGAATATCTTCGGAGATGATAAAGCAAAAGAAAGTGATCCTAATGATGTTAAGGCAAATTCATTAAGCATCATCACAAGACCTTCAGCAGATGACGGAAATGGTTCAACGGCTATTCAGATCATTCCAAGGTTGGTAGATAATGCAGGAAATCCTGTTTCATTTACAGGTGCCGGTTTAGAAGCTACCTTAGAGGTATTCAGTAATGGAGTAAAACTTTCTACAGCCAAAAACCTGATGCAGGATAATAATTTCAAAGGATTTAACTTGAAATTCTCATCACTTCTTGCTTCAAAAGTAGTTGATAATAAAATTGACATCACCGTTTCTGTGAAAACAACTGCAAAAACATTTAAAATGTCTAAAATTGGATTAGACGTAAATCCATCCGCATTAAAAGTTCCTGCGCCACCAAAAGTGGATTCTACTGCGGTAACTACAGATCCTGCGGTTATTGATCCTAATAATCCATCAGCAACAGTTCCAACGGCTCCAACAGATCCTGCAGCAGCAACTACAGCTCCTGTAACTCCAAAACAGCCCGTTGCAGATCCTAAAAATACCGTAACTAAGTTTTTAAATAACGTAAGTTCACAAAACCTTAAAGCGGCATTTGAAGCATCAAATAATCCAAACTGGGGAAGCTATGAGTCTTTCTCTAACCCAACTTCAGGATTTGGATCAGTAAAAAATGTAAGTGTTAAGAACATTACATCCAACGCGGCAAACCCGAATAATGCAAGCGTAAACGCAACATATGATGTTACTGATAAAAGTGGAAAAACAACTTCTTTAAAAGTAACTTTCGGACTTAAAAATGTAAACGGAGACTGGAAAATTTCCAGCTATAAAATAAACCCATAAATGGCTTCAAAAGAACTCATCAAAAAACTAGAAGATACCATAGAGAATATTGCTGATTTTCCGATTCCCGGGATTCAGTTTAAAGATATCTCTCCTATCTTCTTAGACCCAAAACTTTACGAAGATGTTATTAAAGATCTGGTAGCTTTCAGTAAAGGAAAAGTAGATGCAGTCTGCGGAATTGAAAGCCGAGGCTATTTATTCGGAATTGCGATTGCAGTGGCATTAGAAGTTCCGTTTATTTTGATCAGAAAAGCAGGAAAACTTCCTCCACCCATTATTTCAGAAAAATATGACCTGGAATATGGAAGTGCAGTGATTGAAACCCGCGAAGGACAGATAAAAAAAGGACAAAGAGTTTTAATTCATGACGATCTATTGGCAACAGGCGGAACTACAGAAGCTGCGGCAAAATTAGTAGAAAAGCAAGGTGCAATCGTTAGTCAGTTCAGTTTCCTTATTGGTCTTACGGGATTAAATGGTGATGAAAAATTAAAAAAATTCAACTCCGATATCTATCATATTTTAGAATATTAAAAATTATAAATAAAAGATGCTTTGCAATCATACTGCATCTTTTTCAATGTAAACACCGGCAAATTTTGGGTGTTTAAATGATTTATCTAAAGCTTTACTATAGTTTTATTAATAATACCCTTAAAGTATTTTGTAAATCATTCAGAAACAATTAAATTTGCAATTCAATTTTTAAGAATTTATGGCAAAACTTGCAAAGAATGCTCAAAACGAGCAAGAAGGTAAAGAAACAGTAGAGTTTTTTAAAGACCTTGATAGAGAGGCTTTAAACACTGAAAGATTTCTTGAAAAATATTCAAAGCCTCTAGGTATTGTTTTTGGCGCACTTATTTTAGGTGTTCTAGGGTTTTTCGCTTATAAGCAATTTATTGTAGCTCCTCAAAATGCAGAAGCTATGAAAACTTTCCTTTCTGCTCAGAAAAATCTTATGGAAGGTAAAGATAAAGAAGCTTTAGGAGGTAAATCTGCTGCAAACCCAGGTTTTGTAGGTACTTATAACGACTATTCTTCTACTAACGTTGGTAAACTTGCAGGATATAACGCTGGTTTATTAAAATTCAAAGAAGGAAAGTTCCAAGAAGCTTATGATCTTTTAGATCAATTTTCATCTGACAACAAAACATTGGTAGCAATGAAGTTTGGTGCAATGGCAGATGCAAAATCAGGTCTTAACAAAAATGATGAAGCTCTATCATTATTAGACAAAGCATCTTCTGCATCTTCTGATCCTTATACTTCTTACTTTTTCACAAGAAAAGCAGGTATCTTAGCTTTAGGATTAAAGAAAAACGCAGAAGCTAAAAAATATTTTTCTGCAATTGACGAAAAATATCAGGACTATGACAACGGAATGTCTGATTCTTATATTGAAATGACTAAATATTACTAAAAAATGGCAACAGTTAATCTATCCGATTACAAGCCACTTAATATAACTAATGCCGAAGATTTTTCTATCGGCATTGTTTTTTCTGAGTGGAATGATTTTGTAACATACAATCTTCGTGATGCAGCTTTGGAAATCCTTGAAAAAGAAGGCGTAAAAGCTGAAAACATAAAGCTCTTCCCAGTTCCGGGAGCATTTGAGCTTAGCTATGCAAGCATGCAGCTTTGCAAAGAAAGGAAATACGACGCGGTAATTGCCATAGGTTGCGTAATCCGTGGAGAGACTCCTCATTTTGATTTCGTTTGCTCAGCAGTAGCTCAGGGAATTAAAGACTGTAATATCTTAACAGATACTCCAACAATTTTCTGTGTATTAACAGATGATACCAAAGACCAATCTATCGCGAGAAGTGGTGGTGATCTTGGGAATAAAGGAGTGGAAGCAGCGGTTACAGCATTAAGAATGGTAGATTTCAAAAAAAAACTATCTGAAAAAACCGGAAATATTGGTTTCGGGCACTCTTAATTTGAGATTCATTATCAATACATACAAAAGGACTATTGCTTATAGTCCTTTTTTTATTTTATACGTTTATAGGTAAAATCTAACTTTTCATGTGAATATTAACTTATAAAAGTTCTATTCCACAAGATGTTTTTACTTTTTTTATAAATTGATTCTGAACAAAAACTATCTTTGTGAAAACTTAATTCATACCTAATGTTCTTACAAAAAATAAAACCCTTTCTATATTTAGGAGCTTTTTATCTTATTATTTCTTTAATAGTAAGAATCGTATTTTTATTTCACCCAATAACTACGGCGAGCTTTGGCTTTTTTGAAGTACTAAAAGTTTTATCCATTGGGATTATTAACGATATTTTTGTTTTTGTTTTAGCCAGTATTTTCCTGGCGCTCTATTTTTTATTTTTATCAAATACGAAATACAAAAAACCTTACGGACAAATCATATTAGGAATATTCGTTCTGTTTTTCCTCTATATATTGGTTATTCCAAACAACATTTTTAAACAATATGGAGGTTCTATTGCAGAGGTGGCCCTCGCTTTTATAGGATTAAAGACACTTTTTTTTGCAGCGATGCTATTCTTCCCTGCTCAAAGGATTAAAATCAGAAATACACTTTACTTTATTGTTGTATTTCTTTATACAACCATTATTATTTTCAATGCAGTAAGTGAATATTTCTTTTATAATGAATTTGGTTTGCGCTATAATTTCATTGCTGTAGATTACCTTATTTATACCAATGAAGTGATTGGAAATATCATGGAAAGTTATCCTGTTATTCCTCTATTCTTGGCTATATCTGCGGTATCACTTACGATTACCTGGATTATTTTTAAAAGAACTAAAAACGAACTTTTAGACCTTCCCAACTTGAAACAGAAGTTTATTCTATTGGGATCTTTCATTGTATTGGCAGGAGTAAGTTTATTAGGATTAAGTTTTACAACGAAAATTACCTCTCCGAATGTTTTTGCAGAAGAAATTGAAGCCAATGGATTGCCTAAATTCTATTGGGCATTTACGCATAACGAACTTGATTATTTCCAGTTCTATCCCAAAATAGATCAAAAGGTTGCTGAAAGTAATTTTTTAAGTCAGTTTTCTGAACCTAAGCTTACCCGAAATATTATATCAGATCAACCTGAATTAAAGAAAAATGTCGTGCTGATTTCGATTGAAAGTTTATCGGCAGAGTTTATGGAACATTATGGAAATACCCAAAAACTGACTCCTTTCTTGGACAGTCTTGCCAATCATTCTATCATGTTTACCAATCTTTATGCTACCGGAAACAGAACAGTACGAGGATTGGAAGCGTTGACGCTTTGTATCCCTCCAACAGCAGGAGAAAGCATTATTAAAAGACAAAACAATAAGAATAAATTCACCACCGGAAGTGTTTTCAAATCTAAAGGCTATGATGTGAAATTTTTATATGGTGGATACAGCTATTTCGATAATATGCAGGATTTCTTTGCCGGAAACGGATACGGAATTGTTGATAGAAATAACTTCAAGCCGGAAGAAATATCTTTCGCAAATGTTTGGGGTGTTGCCGATGAAGATATGGCGAGAAAAGCAATTCAGGTAATGAATGCCGAAGCAAAATCTGGAAAGCCATTTTTCAACCATTGGATGACCGTTTCGAACCACAGACCTTTCACATATCCTGATGGAAGAGTGGATATTCCCGGAAATGCAAAATCCCGTGAAGGAGGCGTAAAATATACAGATTACTCTCTTAAACTGTTTTTTGATATGGCTAAAAAACAAGATTGGTATAAAAATACAGTCTTCGTGATTATTGCCGACCATTGTGCTTCTAGTGCAGGAGATACAGAATTGCCAATGGATAAATATAAAATTCCTGCTTTGGTATATTCTGACGGATTTATTCAACCTCAAAAATTTGATCAGGTGATGTCTCAAATAGATGTGATGCCTACTGTTTTTGGGTTGTTGAACTTTAATTATCAATCTAAATTTTTAGGCCAGGATGTTTTCAAAAAAGAATTTCAACCTAAAGCATATATAGCAACTTATCAGGATCTTGGGTTTGTAAAAGACAATCATTTAACGGTTATATCTCCTGTGAGAATGATAAGACAATATTCTTTAAAACAAAAACCAAGTCAGTTATCTCCTCAATTCAATATTTATTATGATGAAAATGTTCTAAAAGAGCACAATCAAAAACTGGTTGATGAAACAATTTCTGCCTATCAGTCTACTTCTTATTGGATAAAAAATAACAACTTGAATCGTTAATTAAAAGGTATATTTTAACTGATCATTCAGCAGATAATTTTTTAATGCTACTATTAATTTTATATTTTTAACTTTATACATAAAATTACAAACTATGAAATGGACAGACGATAGAGGTGGAAACGTTGAAGACCGTCGCGGAAGCGGTGGCACCAGCGGTGGAGCCATTGTAGGTGGCGGACTCGGAACTTTAATTATTGCCGCTATCATCTTCTTTCTGGGAGGCGATCCTTCCAGCATATTAAGTTCTGGCAGTATGTCTTCCCCACAGCCCCAGACCGAACAGAGAGAATTATCTGCCAACGATAAAAAAATTGGAGAAATGGTTGACATGATGGGAAAATGGAACATCCTAACATGGGACCAGATTTTTAAAGAAAATGGCATGACCTATACTCCTCCTAAGATTGTTCTTTTTTCACAAACTACTCAGTCAGGATGCGGAACAGCACAATCTGCAATGGGCCCTTTTTATTGTCCGGCTGACCAGAAAGTTTACATGGATATGAGCTTTTTTAATGAACTACAGGATAAATTTGGTGCAAAAGTAACTGAATTTACCATTGCCTATGTATTGGCTCATGAAGTAGGACATCACGTACAAACGCTTTTAGGAACTACCCAAAAAGTGGACAATCTTAGAAGAAGTGGAAGATATTCTGAAGCGGAAATGAACAGAGTTTCTGTCGCAACTGAATTACAGGCTGATTTCTATGCCGGAGTTTGGGCAAAAAAAACAGATTCCAGAGAACATATTTTAGAACCTGGTGATATTGAATCTGCCATTGAAGCTGCACAAGCTGTTGGAGATGATAATATTCAGAAAAGATCTCAGGGATATGTTAATCAGGAAAGCTTTACCCACGGTTCATCTGCACAGCGTAAAGAATGGTTTATGAAAGGATATAATACCGGAGATATCAAACAAGGTGATACTTTCAACCAACTTTTAAAATAAATTTATCTTTATAAAAATAGAAACCCTGAAGAAGCTCTTCAGGGTTTTGTTTTTATTTTAATTCTATCGGATTGCTATTACTTTTAGCTTCCTCTTTTATTCTGTCTTCCATTCTCTTCTTCATGTCGGCAGGATTTTGATTTCCTCCACGACCTCCTCCACCGCCTGATCTTGGCGAGGCAATTCCGCTATCAACCATTCTGGTCTGAGCAAAGCCACCTCCTTGTTGGCTCATGAATGACATAGGATCACTTCTATATTTTTCCTGCTGCTTTAAGTAATCTGACCTTTTTACTTTAATGGTATTTCCAAACTGATTCATCGTTGGGAAATCGGCAATTTTATAGTTTTTCATTAAATCAAAAGAATAATCTCCTTGAGCATCTTCCACTTTTACAATCAAGCCTGGAAGTCCTGTAAATTTATACGGTCCATCTTGGTAAGGAAGATCTGTTGTAAACCATGCCGTCCATTTTCTTCCTGCAAAATCAGTTTCTGCTTTTTGAACTTTATAATCTCCTATTTTCATCGTCTCCGATAAAATTTTCCAACTTAAAGGACGATCTTCTTCGTAAGAATAGATATCTCGCCCTATCCTATCTTTAAAGAACGTCTTTTGGTTGGTCTTATCTTTTTCAATAGAATAATTAATATTGGATCGTAATCCTTCCATTTGATCTCTGTTAAAACCTCTTCCACCACCGCTTTGGAAGTTTTTCTGCATAATAGAATCTCTTTTCAATCTGTTTTCAGAATAGAAAAGTGATTTTTCTCCCGAAATATCCAAGTATGCATTCTCAGTCTTTATGTCATTTTTATTTGCTGCGTCCGGTTTCATAGTCACTTGATACACAAATCTATTAGCTTGTGCATAGATGTTCTGAATAAACAACGCTAAAGCAATAATGCCTATTTTTTTCATTGTACTTTTTATTTTAATTCAATTGGGTTTTGATTGATACTGCTTTTAAAAGAAGTATTTTCTATGTTGCCACTTGGCATTGATGGACTATTATCCCCATCCATTCCTCCTCTGTGAGACATTCCTCCGCCACCACCTGCGTGGTTACCGCCTCTCATTCCGCCCATACCGCCGCCATGTTTTCCACCTCCGCCGCTAAAATTCTGCATGCCCTCTCCATTGCTGCCTAACCTTCTGTTTTTTGCAAATTCCAACTCCAATGCTGCTTTATCTCCGTTAAAGTTCATCCTTGTACTTTGTTTGGCATCAGAACTAATGGGTTCTTCAAACGCACTCTTCACTGTTATCTTCTTAATAAGATCAAATTTATAATCACCTTTATCATCTTCTAACTTCACAATCAGTCCGGGTAATCCGGAAAGTTTATAAGGTCCATCAGAAATAGGAATATCTTTTGTGAACCACGCTGTCCAAACTCTTCCTCCAAAATTAGCAACCGCTTTTTGGGACGGATACCCGTTCTGCTTCTCTGTAACATTGGTTATCTCCCATTTTATAGGTCGGTCTTCCTGGTAATAAATTTGTTTTCCGGCTACTCTATCATAATAATAAACTTTTTGTCCCGGAATATCTTTAGTAATGTAATATTCAAAAAAAGTAGGCTCAACATGTTTTTTTATACCGAGTTTCGAAAAATCTTTTTCTTCTTTTTTAACATCTTTCTTTTCTTCAATTTTAAATGCAGAGAATAAAGAATCTTTTATTAGTTTGTTTTCACTGATAAATAAAGAACGATTTCCTTTAATATCTAAAAAAGTTTTCTCGTTCTTCAGACTTACCAGATTAATTGAATCCGGATTCACTGAAGTTTCATAAATGTATCTTGTAGTCTGTCCATAAGACATTGTTACCAAAAGCGACACTAAAAAAACAAGAAGTTTATTTTTCATTATTATTTATTTTATAGATAAAAAATCCTATTCAAAGTTAAATCAAAAACAAGATCTCCAGATTCGTGATCGAAAATTTATACAATTTTAACATTAACAATCATATCAATAATGAACATAATAAGATCGGAATCATTAAAATAGATAGCTTCAATTTGAGATTGCGGAAATTAGTTCGTATTTTTGCATCATTAAATCATTCTAAATAAATACAATGATAAAAGTATCAGACCAAGCAAAGGCAAAAGCTATCCAACTTATGACGGAAGATGGCTTCAACCCTGCTGAAGATTATATAAGAGTAGGGGTAAAAAGTGGAGGATGTTCTGGTTTAGAGTATGTTTTGGGGTTTGACAATCAAAAAGCAGACACAGATCAGATTTTTGAAGACAATGATGTGAAAATTGTTGTTGAAAAAAAATCTATCCTTTATCTGGCAGGAACAATTCTTGAGTATTCAGGAGGATTAAACGGAAAGGGGTTTGTTTTCAACAATCCTAATGCATCCAGAACGTGTGGTTGTGGAGAGAGTTTTTCTTTATAATTAGAAGTTAGAAACCAGAGCCTAAAAGTTTGCACATCGCAAGTTTTAACATCTGAAATTTAACCTCTAAAATCTATTAAAATGAGTAAATATACTGAAGACGACTTAAGAGTCGATTTAGAAAATAAAAAATATGAATTCGGTTGGGAAACAAAAATCGATTATGAAGATTTCCCAATTGGTTTAAATGAAGACATCGTTCGTGCTATCTCTGCTAAAAAAGAAGAGCCGGAATGGATGACAGAATGGCGTTTGGAGTCTTATAGAATTTGGTTGAAAATGACTGAGCCAGATTGGGCTAACATTAAATATACAAAACCAGATTTTCAGGCGATTAAATATTATGCAGCCCCTAAATCTAAGCCAGAACTAGCTAGCTTAGATGAAGTAGATCCGGAATTATTGGCAACTTTTGCAAAATTAGGAATCAATATTGAGGAACAAAAAAGACTTTCAGGAGTTGCTGTAGATATTGTAATAGATTCAGTTTCTGTAAAAACGACCTTTCAGGACACGTTAATGGAAAAAGGAATTATTTTCTGTTCTATTTCTGAAGCTATTAAAAATCACCCGGATCTTGTTAAGAAATATCTTGGTAAAGTAGTTCCTAGAGGAGACAACTTTTATGCAGCATTGAATTCCGCAGTATTTTCTGACGGAAGTTTCTGCTATATTCCAAAAGGGGTAAGATGTCCAATGGAATTGTCTACGTATTTCCGTATCAATCAGGCAGGAACAGGTCAGTTTGAAAGAACGATTGTTATTGCTGATGAAGGAAGTTACGTATCTTATCTTGAAGGCTGTACAGCTCCATCAAGAGACGAAAACCAGCTTCACGCTGCTGTTGTAGAACTTATTGCAATGGATGGTGCTGAAATTAAATATTCAACTGTTCAAAACTGGTATCCAGGAAATGAAGAAGGAAAAGGAGGTGTTTTCAATTTTGTAACGAAAAGAGGACTTTGCGAAAGAAATGCAAAAATCTCTTGGACTCAGGTTGAAACAGGTTCTGCTGTTACTTGGAAATATCCGTCTTGTATCTTGAAAGGTGATAACTCAATTGGAGAATTCTACTCTATTGCAGTTACCAACAACCACCAATATGCAGATACAGGAACAAAGATGATTCACATTGGTAAAAACACCAGATCAACGATTATTTCTAAAGGAATCTCTGCAGGAAAATCACAAAACTCATACAGAGGATTGGTGAAAGTAATGCCTTCTGCAAAAGGAGCAAGAAACTTCTCTCAATGTGACTCTTTGCTAATGGGTAACGAATGTGGTGCACATACTTTCCCTTACATAGAAATTAAAGATCCTACAGCTCAGTTAGAACACGAGGCTACAACTTCAAAAATTGGTGAAGATCAGATTTTCTACTGTAACCAAAGAGGTATTGATACGGAAAGAGCAATTGCTTTGATCGTCAATGGTTTCAGTAAAGAAGTTTTAAATAAATTACCAATGGAATTTGCTATTGAAGCGCAAAAATTATTGGAAATTTCTTTAGAAGGTTCTGTAGGATAGATATAAACATTAAGCTTTTATTTGATAAATTCTTAATGTTTAAAAACAAATAAATAAGAAATAGTATTTCATTGATAAGCGTTAGCGCCTTTGTTTATCTTAAAAAAGCAAAGGAGATTAAAAAATCTTAGTCTAGCCTTGCGATAAACTTGAACATATGTTAAATATAAAAAACTTGCACGCCAAAATTGCAGATGGCGCAGAAATTTTAAAAGGTATCAATCTCGAAATAAAACCAGGTGAAGTTCATGCGATCATGGGACCAAACGGAGCCGGAAAATCTACTCTTTCTTCTGTAATTGCAGGAAAAGAAGATTACGAAGTTACAGACGGAGAAATTCTTTTTCAAGGTGAAGATATCATTGAAGATGCTCCGGAAGACAGAGCGCACAAAGGTATTTTCCTTTCTTTCCAATATCCTGTGGAAATTCCTGGGGTTTCTGTAACCAACTTTATCAAAGCTGCTTTAAACGAAACCAGAAAAGCAAACGGATTGGAAGACATGTCTGCAAAAGAGATGTTAGCAATGATTCGTGAGAAATCTGAGCAATTGGGAATTAAAAAAGATTTCCTTTCAAGATCATTGAATGAAGGTTTTTCAGGAGGTGAAAAGAAAAGAAATGAGATTTTCCAAATGATGATGCTTAACCCAAAATTGGCTATTCTTGATGAGACAGATTCAGGATTAGATATTGATGCGTTAAGAATTGTTGCAGATGGAGTAAATACATTCAAAAACGAAGGTAATGCAGTTCTTTTGATTACTCACTATCAAAGATTGCTTAACTATATTCAACCTGACTTTGTACACGTTTTAGCGAACGGTAAGATCATTAAAACAGGAGATAAATCTCTTGCTTTAGAGCTTGAAGAGAAAGGTTACGATTGGCTTCTTAACTAAGAAGAAAATAGTTTTTAGCTAAGATTTTATCAATTTTAACTAAAAAACAAAGCGGAAAAACCGCAGTATTAGTACAATATTCAAATATATAAAAAAGGTGTGATGGCCGAAATCGCAGTAATGGCTTTATACGATCAAATTATTGACAACCACGGTGAATTTTTGGAAAGTCTTCGTCACAGATTTCTGGATGAAGATAGAAAATCTGCTATTCAAAAGTTTGAAAGCATTGGTTTTCCTACCAAGAAAGACGAAGAATATAAATATACCAACATCAAAGAAATCACGGAAAAAAACTACAATTTTTTCCCGAAAGAAAGTCACAATATCACTAAAGAGCAATTCGACCAATTGCATTTAGGCGAAGAAAATTTTGACTGGATTGTTTTTGTAAACGGTAAACTTCATAAAGAATTATCTAAAGTTTCTATCGAAAATGTAGAGTTCCTATCATTCAATTACGCTTTGAATGACGAGAATCACAAAGAAGTTTTTGATAAATACTTTAATACAATTGCTGACGGTAATTCGGCTTTTACAGATTTAAACCTTGCATATTGCAAATATGGTTTCTTTCTGAAAGTTCCGAAAAATGTAGTGATTGAAAAACCAATCCATGTCTTCTATATTTCTCAAAATCAAGAAGAAAACACATTCTACAATACAAGAAACTTGTTGATCGTAGAGGATGGAGCAAAAGTGGAAATTATTGAAAGTCACCACAATTTTGATGATACATTTGTATTAACAAATTCGGTAACGGAGATTTTCACATACCCAAATGCAAAAGCAGATTGGCACAAACTTCAAAACGACAATCATACGTCTTATCTTGTAGACAGCACTTTCGCAAAACAGGAAAAAGACAGTTTAACAACGGTAAACACATTTACTTTTGGAGGTAAATTGGTTAGAAATAACCTGGATTTTATTCATAATGGATCAAACATTAATTCATTCATGAACGGAATCACTATCATTGGGAAAGACCAATTGGTAGACCACCACACGGCAGTTCATCATAAGACGCCCAACTGTGAAAGTTACCAGAATTATAAAGGTATTTTTAAAGATAATGCACACGGTGTATTTAACGGAAAAGTTTTCGTTGATAAAATTGCTCAAAAAACGAATGCTTATCAACAAAATAACAACGTTTTATTAAGCGAAGGTGCTACTATTGACACCAAACCTCAGTTAGAGATTTTTGCAGACGATGTGAAATGTTCTCACGGCTGTACGGTTGGACAATTGAATGAGGATGCATTATTTTACCTAAGAGCAAGAGGTATTTCTAAAAAAGAAGCGCAGGCTTTACTTTTATATGCATTTGCTAATGATGCCATGCAGAATATCGATATTGAGCCTCTTAAAGAGAAAGTTTCAAAACTTTTGGCAGAGAAACTAAACGTAGACATAGAGTTCTAAAAATAAATTGATACATAAAAAAGCACTTCAAATTGAAGTGCTTTTTTTATTTTATTTGTCGCGTCCTAAAATAGGTTTACAGAAAATATACTTATTATGGAAAAACGAGATAGGAATAGAGAAAAGCGTACACAACGAGATTATACAATGTCTTTTAAATTAGGTATCGTCAGTCGCATAGAAAAGGGCGAATTTACATACAAACAGGCACAGAAACATTATGGTATTCAAGGCAGAAGTACCGTTTTGGTTTGGCTCAGAAAATATGGTAATTTAGATTGGAGTAAACCCATTATTCATACTATGTCACAATCGAAAGAAACACCCGCCGAAAAAATCAAAAGATTAGAGAAGGAATTGGCTGATGAAAAACTGAAAACCAGAGTTCTCAATATGATGATCGATATCTCTGACAAGCAATATGGCACACAGATCCGAAAAAAGTTTACCCCCAAACAGTCAGAGAACTCCAAGAAGAAAAATTGAGTTTATCAAGAATCTGCAGATTGTTTGGGATAAGCAGACAAGCCATTTATCAACAGCGCCAAAGACTTTGTGTTCGAGAAAAAGAATTACTGAAAGTAAAACAATTCATTGAAGAATTCCGTCTGGAGCAGCCCAGAATAGGAACAAGAAAACTGTATTATTTGCTTAAAAATAAGTTTACGCTTGAAAAGATAAAAATAGGCAGAGATGCATTGTTTGATTATCTGCGAAGAGAAAATCTCCTTATTTATCCTAAAAAAAGATATACAAG
>NZ_FRAV01000006.1 GCF_900142445.1 Chryseobacterium polytrichastri | reverse complement strand
AATATAATGGGTAGTATTGTTTTTTTCACGATTTGTTAGTTTTTGTAGTGGTACTCAAATTCTTTTACAGTCTTATACGACACAACATTGGTTGCGCTTACTTCTTTCTGCTTGATCTCCTTTAACCTGTTGGCTGAATCGTACAAATAAAGTTCCTGGACTTCTAATGGCTGGGTAATACTTCGGACTCCGATAAGTGGATCATACGTGTAAGTCGTAATAGGACCAAATCCATTGATTGCTACTCTAAGATCATTTAGTTTAGACAATAAAGCATCTTCATTTCCTCCCGCTACTGCTGAAGCATCTGTATCTGAAGCGGCAATCGCTGCTGATAATTGAGAACCTGCTGCCTGAACCAATGCATCATACGTAATCCCTTCTATTTTGGCAATAGGCTGGGTATTGTTATACCCCCAAACGATTGATACTGAAGTTCCGTCTTTGGTTTTGTATTGCTGCAAGTTCCCTTTTACATCATATTTTTCATACGTAACTTCTGTATAAGGAGTACTGTTTTGCAGATCAGAAGATATGACAGAACTTGGAAACAGATTAGCTACATTATCGTATTTTGTTTCTGTTTTTGACAAGGTTTGTCCATTCTTTTTAGATTCTGTTTCCAATGGAATTGCAAGCATGTTGGCAGCAATCAATCTCTGATTTGCTTTTTCCTTTGCATATTTGTACCCTGAAACATAGGTATCGCCTCCCTGAACACTTTGAGTAACATTGATAGGGTAATCTTCCGTGTTATAAGCTGTATTCGTGGTTGAACTTACTGAACTTTGAACTCCGTTCTTATAGAAATAAGAGGTTTCACGCTTCTCGGTTGGTAAGGTGACACCGAATTTTCCAAAACTCTTATACGGAATAGTTAATGTTATTCCTATCTGAAAATGATTGAAAAGAGACTGATAATTATTAAATCCATAATACTCAGAAACCATATTTTTTTCATAATTATCAAAGATTTTTATTCCATCATTCTTTTCAAATTCTGTAGTTATATAGTCTGTATTGGTTTCTGACAGAATTTGGCCCGCTGAGTTATAGGTTTTTTCAGATATTTGTTGTCCTCTTAGATAATCAAGATTCGGGATAGGGATAACGGGTACGACGGTAGATAAACTTCCTACATTTGGATAATCTAAAGGGGATCTGAATGTATGTACCGTTTTACCTTTGCTATTATTATCTTTATCCAGCTGTTCTACCGTTACATATTTATATCCAACATCTGATCCCTGAGTTTTTTCTGCTGGGATGATATTATAATCTGTGATTACCTCAAATTGGGCACTGTAAGTTATGGTTTCATTATTACGTTTGTTCCTATAAGTATAACCATCATTGTAACGTGTTATCGGTTCAGGGAAAACTAATGCTCCGCTACTTCTCTGCGTATCATTAATATTTTTATAATTATAAGCATATGTTTTTGAAGCTACACTTGATGTGGGATTTTCGTAATAAGTGATTCTGTTAATTCTTAGCCCTCCTCCGTAACGTATTTTTTCATCTATAAATACCGTCTCTGTGGTGGTGGCTTCAAAAAGGTCATAGGTATCATCAGGATTTGATGGAGGGTAGCTTCCAGCTAATGAAGCATAATATTCTCCCGGTTCAAAGTATATATTTTCATAATAATCATAATGTATCTCTCCATTAGGGTCAGGATTTGATACTTGACATGCAGGAGGTTGTGTTTTATTACAGGTTTGATTTCCCATTTGCTTTCGATATACAAATGGAGAAAAGGTATTGTCAGTATTTTTTTTATAAATCTTAAAATCCCATTTAAAATTAACTAGATTTCCCAACCCTAGGTGTAAAGGTACATTCTGGGCAGTATTTACTGTGAAAAAATATTTTTTATCTGTATTACTGAAGTGCCCAAAATTCACACTAAAATCATTATTCTGTATTTCTGAGTGCCCCTGAATTGGTGCCATTCCTGCTCCATTATAATAATGACTATAATCATTCGGTCCAAAATCGAAAACGGCTTTCCCTTTTGTAGGATAGGTCAAGGACTTCAATACATCAGCTCTATAGGCTAGACTAGGTCCTGTATAATATCCCCATTTATCTTTTTGAAGAATTCCTGTACCTGCTAGATAATAATCCAGATTATACTCTTGGTTCTGTACATTAGGTGCTGTTTTGGTAACTTTAGTCAAAATCATTTTTTGCAAGGTTTTCATAGCCCCATTTTCAGGTTGGAAATTGGTGTTCGAGTAACCGTAATCTAAAATGTATTTATCTGTAAATTGTTGAGCATTTTGTCCAATAGAGCTAGATTGTACAGATTTTAACTTATAAAGTTCTGCAGGCTCAGTATAATTAGAATCCTGTCTCCCTTTTTCATAGTTTAAATAAATTGTTCCCTTATCAATTACTTCAATGCTAGTGAGTAGTTTTGTATTGGTATCGTTATAGGTATATTGGGTTTCAAAGGCTCCCGGCATACTTCCATCAGGAATTTGAGGATTTCCAGTGCTATTTGTATACTGTACATTGCTTGCAAATCTCTTTGTAGTGGTGGGGGTTTCTTCAAATTTCACCTTTGAAGTGATTGCATAGTTAAAATTTGCGAGAAGAATATTATTTTGATCTTCTATCTTTATCAAATGAAATGCAGCCCAATAATTACCAAAATCAAGACTAGGATTAGGATTTCCTATACCAGATATAATACCAATTTTAACATTATTTAAATTTTTTTGAGATTTCTCCATAGCCTCGAAAGTATATCTGATTCCTTTGTCATCAACTATAGTGAAGCTTGTAATTTCATTTGGAGCAATATTATTAATGATAATCTGTAAATTATTTTTATCCAGTTTTTCAGGTTTATAATTTCCATTATCATCTTTCACAATATAAAATCTTCCGGACTGGCCCATGAAATTATACTGATATAAATCATATTCTGTATCGTATCTACCCATTGCTGCTTGAAAACTATACTCATCTAAATCAATGGTTTGATCCTTCATAAGCTTAGGGGTAGGATTATAAATCTCATTATAAATACCATACTTGGCTTTTGGAGGAGTAGAAAAAGCAATGGTTCTGTTTTTTTCATCGGGATTTCCACCTCTTACTGTTCTGGAGATGGTTCCACCTGCAATAAGGCTCCAGCCCAATCCTGTTTCACCAGCTCTGTCATCGGGCTTAGCATTTAATGGGTGATATTTTAATTGAACACCTACAGCAACTTTGGAGTTTCCCGTTGGAATACTAACGAGTGGAATACTAATGTCTGGAATTCCTGTATAATAACTTACCGGGACTTCTTCAAATTTCATTAAATTATTGGAAGTAGGAGCCGATGCAAACATCTTATTGATATCTCCCACATAACTTTTGGGCTCATCTGCTCCTGATTGTGCGAAGACTGCACTATTTAAAGAAGCTAATAATAAAATTATAGCTATTGTATTTTTCTTCATGAAAATTAGTTTTATTTTTTAATCAGTTTTGCGTTAGCCGTTTTATTAGAATCTGTTTTAATCGTAATCAAATAAGCTCCTTGAATCAAAGCTTGCGTATTAATTTTAGTCACTTTATTCTTCGTTTTAAAACTTTGCAATTGTCTTCCCGACATATCGTAAACAATAATATCAGCTTCTTTAAAGTCAAACCCAATTTCTACATACGCATAATCTGAAACAGGATTCGGATAGATCTTGATATCTTGTTTTATAATCAATTGATCAATCTGTTTATCTCCAAGCTTAACAATCTTCCAGTTTTCTTTTCCAAGTTCCTCAGCACTGGTTCCTGCTAAAACGATGGAGCCATCTCTGTTGAGCTTAATATCAGATAACCTTTCTTCTTTCTTACTGGATTCTCCTTTTACATGTTTTCTCCACTGTTCATTCCCATTTTGATCTAAATACAACATCCAAAAAGTTTCATCATCTGCTTGTATTCTGCCCTCAGCTTGCGTGTAACCGCCTATTAGAATCCCTTTTGAGGTTTTATCATCTGCTGAATGTAAAACACTCATTCCCATTAAAACATCTCTGTTCTTGAAGTTGTAAGACTTCTGCCAGATTTCCTCACCTCTTTCATTGAGCGAAATCAACCACAGATCCGTACCTTCTTCAATGCCAACTGTTTTATTTCCTGAGCGTTCAGATCTCGATTCTCCTCCAATTAAAAAGCCTGTTGAAGTCAAAGCCAACGTTCTTAAATGGTCATCACCTTTTCCTCCAAAGTTTTTCTCCCATTCTACTTTGCCTTCTTTATTGAGCTTGATGATCCAATAATCTCCTTCGCCAAAGTTTTCAGTTTTCTTTGAACCATTGATACCACTTCTGGAGTATATCCCAAGCAAAGTACCTCCGTCTTTTGTTGGAATCATTTTTTCAACTTCATCTAATCCTTTTCCTCCAAAAATAGATTGTGATAATTCTTTTCCGTTTTTATCGAGCTTTATAATTAAAACATCTTTAGATCCATAACCTTTAGCGGAGTTTTGCACATTACCCGCAACAAAGAATCCTAAATCGGTCGTTTGAATAACTGATCTTGCTTCTTCATCGGCTGAACTCCCTAAAGTTTTTTGCCATAATTCGTCTCCAAATTCATTAAGCCTTATCAACCAAATATCAGATCCTCCTTTAGAATCATCTTTTTTATCCAGACCTTTTCCGCTGTAAGAAGTGCCTGCTAAAAGAAATCCGCCTTCTTGGGTTGATACAGTTGCTGAAAGGAAATCATGATTGTTTCCGACGAAATACTTTTCCCAAACTTCTTCGCCCTGTTGGTTAAGTTTAACCAAATGGAAATCGTAACCGTTGTTTTGTTTGTTGTCTGTAGAAAGTTTTTTAGATTGGATGGAGCTTCCGCTAATTAAATACTGTTCATCGATTGTTGTAGTGACCTGGCTTAGAAAATCCTGAGTATTGGATTTAATGTCCTTTTGCCAAACCACTTCTTGAGCAGAGTAGCCAACTGCACATAGAAAAAGTGCACCTATATAGAATTTTCTCATATATTGTTCTCTTTGATTATTAGTTTTAAGCGATGCGAAAATAATCATTTTAATTCACCTAATTGAGGATTGTTAAAAATAATTAACTTGAAAGTTATTTCCTTTTTTCTTTATTAATACAAAGCTAAGCACTCGTCACGACAAACCATGTCGTATTATATAATGGATGCACTTTTATTACTTTGGGTTGGAAAAAGTAAAAGAGAAATATTAGAAAAGAGAACATAATAATTAACAACCCCACCAAATCAATTTGATGGGGTTTATTTTACATTAATAAAATATATTTACTTGAAGCTATATGCTACAGAAGCCATAAAACCTCTATTGAAAATTTTTATTTTATCATGTTTGGTATCTTCGTTGGTATAACTGTTGGCGTATTGGAATAGATCTAGGAATCCATGCGTGTATTTTAATTCTACCGCTAAATTATGCTTGATCTGATATTGCGCACCGATGTTCAATCCAAAATCAAACTTTTGGAGATAGCGACTTTCTTTTTCGTCATTGGAAGGATCTCCATAAATACTTTTGTCTCTAAAAGTATTTCCGTTTTCATCTTTTCGTTTAATATTGGCGGCTACTAAGGCGCTTACATACGGTCCTGCGTATACCTGAATGTTTTTTGATACCTGATACGTAAGGTTGGCAGGAACCACATCAATAAAATACATCGTAAGGGTAGATTTATAAATTCCGTTAATGGAATCACTAAGATGAACGCCTGCTTTTCTTTGACTGAAAATTAATTCATGTCGAAGTCCTAATCTTTCATTAATTCGGGTGTTTACAAAACCTCCGATATGAAAGCCTGGTTGATAAGATGTTTTCTGATCGGCAAAAATATAATCTCTTTCTTTTCCGTATAGATTATACATGTTAACACCTGCTTTTATTCCCCATGAAACTGTATTGTTATCAGCGGGGGAAAGATCATTCTTGTTATTTTCTTCTACTTGAGCATACGAAACTGAATAGATGAAAAAGGATATGAGTATGATGAATATTTTTTTCATATAAGTTGAATTTTAAAAGTTTTGATTGTAATTAATTCTTTTATAACCTTTTGTTTTCAAAATAGTTTAACAATCGCTTTTGTACTTTTTGCGGCTAAATTTTTAATTTATTTAAACAGGCTATTTATTTAAACAGGCTATTTATTAAAAATTAATATCCCAGATTCCGGCTGTTCTTTCCAATTCTACCAAAGCTGCAGCAAATTCGTAATTCACTTCGTGATAGTTTTGCTTGACTTCATTATACGTCTTTTGGGCAGTCAATAATTCCAAAATAGAAGATTCTCCTCTTTTATAGCTGTAAATTTTGCCGTCCAGAATTGTTTTAGCTTCTTTTAATAATCCGGTATTAAACTGTTTAACCTGTTTTTGAGCTGCGATATAAGTAAAATAAGCCTGTGTTACTTCACTTTGAATTTCCAGTTCTGTCTGCTTATATTGCTGTTCTGATTGTTGCAACGTATATTTTGCAGCAAGTAATTCTCCGGGTTTATTATTTGAAAACTTTAACGGAATACTAATACCTACATTAATGCCCGTTGTAGATGGAGTAGGTGCAATCGCATTACGAACATACGATGCATAGTTGGCTCCCATGGATAAGCCAAGGTCTATGGCTCTGTTGGCTTTGGCTAATTTTAATACACTTCCGGCAATACTTTTATTTTGTAGGGCTACTTTAAGATCCGACCTGTTATTTTGTGCGGTAAGAATAAGTTCCTGCAATGAAAAATCACGATCAAAATCTGAAAAATCACCTTTGGGATCAATGAAAGCATCATTTTGAGATCTTCCTAAAAGTAAGGAAAGACTTGATAAAGAGGCTTTCCATTTTGCTTCTGCTGCAAATACATCATTAAGCATGGTTCCTGCTTCCAATTTGCTTTGGCGGGAATCAACTTCTGAAATAGCGCCCAACTTAAAACGGATATTATCCGATTCAGCCAATTGCTTCATTTGTTGATAAGAGGAAGATTGAACCTCCAGCAGCAAGCGATTTTGAATTCCCGATAAAAAAGCCAGCGTAGCATCAGCACGAAGATTTCGAAAATAATCATCTAATAATAATCGAGCCAATTCTTTTTGATTTTTGGCAACATCTATTCGGGCTTTTCTTTTTCCGCCAAGTTCTAATGTCCAGGTTAGTTCAGAATTAAATCCATACCCCATATTCATTCTTCTTTGTCCGTTATCTACCCACCCGAAACCCAATTCCGGATTAGGAAATATACCGGCCGTTTGTATTTCTGCATCAGCGATATTCAAATTAAATTTCTCTGCGGAATACGCCAGATTATTTTTCCCCACAAGACTCAAATAAGTAGGGTAGTCTAAAGGTTGCTTGGCAAAAGCAGTATCAATAATTTGAGCATGTAAACTAGATATTGAACCTAAGATTATGATACCGAAAAATGATTTTATATATTTTTTCATTTTTTAATCTTTTTGTGTATTAAAATTTTGTCCCCATTTTCTTTCTATCAAATAATACAAAGCGGGTAAAGCAAACAGCGTAATAATGGTAGAAAATAACAATCCGTACACAATTACGGTGGCGAGAGGTCTTTGTACATCAGAGCCAATTCCTGTTGCTAATGATGCCGGAAATAATCCCAATATGGCAACGGTGGCTGTCATTAAAACAGGGCGAAAACGGTCTTTTGCTCCTTTTATAACGGCTTGTAGTAAATCTGTTCCTTCTTTTCTTAAATGATTAATATGCGAGATCATCAAAACTCCATTTTGAATAGCCACGCCAAAGAGGGCGATAAATCCTACGGCTGAAGATACATTTAAGGTCATTCCTCGAATATTTAAGGCAAGCATTCCACCGAATAAAGCCAATGGAACAATACTGATTAACAGCCCGGCCTGACGAAATTCTCCAAATGCTGCATACAATAAGATGAACATAATAGTTAATGCCAAAGGAACAATAAACGCCAATCTCGTATAGGCTCTGTTTTGGTTTTCAAACTGGCCTCCCCAAACAATATTATATTTGGAATAATCATACTTCACATTTTTTTCAATGCTGCTTTGGGCTTCTTGAAGCAATGAATTAAGATCACGGTTTCTTACATTTAATTTTACGGTTAAATGTCTTTTATTCATTTCGCGGGTGATGGTGCTTTCTCCGGTACTCAGTTTTATATCTGCCACCTGAGAGAGTGGAATTTTGGCACCCGTTTCTGAGGTCAGCATCAGATTGGCAATTTTATCAGGTGTATTACGGCTGTCATCATTATATCGGCAGATGATGTCGTAGACTTTATTTCCGATAAAAATTTGAGAGACGGCTTTCCCTCCGATGGCAACTTCTATTAATTCGGCAACCTTAGAAACGTTCAATCCATATTGTGCAATTTTCTCTCTGTTGGCATGAATTTGTAATTGAGGAAGCGGCGGCTCCTGATCAATGGCTAAATCAACCGCGCCCGGAACTTTTTTTAATGTTTTCATCACATCATCTGCAATTCTGCGGGTTTCTTTAAAATCAGCACCATAGATTTTTACTACAAGTTCACTGTGAGCTCCTGAAATTTTATCCATTACGCCATCAATCATCGGTTGAGAAAACCCTACAGAATAGCCGGGTAGCTTCTTATATTCTTGAGAAAGTTCTTCAATAAGATCATTTTTAGTTTTCCCTGATGGCCAGTCTTTATACGGTTTTATTCCTACAGAAACTTCGAAGTGGGAGGCGGTCCACGGGTCGGTCCCATCATCATTACGACCTGCCTGCACCATGATATAAGTAACTTCTTTGTGTTTCATTGTTCTTGCCCGAAGTGTATCACTCAATTCCTTAGATTTTTCAACCGAAATTCCGGAAGGCAATTGTACCTGCAGCCAAATGGAACCTTCATCTAAAGGAGGTAAGAAATCTTTGCCTACAAAATAGCTTAATGCTGCTGTTAACGATAAGATAATCCCTAATGGAATAAATACTTTTTTGGGGTGACTCATTATTTTCTGAATCCTGCTGTAGTAGATATTCGTTAGTTTTTCGAGCCATTTGTTATGGTATATTTTCTGTGGCTTGCGATAGATCATATAAGCCAATCCCGGAATTAACAATAAAGCAACTCCTAATGCACCTAATAAAGCATAGCCTACCGTAAATGCCATCGGCGTAAATAGTTTTTTCTCTACTCTTTCAAAAGCAAACAAAGGAAGATAAGCGGTGATGATAATAATGGTGGCGAAGAAAATAGGCTTTGCTACCTCTGCAGCGATGTTGGCAATACTTTTTTCCTTTAATTCTTCTTTAGGGTTTTCTTCTCTTTTCTTTAAAATAGCTTCCATCATAACGATAGCTCCATCTACAATAATCCCAAAATCTATGGCTCCCAATGAAAGTAAATTGGCGGGAATATGGGTGAAATGCATTAAAATAAAGGCAATTAATAAAGATAACGGGATGGTAATAGCGACTAATAAAGCGCCTCTCCAGCTTCCTAAAAAGATAATTAAGATCACAATAACCAACGCGACGCCTTCTAATAAGGTATGAGAAACGGTGTCGAGCGTCGTTTTTACAAGATCGGTTCTGTCTAGGAATGCGTGTATTTTTACCCCTTCCGGAAGCTCGCCATTGTTTAAATCTTTTATCGCCTGATGAACACCTTCCAAAACAACAGAAGGGTTTTGCCCTTTAAGAAGCAAAACAATTCCTTCTATGCTTTCGGAATAATTTCTTTTTCTGTCGCTATAACCTAATGCGCCTTTTCTTTCGAGGTTCCCATATTTTAATTTCCCAATATCATTCAGGAAAATAGGAACTCCCTGTTCTGTTTTTACAACAATTTTTCCAAGATCTTCAAGGTTTTTTACCAATCCGATTCCTCTTATCACATATCCCAAATCTCCTCTGGGAAGTACGCTGCCTCCTGCATTTACATTATTTTCTTCAATGGTGGCAATCACTTTATCTAATGAAAGATTGTATTGCTCTAGTTTTCTAGGATCAACTTCAATCTGAAATTGAGTCGTAATTCCTCCGAAATTGGTAACATCCGCAACCCCCGAAACTTGTTTGATGCGCGGAATGATTGTGAAGTTTTGCAGATCTGTTAATTGACGCAGATCATGATGGTCACTTTCTATAATATATCGGTAGACTTCTCCTACAGGTGAGGTGAGCGGATCAAGACCTGGCACGGCGCCATAAGGTAATGCTACTTCTGCAAGCCTTTCGCTGATACGTGTTCTGGCAAAATAATCATCGATGCCATCATCGAAAACAATGGTAATCATAGACAGCCCAAAAGTACTTTTGCTACGCATTACATGCATTCCGGGTAAACCATTTAAGGCACGTTCTACAGGAATGGTGATTTGCTGTTCTACTTCTTCTGCTGCTAATCCAGGAACCTGCGTTACTACCTGAGAAGTAACATCTGCAATATCCGGATAGGCTTCAACAGATAATTGTTTCCATGAGTAATATCCAAAAAATCCCAACAGGAGAAAAAGGGCCGCCATGACCATGCGTTTTTTTATCGAAGTATTGATAAGTTTATTCATGTGATTTTTTTTTAAACAGTTATTTAGCTTCCAATAAATAGATACCACCGTTGGATACAATGGTTTCTCCTGCCTTTAGCCCTGATTTCACTACGATTTTTCCGTCAGAAGTTCCCTGAGTTACAATCTTTCTCTTTTGATATTTGTTTTTTCCTACTTCCACAAAGACAAACTCATCATCATTTTCCTGAAGCACTGCTTTTGAAGGAAGCAATATGGCAGATGAAGGAGCGTCTGTAAGATGTACGGTAGCATACATCCCCGGTTTTAGATCTCTGTTTTTGTTGTCACATTCTATTAATACTTCAATGCTTCGGGTTTCTTCGTTAACGATGTCATTGATGTGATATACTTTACCGATGATTTTCTTGTCCGGGAAAGCATCTACATTCACCTCAACATTATCCAGTTTGTGGATAAATCGAATATCTTTTTCTTTTACCTGAGCCACCACCCAAACTTTGGAAAGCTCGGCAACGATGGCTACAGGATCCGCATCTTCTTTTGAATAATTACCGATGACCATTTTGTTGATCACAACATCTCCCGCGATAGGAGAGGTGATCACTAAAGGTTTTCCTAAACTTGTTTTTTCAGGATTTACATTGAAAATCTTTAAAGCGGCGGCAGCATTGAGCATTGCTGATCTTTTGATCTCATATTCGGTATTGGCTTCCTCTAATATACTTTTGACTCCCACGCCGTGTTTGAAGAGATCTTGTTGACGTTTTTTCGTTAATTCGGCTTGTTTTAATTCTTGCTTACTGTCAAAATATTCTTTTTGAGCAGTGGAATAATCAGGTGAACTGAATTCAAAAAGGGGAGAACCCGGTTGCACGGATTGTCCTAATCGAACAAAAGATTTTAGAATTCGTCCGGTAAAAGGAACTCTTATTTCCGCCAGATTGTTCGGAATAGATTGTACCGTTCCTGCAGTGGTTAATTCTAAATTAAAAGATTGTTCGGATGTTTTTAAAAGGCTCAAGCGGCTTTTAATACTTGATTTTTCAACAAGAGTAATGATTCCATTACTCACCGTATAATTCTTATTATTTTCCTGATCATCCTTGTCTTTACTTTCATTTTTACAAGAATGTAAAGCAAAAGGAATCACTGCCAATACGACAACAGTTTTCATGTTGCTGATGATTTTGACTAGGGTATTATTCATCATATTTTTAAATTTTATTGATATAAATTAATTGTCCCAAAATGGGAGTTGATTAGAAAAGAATGAAATGTTATTTTATATTTATAGCCAGCTGTTGAACCTTTTGATAAACCAGTTTTTCACCAATTGGGTCAATAAACAATAGGATAAAAGAATCCCTACCAACCATGGGAAATAACTTAAAGGCAGAGGCTGTAATTTTAGCCCGGCAGCAAATGGAGAAAACGGAATGAAAATTCCAATAACCATAATTAAAGAAGTTAATGCAACAACGGGTGCAGAAGCCCAACTTTGGATAAATGGTATTTTCCGAGTTCTTATCATGTGAATAATTAATGTTTGAGAAAGCAATCCTTCTACAAACCATCCACTTTGAAATAAAGTCTGATGCTCAGGGCTGTTCGCTTTAAAGAAATAATACATCACCGCATACGTAATAAAATCAAATATGGAACTTATCGGACCAATAAAAAGCATAAATCTTCTAACGTCTACTGCATCCCATTTTTTAGGTTCAGTTAAAAATTCTTCATCCATCTTATCCCAAGGAATGGAGATCTGAGAAACATCATATAATAAATTTTGTATTAAGATGTGTACAGGCAACATAGGAAGGAAAGGCAAAAAAGCACTTGCTCCCAGCATACTGAACATATTTCCGAAGTTGCTGCTGGCTGTCATTTTGATGTATTTAATGATATTTCCAAATGTTCTTCTGCCGTATATAACTCCTTTTCGAAGCACCATTAAATCTTTTTCCAACAGAATAATATCTGCGCTTTCTTTGGCAATATCTACGGCGGTATCTACACTAATTCCAACATCAGCTTGCTTCAAAGCGGCTGCATCATTAATTCCATCTCCCATGAAACCTACCGTATGTCCTTTGTCTCGTAAAGCTTGTACCACTCTTACTTTTTGTAGCGGATTCAGTTTTGCAAATACAGAAACTTGATCTATTTGCTCAGTTAATGCTTCTTCTGACATATCATCAAGCTCATGTCCATTGATGATATGATGAACCGGAATACCAACATCTTTACATATTTTTTGCGTAACGATCTCGTTATCTCCCGTTAACACTTTCACAGTAACACCCAATTTATGCAATGCTTCAATAGAAGGCTGTGCTGAAGGTTTAGCAGGATCTAGGAAACCAATAAATCCGGTTAACGTCATATTTTTTTCATCTTCAATGGAGTAGGTTAAAGGATGAAGAGAATCAAACTCTCGGATGGCTACCAATAATACACGAAGTCCTTCTTCATTCATTTTTTTTGAAGTGTTGAGAACGGTATTGCGCATGGTATCATCCATTTTAACGGCTACATCATTTTCAATATGAACGCTGCGGTCTTCTCCCGGATCAAAGGCATGGCTGCATAATTCCAGCATTTCTTCTACGGCACCTTTACAGATTAACAAATGTTTCCCATTGTGCATTTTAAGGATGACAGACATTCTTCTTCGTTGAAAGTCAAAAGGAATTTCATCTGCTTTAATGTACTGTTCATCCGCTTTCAGATAATCATGAAGTTCGATGTGTTCTAAAATAGCTTTGTCCATTAAACTTTTTAATCCTGTCTGATGAAAACTGTTTAGATAGGCCCATTTCAATACTTCATCATCTTCGGTGCCTAGTACATTCAAATGTTTTTCAAGAACAATTTTGTCGAGTGTTAATGTTCCTGTTTTATCGGTGCAAAGAATATCCATCGCTCCAATATTTTGGATGGCATCCAATCTTTTTACAATCACTTTATGCTTACTCATGTTTACTGCTCCTTTGGCAAGATTAGCCGTAACAATCATGGGTAACATTTCAGGGGTTAATCCTATGGCTACGGCAACTGAGAATAATAAAGCTTCTAACCAATCGCCTTTTACAAATCCATTGATTAGGAAAATAACAGGAACCATGACAAGCATAAAGCGAATCAGAAGAAAGCTCAGTTTATTAATACCTTTATCAAAAGCTGTTTCCGGTCTTTCAGTGATGATTGATTTGCTGATGCTTCCAAAATAGGTGTATTTTCCTGTGGCTACAATCAAAGCAGTTGCAGAACCACTTACTACGTTGGTTCCCATGAAGCAAAGATTATTAAGCTCAATGATCTGCTTTTTTTCAGCGTCCCGAATCGGAAGATGATTTTTTTCTACCGGAAGCGCTTCACCGGTCAACATGCTTTCGCTAATGAAAAGGTCTTTGCTTTGCATAATGCGGCAGTCAGCAGGAATCATATCTCCGGCAGAAAGGTGTATTACATCACCAGGTACCAATTCACTGATCGGAATTTCTTTTTTTTCTAAAAATTTACGTTTTACCGTAGCGGTGGTTTTCACCATGCTTTTTAGTTTATCGGCAGCGCTGTTGCTTCGGAATTCCTGAATGAAACGGAGCAGTGCACTAATAAGAATCATAATAGAAATGACGATCAATGTTTTAAAATCACGTTCTTCTTTTGCGGGTAACCAGATATCAATGATAAATGAAACAATGGCAATGATAATTAATATATAGATAAACGGATTTAAAAATGATTTTAATAACTGCAGATACCATGCAGGTGCTTTCTGATGTTGTATTTCGTTGGTTCCAAAGGTTTGGATACGGTCATTAGCTGTTACCTCACTGATTCCTTCTTCGCTGGTTTCAAGCATAGCATAGATGAAATTCTCGTTTTGTTTGGAAGCATTTTGCAGCTTAGTGATGGTTCCTACGTTCATTCCGTTGGATGTAATCGCAGAATGAAAAGGGTTTTTCGCTTTAAAGTTTAGTTTCATAATAATAGAGTGTATTATTAAGTAAGAATTAGTATGAACTGTAGAAAATAATAGGGGCTGAATAAAAGGGAAATCAATAGACAATAATTGAATAGGAGGGTCTACAAATCAGATTGTGTGCCTATGATTTCCCAACTGACTTTCATTACTTTATCTTCTATCGTGAGCCTGCTGGCAGCTTTTTCTATTAAACTATCTTGTGCTGTTAAGGTTGTAATAATCGCGGTGATGATAACGCTTGACAAATCATCAGTATCGTCACTGGATAATGATTTCATCAGAAGTTTTTCATCATTTCCCAACATTTGCATGAGCAATATGCGGATATGATTTTCTACTTCGGGTCTGCATTTTATGGTAAATAAATAATCGGTTTGGGCGCCGTTTGAAGTATGGAAACTTAATTTATTTAATAGAATACCTAAAGGTCTTAGGATGATATGAGAAAGCATAATAGCGGCTGTAACAATGGCTGCCTGGCCATATAATCCCATCCCACATAATGTTCCTACCGCTGCAGAGCACCAGATGGTAGCAGCGGTGTTGAGGCCATATACATTAAGCCCATCTTTCATGATGACTCCGGCACCAAGAAAGCCAATTCCACTTACGATGTATGAGGCTATTCTTCCTACAGCATCCCCTCCAATTTCTAAGGAAAGTAATAGGAAAGCAGTAGAGCCAAGAGATACCAGTGTGTTGGTTCTTAGTCCTGCACTTTTTTGTCGCCACTGTCTCTCGATGCCAATAATAGCACCAAGGAGCAGACTGCTAAAAAGTCTTGTAGTGAATTCTAATAGTTCCATTTGCTACCGTTTTTAATTGTGGGTGCAAAGGTCTGTATCCCTTTCCTGAAAGGCAGTTAGAGAATCTACAGAAAAAAATTAGAATTTTATTAGAGAATTAAAGATGAGGTAGCTCAATGATAAAAGTAGTGCCTTGATTGAGTGAAGATTGAACACTTATTTTCCCTTCATGAAGGTTGATGATTTTTTGGGTAAGAGATAAGCCAATCCCATTTCCATCTGCGAACGTTTTATTTTCTCCGCGGTAGAAAGGGGTAAATATGTTTTCTAAATCGGTTTCAGTAATACCGATTCCTTTATCAGAAAACTTCAGGATTATTTTTTTAGCATCAAATAAAATAGAAACAATGCTCTGCTTGTCATTGGAAAATTTACAACCGTTTTCGAAAATATTAATAAAAGCTACATTCAAAAGATATTCATTTCCGTTCACTGAAATCTGATGATCATCTTCAAAATCATTTTCAAAGTGAATATCAATTTTATAGTCGGAGTTGGCTTGAAGGGTTTGTTTTCGGGCATCCAATAAAACTTCATCAATACGAATGGGTTTAAAACCGATCTCTGAACGATCATAATTGGCTTTTGCTAAATCTAATAAACTGTTAGAAAGGCGTACCAGTTTTTTAGCATCCGTCAAAACATTATGGATAACCGTTTTATATTCTTGAATATTTCGTTCTTTATTGCCGGAAATTTCGAGTTCTGCAATCATAGCTGAAAGGGGAGTTCTGAGCTCATGAGAAATATTAGAAACAAAATGTTTTTGAGAGTCAAAAGAGTTTTCTAATCGATCCAGCATTTCATTGAATGTGTTCGCGAGTTGGGAAAGCTCATCTTTACTATTATAGCTTACCAAGCGGAGATCCAAATTGGTTGCAGAAATGGTTGTTACTTTTTCCATCATTTTTTTGATAGGCATTAATATCCTACTTGAAAACAATGTTCCCGCAATATAAATAATGACTAAAGACGTAAAAAATACAATGATGATGGTCTTTAGAAGATCGTTCAGCTTATTATAACCGTAAAGATCATACGCTGCAGAAGTAATTAAATATTCTTTGTATTGGTATTGGTAAACAATCCCTACAACCTGCCATTCTCCCTGATAAAAACTGATTTGCTTTTTTAACCGAATATTTTGCAGCATTTCAGGAGTTTCTTTTACAATATCGCTATCTACAGCATCGTGATAGATGAGGTTAAAATCTGTATCATAGATGGCGACTTCTACTTCGTTCAGTATATTTCGGTTGTTATGGTAAATTTCCTGGAGCGTCTTTTTATCCACATGAGCATTGAGAAAGATATTGGCTTTGGTATAAGCTTCTTTTTTCAAAAGATTATAAAATTCTTTTTCCCGGCTTTCTTTGGCAGAAGTATACACCACTAAAGCAAACACCAATAGAATAGTGACTGTAATTGCGGTAAACAATAAGGTGATTCTGGTCTTAATCTGCATTATTTATTCTTTAAGATAAATCCCATCCCGGATTTGGTATGGATCAGTTTTTCTTCAAAATCTCTATCGATTTTCTTTCTTAAATAATTGATATATACATCAATAAAATTCGTGCCTGTGTCAAAATGCGTGTCCCAAACTTTTTCTGCAATTTCTACTCGGGATAATACTCTTTCCGGGTTTTGAATCATGTATTCCAACAGTTTAAATTCTTTGGGTGTGAGATTGATTTCCTGGTTTCCTCTTTTTACAATTTTAGTACTTAAGTTCATTTCAAGATCAGCAAAGCGGAGGATAAAACCGGTGTTGTTTACGGTTTTATGATTGCGTTTAAGCAAAGCTCGGATACGGACTAACAATTCACGCATCTCAAAAGGCTTTACCAGATAATCATCAGCTCCGGCGTCAAAACCTTCTACTTTATCATCTGTAGTTCCTAAGGCGGTGAGCATAATGATAGGAAGTTCAGGCTTGGTCTGGCGAACCTGTTTGCAAAGATCAAGGCCATCCATTTTGGGTAGGATAATATCTGTAATAATGAGATCATAATCGTTTTGCAGAGCCAATTTTTTGCCTGAAAGCCCATCGTAAGCCAGGGTTGCAGTAAAACCATGCTCCTGCAGCCCTCTGTGAATGAGATCTGCAACGCGTAAGTCATCTTCTATTACCAGTATATTCATGCAAACAAATTTAAGATTTTATTATATTGTTTTAAGAAGATAGGGGAAATTATCATTTTAATTGGTTTAATAAGACAGATTTTTAACACTTTTTTATTACAAAACAAGCAGATTTTATATCAGTCAATATTCCTATATTTACGCTTTAAAATTCGTATATGAAAAAGATCATCATCCCGTTTTTCTGTGCTGTACTATTTTCCACATCAGTAGCTGCGCAAAAAACAACTGCTGCTCCCGCTAAAACGGAAGCTGTAAAATCAAAACTAACCTCCAAAGAAGTTATAGATAATTATCTTAAAGTTTTGGGTGGAAAAGATAAATTAGAAGGCGTAAAAAGTACCATCACAGATAATACGCTTTCTGTACAAGGGATGGAAATCTCTATGACGACTAAAAAAATGGGTAATAAATTCAAATCTGTACAAACAGTAATGGGACAGACAATGACTCAGCTTTTTGATGGAGAGAAAGGATATTTTGACCAAATGGGACAAAAAAATGATATTCCTGCAGACAAAGTTGTTGAACTTAAAAAAAGCAAGACAATTGATGCATTAGGGTATGATCCTGCTAAATTTCCAAATGTTACAGTAGAAAAAATAGATGGAAAAGATTACAATGTTTTAGCTTCAGATAAAGGAAAATATTATTTTGATGCTTCTACTTCTTTATTGCATAAATCTAGTTCTGAGGAAGGAACAGCAACAATCAAAAGCTATATGACAGTAGATGGTATCCAATTCCCATCTGAAATTGAAGCTGAAGGAAAAGGTCAGAAGATTACAATTAAAACAACAAAAATTGTAATCAATTCTGGAGTTACAGATGCAGATTTTAAATAGAAATATTTAATTTTTAACGATAAAAAAGCCGCAAATCACTGATTTGCGGCTTTTATTTTTAGTTGCCATATTCTTTCTTCCATTCATCGGCAGCTTCACTTAGAACACCGTAGAATTCTTCACCATACTTTCTTATTAATGGTGTTTTTAAGAATTTGTAAATAGGAACCTGAAGTTCTTTTCCTAGTGTACAAGCATCGCTGCATACATTCCACTCATGATAATTCAAAGCAGTAAATGCAGAATATTCTGTGACACGGATAGGATAGAGGTGGCATGAGATTGGTTTTTGCCAATCTACAGCGCCATCTTCGTAAGCCTTTTCAATTCCACATTTTGTAATTCCTCGTATATCATATGTTACATAAGCACATTCACGGTCTTCAACCATTGGCGTTACGTACATTCCGTCCGAAGGATCTGTTGTCCAAGTTCCTTGCTCTTCAACAGCTTTGATCCCTTCTGGAGTAAGGTAGGGCTTTATTTTATCAAAAATTGAATCTAAAATTTCCAGCTCATCTTTATCTAACGGAGCACCTACATCTCCTTCCACACAACATGCACCCTTGCATTTGCTAAGGTTGCAAACAAATTCTTCGGAAAATATATCCTCGGAAATCAATTTTTCGTCTATCTGAATCATAATCTTTTTTTATTCAATCGAAATAAATACCTGTTTTAAAGGTAACTTACTACTTTAAAAGTAACTAAACTAATAAGGATAAGCCATATGCTTACTTCCTGCATCCAATATTTAGGTAAAAACTTTAGCATCCTGCTCAAAATAATACTTGCAGGAAATGCCAATAGTAATAAATATTCATAGCTCGTATTCATATAAAATATAATAGTAACAAGCTGAGCTAATGAAAAGACCAGTAGAAAAGTATACTTATATCTGCTTATCGGGCTTTTTTTATTATAGTTTTGGAAATGGTCATATACTGCGTAAATCAGCATTAAAGCAATCGGGATTAAAGGTAACAGTTGAGTATAATCTGTTATGATTCTCATTTTTCCAAATGGGAAATAATCAAGATTCCAAGAGGTAAATCTAAAGAAATACATGATGCAAAAGTAACTGAATGCTATTAGTAACACCCCAAAAATAAACCTGAAAATATTTAATACAATCTTCTGCGAGGTAGCAATAAGGTGAATGATCACAAAAACCGCCATTGGCCATGTTGTTGGCAGAAAAATAAAATTCAATGCGATAATGGAGCCCACCAATACATAAGATTTCTTTCTAAGATCTTCATCTGTGCTTGTTAAAAGTAATAAAAGAAAAGAATTGGTAAGAAGTGCAACTGCAATTCCAATATCTAAATTGCCGGGATACAACCCGAAAATAAAGAATGTATATAAAAATAAAGGCAGGTGTGTCTGATAATTAAGAGCAATGCTATGAAAGCAAAAATATCCCAAGGCAATTCCCAGAAATGTTATCCCTGCTGTAATTGTCTCTTTTGTGTTGAAATTCAATATGTTAAATACGATTACGATTAAAAGAAGAAAACCAATATAAACAGGAATTGAAAAAATATTGCTTTCTTTTGAAAGTAATTTAAACATTTTTTATAAATTTGTACAAAGTTAATTTAAAAAAGGAAAATAATGACGTCTTTCTTTCTATTCTTAAGCAAAGTTTTCAAATGGTCTTTCGGCTTTTTTGAGTCTTTCGGAAATGTTTTAAACTGGATCTTATTTGCTGTTTGCTGTGTGATGTTCACATATTGGTGCTATGTACTAGTAGCGACACTAGGTGGTGATAAAGATAAAGACTACTATTCTCCAACAGAGGGTAAAAACCCTTATTATGATCCTACGATCTACAAAAAAGAAGGTTAATTAATTGGTTATATAGTAAAAAACCGATCAAAACGTAAGTGTTTGGTCGGTTTTTTTATGAGTAACGATTAAAATTTAATGAGTGTGCTCGTGGATTGGAAGTACCAAAACAGGAATATGAGAATCTTTCGTCAATCCTTTGGTTAAACTTCCTACAAATACATCATAGATGCCACTTCTTCCGTGTGATCCCATTACAATGTAATTGGCATTTTTTGTTTTACAGTATTCCAGAATAATATCTTTTGCAATTCCTTGCTTCAAAAGGTGTTCACAATCTACATTATGGGCGATAATTCTTTGCTCAATTGTATTTAGTTGAACCAATTCTTCCCTTATTTCATTAGCTTCCACTTCAGGAAAATACTGAAATCCCATATCTCCGATGGCAAAACCAATATCTGAAGGTGCAACATGAATTAGAAAAATTTTACCGTTGATTTCTTTTGCGAATTTTATAGCCCCATCTACAAGCTGTTCTGTTTTATCCCCAAAATCTACGGGCAGTACAATATTTATCATAACCTTTAATTTTGTTATCTAAAGATAGCAAAAAATTGTTAGACCTGGTATTAAATTACTTATAATATTCGGATATCCAGAATTTTTTCATCTTCAAGATAAGCTTCCAAAATATCATTTTCATCTACTTTTCCAACCCCTTTTGGAGTACCTGTGAAAATAAGGTCACCCACTCTTAACGTGAAATATTGAGAAGCAAATGCAATGATATCATCAAATGAAAAGATCATATCTTTTGTATTCCCGTCCTGAACTTTTTCTTTATTTTTTAATAATGAAAATTGAAGACCGTCAAGATTATAATTCTCTTTTTTAAAGAAGTTTCCAACCACAGCAGAACCGTCAAAACCTTTGGCAAGCTCCCATGGAAGACCTTTAGATTTTAACTCGCTTTGAAGATCTCTAGCCGTAAAATCTATTCCCAACCCAATTTCTTCATAATGTTTATGAGCTGTTTCTTTCTGGATGTATTTTCCCCCTTTTGAAATTTTCAAAACAACTTCCAGTTCATAATGAACGTCATTTGAAAATTCAGGAATATAGAAATCATTTCCTTTCAAAACCGCGGTATCGGGCTTCATAAAAATAACGGGTTTCTCAGGAATTTCGTTTCCTAATTCTTTCGCGTGTTCACTGTAATTTCTTCCGATGCAGATTATTTTCATAACTTTTTATTTAGGTCATTGCGAGAAGCGAATGCAAGTTTATGCTGAGCTTGTCGAAGTAAAGCAATCTCACAATTATTTTTACTTTATTTTTTAGCTATTGAACTATTTTTTTGAATAGCTGTTTTATTTATTTTTGAAGCAATTTCCCGCTTTCCGCTTTATCTTTTGTTCCGCTGCGCTACACAAAAGGATGCCGCTGCAATCGGGGCTAGGGTTTTAGTCTTTATTTCAGTCTATCACCATCAAATCATCATTTCGTTTGTCATATTGAAAAGAGTACCTAAACAAAAGAAGTAGAGAGCAGTAAGGATATTGTGAAGACCTGTACTGAGTTTGCCGAAGTAAATGAATCTCAACTTTATTTAATGTTAATGATTTTATTCAACAACTGCTTTAAAATATCCTTTCCCTTCTTCGAAATATTTTTCTGGTCCGTATCTTTTCTGGATCTTTAGCTCGATGTATCCAAAAATACTATCCCCTTTTTTATAAGAATCTTTGTTAAGAATTAGCTTTTTATTTAGAATTTTATAATATTCTTCGCTTTCAAAAAAATCAAAAGGTTTTATAACATCCGTATAATAATAAGGAGATAATTTATATCTGTTATTTACAATGTCAATATCATATCCACCACCACTAAATCCATCTCCTATCGAAAGATATATTTTCAAAAAAGGCCTATAATTATAGACTGAACAACTGAAATATTGGCCCTCTAAACTATCTATTTTTATTCTAAAATTATTTGTTTTATTTTTATCACTTTCTCCTCCAAAAATAGATTCTTGCTTTTGGTGATCAAACGTTTTATAAATTGCTTGTTTAGGTAAGTTTTCATCAATGATAATACTTTTCCATGTGATGTAAAAGTAAGCAATAACAAAAATAGGTATCGATAAAACACCTATTAAGATATACATAAAGATTCGCTTAGCAATCTTCATACTTTTATGTTAATGCGTAAACTCGTTCTCGCAATAATAGCAGATGAATTTATGACTTGTTAAAAGAGAAACACCAAAAAAGCTTGTTGCGCTGTCGTCTCTGTAAATATGGTTGGAACCACATTTTGGGCATACAAAATCAAACTTAGGATCTGCAATGGTATGTTCTACTTCTAGTGAAATTTTTTCATTTTCTGCATAATTCTGTAAAGCTTCTTTTGCTTTTTCTACATCTTCCTCAAAAACCTGCAACTGAATTCCACCTACAGCCTGCGAAAGCAACCAATCCGATTGAATAAGATTTTCATTAGCAATGAAGCTGTTGATCTCATTTTCAGTCAAGATCTGTTTATCTCTATTGGCTTCAAGAGCAGTCTCGTAAAATTTAAACTTAACTAATTCTGACATATGATTAGAATTTACCTGACAATTGTATTTTGGTGAAAACCTTCTTGGTGTAAAGAGGGAAATCGGCATTTTGAAGCCATCCGTAATATCCAAGATCTTTTTGGAATACTGCTTTTACCCCCTGACCTTTATATTTTCCGAAATTGAAAACGGGTTCCATTTTATCATTATAACCGATGAAACCTGCTAAATCTGCATTCTTATTATGGAAAGTGAATTCACTTAAAGGAGCAATTTCATTCGGAATATCATCATATTTTCCTATCTGAGCATCTAAAACTTCGAAAGTTGCCATTACATCAGCTTCAGCCGAATGTGCATTTTCAAGAACTTTTCCACAATAGAATTGGTAAGCAGCGCCTAAATTTCTAGGCTCTTTTTTATGGAAGATGGTTTGAGCATCAACAAGTTTAAATTTACTTAAATCAAAATCAAGTTCAGCTCTTAAAAGTTCTTCTGCCAATAAAGGAACATCAAATCTGTTTGAATTAAAACCACCCAAATCAGCACCTGAAATCATTTCCATTACTTTTGAAGCGATTTCTTTGAAAGTTGGAGCATCTTTTACATCTTCATCATAAATTCCGTGAATTTGGCTAGATTCTACGGGAATTGGCATTTCAGGATTTACTTTCCATGTTTTGCTTTCTCTTGAAGCATCAGGATTTACTTTTAAAATACAGATTTCAACAATTCTGTCTTTAGCAATATTGGTTCCTGTTGTTTCTAAGTCAAAAATACAAAGAGGTTTATATAGTTTTAAATTCATTTTGTTTAATTTGAAAATTTGATAATATATTTAATTTGAAATGATGTGATTAAAAGCTTCTAGCATCTAATTTCTAACTAAGTTGTTTTTGAAATACTAATGATACTAATATATAATAAATAACAAGCATTGGAATTCCAACGATCTGAAAGATAGCCAAAATAGCAATTCCGCCTACGACTAATATGAGTTTAGCATAATTATCCTGAATCTTTTTTGATTTGAATTTCATTGCCATCATTTTTATTGGGCTGATCAACAACCAAGAAGTAATAATGGTTAACAGAACCAATAACAGTTCATTTTCAAAAAGGAAACTGAAAGAATTGGTTTCTTTGAATGCATAATACAGGCCAAAAAGTAAAACGGTATTGGTTGGTGTATTTAATCCTTTGAAATAATAGCGTTGTTCTTCATCCAGATTGAAAATGGCAAGTCTTAAACAAGAAAAAAGAGTAACAAGCAATCCGAAATATTTGATTTCAAAAGGAAGGTGAAGCCCTAATAATTCGGTTCCGAAAGGTTCTAATGCTTTATACATTGTTAACCCGGGAATCAAACCAAAGCTCACCATATCAGCAAGAGAATCCAGCTGAAGTCCTAGATTTGAATTTGATTTTAAGGCTCTTGACACAAATCCGTCAAAAAAATCAAATATTGAAGAAAGAATAAGGCAGATCGCAGTCGTCTGATAATCACCTAAAATAAGATGAATGGCACCCACACAACCAGCAAATAGATTGGCTAGCGTTAATGCATTGGCCAGATTATTTTTAATGAAATTCATAATCGCAAAATTACTGTTTTTGAAAATTCTAACTCAAAATTTTATGCACTAAAAAATAGATTAATATGAATTTGATGTAAATTTGCCAAATGAAATTTTTTAAAGAATTTAGAAAACAGGAAGTTCTGGTACTTTTATACCGGATTTTTTTAGCATACTTTTTTTATCAGATTGCAAGATTTTTATTTTGGTATTTCAATAAAGAACTGATAAAAGTTGATTCTGTATCCGATTATTTCGGCTTGGCATTTCACGGGATTGCGTTTGATACAACGGCGATTTTATATGTGAATGCACTGTTTATTCTGCTAAGTTTGGTTCCGATTGTTATTAATACCAAGAAAGGCTATCAGAAAGTGCTTTTCTGGTTGTATTTTGTAACAAACGGTATTGCTTATGCCATGAATTTTGGTGATTTTGTGTATTTTAAGTTTGCGCAGACAAGGTTGACTTCTGCTGCGCTTCAGGTAGCGCAACACGAATCTAATATTTTCAAAGTTTTTACAGCTTCGATTGTTCAAAATCCTTTTATATTAATATGGTTTGTTGTGTTGATGTGGCTGTGGATTTTCCTTTACAAAAAAGTAAAAATTGAAGAACGCAAACCTGTAAAATTAATTCCTTATTTTATTTTATCAATCGTTACGCTTTGTTTGACTGCGGTTTTATGTGTTGGTGGAATTCGTGGGGATTTCAAACATAGTACAAGGCCAATCAATTTGGTGGATGCAAACCGCTTTGTAAAAGTTCCATCACAGGGAAATCTTGTTCTGAATAGTACTTTTTCATTTTTCAGAACCCTAAATACAAATAATTTTAAGGAAGTTCATTTTGTAGATGAAAAATTTATTGATGAAAATATTCAGCCTTATAAAATTTACGATAGAAAAGTGGCTAATAAGCCTAATATTGTAATTTTCATTGTTGAATCTTTCGGTAGAGAATATTCCGGAGCTTTTAATAAAGATAAAAATATAAAAGATTATGTTTCTTATACTCCGTTTATTGATAGTCTGGCAAGTCAAAGTTTGATTTTTCCTAATATGTTTGCGAACGGGAGACAATCTATTCATGGGATGAGTAGTGTTCTGGCGAGTATTCCTAGTCTTACGGATGCGTTTACGAGTTCACCGTATTCTAATCAGAAAATACAGTCCATTGTTTCGGTTTGTAATGATTTAGGCTATGATACATCATTTTATCATGGCGCACCCAACGGTTCTATGGGCTTTTTAGGCTTTGGAAATATTTTGGGTTTTAAACATTACTTCGGAAAAACAGAATATAATCACGATGAAGATTTCGATGGAATGTGGGCTATTTGGGATGAACCTTTTTTACAGTATTTTGCTAAAAATGTGGGAAAAACTCAACCATTCATGGCGACAGTTTTTACAGCATCTTCTCACCATCCGTTCAAAATTCCTGAAAAATATCATGGTAAATTCAAAAAAGGGAAAAATCAAATGCATGAGCCTATTCAATATACTGATTATTCCATTAAAAAGTATTTTGAAACGGCTAAAAAACAACCTTGGTATAACAATACGATCTTTGTTTTCACAGGAGATCATCCTAATGAAATTTACTATCCTGAATACGAGAAGGCAATGAATCGTTTCGCAGTTCCGCTTATTTTGTATTCGCCAAACCCTGAATATAATTTAAAAGGAGTAAATACTGAAGAAGCACAACAGATTGACATCTATCCAACTTTGGCTGATCTTATAGGATATAATAAAAGAATAAGAAGTTGGGGAAGAAGTTTGGTAAGCGATAAAAAATATCCTGCTATTATTGCGAATTCAGATGGTACTGTAGAACAGTTTATGATTGGAAATTACATTTACCGCTTTGATGGTAAAAACGTAGTGGGAATTTTTGATAAATCAGATCTTGGTTTAGAAAAGAATCTGATGGATCAGTTGAAGAATAATCCAGAGGCTGAAAAAGGTCAACAGATTGCTAAAGCATGGTATCAGGATTACATGAATAAGATTATCAATAGAAAATTATATTAACGTTTAATACGTGTTTAATTCTGAAAATTGGTATCTATATTGTTATATATGCTTTGGATAATAAAAATTTTTGTTTGTTTGAAATTAATTTATATTTTTAGCATTAATATAGACAACAAAATATTGTATTGGAATTAAAACGATAAGAAATATGAAAAAATTATTATTAACATTAGTATTTTCTTTATTTGGTGTATTATCTTTTGCACAAATTGAAGGGAAGTGGAAAACAATTGACGATGAAACTAAACAGCCAAAATCTATCGTAGAGATCTATAAAAAAGGAGATCAATATTATGGGAAGGTTTCTCAATTGTTAATAAAACCAGCAAATCCTAATTGTGTAGATTGTAAAGACGACAGAAAAAACAAACCAATTTTAGGGATGGAAATCATTAGAGGTTTGAAAAAAGATGGTGATGAGTTCACGGGAGGAACAATTACAGATCCTAAAACCGGGAAAACTTATAAATGTACAATCACAAAAAGCGGAGATCTGTTAAATGTGAGAGGATATGTAGGAATATCTTTAATGGGAAGATCTCAAACTTGGCAGAAAGTTAACTAATCAAGTTTATTATACAATTTACAACGGCATTTCATTATTGAGATGCCGTTTTTATTTTGCAAAAATCTGTAACGAAAAAATAAAGTGCACACTTATAGTATATGACCACAAATTTGGAAAAGACATTCATACATTTTTTGAAAGAAAATCAAAGGCTTGTACATAAGATATGCAGGATATACACCGATAATGTACAAGATCATGAAGATCTTTTTCAGGAAATTACCATTCAGCTTTGGAAGTCCTTCCCGGGTTTTAAAGGGGAAGCAAAATTTTCAACATGGATGTATCGTGTAGCCTTGAATACAGCAATTACATTATTTAAAAAGCCTAAGAAAAAAGATGTTCAACATTCGGATATAGATATTTCATCATTAAAAATAGAATATGAAACCTATGAAGATGATGAATATAAACTTAAAAAGATGTACAAGGCAATTTATGAACTTTCAGATATTGAAAAAGCATTAATCATGATGTATCTGGAGGATAAACCTTATCGAGAAATTGGGGAGATTCTCGGAATAACAGAAGGAAATGCTAGAGTGAAAATGAATAGAGCCAAAAACAATTTAAAATTAAAACTCAACACAAAATAAGATGGAAGAATTAGAACTTTTAAAGAAAGACTGGAATAAAGAATCTGATGAATTTAAAAACTATTCAGAAAAAGAACTTTATGAAATGATAAAACAAAAATCTGTTTCGGTTACCAGAGTTTTATGTTTAATAGGCTTAATAGAAATTGTTCTTTGGGCAATTTACGGATATATTGACGAAGAACTTCCTATCCTCAGAATTGTTTTGTTTGCCGTATTTTTTGCTTTGATTATTTATTTTTATTTTAAAATGAAAACTGAAGAAAGCTCAATATCACTAATGAAAAGTATTTTAAATACCAGAAAAATAATTTTTGGATATGCCGGAATTTCTTTCCTTTTGATTATTTTGATGAATAGTATTGATTTTAAACATAATACCAAAGATTTCATGGCTGGGCTTAATGATGGATATAATCATAATAATCTTCATACTACGAATTCTGAACGCATGACTCCTGAACTTGGAAATTATATAGTCTTTGGAGTGGTTTTAATTATTACGACATACTTATTATATATAATTTACAAAAAAACATACGGGAAAATACTCGTTGATCTCCAGAAAAATTATAAAGAATTGAGTAAAGTAGAGGAAAACGAGGTTTAAATAAAATGAATAAAGCCATATTTCACTCAATGAGATTTCAATTTTGTTATGTTAATAATAAAAAAACACTATTTTTGTAGTCTAAATTTTTCAAATAAATATGGCAGAATATACTTTTCGTGAGGTAATTGCGCAAGCAATGAGCGAGGAAATGCGTAAAGACGAATCCATCTTTTTAATGGGGGAGGAAGTTGCAGAATACAATGGTGCGTATAAGGCTTCAAAAGGAATGTTGGATGAATTTGGTCCTAAGAGAGTAATCGATACACCAATCGCTGAGCTTGGTTTTACAGGGATTGCTGTAGGTGCTGCGATGAATGGTAACAGACCAATTGTAGAGTATATGACGTTCAATTTCTCATTAGTAGGTATTGATCAGATTATCAATAACGCGGCTAAGATCCGTCAGATGAGTGGTGGTCAGTGGAACTGTCCGATCGTTTTCAGAGGTCCTACGGCTTCTGCAGGACAATTGGGAGCTACACACTCTCAGGCTTTCGAAAACTGGTTTGCAAACGTTCCTGGTCTTAAAGTAGTAGTTCCTTCAAATCCTTACGATGCGAAAGGATTGTTGAAAACAGCTATTCAGGATAATGACCCGATCATTTTCATGGAATCTGAGCAGATGTATGGTGATAAAATGGAAATTCCTGAAGAAGAGTACTATTTACCAATCGGAAAAGCAGATATCAAGAGAGAAGGTACAGATGTAACTTTAGTTTCTTTCGGAAAAATCATGAAGTTGGCTATTCAGGCTGCTGAAGATATGGCTAAAGAAGGAATCTCTGTAGAGGTTATTGACCTTAGAACAGTTCGTCCTTTAGACTTTGATACCATCTTAACGTCTGTAAAGAAAACAAATAGATTAGTTATTTTAGAAGAAGCTTGGCCGTTTGCGTCTATTTCTTCTGAGATTACCTATATGGTACAACAGAAAGCATTTGATTATTTAGATGCGCCAATCAAGAGAATTACTACTCCTGATGCTCCTGCACCATACTCAGCTGCATTATTTGCAGAATGGTTCCCTAAACTTGAAAAAGTGAAAGAGGAGATCAAAAATGCGATGTACGTTAAATAGATATAATAGAAAAAAGCTTCCGAAAGGAAGCTTTTTCATTTATTCTATGCATGAAGAAAAGCACCTAAGGTCATAAATTTAGTATAAATTTGCGCACTTAAAATATATAAGCTGATATGGCAGAAGTTACAGAAGGTGGTCATCATTTTGACATTAAAAAACTTTCTTTTTTTGGGGTTCTAGTTTCTTTAGGAATTGTTTTTGGAGATATTGGAACATCACCGCTTTACGTAATGAAAGCAATTGTGAATGCAAGAGGTGCAAGTAGTAATATGCCTTTCAATGAATATATAGAAGGCGCTCTTTCTTGTATCATCTGGACGCTTACCCTTCAAACTACCGTAAAATATGTTATCATTGCCTTAAGGGCAGATAATAAAGGGGAAGGAGGTATTTTAGCTTTATTTTCATTAGTTAAAAATCTTAAAAAAGGCTGGCTATACCTTGTAGCAATTGTTGGTGCCGCCGCATTGGTTGCAGACGGTGTCATCACACCTTCACTTACCGTAATGTCGGCTATTGAAGGTCTAGAGATATATAACCCTCATACACCTGTTGTTACAATTACTATTGGAATTCTGATTCTAATCTTTGTTGTGCAACAATTTGGAACAAGCTTTATTGGGAAGTTTTTTGGCCCTGTAATGGTGGTTTGGTTCTTGGTGTTGGGAGGTTTAGGAGTTATGCATTTAACTGAGAATTTTGAGATCTTAAGATCTTTCAATCCATATTATGCTTACAAGCTTATTGTAAACTCTCCGAGTGCAATTGTTATTCTTGGAGCTGTTTTCCTTTGTACAACTGGTGCAGAAGCTCTTTATTCAGATTTAGGGCACTGTGGTGCTAAAAATATTAGAGTGAGTTGGGCCTTCGTTAAGATCATGCTTATTTTAAATTATCTTGGGCAAGGGGCTTGGCTTTTAACGAATTATGCGAAACCTGGTTTCTCTGTAGTAAATCCGTTTTTTGGAATTATGGAAGAATGGATGATCGTTCCGGGAGTAATTTTAGCGACTGCTGCAGCAATTATTGCGAGTCAGGCTTTGATTACAGGTTCGTTTACCATATTTTCTGAGGCTATGTCACTTAACCTATGGCCTAATCAAAAAATTGATTATCCTTCCGGAGTTAAAGGACAAATGTATATCCCAAGAATCAATTGGGGACTTCTTATTCTTTGTATCATTGTGGTTCTTCACTTTAGAGAATCGGGGAAAATGGAAGCGGCTTATGGTCTTTCCATTACAGTAACGATGCTAATGACAACCATATTGTTAATTTTCTGGTTGCTAAAACACAGAATAAATAAATTGTTAATTTTATTTTTCGCTTTAGTTTATTTATCTATCGAATTAGGATTCTTTAGTGCTAATATTATCAAATTCTTCGAAGGAGGTTGGATCACAGTTATCTTAGCAGGATTCATCGGAGTTTGTATGTACGCTTGGTATAACGGAAGATTAATTAAAACTAAGTTCATCAACTTTGTAAAGATAGACAGCTATGTTTCAATTATTAAGGATATGAAATTGGATGAAACTATTCCTAAATATGCTACCAATCTTGCCTATTTAAGCAGAGCTAAAAGAAATGATGAAGTAGAATCTAAAATTATTTATTCTATCATTAAGAAACAGCCGAAAAGAGCAGATCATTATTTTATTCTAAGTATTGTAAATCAGGAAGATCCATTTACTTTTAAATATACAGTTGATGAGATTTTACCAGGAACGGTTTATAAAGTGAACTTCCTTTTAGGGTTTAAGGTTGACCGAAGAATTAATGACTATTTCCATATGGTTTTAAAGGATTTGATGGCGGATGGTGTAATTCCGTCAAAAAGTAGCCACCCTTCTCTAAGAGCTCATAATATCCCGCCAGATTTAAAATATGTGGTAATAGACAATACCTATATCAACGATATACTTTTAACTGTTAAACAGAAAATTACACTTAATATATACAACTTTGTGAAGTATATTGGAAGTGATGATTTCAAATCATGGGGAGTTACCTCACACAATGTAGTGGTGGAATCTGCACCGATTACAGAATTAACGGTTTATGATAATAAAATTGAACAGGCAGAATTTTTACGCCACAATAGTTAATATCCTTTAACGAAAGAGTCTGATATTTTGTTTAAATAAAAATCGATAAATTTGTAGATAATTTTTTTAATGGATACTTTACAAAAAGAAAAAAATATTGCTTTAATAAAAGATGTTTTAAGAAACTACTTATTAGAAAAGGGTTTCAGAAACACACCTGAAAGATATACAATATTAGAAGAGATTTATGGTATGGATCATCACTTTAATGTGGATGATCTGTATCTTTTGATGATGCAAAAGAAATATCATGTTTCTAAAGCTACCATTTACAACACAATCGAAATTTTCCTTGATGCAGGGCTGATTCGTAAACATCAGTTTGGAGAAAAAACATTAACGTCCTCATCTTACGAGAAGTCTTATTTTGATAAGCAGCATGACCATTTGGTGATCTACAAAAAAGATTCAGATAAGGAAATAGAAGAGATCATAGAATTTTGTGATCCAAGAATTCAGGGAATTAAAGAAGCAATTGAAGGTGCATTTGGCGTAAAAATTGATTCTCATTCGCTATATTTTTATGGCACTAAGAATGATTAATCAATGAGACTGTTTTTTTTCCTATTCATTTTTATTTCAACGATTACTCTTGCGCAAGACAAACAAAAGCCTGCGCAAAGGGATCCGTATTTACAAAATCCAGTCAAGAACCCACAACAGGTTCAGCAAGCAAAGCCTGAGGATAAGGTAAAAATCATCAATGCTGATGAAATTATTAAAGATCCTAAAATGTATGACGGTAACCGTTATATGAAGGGTAATGTAAAATTAGAGCATCAAGGTTCTATTCTTACTGCTGATGAAGTGATTTTATATGATGAAGAAAATTTTGTAAAAGCAATAGGAAATGCAAGGCTTCAAAACCCAGATGGTTCTGTAATTACTGCAGGTGAGATGGAGTATGATGGAAACACTCAAAAAGGGGTTGCCAGAAAAAATGTAATACTTACCGATCCTAAACAGACAATTAAAACAGAGATTTTGTATTATGATAAGCTTGCTAATCAGGCATATTTTAATACAGGAGGTACTATTTCTGATGCCCAGAATACAATGTACACAAAATCTGCAACGTATTTTTTAGATACAAAACTAATAGACTTTGTTGGGAATGTGAAAATTGATAGTCCGGATTATATCATAGAAGGACCCAATATCAAACAAAATCAGCTTACGAAGATCGCAGAGTTCTTTGGACCTACTACGATTACCAATCGTGCAAATCCCAAAAACCGTGTTTACACTGAAAGAGGGACTTATAAAATGAACACCAAAGAAGCTTTTCTTAATAAAAATTCTAAGATTTTTTATAATGATAAGATTCTTACCGGTGATGATATGTATTTTAATCAGCTGACAGGTTTTGGAAAAGCTACAGGTAATGTAACCTTAGATGATCCAAAAGAAAGAAGATGGATAAAAGGAGGTTATGGAGAAATTTTTGAAAAGAAAGATTCTGCGATGATGACCAAGAATCCTTATGCAGTAAAAGCGTTTGAAAAAGACTCAATGTATTTTGCGGCAGAAAAAATTATTTCTTACCAAAGACCTGATTCTTTAGATATCAAAGTTAAAAAAAGCTTCTTAAGGGCTTTCAGAAAAGGACGATTCTATAAATCTAACGCTCAGGGAAGAGCAGATTCTCTTGCTTTTAATGAAACCGACGGTGTTATGCACATGTTTACAAAACCTATTCTTTGGAGTGGAGAAAAGCAAGTGACAGGAGATAAAATTGAAGCCTATTTTAACACTCAAAATGAAAATATAGATTCATTAAAAGTAAAAGGAAATGCCTTTGCAATTAGCAAGGTTGATTCATTAAGTATGAAAGATGAATTTAACCAAGTAAAAGGAAGGTTAATGACTGTTCATTATCAGAATAATGATATTAAAGAAGCTACGGTAATAGGAAATGCACAGGCAATAAGCTATGCTGATGATGTTGATCAGGCTACAAAGCAACCTGAAAGAATCGGGATCTCTCTTACGTCTTGCGGGATTATAGATGCTTTATTTGAGGAAAAAGTAATGCAGATTGTTTCCTGTAATATCGGAGCTACTTCAGATACCTATCCGATGAGTAAGATTGAGCCATCCAAACGTAAGTTCCCAGATTTTAACTGGAATACAAAGGATAAGATAAGGAAATGGCAGGATATATTGGTAGATACGCCAAATTATGAGGAAATAAAGTACGAAACTGAAAGTTCTCTTTATGATAAGGCTCAAGAAGCTATAGACAAAGAGAAAGCTAAAGAAGAAGCTAAAAAACCTAAACGTACCAGAAAATAACTACTGAAAGATAAAAAGGTGAAGACCTTACAATTAAAAAAAGCCCATTTTCATCTCGGAAATGGGCTTTTTTCTGTATAAAATATAAACGATTTCAAATATTTTCAAAATTTATTTTTTATAATTATTCAAAATTTTGTGAATGAAAAACATTTATTAATACGGGCTTTTCTATTGGTGATTTTTTATTTCAAATGATAATGAGATATATTGTTTTTAAAATTTGATGTTAAAGTTTGAGTTATTCTTATAATGAATGATATTATTTTATATATTTAATGCAATGAAAGAGTCTTGTAACAAGCATTTGAGCAAGATCCTTTTTTGAGTTTTTTTTCACTGTGATTAGTGGAAATATATATTAATATTTTGTGATTTGGTGGGTCACTCTTAATGAAAAATTAAGAGTGATTTTTTTATTCTGTCACGATAATTTCGGCGTTTAATGAATGTTTTTTAGCTTTGCTAAAATTTTACAAAATGGAAATACAAAAGGATTTTTTTACATACCAAGCGCAAACCACAAAATTTGCAGCAGGTTTTGAGGTTGAAAAAGCTGAAGGGAGTTATATCTATGGAAAAAACGGAAAAAAATACCTTGATTTTGTAGCGGGTGTCTCTGCCAATACATTGGGACATTCTCATCCTAAAATTGTTAATGCAATCAAAGAACAGGCAGATAAATATCTTCATGTCATGGTGTATGGAGAATATGCTCAGGAAAAGCCGGTAGCATTATGTAAATTATTAGCAGAAGCTACTCCGGATCCGTTGGAGATTACCTATTTGGTTAATAGTGGAGCAGAAGCTATTGATGGAAGTTTGAAATTAGCTAAAAGATATACGGGAAGAGAAGAAATTGTTTCTTTTAAAGATTCTTATCATGGAAATACACACGGTGCTTTAAGTGTTTCAGGAAATGAAACGCATAAAAGAGAATTTCGTCCGTTGTTGCCTATGATTTCTTTTATCGAGTTCAATAATGAAAATGATTTTGATAAGATCACCGAAAAAACAGCTTGCGTTATCTTGGAAACCATTCAAGGAGCTGCCGGATTTTTAGTTCCGAATGATGATTATTTAATTAAGCTAAAGAAGAGATGTGAAGAAGTTGGGGCACTTTTAATTTTAGATGAAATTCAACCGGGATTCGGAAGAACAGGAAAGTTATTTTCTTTTGAGCATTTCGGTATTGTTCCGGATATTTTGGTGATGGGAAAAGGAATGGGAGGTGGAGTTCCCGTGGGGGCTTTTATGAGTTCAAGAGAAATTATGGAGTCATTATCTCATTCTCCTAAACTTGGCCATATTACAACGTTTGGAGGGAATCCTTTAATTGCGGCTTCAAGTCACGCCACTTTAAAAGAAGTGTTGGAAAGTGGTTTGATGAATGAAGTGGATGAAAAAGAAAGGTTATTCAGAGAGCTGTTAGTTCATCCGAAAATTAAAAATATCAATGGGAAAGGATTGATGCTGGCTGTAAATCTAGGTTCACCGGAATATACACTGGAAGTAGCTAAAAAATGTATGGATAAAGGGCTTATTGTTTTCTGGCAATTATACAGAAATGAATATTTAAGAATATCTCCACCACTTACCCTTTCACTTGATGAGATTAGAGAAGGATGTGGTATTATTTTACAGGTTTTAGACGGAAAGTAAAACAAAAAAAGGCTCTCAACAGAAAATATACCATTGTTTTTAATGCTTTAAGTATCAGTTTAAAGAACAAGTTAAACAAGCATTTAATTTTTGTGATAAATATCATGAAGATTGCACAAAAATGTATTTAGTTTTTTGTGTAATAAAAAAATTAATTTATATATTGCGGGACGATTAAAACAAAGATTATATGGCTAAACATAAAGTCCATTACGAATTTCCAATGCATTGTCTTTCAGAGATTTTATATGAATATCTGGCGACTGCGGAGGGGTTGTCTGAATGGTTTGCGGATGAGGTAGTAGAGAAAGGCGACGATTTCTTTTTCAGTTGGGGTGGGGGTCCTGAAGAAAAGGCCACTTTGATAAGATATAAGCCTGAAGGCTTCGTTCGTTTCAGATGGGAAGAAGATGAAGGAACTAAGCATTTCTTTGAAATGACCATTACTATTGACGATATTACTGAGGACTTAGCCTTGAATATTACAGATTTCTGTGAAGAAGGAGATGAAGAGGAAAACGCAATGTATTGGGAGAACCTTATTGAGAACCTTAAAATTAAATTAGGTGCAGCTTAATGTAAGCTGTACTCCATGATAAAACTGATGAACGATTTATCGTTCATTATTTTTTTTATAATAAATTCAGATTGGCATTGGAAAATCAATATTTTACATCAGACGACTTAAATGTAAAGAATAGAGCGTTTCTTATGGGAGACGCGGTGAAGGTTTCTTTTTTTATAAGAGAAGGAAAACTGATCATGGATGAAGAATGTTATTTTTATTTGATGGCTTCCATGAGAAAAATGAGACTGAATATTCCACTAACGTACACGTTGGAATTTTTTCAGTCGCTTTTTCAAAAAGATATTATTGAAGAAAAAGGAATAAATAACGGAATTATTAACTTCCAGGTTTTCAGAAATACAGACGGTATTACATTGTCCAAGTCATCAGTTTCATATTTTTATGAAGTTGATGAAATGGATGATATCCTGTCTGTACATCAAAGACCATTGGATCTTGATTTAATTAAAGAAATCAATGTTAATAATAATTTGTTGAGCAATATCAGAGTTCATAGCTCGGAAAATATCTATGGTGAAATTTACGCTCAGGAAAATGATCTGGATGATGTGATCCTGCTTAATCCTAATAAAAGAATTGCACGTTCCACATCTGGAAATTTATTATTTTTAGAAGGTGATGTGATAAAAGTTCCAAAGCAATCTGAAGGGGCTTACATTTCTCCTTTATTAGAGAATTTTGTAACTTTTTTACATAAAAATAAACTTGCAGATACCCAAGAACACGAGATTATTGCATTTGAATCTCAGAAGGCAGAAGAAATATTAATGATTTCTGATGAGAAAGGCATATTTTCTGTAGGTAAAATAAGAAATAAGACTTTTGGAAACGCTCGCTTCTTAGAATTAGTAGAAAGCTGGAAGAAAAGTTTTTAAATTGACAAACCCGGTAAACAACAAAAGTTCCAAAGTCCTTTACCGGGTTTTATTCTGAATAAATCAGAAATTGTATTGTTTAATAATTCACTGGAATTACTCCACGAATTATTGAGCAATTTTTTTTGCTTATTTAAATTTTCGTCTTGTTTTAATAGGAATTAGAGCGACATTCACTCTTGGAAAGAAAAATAAAATAAGGTTTGTAAGTACTTTCATTTTCTTGTTTTTGGTTTATCAAATAACGGGATTATTTTCCAAAAAATTGGTTAAGAGAATCTTAAAGTTTGTTAATGTTTTATCTCTTGTTTATTAGAATAATAGTATGATTTAATTCAGTGAAATATCTTCAGGTGAATTGGCCCAAAGAAGATATTCTCCGCCTAAATTTTGCATGATAGATTTCCATAAGGTTTGATCATTAGGTAATGTGTAATCTAAATTATAGATGTCAACCACAGTCCACATTTTTCTTTCAACTTCTTGATCCAACTGATCAGCTGCCCAACCTGAATAGCCAGAGAAAATCTTAACATCATCAATATTCAGTTCTCCACTAAGAACGGAGCTTATGATATTCTCTATATCTTCCGTTAAATAAAACTCATCCGAGATGTCAGAATAGAGTTCTGTAACTTTTTTACCTTTCACAATAAAGAAGACCTTGTCGTTTTCCACAGGACCGCCATCATAGACCTCAATTTTAAAGTCAAAAAAGTTTTTGAACTTACCACTCATCTGGTTGTTTTTCTTGTTTAATATCAACCCAAATGCACCGCCTTCGTTATGTTCAACGATGAGTACTACAGATCTGGAAAAAATATCCCCGGAAATGTCAGGTGTGGAAATTAATATTTTACCTTTGTATGAGTAATTCATACTCAAATTTAATAAAAAATATTTATGGAAAACCTGCACGACCAAAGAAAAGTTTACGATAAATCCCAACTTATTGAAAGTGAGATAAAACAAAATCCAATAGAACAATTTAGGAACTGGTTTTTGGAAGCAAGTGAGAATCCGGCTATTTCCGAATCCAATGCTATGGCTGTTTCAACAATAGAGGATGATAGTTGCCCGCGAACAAGAATGGTTCTGCTGAAAGCATATACATTTGAAGGTTTCATTTTTTATACCAACTACGACAGCCGAAAAGGTAAAGCAATAGAGAAAACCCATAAAGCTTGTCTTCATTTTTTCTGGCCAAATATGGAAAGACAAATTATCATTAAAGCGAATCTGGAAAGAATTGCTGAAAACTTAAGTGATGGATATTTTCATTCCAGACCCAAAGGAAGTCAGCTTGGAGCCGCAGTTTCGCCCCAGAGTGAGATTATTCCTAACAGAGAATTTTTGGAAGAAAAATTAAAAGACTTGGAAAAGGAGTTTGAGAATAGTGAAGTTCCAAGACCTGAAAATTGGGGCGGTTACATCGCAAAACCTTATGAAATTGAATTCTGGCAAGGGAGACCCAACAGGTTACATGATAGAATTATCTATACTTTAGATGATCTAGACTGGAAAATTTCCCGTTTAGCACCATAATTTGAATATATTTTTAGTGTATGGATATCGCTAAAAAATGATTAGAATAAAGCGGTTGTTATTAGGAATGTAATGCTGAGCATATTCAAAGCATCTTTAAACAATAAGACATAAAAAAACCTCATCAATCGGTGAGGTTTGAATTTTGTATAATCTGAATGATTATTTTTTCTTTTTAGCAGCGGCAGCAGGAACGTTTGCAGTAGCTACAGCAGTAGATAGATCAGCTCCAGCTTTGAACTTAGCAACAGTTTTAGCTTCAATATTGATTGGCTTTTTAGTTGCAGGGTTGATACCTTGTCTAGCCGCTCTCTCAGCTACTGAGAAAGTACCAAAACCTACTAAAGAAACTTTTCCGTCTTTTTTCTTTAAAGTAGAAGTTACGTTACTGATGAAAGATTCTAGAGCCGCTTTAGCTGCTACTTTAGTAATACCTGCATCTTTTGCAATTGCGTCGATTAATTCAGACTTGTTCATAATTTTTAATATTAAAGTTAGTTCGTAATTATAGCAAATATAATACTATTTTCTAATTGTGCAATTTTTTTATAAAAATATGTATAATTTTTTTGATTTTGGGTGAAATCAGTTAAAATATGATAATTTGATGTTTCACGTAAAATCTACGTTACCCGTTACTAAAATCATGCCAAATGCTTATGTGTATTGACTTTAGCGAAAAGTTAATATTATTTTTTGTGTTTATCAAATCCAAAATTGGATGAAAAGAATTAAATTTTTGATAATATGTTTGTAAATTCTGCAATTAAACTGAAGATATTTTAATAATTTAAAATTAAATAACTGTGTATCTGAGAGTTTGAAAAATGGTATAAAACCTTATTTTATTTAATTTTTATTAATAAATTTGCAGTATGTTAATAGAAGTTTTCAAGTCTAAGATACACAGGGTAAGAGTTACGGCTTCAGACCTTAATTATATTGGAAGTATAACGATAGATGAAGATCTTATTGAAGGTGCCGGTTTGGTAGTTGGAGAGAGAGTGTATATCGTAAATGTGAATAACGGTGAGCGTTTTGATACCTACGTTATTAAAGGAAAAAGAAAATCAGGAGAAGTTTGTCTGAATGGTCCTGCTGCCAGAAAAGTTCAGAAGGACGACATTATTATCATTATAGCATATGCTCAGATGACACCTGAAGAAGCGAAGGATTTTCAGCCGAAGATTGTTTTCCCGGACGAAAAAACTAACCTTCTTACTTAATTCATGGCAAAAAAATCACCAAATCCATTAAAATCAATAATTACAATAGCAGTTTCTCTTGCTTTTGCAGGTTTTTTTTTGTGGCTTGCTCTTAGAGGGCTCGATTTTAAAGTAATTCAAAAATCTCTGGCAAAAGCCAATTATTTTTGGGTTTTGTTTGCCTCTGTATTTGGACTTTTAGCGTATTGGTTCAGAGCAATTCGCTGGAATCTGATGTTGGAACCAATGGGTCACCGTATTTCAAATTCTAATGCGCTTTGGTCTATATCTTTTGGATATTTAATGAATCTTACCATTCCAAGAAGTGGGGAAGTAGCTAGAGCTACAGCTTTATACGGAGTAGAAAAAGTTCCGGTTGATAAATCTATTGGAACAATTATTCTTGAAAGGGTAGTAGACCTGATGTGTATGGTTGGGTTTTTAGGGCTAACATTGATTTTTAAATTTAATACTATTGCTTCTTTTTGGAAATACATAGAAAAAGAATTCTTAAAGAAAATTGAACATTTGGTTTTTTATTTCTATGTTTTTTTAATTTCTATAGTAATACTATTGATTGTTTTTTTCATTTTTAAGTCTAAAATAAAAAGTAATATTTTTTATAAAAAGGTCATTAGTATTCTATTAGGAATTGGTGAAGGTTTAAAAACAATTTTTAATCTTAAACAAAAGAAGAAATTTATTCTTTACACGATAGGAATTTGGGTTTCTTATTATTTTGCAGCCTATTTAGTATGTTTTGCTCTTCCTGAAACTTCAAATTTTACTATTGCGGATGGATTTTTGATTTTGGTAGTAGGAACGTTCGGGATGATTATTCCTGCAAGCGGAGGAATAGGAGCTTTTAACTTAGCAATGAAATTCGGCTTTATGGCTTTATTTATTTCTATGGGGAAAAGTGGAGAAGTTGGCGGAGAGATTGGATTAACCTATTCATTTATCTCATTGCCACTGCAGATAACAATTATGTTAGTAATGGGGCTGATCTCCATTCCGATGTTAGCCAAAGCCAGAAATGAAGTGGTTGAGAAGGAATAATAATTTCATTTGATACTTTAACTTTAATAATATACAATCTCAACTTTAAATAGTTGAGATTTTTTTGGTTTATATAAAGAATTCAATTTTTGATACATCATACATAACAAATTATTTTTATTAATATATTTGGTTATTTCATAAATCAAATTTAACTTAAGGGAAAATAATTATATACACTATGGCGATTAATTTACAAAAAGGGCAAAAAATTGAATTAGGACTTACTAAAATGACCATTGGTTTAGGTTGGGACCCAAATGAGGGAACAGGATATGATTTTGACCTTGATGCTTCTGCAATCATGATAGATTCTGACAGAAAATTGGTAAGCGAAGAATGTTTTGTTTTTTATAATAATTTATATTCTCCGGATGGAGCCTTAAGTCATACAGGAGATGATCCAAATGGTAAAAGTAGCGACGGAGATGATGATGAGGCAATTATTGTAGATTTAGAGAAAGTGGATCCCAGAGTTCAAGAAATTTTATTTGTAGTAACCATTGAAGATTTTGAAAGAAGAAAACAAAATTTCGGGCAGGTAAGAAATTCTTATATCAGAGTAGTGGACAATTCAAACCATCAGGAAATTGCAAAATATGAGCTTGATGAAGATTTTTCTATTGAAACGGGTGTAGAATTCGGAAGGCTCTATAAAAGAAATGGAAGTTGGAAATTTGAAGCATCAGGAATTGGATACAGAGCAGATCTTGGATTCTTTTTAGAAAAATATTATAAAGGGCAAATCATTAAATAAAAGAGATATACAAAATAAAAAAACGATAACTATGGCAATTAACTTACAGAAAGGTCAAACGATCGATTTAAGGAAAAACGACCGTGGAGAAAGTGTTTATGATCTATCCAAAGTAACAATTGGCTTGGGATGGGACGTAAGAAAGCAAGGTGGTTTTCTTAGTAAAATATTCAGTAAAGAAGCAGAATATGATCTAGATGCCATTGCATTCCTTTTAGATGCTAACGGGAAGGTGGCTAACTTAGGAAAAACTGGTATGACCAATGATGGTAGACAGATCGCTCTTTACAAAGGGGATGTTGTTTATTTTAATTCAATGCAGCATTCAAGTGGAAATGTTTGGCTTACCGGAGACAACAGAACCGGAGCAGGAGATGGAGATGACGAACAGATTATTGTAAAGCTTGACCAACTGGACCAGAGTTATCAAAAAATATTATTTGTAGTTTCTATTTATATGGGGCGAAAAAATAACCAACATTTCGGCATGATAGACAATGCATTCATTAGAGCAGTAGACGCTAATGGAAAAGAAATTACAAAATACAGCCTTTCTGGAGATTCTAGCATGAACGGAATGTGTTCTATGGTATTTGCAGAAGCTTACCGTCATAATGGAGACTGGAAATTCCGGGCATTAGGAGAGCCACTTCAGACCGATAATTTTATGGATGTTCTTGTTCCATATACCTATAAATAAAGAAAAGTATGCTTTTGGGCATACTTTTTAGTTTGGAAATTCCATGATATAAGAATGTTCATTTTCTTCAATGGTTATAAAGCCTAAGCTGGAATATAGGTTTTGCGCTTTATTGGTTTTTAAAACACTTAATACAACAGTTTTTTGAGAAGATAATGCTTCCGCAATAATTTCTTTTAAAATCATTTTTCCAAGTCCTTTTCCTTGTTGGCTGGGATCAACCTGAAGTTGAAGTACCTCAATTTTATCTTCACTTTTGTCGATTTTTAATAACCCGATAGGTTCATTATTTAAAAGAATAATATTAGCCTTCTCAAACTGATAAAGGACTCTTTGTAAAGTAGATTCTCTATCTGTGGGAAGACTGGAATTTGCATAATGCTCATTCATGGTTTTCATTCTCAGATTAAGTAAGAAATCGAGATCGCTTACTGAGGCTTTTCTATATTGTATTTCAGTGTTCATGTGGTTAGCGGGTAAGAAAATTAATTGACGCTGTTTCTGTTTAAATTATTTTATGCAAAACGAATATATCAAAAAATTATTCTTTACCCTATCATCCTCACACCAATTCAAAGAAATTTCTTCTGCCAATCTTTATTTTCAGGTTTGGTTTTAAATCAATTTCTTGATTAGGATTTATTATTTTTAAAGTATTGATTTGTATTCCGCCACTTTCAATTAATCTTTTAACAGCAGATTTACTTACATCATTTTTAAGCTGATGACAGAGTTCAATTAATAGTATTTTATTTTTAGTGTGATGTAAAGAAGCAATAAGAACGGGTTCAAAAGCTTTCTCTTCAAAATTTTTATTCTGAAACTGATTGATAAAAAACTGTTCTGCATTTTCTGCTGATTCTAAATCATGGTATTGCTTGATAATATTTTTAGCGATCAATTTTTTAATGTTCATAGGGTTTTCACCATGTTGTATTCTTAATTTTAAGTCTTGTTTTTGTTCCAGTGAAAAATCGGTGGTCAGCTCAATAAATTCATCGATTAAAGCATCGGGAATTGACATGGTTTTCCCAAACATTTCATTCGGTTCATCCGTCAGGCCAATGGTATTATTCAAAGATTTACTCATCTTTTCTTTTCCGTCAAGTCCTTTCAGTAAAGGCATACACATGACGATCTGTGGCGAGATACTGTGAGTTTCCTGCAACTGCCTTCCCATCGTACAATTGAATAGCTGATCAGTTCCGCCCATTTCAATATCACATTCAATTTTCACAGAATCAAAACCTTGTAAAATAGGGTAAACAAGCTCATGCATGGCAATCGGAGTATTCTCTGTAAACCTTTTGTTGAAGTCATTTCGATGCATCAACTGAGCAACTGTAACTTTAGACATCAGTTGAATGACTTCCGAAAAACTCAGTCCATCCAACCAATCAGAATTGAATACAATTTTAGTTTTTTCAACATCGATTATTTTTGAAAGTTGATTGATGTAAGTCTGTGCATTATGTTGAACATCTTCTGTACTTAAAGGTTTTCTGGCTTTGTTTTTCCCTGTCGGATCACCAATTCTTGCGGTAAAACTTCCGACAATAATAATGATTTGATGTCCGAGATCTTGAAACTGTTTCAGCTTTTTAAGTACAACAGCATGACCCAAATGTAAATCTGGTGCAGTGGGATCAAAGCCTAGTTTGATGGTAAGTTTTCGGTTCTCTTCTTCGGCTTGTTTTAATTTGTGTTCCAAACCGTTTTCTGGTAGAATAATTTCTACGTTTTCTTTTAATTGATTGATCATTGTTGTTGAATTTTTAGCATAAAAAAGCCCGAACAAAACTGTTCGGGCTCTATAATATTTTGAATTATTTTTATTGAATTACAGATATAGAAGTCTTCCCGAACGATAAGTCGGGTAGTAATACTCGTTAAAAAACGGAAGACGTAATATGTTATTTAAATGCTTCATTGCTTTGCAAAGGTAAAAATTTTTTCCAAATACGTATTTCTAATCTGTTCTTTCCAAATTTCAAGATCATTGGAAGTTGCCTTATCTGCTTTATCAAAAAAGAAATGTTGATTGATCTTAAAACCACAATACGTAAAGATTCCTTTGTCGGAAGTTAGAGAAAGAGCTTTATCCATTCCGATGCGTTCATATTCTTCGTTAGATTTTCCGTGGGTATTGATGATAACGGTTTGCTTGCCGGTTAATAACCCTTTTTGAATTCCCTGATCATAGCGATAGGCAAAGCCATAACTGAAAACTCGGTCAATATAACCTTTCATGATTGCCGGCATTCCTGTCCACCAAATTGGATAAATAAAAGTAATGTGTTCTGCCCAAGAAATAAAATCCTGCTCTGCTTTTACATCATCAGAAACCTTACCCATTCTTTGGCCTTCCATATCTTCTAAGGAGAAAACCGGATTGAAATTAATTTTGTTTAAATCCCGTATTACAATTTCATGTTTCTCAGTTTCCAGAGTTTGAGTAACGGTTTGTAAAAGTTGATGATTTAAACTGTTTTCGTTCGGATGTGCGTAAATAATTAAGTGTCTCATTGTTTCTACTTTTTAAATTTTATAAGACAAAAGTAGAGGAGTTGAGGTCGCAAAAATTGTAAGAAAACGAAATGAGATTATTCAGACCTCGGATTACAAATGTCTTGCTGGAACTTTACATATTGAGAAGGTGGAATGCTTAGGAAATGTTTGAAATCATGAATGAGCTGACTTTGGTCGTAGTAATTACATTCATTGATGATATTGAACCATTCAACTTTATGCTGATTTTCTATTTCCTTTTCAATGAGGTGGATGGCTTTTAGAAAGCGGTTGTAGCGATTGATTTCTTTTGAAGAATATCCAAATTTTTCCTTTTGTTTGAGTTGAATATTCCGTTCAGACTGATTGGTTTTTTCTGCAATAGCTTTGATCGGATTTACATTTTCATCTTTAAAATTACTTAAAAGCTGACTCGTAGAATCCTGATCTTGAACGTAAGGCTGAGAAAATTTGAGAATGTGATTAACCTGTTCCTGCGTCGAGTTTATTTGGGATAGCTCATACCAAAGATCTGTAAAACAGTTTTCCGTTAAAAGTTGATCAGGATGTATGGCAAAATGATTGGAGATCATGGCTTTTCCAAAAAACCGATAGAAAGCATCATCTTTAAAATTAGCAACTAAAATGGAAGTTTTTGAAGGTAACGTATATTCAAAGGAATGTCTTATGGGACCAAAAGTAATGCATTTATCTACTGAAATGATTGTCTTTTCTTTAGTTTTCATAGACGCATTTTTTCCGAAACAGAATAATAAAATGGTTTGAAAAGTAGGTAATAATGTTTTTGTAACAGGTTGATCAGAATTGTTTTCGGCAAAGTAGAAATGCGAGAATATACTTTCAAATTCTATGGGGACTGAAATCCTGAACTGATTGTATTCTGGCTGTAATTCTTGCATTATCTTGATTTTTTATATTAAATCTTTTTTCATTTTAAAATTAGTGAGCTCAACTCCTTTTACTGTTACTATTTGTTCTTTTATCAATTTGAAACCTATTTTCTCAAAAAAAGGTTGAGCAGTTTTGCTTACATCGGCGGTCAGATATTTCTGATTCTGTTGTCTTGCTTCTTGTTCTATAAGGGTGTATAATTGTAATGCAATTCCTTGATGCTGGTGATTTTTATGTACAAATAATAAATCGATATAATTACCATTATCCAAACTGCAAAAACCAAGTATTTTATCTTGTTCAGTAGCCACTAAAATATATTGGTGATGTATGACTTGCTGCCATCTTTCTTTATTTTCAATGCCTGAACTCCATGCTTCAATTTGCTTTTGATTATAGTCTTTATGACACACAAAATGGATTGTATCTACAAAGAGTTGTTGGAGCTGGGCAAGATCATTTTTATTCCCTTTTCTAATGGTTATCATTTTCTATCTGATATATTTCGATTCATACAATTTCTGTTGTTCATCATTCAGCAACGGATAAAATAAATTCATTTGTACCAAGGTGTAATGTTTTACGGCTTCTTCTTTGTTGAGCTGCAAAGTGATTTTGTTGTGGAGAATCCAGCTATTTCCAAATATAAACATTTGGGTCAATAGATGATCCATTATAAAATCTGGAATATCTGTTCTGAAAATTGCATTTTTCTGAAAACCTTCAAAAATAATATTAAATTCTTCCTTTCTTCTGATATTCAATATTTCGTATTGAGCTTCTATTTCAGGAAGTTTGTTTAAAATATCAAGAAAATTCAGGAATATAAACTGATAAGAATAAAATATTCCAAAAGTTGCGTATGTGAAATTATAAAGACTTTCGAGATCTTTAGATTCATTCTTTTTCAAATCTGTCATCATTTGATCCATCTGGGAAATTAATTCCAGAAAGAGTTGCTTGATGATATCTTCAGAATGCTTAAAGTGATAATGAAGGTTTCCGGGACTGATATTCAGTTCCGCAGCAATATGTCTTGTCGTTATATTGTTGTAGCCTTTTTCATTAAATAGTTTAAGTGCTTTTGATACTATTTTATCTTTGGTTTTCATGATTCAAATATAAGAGAGTTTTAGATAATATTTTAAAAATTAGAACAATTGTTCTAATTTAAGTATATTTGCATGATTAAATCAAATAAAATGGAAGGGAAAAAAATGTTTGATTATGAAGAAGCTAAAAAGAATCCTGCAAAAAAAGATATGCAGGAAACGGTTGTGAAAGTTTTACAGGTTCTTTTAGGAATTTTGATGGCTATTTTACATGCTTAAGAAATATAAAATTTCCTATTTGTTTTTACTGGGATTGCTGGCTTGGCTTTTAATTATTGTGCTGAGACGCAAGGAAATCATCATTCCTTATGTGAACAATTATTTTACAGATCTTATCACAGTTCCAATGTATTGTTATCTGATAGAATACGTCATGAATACAGTATTGGGCTTCCAATGGAAACCCAATTTTCAATTTGTATTAACCTCAGTTTTGTATTTGTCTTTATTATTTGAAGTGGTTTGCCCTTCGATATCCACTCGGTTTACAGGAGATATTTTGGATGTTGTGGCTTATGCTGTGGGAGGAATAATCTATTATATTTTAAAGATAAACAATGGAATTCTGAAACAGCTAATTTTTAAATAGGAAGCTATTTAAGTGTTGAAGTCTGTTGTACCTTTTATGGTTGAATTTTTAATGAATTTAAAAAGACGTATTTTTAATTTCCACCTCCAGCTCTGTTAGATTCCTCAAATTTCACTTCTTTCGTACTTCCTTTTACATCATTATTCCCGAATTTGTAGGTTACAGAAAGATAGATATTCCTTGTGATGCCTTTGTAATAATATTCTACATTATAGTTGGGATAATATTCTATGCCTTTGGATCGGTTGGTATTCAGAAAATCATTGACATATAAATTGATCAAAAGATTTTTCTTCATCAGATTCAGTTTCACTCCAGTGTACAAGGAAGCATTTCCATAATAGTAGGTATTTCCGTCTCTGTTTGGAATGTTACTCCACAAACCAAGCATGAGCGTAACTGTTTTATCTTTGTTGAGGAAGAAATTGTTATCAAGATTAAAGTTAGCGCTATATCCTGCAGGCGCCGAAACTGCTTCCGGCAGATAAGATTTTGATTTAGCATAAAACCCATTCACGAAAATATTAGATTCCAGCCATTTCAGCTTGTTGTAATTATAACTGATGTTGATTCCGGCTTGATCTTCATTGTAGAAATTCTTTACAATGCTGTATTTTAGATTGCCTTCCACCATTTGAATCCTGTCCCAATCGTCTTTATTTCTGTTGTAGTATAAGGTAATATTGAAGTTGTTTTTGATGACATATCCAAATTCAAAATTATCAGAAAATGAGGGAAGCAGGTAAGGATTTCCTGTGTTGTATTCAAATTCGGATGTGTAATATCTGAAGGGATTCAGGTTTCCGAAATACGGACGTTTAATTCTTCTTGAGTAATTTAATGAGAATGTATTGTTTTCATTCGGTTTATAGCTCACATAAGCTGTTGGAAAAAACTTTCCGTATTTGAATTTTGCAGAAGTATCATCATTTAAAGAAATTCCTTCAAGATTGGTGTATTCATAACGAAGTCCGGCTTTTGCATCCCATTTATCATTGATCTTGAAGCTGGTAGAAACATACGCCGCGTAGTTTTCTTCATTGTAGAAGAAAGTATTCGTTCTGTCTTTGTTTACAATATATTCTCCGTTGTTGATGTTGAAAAAATTAAACTCAGAATCATTTTTGATCTTGGTATATTTTAATCCGGCTTCTGTTTTTATTTTAGCAAAATTTTTCTCTAAATCTGCCTGCCCTGAATAAATTCTGTATTTACTGATAGGATTGGCAAAAGTAGAAATGGTGTTTGAGGTTACGGTATTATAAAAGTTTCGGGCATTGGCGTCGTTCATTAATAAATTGGCAGAAATACTCAGTTTGCTTCCCAGCGTATCAAGTTTTATATCATAGAAAGCGATGGTATTATGAACGTTTCTACGGTTTCTGTTTTTACTGTCTGAGAATAAATTAGTCATTCCTTCTTCATTGGAAATAGACGTGTAATTTTGTGCTTGCTCAAGCGGATTGCTAAACGAGTAATTATAATTAATTCCTATCAGATTTTTATCATTGATTTTATATTCTGCTTTTACATTTCCGCCTTTATACTTGTAGTTGTTTGAGCTTTTGCTGTCTGTTTTCCAGTAATCGGAATTTCCGTTTCCTGTTAAATAATTGTAAGAGGTATTTTCCCAGTAATTATCACCCACCGATAAATTTGCGGTAAGGGATAATTTGCTTCCTTGATAATTAAAAGCTAGTCCGCTTCTTGTAGAAGTGGCAGGTCTTCCACCATAATAACTTCCTGAAGTTTGGATAGATCCGTTCCAGCCAAGGCTCGTATTTTTCTTTAAAATAATATTAATTAATCCACTTTTCCCTTCTGCTTCATATTTGGCGGGTGGAGTTGTGATGACCTCGATTTTTGCAACATCATCGGAACGCAATGTTTTTAAATAATTGATAAGTTCCTGACCCGATAAATTTAGTAACCGATCATTCACCATAATGGCAACATTGCTTTTTCCTGCAATGGTAATGGCGTCATCTGTGGTACGCACCATCGGAGTTTTTGCCAAAGCTTCTATAACATCAATTCCTTGTGAAGCCACAGAATTTTCAACATTAAAAACCAATCTGTCAACTTTTCTTTCAAATAGTTTTTTCTTAACGGTAACTGTTACGCCATCTATTTTTTGTTCTGTAACAGGAGCTTCTTCCTTAATCTGAATATCTTTCTTTTCGTTTCCTTTTACAGATATATTTTCGCTGTTGGTTTTAACGCCATCTTTGATGATCTCCAATACATAATTACCATTTTCTTTAAGCGCAATCTTAAACATTCCTTTCTCATCCGTGATGGTAGAAAATTTCACATTGTTTTTTGTAATAAGAACTTCTGTATCTGCAACCGGTTTATTTTCTTTGTTGGTGATCGTTCCTTCAATGCTTTGGGAAAACAGAAATGAAGAGAAAACGAGACTTAATAGAAATAATATTTTTTGATTCATGGTAATGCTTTACTCTAATGACAGTTAATCAATGAGAAATATTACATGATTGAGTGAAAAATTTTAAAATTTAGTTTTACGTTATTTATAAACTTGTTTAAACATTTTATTTAACCACAAAAGGCACAAAAGATCAGATGATATAATATAAAGCTTATCCTTAAAGTAAAAAAAAGAAAACATAGCCTTTAAAAATCTTTGTATATTGAGCGGAGTCGAAATATTATTCTTTTGAAAACTTTTAGTCATCTATTAACAATTGTGAAAACATCTTTTGACTCTTTTGCAGTTAAATTTAAAATTAGTTTGAATAGACTTTATTTTAACCACAAAAGTTACAACAGACTTTAACACTTAAGATTTATTTAAGTAAAAATCATGCTGTTGACAAGAACACTTAAGTTTTTTGAAAATCTTTGATTTTCTTCTTATGTAAAATTTTTATTTTCAAAGTATTTAAAAACTAAAGTGTTCTAAAGTGTTAAAATAAAACTTTTGTATTCCCTTTTGTGATTAAATTTTAAATAGCTTAAAAACACTTTGAGTAAATTTGTACATAATTCCAAAAAACAATGCACGATAAGCTTTTGAAATTCATAGAATCTGGTTACCACTTCAACGCTGATGAGGTTGAGAGACTCAAAATTTATTTTGAACCCGTTGAATTTCCCAAGAATACAATTATTGAAGCCGAAGGAGATATTCCGCAGTATTTGTATTACATTGTTTCAGGCTATTTGAGGTTGTTTCATTTTGACGAACTTGGAAATGAAATAACGACCCATATTAATTGTCCACCAGGATTTTTCACCTCTTATTTTAATTTTATCAATCAAACCAAGTCTGAGGAAAATGTAGAGTGTATTACAGCGTGTGAACTATTAAGGATAACAAAAGGAAATCTGGATAAACTCACCAATGAAAGCCCTGGAATGAAGGATTTTAGTATTTCGGTATTCCAGGAATCGATTACGTATAATGAAAATCGGTCCAAAGAATTATCTACTTTAAATGCTGAACAGCGGTATGTAAAACTCATTAAAAACTATCCCGGAATTATTCAGAATGTCCCTATCCAATACATTGCTTCATTTTTAGGAATGAAACCTGAAAGTCTCAGCCGAATCCGAAGAAAATTAATTAACTAACAAAAGTCAAGTGCTTTTTATCCTGTGAGAATGAACTTTGTATCATCAAAAATTAAGTAAAATGATACGAGATAATTTAAGTTTAGTTTCAGGTGCAAACGGACATTTAGGAAATAATTTAGTACGATTTTTATTACAAAAAGGTATTCCTGTTCGTGCAACGGTGAGAAATATTAATAATAGAAAGCCTTTTGAAGGATTAGACTGTGAAGTGGTACAGGCTGATATTACTGATAAAGCATCATTTGTAAAAGCGCTTCAAGGCGTGGAAACGTTCTATGCTGTTGGCGCTTCTTTCAAGTTGTGGGCAAAAGATCCTAAGAAAGAAATTTACGATGTAAATATCGAAGGAACGCGTAACACCATTGAGGCAGCCGCTGAAGCCGGTGTGAAAAGAATTGTTTATGTAAGTTCAATTGCTGCATTAGATTATACAAAACTTCCAACGAAGGAAAGCAATGGATATAATCCGGACCGAAGAGATATGTATTATAACTCTAAAAATGACGGCGAAAAACTGGCTTTTGAATTGGCAAAAAAACTGGGAATAGAATTAGTTGCCGTAATGCCTTCTGCGATGATCGGAAGTGAAGCTTCTCTTCCTTTGAATGTGTCTTATGGTGTTTTAAAATTAATCATCAACAAACAAATTCCTGTTGATACCAAAATAACCCTGAACTGGATTGATGTAAAAGATGTTGCTGAAGGCTGTTATCTTGCTGCACAAAAAGGACGTAGCGGAGAACGGTATATTCTTGCGAATGAAAACTGCATGACGATTACCGATACAACGATTTTGGCACATAAACTATATCCGGAGCTCGATCTAAAAGTTCCGAGTGCTGTACCCAAATTTTTGCTTTATACGATTGCCGGAATTATGGAATTTTCTGCAAAATTAAATGGCAAAGCTCCCGTTCTTACCAGAAAAGATATTGCCATGTTTTCAGGATTGCAGCAGAATTTTGACATTTCTAAATCCAGAAATGAATTAGGTTTTAACCCTAAAAAACCTGAGTACGCTGTAAAAGAAGCGTTGGAGTATTTAATGGAACATAAAGAATTACTGTAAAGAGGCCACAAAAGGTCTCTTTTTATTTTGGGATATGAAGTTTGATAATAGATCCTTTGTAATATTTAGTCATATCATATAAATCGGAGAAGTAAGTGTAAATCGTAGAAGCATCATCTTCAATGGCTAAATTTCCTTCATTTGCATTGAACTGACTTTCAGCAAAAGCATAAAGGTCTTTATAATCTGATTTTAGAAAATCTCTGAGGATATTTTTCTCGTCCCGTTTTATCATATCTGTATAAAAAATTCCGTAGATCAGAAACTGATTAAATTTTTGAGAGTCGGTAACGTAATTTAAATGATGTTTAGAATGTTTTTCGTAATCTGAAAGTATTTGATGAAAATTTTTAACATGATTCTCGGATAAAATTTCATAAAAAAAATCAAACCCGTTAATAAAGAGTTGAGTTTTTAATTCTTCGCGATCTGCTTTATATTGATTGTTAAACCATGAAAAAATGGGTAACAATTCTTCTCTGGTAAGGGTTTCAAGAGAATCTGTTAATTTATTTTTAATAATTTCCAGGCTCGTTTGTTTGTCGTCAGGTAAGAAATCTAATATGTTTTTTTCTTCACGACATAGCTTATTATACAAATTTATTTTCGCAATAGTAGGATTGGTCTTTATAAAATAAAGTTCTTCTGGCATATATTTTTGCCAATTATGTTGTTAAAACTGGTATAACGGCTAATAAAGATACAAAATATGTATCCATTTCAATTAAAAAAATAATATGCTATACGTTGGATTTTTATTGAGTCGGAAGAGTTGCATGTATTGCAATCCTGTTTCCTTCTGAATCTTCAAATTCGGCTACAGCAAAACCGAGTTTTTCATTGATTTTTTTAGGATATAAAATGGTCCCACCGTTTTGTATCACTTGCAGCAAAGTATGATCAATATTTTCTGTTTTAAAATAAATGATTACACCTTCTTTAGTGGGTTTATAAACATCACCTTTTGCCAAAGCGCCTGTGATTCCGCTATTTTTTTCTTCAAAGGGAAATAATGCCATTTCATACTCATCAATGATTTCTTTTTCAAAACTAAAATTGAAAACGGATGTATAAAATTTCTGGGCACGTTCCAGATCATTCATCGGAATTTCAAAATAGATAACAGGATTAGATGTATTCATATTTTTTATTGGTATTTGTTTTTCGGTTGGTTGGCATGAATAAAAGAATAGTAATAGTAAGCAAGCTGAGGTGAGTAGGATATTTTTGTTGGATGTCATATAACAAAAATACTATTTTCTAAAATGTAATAAAGTCTGTATTAGACTGTTCTTATAAGAAAAATGACAACCGCTAAGTTGTCATTTGTTGATTGATAAAAAATATGAATTTATTAAAGCTTGTTTTTGGGATTATCCAGATATGAAAGAATTTTATAGGCGGTTTCCACTCTTGGCTTGATGGGATAATTTTTATTCGCCAGTATCACAATACCAATCTTTTTTGATGGAATATAGATGACGTATGATGCAAAACCATTTGTTGAACCTGTTTTATTGATCACCACATTAGGCTGTGGCTTCATAGGAGGGGTTAATGGCTTGATATCACTGGCTTTGTATGCCATCTCAGCTGCATTTCCTTCAAGCAGTTGAGATAGAGATGCCGGATAATTGTATTGCTCCCAAATAAGATCCTGTGTCATTGATCCCGTTGTAAAATAGCCTGTATGGGTTGCCTGTAAAGCTTTAGACAATGGAGTATCTGTAGTACCAACTCCCATATTGCGATCTACAAATTTCAGCATGTCTTGTGTACATGATTTTATACCATAAGCTTCATTAGCCAATACAGCAGGGTTTAGCCTTACAGGTTGATCTTCTTTATTATAACCTTGTGCATAATCACCCATTTTATTTTGAGGAACGTCATAAAAAGTGTTGGTCATTCCTATTTTTGAAAAAACATGATCTGTCATGGCTTTAGTAAAAGGCTCATTCATTGTTTTTCCGGCTATAACTCCCAATAAGCCGATACTGGGATTTGAATATACCCTTTTGGTGTTTGGAGCATACAGGGGAATCCAAGTTTTATAGTAGTTCATTAATTGTTCATCAGTGGTAATATTATCCGGTAGTTGCAAAGGAAGTCCTCCTGCTATATGCGTTCCTAAATAATACAATTTTACAGAATCAAACACTGTGTTTTTTAGATAAGGTAAATATTTACTTACAGGAGCTTGCATATCCAGCTTGCCATTAATTTGGGAGAGGCTCGCCAAGGTTACGGTAAACGTTTTACTTATCGAACCAAGTTCAAATAAAGATTGATTAGTAACGGGTTGGTTACTTTCTTTAGAGAGTATTCCATAATTGAAAAAAGAATGTTTACCATCTACCGTTATGGCGATACTCATACCGGGAATCTTATTTTCGCTCATGAGAGGTTTGGCAAGGCTGTCTATTAAAGTTTTAATATCTGTTGATGCTTCTTTTTTTGTTGCCTTACAGCTATAAAGATTTAGTAATATACAGATCATTAAAAAGCCTGTAATTTGCCCTATAATTACTTTTGGGTGAATGGTTTTTCTTAAATTCATATCGTTATTTTATGGGATACATTCTTACGACCCTAAAATTACGTTGTTTATTTTAATCTGTTGGTGGTATAAAGGTTGTTTTAATTTTTCTCTTGTTGATTGATTATTCCCTATGTCAATTTAAAATATTGATAAATAAGGCTTTGACTTAATTAGTTCTTTCTAAAATATAAAAATAGATAGACTTATCTATTTTTAATGTAGATTTGTAAAAAATTTAAGATGAAGACTGAAAAAGTTAAAGAAAGGATCATTAGAGTTGCCTCAGATTTGTTTTATAAGCAAGGTTTTAATTCAACCGGAATTAATCAGATTATTGCCGAAGCTGATATTGCAATTGGTTCTTTGTACAACCATTTCTCATCTAAAAATGAACTTCTTCAGGCGTATCTTATCAAGGAAGAATTGGAATGGTTCAATGGATTCGAAGAGCATGCTGTAAACCTTTCATCTGCAAAAGATAAATTGTTGGCGTTAGTTGATTACCGCAAAAAACTTCAAGATTCTACAAATTTTGCAGGTTGCCATTTTATAAAGATCATTTCTGAAGTGGGAGAGAGCAATCCTGCGATAAGCGATTTTGTGAAGAAGCATAAAGAAAAACAGAAAACATTAATTAATGATATTGTACGTGAATTGCCTGAACAAGAATCTATCGATATTGATGAAGTCACGGAAACCATTTTTATAGTATTGGAAGGAGCATTGGTGATTTCAACAATTAATAAAAATACAAAAGGCTTTGACCATGCTAAAAAAATAATTCAGGAAATTGTTTCCTAATTTTTTTTACTCCGAAATAAATAGATAACTCTATATAAAAATGAGATCAAATTATCTGAAACTAACCGTTATCCTTTTCGCCCAGCTTCTGAGCATCATGGATATTTTTATTATTAATGTTTCCATACCGTCTATTCAGCGGGATATTCATGCTTCCAACGGACAAATGCAATTAATCATTGCTGCTTATCTTATCGGTTTTGCTTCCTTTCTCATTACTGGAGGAAGATTGGGAGATCTCTATGGTAGAAAGCGATTGTTTATTGTAGGGTTGATTCTTTTTATGATTAGTTCCATCACTTGTGGATTCTCAACGAATTCTTTATTTCTTATTATCTCTCGGTTTATGCAAGGGTTTAGTGCAGCCTTGATGTCGCCGCAGGTTTTATCAATGATTCAGATTTTATTTCCCGAACATCATGAACGTACAAAAGCAATGAGCTGGTACGGAATAACGATTGGAATCGGAACGATTTTAGGACAATTTTTGGGTGGCTATTTTTCATCTCTAACATTCATCAATGAAGCTTGGAGGTTGATTTTCTTTATTAATATTCCTATTTGCCTTTTCGCTGTTGTTCTAGGTTTTAAGTTATTAGATGAATCTAAAATAACGATTACAGAAAGGTTTGATTTTTTAGGCGTTGCTTTATTAGCGATAGGATTATTTTGCTTTACGTATGCATTAACCATTTCAGAGCATGGAAGCTTTGGTATTGAAAGTATTGTTTTGATGGTGATTTCTGTAATACTTTTGGCTTACTTTATTAAAAATCAAAAAAATAGAATATTGAAAAATAAACCTTATTTGATTGATTTCAAATTATTTACATTTAAAAACTTCAACATAGGAATTCTTGCCGTTTCTTTTTTCTTTATTATGTTGGATTCTTATTTCTATGTCTTGTCTATTTTCTTTCAGGAAGGATTGAAAATTAATCCTTTAGATTCCGGAGAAATTATTGTTTTTCAGGGATTTGGTTTTATTCTCGCATCTGTTTTCTCTGCAAAACTCATTTTACGATATGGCAAAAAAGTTTTGATCTTGGGATTAATATTAATCATTACTGTTTTAATGCTTCAAGGATATTTTTTTACAGAAACTCCCTCAATTCCTATCCTCTATTTGTTACTCTTTATGCATGGAGTAGGTGTGGGAAGTATAATCCCGTCCTTAGCCAATATTGCCTTGTCAGGAATTCCGAAAGATCTTATGGGAAATGCTTCAGGTGTATATATTACATTGCAGCAGACGGCGGCGATTATCGGAATTATCATCGTTGGAAGTCTGTTCTATTATTTTTTAGGACAACAGCCTTTAGTCTCAGATTATCAAAAAGCCTTCAAAATTGCTTTAGCCACCAATATTATATGCTTGATTGCAGTTATCGTTTTGATTGTGAAAGTCCCAGAAAGTATTTTGCCTGTGAAAAAGTAGATTCCGTTTAATCTCCATAGGCAATGAGCCCGCTTTTTTCTTTGTCGGCTACCTCTAATATTTTAATCAACTTTTGTACTTCGATATCTTTTTGTAATTGATGTTTTAAAATATTTTGGTGGATCATTTTTATTTCTGCAGTATTCCATCTGAAATCTGAATAATAGTAAAATTTCTCTTCAATAATATTTTTATTTTGTAAATTACCGAATGTTTTATCATCAAGATCTCCAACGAATTGCAATTCCAGTTTTTCAGGAAAGCTGGGAGTAGGCTGATGATCTTTTATGGAATAAAAATCGAGCATTTAATTATCTCTGATTATTTCGCATGGCCTTAATCAATTTATCATTTCGCTCTTCTGCTCTTTCGTTGTTCAATGATAATACTGCCCAGGCTGCAGCCGGAATCCAACCAATTAAAGTAATTTGTAAAATTAAACAGATAATTCCTGTTAAGACTTTTCCACGAACGATGAAGGATAAAAAGGGTAATAAAATAGCTAGTAACATGGTTTTTAGAATTTAAATTATAAATAAAAATAAGTAATTTTTTTTAATAGTTAAAATAAATTCTTACTGAGAGTTAGGGTCGAAATATGCTTTAAAAGTCAACGGATCTTCCATTTTATTTTCAGCCGTTTCAAGGTATTCGTGATACTCTTCCTGATGCATTTCCATGTAAACCATGACAATGGCCAAGTTGATGTATAAGTTTTTATCTACTGAACCTAAGTTGAGGGCGGTCTTCAAATATTCTATGGCTTTTTCATTTTCTCCCATATCAGAATAGACTGCGCCGATATTAATTAAAGCTGCTGTATTTTCAGGTTCGATGAGTAAAATTTCATCTAATTCTTTAACTAAAAGATCATTGATGTCATCCCAGTGATCTTCATTTTCCCATCTTTTTGCCTGAAGTTTTTTTACGTTTTCTAGTCTTGAAATTATATTCATTATTTAAAAATATAGATGTATTTATTATTCAATTTTTATAGTTTTCAATGTAATCCCAGTTGAAATAATAACGAGATTATACTTTCCATCATGATTAATGAAATTATAACTGTCTTTAGATTCAGGATTATCAAAAAAAGAAAATTCTGATTCCGGATAGATCTTTGTCTTTTCGCCGTCACTATCTGTAATGCTTAACTGCTCATTCTCTAAAGAAACAGTAAAGGTTTGCGTTTTGTCTGCTTCCAATTCAAATTTCCCGAGATATCTTTTTAAAACTTCAGGAGAAAGAGCAATGGCATTTTTATAAATTTTCTTTGGAACTTCATACGGCTTATCATCCAATATATTGATGACATCACCAGTAACTTCCTGGAATGGAATATCAGTATAATTTGATACAAAGATAAACGTAATCTTAGAAGTAATATTTTGATAATAATATGCTCTGTAGCCTGGTCTTCCTCCAGCCTGTATCAACACGCCTTTTTCTCCAAACATTTTAAGAGCTAGAGATTTTTTAATGTATTTTCCTGTAAGGAGTTGTTGACTGAAGAGATAAAGATCATCAATGGTAGAAAAATAATTTCCGGTTTCAAATCTATTGATACTATTTCGGGAAACAGGAACTATTTTGCCATTTTCAGTTGAGAAGCCATATGCAAAATCAGAAATAGATTGGGTGTTATTGAACTCTCCGGTATGATTCAGCTTATATTTTTTAATAATCTCATACTGCATAAAATCCCAATATCCATTATTAGAAACTTTATCAATAATATAATGTAAAACGAAGTATCCAACGTTAGAATATAAAGTTTTAGTACCAGGTTCAAACTCTAAAGATTCTCGCTTTGCAAGTTCTATGATTTTGTCTAGCTTAAGATGATCGTACTTTTCATAATCTTTAATTTCTCTGGGCAGGCCAGATTTATGATCCATCAATTGTTCGATCGAAATTTTATTGCCGTTTGGAAAATCTGGAATGAATTTAGTTATTTTGTCTGACAAATTTATTTTCCCCTGTTCTAAAAGTTTTAATATCCCGTAACGTATAAAGATCTTAGACACTGATGCAATAATAAATTTACTGTTATGATTTATTTTTAAACTATCATTTTCTCCAGTAATATTATATGTTTTGTCGAGAACTTTTGCCCCGTTTTTTGCTACAATTACATTTCCATTGAAATTTTTAATTTCCGTTAAAGCTAAGAAATACTCGTCTAATTTTTGTTCATAATTGTTATTATTTTGAGAAAAAGTATGTACGGAATAAAAAAAAGCAAGAAAGGATATCAGTGTTTTCATAATCAATTGGTTATGGGGGTTTTGTATAAGACAGTTCAATGCTTTTTTATATTACATTTTATGATGTAATAAATTTCCTTTGTTATTAAAAACGAAGGTAGGAAAAACAATCTCCTGAAGCAACCCATTAATATTTGAGTAATTGACGGCTGATATTCAAATCTTAGTTGATATGCAATTTTACTTACAGTCCAATAATTGGTAATCAATCATTACTTATCTTTTTATGCAGTTTTTTTTCGTCAAAATTATCGTAATAAGTAAAATATTTTTTATTTGCGTTTTTCAAATAACCATTTCGGAATTTCATCTGTAATCAAAAACGGAATCACAATATTGTTATGATTAAGATTGGTGAATGTTGTGAAAATCAATTTTTTGTCGGAAGGAAGTTTATTGAATAATTCTACGCTGCCAATATATGGGTTTTCATCATCATTTTTGCCGTGGATTAACCAGATGTTTTTTTCTTTAATTGCATTAAGATTCGACAAATCCGGAACGGAGGCAACAGAAACCATCGCAGCAAATGTATTAGGTTGTAAACTCATTAAATTTTGAGCTGTGGAACCTCCCATTGAATAACCAATCAGATAGATTCTGTTGGTATCTATATTGGGATATTCTTTTTTAAGATTTGTAATCAATTTCAATAAAGCAAAAACCTCGTTGGATGGTTTTGAAACTTGAATACCTTCTCCATTGATCTCATAATTTGTGGATCGTGTATTGAATTGTGGTGCAACAACATAACAAGGGTATTTCTCATAAATTTCATCGCGTAACCAGATTTTAGCAAAGGGCTCAAGCTGATTTTCATTATCATTGCCAATTCTTGAAGAGTTATGAAATGTAATAACCAACGGATATTTTTTGTTTACGAGATTATTTTTAGGCGTTAAAAATCTGTAAGGAATTTGAATGTCATTATCTATGAATATTTTCTTTTGAAATTTATTGGTGTTTAAGCTGTTTAATATTTTTCTATTGTTTAAAAAAGTAAGTGTATCAACTTTTGTATCCCGAAATTCTTTTTTTTGTCCAAAAATTGGATTGATGGTGAAGATCATCAAAAGGATGATTATATTCTGTTCAAGTTTTCTTGTATGCATACTGTTCATAAAAATTAGGGATAAATTTCAGATTGTTTTTTTGATATTTTTTAATTATTCAATATTGTCATAATACGTAAAATCTTTGGTAATTTTCCCATTCTCTATAGTGAATATGGTACAAATGGGAAGCTCAAATTTTGAATTACCAGGACCTGATCCCGTAGAAATAAACTCTACGATGATGTTATTTTCTCCGGATGGATAAATCTGAATGATTTTATCTTTTAAATCAGGAAAAAGTTGGTTTAGTTCTGAATATTTTTTCACAAAATCTTTCTTGGTCTGTTTTACAATTCCGGTTCCTAATGAAGGATCTTTGAATTCAGCATTGTCAATATATAGATTGGATAAATTTTCCCATTGATGCTTGTTGAAAAGCTCAAAATAATTGGTAATCAGTTTTTCGTTTTCACTTATATTCTTTTCAGAAACGGTATTGCAGGATAATAAAAGGAAAGAAATAAAAAATATAGGGAATAGCTTTTTGATTGTTTTCATGGGTTAGATTTTCACCTGTTTGTGTTGACAGATTGTTGAAATAAAAGTATGAAAAAATCAGGATATATTCATTAAAAAAAAAAGAAAGCCTTTGAAAACTCAAAAGCTTGTTGATGATATTATTCTATAGCGTATGTAGCGGTTCTTGTTTACACATGATATTTGGCTCTCTTTATAAGTGAGAAGTTCATAGGTCTTTAAAATTATTTAAAAGCAGGAAGATCTTTTATTTCAGGTTTGAAAACGACTTCCTGGATGGCTTTGCTAATTGAAATCCGTGCAATAGTCAAAGGATGCTGAGGGAATTCTGCATCATATTTTTCCTGCTCAGATTTGTTCATTAAAGTTCCTTCTTTAAAAGTAGGATCATAAGGATCTTCGAACCAGTTTTGAAGATCATCATTATCAAAAGAAACTTCTTCGCTTTCTAATAATTTACTTAAAATAACGGTATCTCGAATTCCGGTTGTTCCCGCTTCAACTGCTTGTACTTTGATCACGAAACTGCAGTTTTTAAAAGGAATTGTCACGGAAGCAATATAAGTCATTCCACTTTCGGCTTGAGGAATTTTAAAAATAGTTTTTACACTAGGGATATTTTGTACTTTGAAAGTATTTACTTCAATAATTCCACCGCCTGATGCAGCAATAGATTTCCTATGAAAATCTCTCAGATGATTAGTATCTTTTATGGTAGGTAGATCAGGCTGAAGGTCAAAAAAATATAATGAAATTAAAGCATTTTGTTCAGGATTTACCCAAATAATTCTAGACTCATTTTCTTCTACTTTATCCCATCCGAAATGAGGAATAGAAACAGAATTAATATGTACTTTAGCTTTCTTTTTCTTTAAGAAGTTGAACATAATAGTTACGTTTTTTTAGATAAATATAGTTTTTTTCAGTGTAAGTTAATTTTAAAAACTGAGTTACTTTTCTACAGAAATCAATAGCATCATCGGTCTGCGCAATTCATCTTTCATTTCTGAAAACTCTTTCAGCATTTCTTCACTCGGTTCTGGTTCAATTACTTCTTTGATTTTAAAACCTTGTCGTAAAAGGCTGTTGAGATACGTTGTTAAAGTTCTGTGGTATTTTACAACGTCTTCACCTAAAAAAGTAGTATTTCTTTTTCCTTCTATGAAATAATTATCCACAGGCCAATGCAGCTTTTCTCCATTTTCATTATAAGCCCAATCCTGATTTCCCTGTGCTGTAAAAACAGGATGTTCCACTGAAAACACAAAATGTCCGTTCGGTTTCAACCATTTGTAAATGTTTTGCGCCAAGGTATCAAATGATTCTATATAATGGAAAGTCAAAGAGCTTAAAATAATATCAAATTTATCAGCAGGATAATCTACTTCTTCAAGGGCTTTTCTTTCATAGTGAATACCTTCCAGAGCATTGATTTCTCTCGCTTTTTCAAGCATCTTTTCTGAAAGGTCAATTCCAATAACAGATTTTGCCCCATTTTCAATAGCATATCTGCAATGCCAACCAAAACCACAGCCCAAATCAAGAACATCCTTCCCTGAAAAATCAGGCAACATTTTTTTCAAAGCAGGCCATTCTCCTGCACCTTCCAATCCTTTTTGAGAACGGAGCATTTTTTCGTATTGTTTGAAAAAGGAAGTGTTGTCGTATTTGTTTTGTTGCATATTGCTGTGTTTTTTTATTTTCTAGCCAGAGGGATATATTGTTATTATTTAAAATGAATATTTATTTTTAAAATCTATTCCATTATAATATTCTGCAGGATTGACAAAACTAATGAAACCTATATCGGAATCAAGTTTTTGTTTTAAATCATTTAAATAAACTTCTGCTTGCTCAATTGTACCATCAATTGTTAAGCTAAATACAGTTTTGTTATCGTTTGTAATATTTACACCAAAATAAATATTATCAGGATTATCTGTAGATTGATTCCAATAAAACGTTTGATCAATATTACTTGTATTCACAAAATAATCAATCATTTCCTGATTACTACTAAATCCTTCCTCGCTATCAATTCTGAAAGTATAATCTAAATTCAAAGGTTTATATTTCGGTAAATAAAAGTTCAGAAGCTCAAAAATTTTTCCGGATGATTTCGTATCATAATAAACTTGACAGACAATATCTCTAATTATTTTCATTGATTTTTTATTAAATTAAAAACCATTAAGCTTTAATTAAGGCTTAATGGTTTTCAATATTTTATTTTTTACCCAAACGCCCTCTTCAACAAACTTTCCACTTTCGGTTCGCTTCCTCTGAAATTCTTATACAATTCCATTGGATCTTTTGTTCCGCCGGAAGAAAGAAGGATTTTATATTTTGCGGCGATTTCAGGATTAAAAATTCCGTTTTCTTTAAAATACTGGAAAGCATCAGCGTCCAAAACTTCTGCCCATTTGTAAGAATAGTATCCCGCAGAATATCCACCTTGGAAAATATGGGAGAAACTCGGGCTCATGGCCGTTTCAGGATTTGAAGGATAAAGTTGTGTTGCTTTGGTGTACTTATCTTCAAACTCTTTTACAGTCTCATTTTCCAACTCTGCAACTTTTGTATGATAATTCATATCCAAAATTCCGAAACCTAATTGTCTCATCGTTTGATAGCCTTCCATAAAGTTTTTAGACTGTTCAATCTTTTGAATTTTTTCATCGGGAAGAACTTCACCTGTTTTATAATGTTTTGCGAAAGTTTTTAAGAACTCAGGTTCGTAACAAAAATTCTCCAGAAACTGAGAAGGCAATTCAACAAAATCCCATTTTACAGAAGTTCCTGAAAGGGTAGGGTATTGCGTGTTAGCCAACATTCCGTGAAGAGCGTGACCAAACTCATGGAATAAAGTCGTCACTTCCTGGAACGTCAATAAACTCGGTGTATCTTTTGTCGGTTTGTTGAAATTACAAACGATAGAAATATGTGGACGGGAGTTTTCACCATCTTTTTTATACTGATTTTTGTAGCTCGTCATCCAGGCTCCGGCTCTTTTACCTTTTCTTGGGAAATAGTCGACGTATAACAACGATTTGTACTCGCCATTCTCTTTGACTTCATACACTTTCACATCTTCATGATATTTTGGAATATCGTTTCTTTCTTCAAAGGTTAACCCGAATAATTGATGAGCCAAACCAAAAACAGCATCTTGAACCTGATCTAATGGGAAATAAGGTTTTAATTCCTCATCGTTTAAATCATATTTTGCTTTACGAAGTTTTTCAGCATAAAAAGTATGATCATAACCTTGTATTTCGTCTATTCCATCAGCTTTTGCTAATGATTTTAATTCTTCAATTTCTTTTTCAGCGTAAGGCTTTGCTTTCGTTAGCATCTCATTTAAAAAGTCCAATACCTTGGTTGGAGATTTTGCCATTCTTTCTTCCAACACATAGTCTGCATAATTTGCATAGCCTAATAATTCAGCTTTTTGTTGTTTTAGAGTAAGCAATTCTTTGATAAGATTTTGATTGTCAAATTCGCCACCGTCAAAAGATTTTTTACCATTGGCTAAGGCAATTTCTTTTCTTAATTCACGGTTTTCAGCGTAGGTTATCAGCGGAAGGTAACTTGGATATTGCAATGTCACAACCCAACCTTCATGATTTCTTTCTTTCGCTTCTTCTGCGTATTGTTCGATAATGGCTTCGGGAATTCCTGCCAGATCTTCTTTATTCGTAATATGTTTGAAATAATTATTGGTAGAGGCCAATACATTTTGCCCGAATTGCAGAGATTTTAAAGATAAATCCATGCTGATATTCTTTAATTTTTCTTTGTCTTCTTCGTTCAGTAAAGCACCGCTTCTCACAAAACCTTTGTAGGTTTCATTTAAAAGCATGTGTTGCTCTTCATTAAGATTATATTTTTCTTTCTCGTCGTACACTTTTTTAATCTTGTTGAAAAGTGCTTCGTTTTGAGAAATCTTTGATGAATATTCTGTTAAGATCGGAGAAACTTCCTGAGCGATCTGTTGAAGTTCGTCACTTGTTTCTGCAGAATTTAAATTGAAAAAGATATTAGAAACCGCATCCAATTGTTCTCCCGAATACGCCAATGCTTCAATGACATTTTCAAAAGTGGGTTCTTCTGAATTATTGACAATAGTATTGATTTCTTCTTCTGATGTTTGAATTAACTCTTTAAAAGCGGGAAGATAATCTTCATTTTTAATAGAATTGAATGGCGCTGAATGATATGGTGTGTTAAATTTTTCTGTTAAAATATTCATTGTTCGATTTTTAATGATTGTAAATGTAATAAATCGTATTGATTTGGTTGTTGAAATCTCAAAAATAATGCCTTAATGAGATGGTGTGACAAAAAGTGCATCATCTTTAATAATCTTGTCATAGGGCAAGTCATCCTACTGTCAGAATAATTAGTTTTGAATACAAGTAAAATGATATGATGCTGAAAATACCTGAAGAGTCATTATTAAATAATCAACATTTCGATTATGGAGATTCCTTTGTGAAAGAGTTTATCCATAAAGACCAAAACCTGAACTCAGGCCAAATAGGAAAGCTGTTCTTCACGAGCAGTTCAACATGGATCAAAAAACTGTTTTCATTGAGAAATAGGATTGTCAAAATTTTTGGATTAAAAATTCCTGAAGGTCAAAATGAACATGCTAAAGATCTAAAATATGAGCCGGGAGATCAAATCGGACTTTTTAAAATTTTTCACAAAACCCATAATGAAATAATTATTGGGGAGGATGATAGCCATTTGAATTTCAGGGTTTCCTTATTGTTGGATGATCATAATTTGCTAAATAAAAAAAGAAAACTAACCATTACAACTCTTGTGCAATACAATAATTGGTGGGGAAAACTATATTTTTTTCCGGTTAAACCTTTTCACAAAATCATTGTTGCTTCTAAGATAAATGCAATCATTAAAAATTTAGAGTAGCCGATACAAAAGAATAATGTTTACTATTTTGAATCCTGATGTATAGTATGTTTTATTGAAAGAATAAAGCAATTCTCAAAAATAATAGGTCGGTACAAAGTTGCTACAAAATGTTTTATCTTTAATGTCTTGTCATAAGTAAAGTTGAGATAGAGGCGGAATGATTACTTTTGACAACATACTTCAAACTTAATGTGGTTAAAAACTAACTTTTAAATATTCAAACTATGAAAACAATTTTAAAAACTATTGGGGTAATTATTCTTTTAATTATTGCATATGCCATAATTGCAATGCTGGCTTTCGGTAAAAATTACCATTATGAAAAATCTGTGGTAGTAAAAGCTCCGAAAGAAAAAGTATGGCAGCAGATAAGTTCTATGAAGGCATTTAATGAATGGAATCCTTGGATGAAATTAGATAAAACAATGAAAATCACGTATACCGGAACTTCCGGAGAAGTGGGAGATAAATATTGTTGGGACAGTAAAAATGATGATGCAGGAGCGGGCTGTCAGGAAATTAAAGAATTGGTTTTAAATGAAAAGCAGAAAACAGAGATGATCTTTGCCAAACCTTTTGAAGGGCAGGCAACCTCTGAGATTGTTTTGTCTTCTGAAGGAAATTCCACAAAAGTGTTGTGGACTATGGATACCGAGCAAGATCCAATGATGAAAATAATGAGACCGATAATGGATTACCAAATGGGAAAATCCTACGAAGAAGGGTTGAATAATTTGAAAGCATTGGTAGAAAAATAAAATGAGAGCCTTGTAAATTTTACAAGGCTTTTTTAATACTTTTTTTTCAAGAAATGAGGAGTAATTATTTTGATTATTTGAAGTTTTTAGAATATCAAAAATAAAATAGTATTCAAAAAAATATTATCTTTATGTAAAGAATTCGATTTATGGAGAAGATTGTATTTGAGAAAAATGATATAAGAAATTATGTAAAAACCGTGATTGCAGAAAAGATTGAAAAGTTGAAAAATTTTATCGAGTTTACCTTGGATGCAAGCCGCGATATCAAAAAAACTCCGAAATATGATAGTATGAGAGAAGAAATGCAAGAGGAAATTTACCAAATGCAAAGACAGCTTGCTGCTTTAAATGATCTTCAGCGCAATATGGCAAAAGTGTTAAATACGAGTACAGAAAGAGTACAGTTGGGATCAATTGTGATTACCAATAAAGCTCGTTTTTATATTTCGGTTTCTTTGGGAGAGTTCTTTTTTGAGGGTGATCGCTTTTATGCTATTTCTTCCGAAAGTCCAATGGCTAAAAAAATGATGGGCATGAAACCAGGTGATGATTTTACTTTGAATAAGATTCATCAGAAAATCGTAGAAGTGTTGTAAGAAATATGAATTGTTTCCATACTGTCATTCTGACGAAGGAAGGATCTGAAAATTTATTAGCTAATAACAGAAAACCTGCAACTTGCAGCCGTCAACGATCAACTTTTTCGTAATTTTGTATCTATGAATAAAGCAGAAGTTTTAAAAGAAATCATAGAGCAAAGAAAAAGCATCTTTCCAAAAGATTACACTGAAACAGAAATATCTCAGGAAATTATTAATGAGATATTACATTCAGCAACATTTGCTCCCAATCACAAACGTACGAAACCTTGGCGTTTTAAGATTTTCAAAGGAGAAGAAAAGGCAAAACTAGCTTCAGAAATGCAGACTATTTATAAGGCTTCTCAACCCGAACATTTATTTTTAGAGAAAAAATATAATGATATTGGCTTTAAAATTAATAAAGCAGATGCTGTAGTTTCTATTATTGTTAATTTCAGCGGAATGGTTCCTGAATGGGAAGAAATCGCTGCTGTTTCTATGGCAGTTCAGAATATGTATTTAACATGTACAGCAAATAATATTGGCTGCTATTGGAGCTCTCCTAAAATCGTAGATCATTTGAAAGATTCTTTAACTATTGAAGAAAATCAGAAATGTCTTGGGCTTTTCTACATGGGAAAGGTTGATCACTTTAACAATGGATCTGTTTAAATCTTTTTTTAGAGGCTTTTGAATTCGCCGAATTATTTTAAGGAGCTATTTCCCGCTTTCCACTGTATCTTTTTTGTTACGGCCTCCGCTTCGCTCCGGCCGCAACAAAAAAGGATGTCGTTCCAATCGGGGCTAGAGTTTTAGGAATGGTGGCTTCGGGAGCCTCAGCCACCAGATAATTTTGTCGTTCTCTCTAAGAACTAGTAACCATAATCTTTGTCATCCTGAAAGGATCTAGACACGAATTTTTCCAGACGATTTTCTAATACTATGTTCAGACTCTTTCAGAATGACAAACTTTGCGGGAATAATTATTAGAAGAAAAAGTAAGGAATAACGTTTACAAATTTATCAATGAAAGCCCATTAAAGCATTATTACATTGCTAGGCTGATAAATTGTTGTATTTATTGATCGTAGAATTGAAAATTTTATTTATCTTTGCACTCTTAAATATTTAACTGGGACGAGTTCCCGTAAAATTCAAACATTATGTCAGTAAAAATCAGATTACAAAGACACGGATCAAAAGGGAGACCTTTTTTCCACATCGTGGTTGCAGATGCTAGAGCTAGAAGAGATGGTAGATTCATCGAGAAACTAGGTACTTACAACCCAATTACTAACCCTGCGACTATCGATTTGAACGTTGATTCTGCTGTAAAGTGGTTAAACAACGGTGCTCAACCAACTGATACTGCAAGAGCTATTCTTTCTTACAAAGGAGTACTTTACAAAAAACACTTACAAGGTGGTGTTGCTAAAGGATCTTTTGACGAGGCTGAAGCTGAAAAAAGATTTGCTGCTTGGTTAGAAACTAAAGAACAAAAAGTACAAGGTAAAGTAGAAGGTTTATCTAAAGCTCAGTCTGATGCTAAGAAAGCTGCATTAGAAGCTGAAGTTAAAGTAAACGAAGCTAGAGTTGCTGCTGCTGCACAAGTTATTGCTGATGCTAAGGCTGCTGAAGAAGCTGCTAACGCACCTGCTGAAGAAGTTGTTGCTGAAGCTACAGAAGGAGAAGCTCCTGCTGCTACTGAAACTGAAGAAAACACTGAAGCTTAAAAATCCCTGTTATGCGTAAAGAAGATTGCTATTTACTAGGAAAAATCACACGCAGACACGGCCTTGCGGGTAATGTGATCCTTAAATTGGACACAGACCAGCCCGAGCTTTACAATAAACTGGAATCAATATTCGTTGAGATCAACGGATTATTGGTTCCTTTTTTTATTGCAAAATCATCTTGGAGCAAATTAGATGCTCTGAACCTTGCCTTTAAAAACTCTTCTGAGGCTTTAGTAGACCAATCTTTAGGGAAAAGCGTATTCTTACCGCTTGCTACATTGCCAAAACTTACAGGGAAACAATTTTATTATCACGAAATCATAGGATATAATATTCTTGATGAGCATGATAATGACTGTGGTGTTATTCGATCAGTAAATGATCAGACGGCTCAGGTTTATTTCGTTACAAACTTAGACGGGAAAGAAGTTGTTATTCCTATGATCAAAGACTGGATTCTGGAAGTTGATAGAGAAGAAAGAACCATCAAAATGATGCTTCCTGAAGGTCTTATTGATGTCTTTTTAGTTTCTTCTAAAAAAGACGAATAAATTTTCTATTTCCAAAAAAAGATGATAGCTAATAAAACCATCATCTTTCCATTACTCATTTCCAATTATTTATATTGTATAGATTACTCATAAACTGCGGGTAATAAATATTCCTGAACTATTTTTTCAGATTGTGGATGGGCGTACGCTTTATTATAAGCTTTTGCTGTAATTACGATCACTAAAGGAATTTCTGTAAACATAATAATTTTGTTACCACCATTTCCGCTGCATTGGTAGGCCTCAAAACTTTTGTTTCCTACTTTATATACCTTTCTCCAAAATAGGTATCCATACCCTTCAAAGTCTTTATTTTCAGAAAAATAATTGCTGAATGATTTCTTAATCCAAGCCTTATCTATTACTTTTTTGCCTTTCCATTCTCCGTTATTTTTGTACAGTTGCCCAAATTTAGCAAAGTCTAAGCTATTCATTCTTATACCTCCAGCTAATGAAATTTTATGCTGTGGAGTATATTGCCATTGATAAGTTTTAATTTCTAACGGATTAAAAAGTTTTTCTTTGGCGTAAGATTCTAGCCCGTTTGGAACCTTCTGATCTAAAATATCTCCGGTAACAACAACACCCGCAGTGAAATAGCTCCATTTTTTGCCAATCTTATGATCGGTCATGGGAACATCGAGTGCAAATTTCACCCAGTTATCGGTAGGGTACATGTTTTCTTCATTTCCTGGAGAATCATCATCATCGTCATTACCTTCAAAAGAAGAACTCATTGTCAACAGACTTTTAAGTGTTACGCTATCTTTCTTCGGGGCATAATGTTGGAATTCTTTTAAATGATAAAACTCTCTAAGCGTTTGATTTTCATTCTTTAAATAGCCTTCTTTAATGACGATTCCCGCTAATGCAGAGGCAAATGACTTTCCTACAGAACGGGTATCTTGTAAACTATCTCTTCCGGAATTGTTGAAATATTCTTCAATAAGCAGTTTTTTATTTTTAATAACAACAATGCTGGTGATATCTCTGAATCTGTTTTCTGCGATTTTTTGATTTAAAGCTCTAATTTTTTCTGTTTTGAATTTATCTGTGGAAACTTCCCATCCGCTTTCTGCTTTGATAGGCTGAAGGGCAATTTGTTGTTCGCTAATATTTTTTTTAGGAACCGTAAGATTAATTTCGCCTTTTGCAATAAGTCGCCCTGTTTTTACTGATGTTGATTTTAAATAAGGACGGATTTCTATTTTTAGAAGATGATTTCCTGCAGTCAGAGCATCGATGCCTCCATGAACCAAATAAAAACGAGACCATAAATATTTCCCCCAAGAATCTTCATTACCAGTACTTATTAAAGGAATTCTAAAGTTTGTTTTTATCTTTTTATTTTCTACAGTTCCGGCGCCAGTATTTAGATTTTCCACATAGATCAATTTTCCATCAACTAAAAAAGAGAACTGGTAATTTCCTTTTTTGAGCAATTCATCAGCGGTTAGGGCAGGATCAAGTTCATGTAAATAATTTACCAAAGAGTTATCCATAAAAACTCTGAGGTCGAGGTCTTTATCTTCCTGGAAATTGATATTTTTAGGAATGTCATTTTCTTTAAGGTTTTCTAGGGCAACCACTTTATCTAAAAGAAGGATGGTATTCAAATGGTTTTTCTGAACAGTATTTTCAATTTTCTCAGGAGTAACAAGGTTCTGAGTTTGTCCAAAAGATAAGTTAAATATCAAAGACAGTGTAAGGATAGTTATTGGTTTCATTTCAATTTTAAATCTAAGCAAAAATATAAAGCTTAGCTTAGTAAAAATAGAATAAAATTAACATTTGTGATTTTCCCACAGATCTCACAGATTTTCCCAGATGTTAACAAACCTTGACAAGGGTTGTACTGAAAAAGAAATATAAATATTTGTGGGAGAAAAACTATTTCAAAAGTTTTTTATATTTCAAAGGTGTCAGTCCCATGTTTTCTTTAAAGCAGCGGATAAAATGACTTTGATCTGCAAAGCCACATTCTAAAGCTATTTCAGTTAAAGATTTTTCGTTCGTGGTAATAATCGACAAAGATTTATTGACCTTTAATTTTCGGACATAATCACCAAGATTACAATGAAAATACTTGTGGAAATCTCTGCTAAGATGAGTAGGATGGATGTTGATAGTTTGGGCAAGCTCAACTAAATTCAGTTTTTCATTACAGCTTTCATGAAGTAATTCGTTGATTTGTTTTACCCAAATGGGTTTCTTTTCTGAAAGATGTTTTTGAGGAGATAACTGATTGAAAATTGCTAATAAAAGTTGATGAGTAGATGTTTCTGACGTATTGTCATTGATCTTACTTTCTTTAAATATTTTATACATCAACAGCTTTAATTCCGGATCTTTAAGGTTAAAACTTCCTTCAATATTATCTTTTGAAATATTGAGGTCTTCAAACCATTCTCTTGGAATCTCAATATGAAAACCTCTTGTAAAACCGTCCGGCTTGATATTGTAATGTGGATCTTCCCAATGATGATAAAGTAAAGTTCCAGCGGAACATTCATAGATTTCCTTCTTATTTCCCTCGATCACATTTCCATGAAGGAGAAAGGTAAAATACGCATTTTCGTGATAGTGCCAGTCAACATAAGAATGAGTGTATTCCGTATCCGTAATGATTAATCCGTCGAAGTTAAGCGTCTTATTGGTTTGTCCAAAAAATTCACCATTACGGAGCGTATTCATTATAATTTTAGTTTTAAATTTTCAATTTGTGCGTACATTTTATTGAAAAATATTTTTCTGTCGCGATTTCCAGAAGCACTCATAGATTTTGAATTTTGAATTTGATGCTCAAAATAATTCTTTGTTTCGTTGCAGGTTTTAGCATCATTAATCAAGATATATCCAAACATATTGGTAGGCAATGCAAAAAGAGATTGCTTGGGATGATGGAAAAAGATGTCATTGGAGAGATGCATCAATTCATTTTCATATAATTGAAATTTAGGATTGCTTTCCGTTTTTTGTTCAATATATTGTATTAATTCTTTCAGTTCGTGCAAAATAATTTGTGCTTCATTTTTTTGTAGAAGCCCAGTATCATAATAAAAAGAAATCTGCTGTAAAATACTGGAAACCGTCATATCATTCCATAACTCTACTACATTTTGGTCCTCATACTTCTTTTTTAATTCTTTAGTATTGGTTTCAAAATGCGGAGGTGAAAATTCAAGAAAAGGAATGAAAACCTGTTTCGCGTTCAATAAATTCATCCATACATATACTTTGAAACGGGAAAGTAGGGTGTCAGAAAGTGTATAGAAAAACGGAATATCTTTCGCTGAATAATAGATGGTCATTCCATCTGAAAGTGGTAAACTTTCAAAAATGCTGAGATTATTTTGAAAAAAAGTTTGTAGATCTTCAGTATTGCTTACTGTTGAAGTTTTTTGTACTACGATCTGATGGTCTGTGGTTATGAATTGATTAAGCGAAATTTGGTAATGTTTTGCCAATTCCAAAGCTTCTTCAAAACTGAATTTCGCCTTTGATGAAGTTCTTCTGTGCGCAGCATCATAACTTATATTCAAGATATTGGATATCTCGTCGTTTAAAGATTTCTCTCCAATTCTTTTACGAATTTCCTTAAGCAAACGTTCCTGATGCATTCTTTTGTGATTTTCACAAATGTAAGTAAAATGTTAATTGTTTATCACATTTAAGGACGCAAATATTCTGTTCAAATTTGAATAAATATTTAACAAATGAAACGTAAAATAATTTTTGTTGCCTTATGCATTTTTATAACATTAAAGATGACGGCACAACAAAAGATCCAGTCGATTTATTATATAGATTATTCTTTTGCCAATAGGCATTTGTTACGTGGAGGTGTAGAGTTTATGCTGATTAACGAAAATGATAGCCAAAACAAACTTTTTTTAGGAACAGGGTATGGAATAGTGAATTATAACGGGAAAATACACGGAATTCCTGACCTACATTTAAGCTATAACATAGGAACATTTTTATTTGTTAAGGCGGGTTCTTCCTTTTCTCACGCATATTCTTTAGTCGGGATCTCTCTCCTTAATACTTGTGATATTGGAATAGGATATTCTACATCTTATAATAACAGTGATATAAAAATACAAGGATTCACGACAGGAATTACTTTTAGATTGACCCGCAAAAATGATGTCTATGGGAAACTTAGAATAGGATTTTAAAAATAAAATAATTATGAAAACAATACCTTATATTTTAATTGCAACAAGATTTATTCTTGCGCCAATTATCCTTCTTTTAGCTTACTTTAAAGGAGAAGAGTCAAAGTTTTTAATTCTCATATTAATGTACTTTGGATTATTAACAGATATTTTCGACGGTATCATTGCGAGAAAAGTTGGTGTTTCTTCTGAAAAATTAAGAAGATTAGATAGTCAAACCGATCTGGTTTTCTGGCTATCATTAGGTTTTGCTTCTTATTTTCTTAATCCTGAAGTAATCAAAAGTGAATGGGGAAGCATTCTTTTAATCTTTGGAATGGAAGCGCTTTGTTATATTATCAGTATTTGGAAGTTCGGAAAAGAAACCTGTACTCATGCATTTATATCGAAAATGTGGGGATTAAGCCTGTTGATTGCTTTTACGTATTTAATAGGATTTCAACAAGCAGGTTGGGCGTTTTATCTTGCAATCGTGTTGGGGCTTGTTTCTCATATTGACGTTATTTTAATTGTCTTAATACTTCCGAAATGGCAGTTTGATGTCCCCAGTTGCTATCACGCCTGGAAAATTAGAAATGGAAAGCAAAGAAAGAAGACCATATTCTTTAATTAAATACTTTTTGATGTGTAGTTAGCAATAGAAAAGTCTTCAAAAAAAGCAATTTTAATACTCTTTATTCATCTCATAAGAGTTTGATTAGTTCTATATTAATTTATTTAAAATCACTTATTGTTGATTAAATAATTTTCAAGATAATAAAATCATTTAAAAATATCACATTAAAATGAATTATATAAATAGTATAGTTCATTTTAATGTGTAAAATATGGCTTAAAATAAGCAATTATTTTAGATACTCATTTATTTAATTCATTAATTAGTGATTTATATTGAAATTAAAAATCACAAATAAGAGATTTTTATTAAAAAAACTTATTTTATATCTTGCATATGTGAATATTATCATATAATTTGGCTGAATCAAAGAAAAACTAATTACAATCTAAAAATGAAGAAGAACCTTTCAATACTTTTAATAATTCTTTACGTATTTACTAATGCACAAGCTCGCAGATTCTTTTATGAGTTTTCTTTTAAACCTAATAAAGATTCTTCAAGAGTAGAAAAAGAATTGACAATCTTAGATGTTACAAAACAGAAATCTATTTATAGAGATTATTTGTCAGTATCTCAAGATTCAATGATAGAAAGTAATATTGAAAAGATGAAAACGACGGGGGTACAAATTGATTTGTCAAAATTATTTAAGAATCCGAAGTTCATGTATAAGGTTCAGAAGAGCTATCCAGCTTATGAGACGAAATATACAGACTTAATATTAAGTGACTACATTACTTATCCTGAGACAGGCAAAATAAATTGGAAAATTTCTAACGAAAAAGGAGTAAGTTCATTCGAAAAATATAAAATTCAGAAGGCGACGGCAACAGCTTGGGGGAGAAACTGGGTGGCTTGGTTTGCTCCTGATATTCCAATTCAGGATGGACCCTATAAATTTTATGGATTACCAGGTTTAATCGTGAAAATAGAAGATGAGAATAAAAACTTTTCGTGGGAATTAGCAGGTATTAAAACTATTGAAAAATACAATGAATTAAGCCTTAACGAAAGGTTAAAGAATAAAAAAGATCTTGTTGTAAATAAACAGAAATTTACTCAAATGTTTACAGATTTTAAAACTAATCCGTTAGCTCAGGTTAGAACCAAATATACATCCGAACAATTAAATGAAATAGGTGAAGGAGGTAAAACTTTAGGTCAAAAATTAAGAGATCAGGAAGAAATTATAAAAAAAATGATTGGAGCCAATAACGAATCCATAGAGTTGATCCAATAAGAAAAATATAAAAGCGCTTTTATGAGAGATTTTGATATTTTGTAACTCTAAAAACAAAACATAAGGGGCTACCCGAAAAAACAAACTAGAAAAATAACCATCAAAAATTTATTAAAATGAAAAAACATTTAGTAGCAGCAGCATTAATCGTTGCATTCTCAGCAGGTACATTTACATTAGCAAGTGCTAATCCTCAAAATGTTTCATCTGAAAAGGTTTCAGTACAAGCAGTAAACACTTCAACTACAGCTGCTGTAACAAAAGGTAAAGAATGGACATTTGTTTCTTCGGAATATGTTTATACAGGAACAACAATTTCTGCAACAAAGTAATTGTTTCAAAATTATTCAATCTATGAGGCTAATAATTTATTAGCCTCTTTTTTATAACCCTATGAAAGCATTAAAAATATTTTTAATATCAGCATTACTTTTTCATGTTTTCTCTTCATTTATAATAAATATTCAGATTATTAAAACATGGAAAACCTCTACGTATTCATCTTTAAATGCGTATGGAAAAAAACTTATAGATTATTTGGAATACTTTAATACTCCTGAATTTATACAAACAAGCATGAGAAACTACGCATACTATACAGGTATAGAAAGAGGATATGAATACTATTCTCCCAATGCATCAAATAAACAAACTAAAATAGTTTTCAGGAATAATAATGTTTCCATTGATTTACCCGGAAAAACATTTGAATCAAAATTTAAAATTAATAGTGTATTTACAATATTGGGAGGACAGCTAGAAAATGAAGGATTTAGAAATAAAGTAATTCAGTCTATGTCTGTGAGGTTGTTTACTCTTAATCCCAATATTAACCATATGGATGTTTCCATTGTGAAAAAAGAATTTCCTTCTCTGGATGAAATACAAAAGGGAAAGCCTATCAGAATAGAAGAAAGTACTGTTTACAACATTAATAAAAATTGATATGGATACAGTTCTAAATAAAATAAATACTTTTTTTTTCGGATATTATAAAAATATAGAAAAGAAAAATATATTTATTATCACTATTTCCATCTTTGGATTATTGAACATCTTGTCAATTTTACCAGATGTATATAATATTTATAGTAAAAATGGAGTGATTAATCATGGTATAAATGATTTTTTAATCAGAAATGATCAGTTTAGATTAACATTTATTACTGGTGTGTTTGAGAAAATTGGTTTACAATATGAATACTCTTTAGCAATAGTAATCGCCATTTATATTTGTTCATTTTTATTTATTTTGATGAATTATTATAGACTCGTGTTTGCTATAATGGTTCTTGTTTTACATAATGCTTTGGTGGCGAGCAGCTACTCATTCTCTTACGGAGCAGATTATATGATTAGTTTTTCGCTTTTCATTAATGTGTTATTATGTATTAATTCAAAATATAATAAGATCATTTATTCTTTTGCAATAAGACTTTTGCAATTGCAGCTTTGTGTCATCTATTTCTTTTCTGGAGTAGGAAAAGCTATGGGAAACAATTGGTATACCGGAGATGCAATCTGGTATTTGGTTTCCACGTACACCAATGTAAATATTCTTACAGCTTTTATCGCAACAACAATTCCTTTTTTATTTCAAGTAATTTCGCTTAGTATTGTGATTTTTGAACTGTTTTATCCTGTTCTTATCTACAATAAAATAACAAAAAATGTAGCCTTGCTTTACATTATTGTAACACATATCATAATTATCTTAGTTATTAATCTCTACACTTTTGGGATCGTGATGATTATTCTTAATGTAATAGCTTTTCAACCAAAACTAATATTAGAATTAAAATATTTTAAAAGAAATGAGTATATCGCTGAATAATGTTAATTATAAAATTAACAATAAAACCATACTACAAAATATTAATTTATCACTGAAACAAGGAGTGTATGGTATTCTAGGTTTAAATGGTGCAGGAAAAACAACTTTATTGAATGTGATATCCACTCTTACAAAACCTCAAAATGGAAGTTTAAGTTATAATAATACAGATGTTGTAAAAAATCCATTAATTCTTAGAAAAGATTTGAGTTATATGCCTCAGAATTTTGGATTAATTCCGGATTTGACAGTCGTACAAAATCTAATGTATTTCGGAATGCTGAAAGGAGTAAGCTCAAAAACTTTAAAAGAAAATATTCCGAATGTTCTTGAGTTTTTTAATATTCAGCATACAAAAGAGACGAATGTGAAAAATCTTTCAGGCGGAACTCAGCAAAGAGTTGCCTTGTCATTGGCTTTAGTAAATGATCCAAAGGTTTTGATTCTTGATGAACCTACAAGTGCTTTGGACCCGATCGAAAGAATAAATTTCTATGAGCTTATCAAAAAAATATCAGATAATTCAATTGTAATTGTTTCATCTCATAATATTTATGAAATTGAAAAATACGTTGACAATATCATCGTCCTTCGAAATGGACAAATAAGTTTTGCTGATACGGTTGACCAATTAATTCCTGAAGCTATTTCCGGGCTTGGAAATTCTGTGTCGGAAAACTCTTTGAATCTGGAAAAAGCATTTGAATATTTCGCGAAATAAGATTTTTTATGAAAGCATTACCATTGATATCTCTCTATAACCTCAAATTATTTTTTAAACATACTTATTTTAAATATATTTTAGTCATTATCATGATTTTAGGATTTTTTATTATACCAAATCCTAAATCAGATTATGTTACATTCACTGTTGGAAACTATACGGGAGGATTAAATTTAGTCTGGATAAGCAATTTAACACCGGTATATATTAATGCCATATTCTCTTTATTAGCAATTTTTATCAGTCAAAATCTGAAAAAGAGAGAAATTAATAACAATACTTACATCAATTTTCGATTATCAATAAAATCAAACTTTCAGTTGTTGATGTATAAGGTTGTTTCATTGTTTTTTTATCTTACAATATTGGCCTTTATCCTTGAAATTATAATTCTTGTTATCAATTATCAAAGCTATAATTGGGTTTTATATTTGATTCCGTTTTTGTATTTTACGGTTCCTTATCTGTTTTTTCTGGCGTCTGTATGTGTGCTAATCGATTATTTAGTTGATCTTAAATTTTTAAAATATATCTTGTATTTCGTCTTTATAATTTTCATTTATAATACAAATATTAGACATGTATTAGATATCACAGGAATTCAAGAATTGATGGATAATTTTTCTAATGTGGAGGCTAAAAATAAAGATTCATTCATTTTAGGAAAGATAAAGTTTAAAGATGTACAATATGTAAATTTTGAAAATTTTATTACACCTAAAAGTTGGTTGAGTAAATTTTACTTATTTCCAATTTCACTTATAGTTGTGTTGTTGGGGTCATTTTTATTTAAAAGATATTCTGTGATTAGAAAAACAGAGCAAAATCCAGCATCAACAAAAAAAGAAGCGAATGTGTCTGCTGTAAAAGAACGAGCATATCATCCAATATCTTCCGTTTCATCATTTAATTTTATTTCTTTACTAAAAGCCGAATTTTTTCTTTTAAGTAATTCTATCAGTAAAAATTTGAAATTAGTAGCTTTGGTTTTATGGATTTTAGCATTTTTAGCCCATGGAGAAATAAAGACATTGATCATTGCAGCAGTGTTTATCACATTGCTTCCTCTTAATCAAAACTATCTTGCCGGAAAGTATACAAACAATACTTTTTACGCTGAAAAAATTTCAGGATATTCATCATTTATGTTTGTTTTATCTAAATTTTTATTGTTTTTGGTTTACGTCGTGGTGGTAATTCCTGTGCTTGATTATACATCTTTAGACACAAGCTTATTTATCATATTTAAACTTTTATTTCTGTTTTTATTTCAGTTGGCGTATGTAACTTATGTTAAAGATTATCTTTTGGTTGAAATAATTCTAATAATTATCTTTTCAAGCTATTTTTCAGGGATTCCTGTTTATCAAATTTTTTAGAATTAGATTGATCTTAGATTGAGAAGAATATCTGTTTTTAATTAAATAATATACACTACATCGTTTTTTTATTAAATTATTGATAAATGATTTTGTAAAAACACAGCGCAATATTCAAGTTGCGCTGTTTTTTTGTAACTTTGCAGACATTAATTTTTATATAAAAATTTATAGTCAACAAATGAAAAAGCAAACAATTAAAGAAATCCTACAGGATTACAAAAAGGTATTACATCATGACATTACAGTTTACGGTTGGGTAAGAGCTTTCCGTTCAAATCGCTTCATTGCACTTAATGATGGTTCTACAATTAATAATTTGCAAATAGTTGTTGATTTCGAAAATTTTGACGAAGAAATTATCAGTAAAATCAGTACAGCTGCATCTTTAAAAATTGTTGGAGAAGTTGTAGAAAGCCAAGGAGCGGGTCAAACAGTGGAAATTGTAGCTAAAAAGATTATCATTTTAGGAGATAACTTCACAGAAGATAGAGACAAAACAATTCTTCAACCTAAAAAACACTCTTTGGAAACATTAAGAGATCAGGCGCATTTAAGATTCAGAACCAATTTGTTTGGGGCTGTTTTCAGAGTACGTCACGCAGTGAGTTTTGCAGTGCATTCTTTCTTTAACAAAAACCAATTCTTTTATATCAACACTCCGGTAATTACAGGAGCTGATGCAGAAGGAGCAGGAGAGATGTTTGGAGTAACCAACTTTGACCTGAACAATATGCCAAAGACAGAAGAAGGTGAAATTGATTTTGCACAAGATTTCTTTGGTAAAAAAACGAACCTAACGGTTTCTGGACAGCTTGAAGGAGAAACTGCAGCTATGGGATTAGGGAGAATTTATACTTTCGGACCTACTTTCCGTGCAGAGAACTCAAACACAACGCGCCACCTTGCAGAATTCTGGATGGTAGAGCCGGAAGTTGCGTTCAACAACCTTGAAGATAACATAGACTTGGCAGAAGATTTCTTGAAATACGTTATTCAATATGTATTAGATAACTGTAAAGATGATCTTGATTTCTTAGACAAGCGTTTTGCAGAAGAGCAAAAATCTAAACCAGAAAAAGACAGAGCAAAAGAAGGTCTTATTGAAAAATTAGAAAATGTTATTGCTAAGCGTTTCATGCGTGTAAGCTATACAGAAGCTATTGAGATCTTAATGAACTCTAAAGAAAATAAAAAAGGGAAATTCCAATATCCAATTGAAAGTTGGGGAACTGATCTTCAGTCTGAGCACGAAAGATTCTTGGTTGAAAAACACTTCGAAAGCCCTGTAGTATTGTTTGATTATCCAAAAGATATCAAAGCATTCTATATGAAATTGAATGATGACAATAAGACGGTTGCTGCAATGGATGTTCTTTTCCCGGGAATTGGGGAGATCATTGGAGGTTCAGAAAGAGAAGCAAGATTGGATGTTTTAAAGCAAAAAATGGCAGAAATGCATGTAGACGAGCACGAACTTTGGTGGTATCTTGATACTCGAAAATTCGGTTCTGTACCTCATGCAGGATTTGGACTGGGATTAGAAAGACTGGTTCTTTTCGTAACAGGAATGACGAATATTAGAGACGTAATTCCTTTCCCGAGAACACCGAAAAATGCTGAGTTTTAGATATAAAAGAAAGCCTTAAAATTTATTTTAAGGCTTTTTTATTTTTTTATAGCTTATTAGGTACCATATCTACTACAAAAATCGTGCTAAATGCTTTTTTTCCTGAATAAATTTATTTAAATTCGTAGAATATGTTATGTTAAAACACAAAATATTAATATGCTTAAACAACACTTACAACTCAAATTAGGACAGAAGCTAGCGCCTCAACAGATCCAATTGATGAAGTTGATCCAGCTTCACACGTTGGAATTTGAAGAGGAATTGGAGAGGGAACTGGAAGAGAATCCTGCTTTGGAAGTAGCAAAAGAAGAATCTAAGGAAGATGACTATTCTTCTTTGGAGGAGGCTTATGAAAACGAGGGTACTGAAAGCATTGAAACAGATTTTGATGTTAACGATTATCTTTATGATGACGAGCCCAATTATAAAACTGCTTCCAGTAACTACTCAGCAGACGATGAAGAATTTGATAACGAAAGTCTTTTAACTGAAGGCCAATCTTTATATGATTATTTATTAGAGCAAATCCATCTTGCTAATATTAACGAGGAAGATGTAAGAATTGCTGAATATATTATCGGGAACCTAGATACAGATGGATATTTAAGAAGAGAGATCAAAGCGATTGTTGATGATCTTGCCTTTTCTCAGGGAATTTATACAACCAAAGAGAAAGTAGATGATATTCTTGAGAATTATGTTCAGAAATTAGATCCGCCAGGAGTTGGCGCAAGAGGATTGCAAGAATGTCTGTTATTACAGATTGAGAAAAAAGTAAGTTCTGATAAAGCGGTTTCTTTGGCTGCGAATATTTTAAGACATCAGTTTGATGCTTTAACAAATAAGCATTATAATAAGATCATTCAGAAATATGATATTGAAGAAGAAGATTTAAAGGATGCATTAGAAGAGATTTCCAAGCTATCTCCAAAAGTAGGAGGGAATTTTGATACGCAAACGATTACGATCAATCAGGAGATTATCCCGGATTTTGTAATTCAGGTAAAGGATGGAATGGTTATTCCGATGCTAAACAGTAAAAATGCACCTACTTTAAGAGTTTCTGAAGAATATAAAGATATTCTGACGACGTATTCTCACGATAAGAATTCTTCTGAACATAAGCAGGCTGCTTTATTTATCAAGCAAAAGCTAGATGCTGCAAAATGGTATATTGATGCAATTAATCAGCGTCAGAATACCTTATTACAGACCATCACGGCTATCGTTAAATTCCAGAAAGATTATTTCATTACCGGAGACGAAAAATCTTTGAGACCAATGATTTTAAAGGATATTGCTGATATTACAGGTTTTGATATTTCTACAATTTCAAGAGTTGTAAAAAGCAAATATGCAGATACGTCCAATGGAATTATCTATCTTAAGGATTTATTCTCGGATAGTTTAACGAATGACGACGGAGAAGAGGTTTCCACTAAAGAGATTAAAAATCATCTTCAGGAAGTTATCAGCAAAGAAAATAAAAGAAAACCATTGACTGACGATGCATTGGTGGTCATTTTAAAAGAGCAAGGATATAATATTGCAAGAAGAACAATTGCAAAATACAGAGAACAATTAAATATTCCTGTTGCCAGATTAAGAAAAGAATTATAAAAAATTCTATAAAATATTTCAAATGCTCAGAGAAATCTGAGCATTTTTTGTTTGTATATAAAAATGTAAAAGATTTTCTAGCTCTTAATTTATTGATGTCAATTGAGAGTTATGTGCTTTGTATTAAAAAATTCTCGTAAGTATTACTCTATAAGCTATAGCTATGTTCCCATTATTAGTAAGGTTTATAGTTCCTGTCGATGGCATTGTTAATGTATAATTAAACTGTGTATTATTTCCACCCCCTGCGCAATTTGGCACCCCAGTCCATACAACTGTTGTAGTTGTCCTATCCACTTCAGTAAAAGTTGGTGCTTTATTACTTGTATCAGTGTTCAATAAACCATCCATACCTTTAATAGAAAAAGAATTATTGAGGTTAACATTAGTTACGTAATAATCTGCAACACCTACACGGCCACAATTATTACTAACATAAACAACAGCTTTATAAACACTATTATTAGCAATTCCGGTAATAAGGACATTCGTATCTCCTGATGGTATACTAACAGTGTTATTAATTACGGATCCGTATTCGTTACTTACTGCCTTATTTAAAACTCCATTAGCATCCGCATATACAGGAGTAATGAATGTAGGCCCTGTTGCAATATCTAAAGTTCTTATTCTGGTACTGCCGGCTACATCTAAAGTATTTGTAGGAGCATTGGTAGCAACTCCTATATTACCTGTGGTTAAATCCATAGAAAGATCAAATCCGCTAGGACTACGGGATATAATAAAGATACCATTGTTTCCATTGGAATTTGGGCTTATTCCCATTACAGCCTGTTTAACTCCTGTAGTTCCAGTTGTTCTTAAAATCGAGAGTATAGAATTGTTAACGGTAGGATTTTCTATCAGAAGCCCTGTATTGGTTGCCTCACCACCTCCAATGCTTGTAGCGGTTCCATTATTTACGACATGTAGGTTTGATGAAGGAGTAATAGTTCCAATTCCAACTTTTCCTGCTGAGGTTACTGTAAAGTCATTAGCTTGTTGTGTCGTACTGGGAATTCCTGTTTGAGGATTGTCTTTTGCTCCATCAACATGTAGCATACCTTGGGGATTGGGAGTATTAATACCGACTTGGGAATATGCCAATGACGCAGCCGTCAAAAGACACAAAAGGATAATTTTTTTTTTCATTGCAATCAATTTTAATGTTTGTATTGTTTAATATTTCTTTAATGCTACTCCAATTAAAAATTGTCTTTTTGGTAAAAAAAACAAATAACTCTAATTTTTCACGTTGCGGAATCAAAGTTAAAACCATTTATTAAAAAGTAAAATACTGCAATTATACTTCATCATATTAATCAATTGATAACTAAATACTTTTAAATAATTAAAATTAAAAATGTGGTACATAAAATTATGAAATTTACTATTACAAAAAACAAAATATAAATTTTTTATCTCCACTTTTTAAATAGAATAGGTTAGAAATTTTAGGTCTTTGTTTACAATTCTAATTTTTCTGTTTTTCTCGGAATTTTTTATTTAGATAATGTTGGATAGGTGTATAACGTAAATAAAAAGCATTTCAATTTAAAATGCTTTTTTATTATTTTTAAGTTTTGATTAAAACCAATGGATTCATTTTATTTAAACGACTGAAATATTTTTCTTTTGACATAATGCTGGTATGAGATTTTATGATATTAATGTTTGTTTTTTTCTAATTCAAGTTCTTTCACAGAAATTTCGCGCATTTCCACTTTACGTATTTTTCCTGAAATGGTCATCGGAAATTCATCTACAAATTTCCAATATTTCGGAATTTTATAATAAGCAATTTTTCCTTGGCAATAATCCAGAAGCTCCTGTTCAGTTACACCAAAACCTGTTCTCACTTTTACCCAAGCCATCACTTCTTCTCCAAATTTTTCACTTGGAACACCAATGATCTGAACATCCAGAATATTTGGATAGGTGTATAAAAAATCTTCAATTTCTTTGGGCGAAATGTTTTCACCGCCTCTTATAATAAGATCTTTCATTCTTCCTGAAATGGTAATATAACCGTCATCATCCATCACGGCCATATCTCCGGTATGCATCCAGCGGGAATCATCAAGGACTTTTCTTGTGTTTTCAGGATCATTCCAATATTTTAACATTACTGAATATCCTCTGGTACATAATTCACCATGTTCGCCACGTTGTAGAACTTTCCCATTTTCATCAATGATCTTTATTTCAAGATGATCTTGTACAGTTCCAACAGTGCTCACTTGCTTTTCCAGCGAGGTTCCAATTAAAGTTTGAGTAGAAACAGGCGAGGTTTCAGTCATTCCATAACAGATACTCATTTCTTTAATATTCATCAAATTCTCTACTTTTTTCATAATCTCCGGCGGACAAACAGAACCTGCCATTACGCCGGTTCGTAAGCTTGAAAAATCATATTGATCAAAATCTTTGGCGGCTAATTCTGCAATGAACATCGTGGGAACTCCATACAAAGAAGTACATTTTTCATCGGAAACTGTTTTTAGCGTAATATCTGGATCAAAACTGTCATTAGGAATCACCATACAGGCCCCGTGGACAACACAACACATATTTCCAATCACCATTCCGAAGCAGTGGTAAAAAGGAACAGGAATGCAGACGCGATCTTTTTCGGAATATTTTAATCTGATTCCAATAAAATATCCATTGTTTAAAATGTTATGATGAGATAAGGTGACTCCTTTCGGGAAACCGGTAGTTCCGGAGGTATATTGAATATTGACAGGATCATCAAACTGTACTTTTTCTTCAACACTATTTAGAATTTCATCAGAAATAACTTCTCCATTTTTTAGAAACTGATTCCAATGAGTATCAAAGAAAATTTCATTCTCAAGAGTAGGGCAGACTTCTTTTGCATATTCTACCATTTCTTTATAATTGTTTGTTTTGAAATGTAATGAAGAGAAAATAAAACGAATTTCAGATTGATTCAGTACGTAAGTTAGTTCATGCGTTCTGTAAGCGGGATTAATATTTACTAAAATAGTTCCGATTCTTGCCGTAGCAAATTGAAGCAAAGTCCATTCATATCGGTTGGCAGCCCAGATCCCGATTCTGTCACCAGATTTTGCGCCTAAATGTATTAGTGCTTTCGCAACTGCTGTTGTCTGATCATAAAATTCCTGATAAGTTACACGATAGTTTTGATGAACAGAAATTAATGCTTCTTGATTGGGGAATTTTTCAACGGTGGTTTTTAAAGCAGCTCCAATCGTTTGCCCTAATAGTGGGATATTCGAAGCGCCATATACATAAGATAAAGCCATAATAAGTGATTTGCTTATATAAAATTAGCAAATAAATCTTAAGATAAAGGGCTTTGAAATGTTAATTTTCCTGAGAATCGATGTCTCTAAGCTGCGTTAAATTTCTATCTAATTTTCTCATGATAATTCCGTAAACTAATCTATAATATAGCCAGATTAGTAATACGCAAAGTCCTGTACTTACCGCGGTTACAATAACAAAAATGGTTAGTGCAGAATTGGTAGGTTCTACGTTTTGTGAATTTAAAGCATAGAATATAAAGACAGTGAAAATTGAAGTAAATACCACCAATAAAAGTATACTTATCAGGATAAATGCATTCACGGTTTTCTTGAATTTAATAATTCTTGTGATGAGACCTTTAAGGTTTTCCTCAATCTTTATTTTACGGTAATTTTGGTAAAATTTATATACGAAATAAGCAGTGATTAATAAACTTAAAACTTTTATAATTAAATAAGTAATGCCAAAATTATGTTCTACTTCAGGTGTTTTTTGCGCTCCTAGTTTTTCCAGCACATTTAGAAAACCATTGGTTTCTTCTCCTTGAAAAAAGTAAAATAATCCCATTACAGAAAAGAGTAAAAACTCAAAAACACTGATCCAGAAAATATACTTCACATAGTTGCGTGATTTTCTATTCAACATCTTAAGGATCTCGTTATTGTCGTATTTCTGCTGAACAGGCTGTTCTTGCCATGTTTTCTTAAAGCTGTCTAAATCAAATTCAGGCATATTTTTCCATCTGTTCTTTAAGGGTTTTCTTTAATCTGTTCATTTTCACACGCGCATTTACTTCGGTGATCCCGAGGTTTTCTGCAATATCCTTGTAAGGCAAATCATCCAGATACATTGTAACAATTGCTCTTTCCACATTGGGAAGCGTCTTTATTACGGTGTACAAAAGGGATACCTGCTGCTGTTTATCATCCTCATCTTCGATAAAATCTCTGTGATTGATGTCTAACTCGTTAGTGGGTAAACTTTTGCTTTTTTTTCTGAAAAGGGTAATGGCTGTATTAAGAGCTACACGATACATCCAGGTAGAAATTTTAGAATTTCCTTTAAAGGAATCGTAACTTCTCCAGAGCTGTAAAACAATCTCCTGAAAAAGATCTTCTTCATCCTCCAGAGAGTTGGTATAAAGACGCGATACTTTGATAATCAAACCCTGATTATCTTTTATCAATTGCGCAAATTCTTTTTCTCTAGAGATCAAAATGGATGTATAATAATTGCACGAAGATAATAATAATAAGTCAATTGTGAATGATCAATATGAGAGTGGTGAATGATCACTTTCTTCATTCAAATTCATTTTTTCAGTAATAATTTTATTGATGCAAAAATCGTTGAATTCACAGATGAATAGATCATTAAATTATCAAATCAAAAAGCTATCTTTGCAGCCACGAGAAAATCGGCTTGTTGATTCTTATTTCGGTAAGGGTAGGAAAGTCCGGACACCATAGAGCAGCAAAGCGGATAACATCCGTCACCCGTGAGGGTAGGACAAGTGCAACAGAAAGTATGTACAGTTCGGCTGTAGTGAAACCAGGTAAACTCTTTGCGGTGCAATGGTAAGTATATCGGTTCTTTCCAGCAATGGAAATAGGAGCGGCTCGCTCTGAAAACCGAGGGGTAATCAGCTCAAGTTTTACAGCAATGTACGACGTAGATAAATAACAGGCACTTCTTCGGAAGTACAAAATCCGGCTTATAGATTTTCTCGTGATTTTTTAAAGTTCTATCTTTAAAATTCAACGTTTCTAGTTTTGAATTTGATTTTTAATTATAAATAAGAAATGCTTCGACTTCGTTTAGCATGACATCACTAAAAAGTAACGTCATAATGCTAAGGGAAGTCGAAGCATCTTAAATATTATTTTTCGTTCTCCAATTGCTTTTTAGCATCTTTCAAGCCTTGGCTGTCTTTCTCAGAAAGTTGTGGGAATTTCAGATCCATTTTTTCTAGTGTATCAATAATGATTTGTATAGCAGCAGCTCTAGCAAACCATTTATTATCTGCAGGAAGTACGTACCATGGAGCATCTTTTTTATTGGTTTCGTTAATCGCCGTTTCATAATGTTCCATATATTTATCAAACAAAGCTCTTTCGGGAAGATCAGCGCTAGAGAATTTCCAGTTTTTTTCAGGTTCGTTGATTCTGTCTAAGAGTCTTTTCTTTTGTTCTCCTTTAGAAACATTTAAAAATATTTTTACGATGGTTGTACCATTTTGGGCAAGATGCTTTTCGAAATTTCTAATACTTTCATATCTGTTCTCCCAAAATTTATCATCGAAATCTTTCACAGAATCCCATGTTTTTTCACTCAAATTGTATTCAGGATGAACCTTACATACCAGAACACTTTCATAATGAGAACGGTTAAAAATCCCGATCATTCCTTTTTGAGGAAGTGCCAAATAATGTCTCCATAAGAAATCATGGGAATACTCTTTTGAGCTTGGAGTTTTAAAACTGGTTACATTGCATCCCTGTGGATTTACGCCACCGAAAACGTGTTCAATTAAGCTGTCTTTTCCTGCTGCATCCATTGCCTGAAGAACAACCAGAAGAGATTTACTTCCGTCGGCATATAATTTTTCCTGAAGGTCACGAAGTTTTTCTTTTTCCTGTATTAATAATTGGGTGCCTTCATCTTTAGTAAGTTTTCCTTTATATTCTGTTGAAGTTTTTTTGATTGAAAATTTTCCTTGTACTAAGAAATCATCTGAGAAATTGGTGTCCATATAGTAATAATTGTTATTTGATTAAAAGATTAAAATTAAACAGTCAGCATTAGTTCATTGACTAAAAATAATTAATCATCAACTAACCCTAACATAAATATAATAAAAAAACCGCCTCGATGGAGACGGTTCTTATTTTTTTTGAGTAGAGCTTACTTTGCAGCAGCTACTTTTTTTGCAGCTTTAGCAGCTTTCTTAGCAGCTTTAGCATCTACAGGTGCAGCCGGAGCAACAACTGCAGCCGCAACAACTTCTGCTGGTGCGTTAGCGTCTACATTTCCTTTAATATAAATTACACTTCTGCTGTTTGCAGGGTCATTAGAGAAAACTTCAATCATTTTGTTGAATCCTCCATTAAGCGTTGTGTTGTATCCAACTTTAATTTTAGCAGATTTCCCAGGCATAATAGGGTCAGTGCTGAAATCTGGAGTTGTACATCCACAAGAAGCTTTTACATTCGAAAGAACTAGAGGCTTATCACCAGTGTTCGTTACAGTAAAGAATCTAATACCGTCAGATCCTGGCTTTACATTACCATAGTCAAAAGTAGTTTTATCAAAAGTGATAGTCTGTGCAGATGCAATAGCAAATGTTCCAAATAGTGCAATTCCTGCAATTAATTTTTTCATATTCTTGAATGTTAACTTATAAGTTAGATAAATTTTGAGAAACAAAGTTAAAAATTATTTTAATTCATACTCAAAATTTTTTTTCTTTAGACTATTTTTGCAAATTGTAAGCTAAAGAAATAGAATTTATGCAGATTTCAGAAAAGTATAATCCACAAGAGACAGAACAAAAATGGTATAGCTACTGGTTGGAAAATAAATACTTCCACTCAGAGCCTAATGAAAAACCACCATATACTATTGTAATTCCTCCGCCAAACGTTACGGGGATCTTACACATGGGGCATATGTTGAATAATACCATTCAGGATGTTCTGGTCCGCCGTGCAAGAATGCAGGGCTTTAATGCTTGCTGGGTTCCGGGAACAGATCACGCTTCAATTGCTACTGAAGCGAAGGTTGTTGCTAAACTGAAATCAGAAGGAATTAATAAATCAGACATTACCCGTGAAGAGTTCTTGAAACATGCGTGGGAGTGGACAGATAAATACGGAGGAACAATCCTTGATCAGTTAAAAAAACTGGGATGTTCTTGTGATTGGGACAGAACCCGTTTTACGTTGGAAGATAAAATGTCTGAGCAGGTTATCAAAAGTTTTGTTGATCTTTATAATAAAGGACTTATTTATAGAGGCTACAGAATGGTAAACTGGGATCCGGAAGCGAAGACCAATATTTCTGATGAAGAAGTGATTTTTAAAGAACAAAACGGAAAACTATATTACCTTAAATATAAAATTGAAGGGACAGAAGAATTCCTTTCGGTAGCTACAACGCGTCCTGAAACGATTTTTGGTGATACTGCCGTTTGTATCAATCCTAATGATGAGCGATATGCTCATTTAAAAGGTAAAAATGTAATTGTACCGATTGTTAACAGAGTAATTCCGATTATTGAGGATGATTATGTTGATATTGAATTCGGAACAGGTGCTTTAAAAATTACGCCTGCCCACGATATCAATGACTATGAAATTGGTAAAAAGCATCAGTTGAAAATGATTGATTCTCTTGACGATGATGGAAACTTAAATGAGCATGGTTTACATTACGCAGGAAAAAACAGATTTGACGTAAGAAAGCAAATTGCTAAAGAATTAGAAGAAAATGGTCTTTTGTTAAAAGCAGAAGATTATGTAAATAAAGTAGGAACTTCTGAAAGAACGGGAGCGGTTATCGAGCCTAAGGTTTCAGTTCAATGGTTCTTGAAAATGGAAAATATTGCGAAACCAGCTTTGGATGTCGTAATGGATGATGAGGTGAAATTTTATCCTGAAAAGTTTAAAAATACCTACAAACACTGGATGGAAAACATCCGTGACTGGAATATCTCTCGTCAGCTTTGGTGGGGACAGCAAATTCCTGCATTCTTTTATGGAACAGGAGAAGAAGATTTTGTAGTAGCTGAAAATCTTGATGATGCTTTAGTGTTAGCGAAACAAAAAACAGGCAACGATCAATTAACAATCGGCGACTTAAAACAAGATCAGGATGCTCTTGATACTTGGTTCTCATCTTGGTTGTGGCCAATGTCAGTTTTCAATGGTCTGCTAGATCCTGAAAATGAAGAAATCAAGTATTACTATCCGACTTCAGATTTGGTAACAGGTCCGGATATTATTTTCTTCTGGGTAGCAAGAATGATCATGTCCGGATTAGAATATAGAAAAGAAGTTCCGTTCAAGAATGTTTATTTTACAGGAATTGTAAGAGATAAGCAGAGAAGAAAGATGTCTAAGCAATTAGGAAACTCGCCGGATCCATTAGATTTGATTTCTAAATATGGTGCGGATGGAGTTCGTGTAGGAAGCTTATTAAGTGCACCTGCAGGGAACGATTTATTGTTTGATGAAGAGTTGATGGTTCAGGGAAGAAACTTTATGACAAAAATCTGGAGTGCATTCCGTTTGATCAACATGTGGAACCACGAAGATAAACCCGCGAATGTTGCCGACAAACAAGCTATTGAGTGGTTTGATAATAAACTGAACAAAACAATTTTAGAGATTGATCAGCAATTCGAGAAATTCAGAATTTCTGATGCATTGCATCTGATCTATAAATTAATTTGGGATGATTTTTGCGGTTGGTATCTGGAAGCAATTAAACCTAGCTATGGAGAAGGTATTTCTAAAGAAGTATATGACAGAACGGTTATCTTCTTTGAAGAATTAATGAAGCTTTTACATCCGTTTATGCCATTCCAATCAGAGGAAATTTGGCAATTGATCTCGGAAAGAAGTGTTGATGAAGCGTTGGTTATTGCTCAACAGAAAAAAGCAGGAGAATTTAATGAAACAATCATTAAAAACTTTGAAACGGCTGAAGATATTATTTCCGGAGTAAGAAATTATCGCCAGACAAAAGGTATTTCGCCAAAAGAAGCGGTAGAAATATATACAGGTGCAAGCGAATTTGAAAATGAAGCGGTTATTAGAAAGTTAGCGAATGTTTCTGATATTCACTTTGGTGAAAAAACAGATAAGCCAAGCTTTACATTCTTAATCGGATCTACGGAAATTTCAATTCCTTTAAGTGAAAACTTAGATTTAGGGGAAGAGAAAATCAAAACAGAAGAAGAAATAAAGTATCTAAAAGGTTTCTTAATTTCTGTTGATAAAAAGCTTTCTAACGAAAAGTTTGTTGCTAATGCAAAACCTGAAGTAGTAGACAGTGAGCGTAAGAAACAAAAAGATGCGCAAGATAAAATTGCAATTCTGGAAGAGAAACTGAAAAGTTTATAATATTAAAATAAAACAGTAATTTGTCGGGATGTCAGGCTGAGCGGAGTCGAAGCCTTTTTAAAATAAAAAGTGAAACAATATTTCGTATATATTTTAAGATGTTCCAATAATTCTTACTATACAGGGGTTACCAATGATATTGAAGTTAGATTTTCTCAACATCAATAAGGTAAGTTCCCTGAAAGTTATACTCATAAAAGAAGACCGGTTAAACTAGTCTTCTTTTGTGGATTTAATGATATATTTCAAGCGATAGCGTTTGAAAAACAAGTTAAAAGGTTGGAGTAGAAAGAAAAAAGAAGCAATTATAAATAATAATTGGGATAAATTAAGTCAATTATCCATTTGTCAAAATAGAAGTAATGCTGATAATTTTGAGAAAGATAAAGGCTTCGACTCCGCTCAACCTGACACTGAAAATAATTGTACATAAAAAAATGACACATATAGAAAACATACAGAAACTATTCTCAAAAGACTTTGTAGAAAGTCCGTTATTGGAAAGTTTTGAAGTTGGGAAGATCTATCTTTCCAGTGGAAAATTGGTTGCTTGTGATCCTTTGATTACGAATGATATGAAACCTTTTTCTACAGAATTTCCAAAAGGAGATTTTTCTGTTTTATTGCATAAAGAAAGAGAAAGTAATTGTGTAGCGTATGCTGAAATTATTTTCAGTAAATCTGCAATCACCAAATGGGAATTAGCGACTACAGCTGATCAAAATGTAAAAGACCTGGAAGAAGGGGAGGTTTACGGATATCCTGTTGAAAGCGGAATGGGCTGCTTCATGGATGTAGATACACAGCAAAGTTTGAACGATCTGGAGCAAAGTTTATATAAAAGTAAAGGCGTTGATTTTCAAGGGATTTATGAAGAGTTTTTCCATGAATATTTCTTTGATGAAAATGGAGCAATTGATCAATATGCATTTTTAAAGCCTTCAGAAGAGCATCCTGGAACTATTTTTGGTTTTGAAACTGGATATGGTGAAGGTTTTTATGCAAGCTATATTGGGTATGATGCAAATAAAGAGCCTGTAAAAATTGTTACAGAATTTATAGAAATTAGTTAATTAACGTTAATTATTTTTGAAACAAAGCTTCTTTATTCTAAATTACCATAAAACAAAATTAAAACTAAGACAAAACACACAATGAATTTTTCCTCAGAACAACCCAAAATTATAGTGGTAGGCAGTTCGTCTATTGACTTACTTCTAGAAACCGAAAAAATACCCTGTCCCAATGAAACTGTTTTGGCTACCAATTCTGATAGTTATTTCGGAGGTAAAGGGGCTAATCAGGCTGTAGGAACGGCAAGGTTGGGGGCTAGTGTTTATTTTGTAGGCTGCGTGGGTATGGACCCGTTGGGTCAGCAAATCATGAGAAATCTCGTAAGTGAAAATGTAAATGTAGGATTTGTTTATGAAACAGATAGACAATCAACAGGAACAGCTTACGTAACCTCTTCAGGAGGAGATGCTGCTATCGTTGTGGTTCCGGCTGCAAATAAATGTTTGAGTATTGAACATATTGAGGCGGCTGATAAATATTTCCATACGGTTGATCTTGTTCTTGTTCAGCTGGAAGTTTCTCTGGAGGTGGTAGAATACACCATTAGAAAAGCGAAAAAATATGGTAAAAAAGTAGGTTTGTATGCATCCCCAGCAATGAGGATGAGTGATGAATTGTTGGAAACTATAGATTTTGTAGTTGCTAAAAGTAGTGATTTACACATTATTTTTGGAGAAGACCAACGAGAAGATATTCTTAAGAAATATTTTAATAAAGTTTTTGTGAGAGATGATACCAATTCTACCATTTATTTTGATGGAACAGAAATGAAGTATTATAGAAATGATAAAGATAAAACCGTTTATAAGATGGGAATGGGAGATGCATTTACTTCAGGATTTGCCATTGCATTATGCCACGGTAATTCTATTGAAGAATGTGTGAAATTCGGAAATGAAGTTTCTTCAAAAATTTCAGGATCGAAAGGTTCGCAAAGCGGATTGCCCAGAGTTTCAGATTTCTTTTCTTAAAGCTATTTATTACATATCGAAAACTAAAAAGATAGTATAAAAATATTAATTAAATTTCCACTTTTATAGTGGATTTTTTCTTTTAACCTATGGAGAAGTTAGTTCTTACGACCCAAGATCATATTGCTATCACGGCACATCTTTTTTTGCCTGAAAAAAGCAATGGCAAATTTTTACTTATTAATTCTGCAACAGGGGTTCGGCAACATATTTATTTTTCTTTTGCGCAGTTTTTCTCGGATAAAGGATTTACGGTTATTACTTATGATTATCGCGGAATCGGACTTTCAAAACCTAACAATATGAAAGGCTTTAAAGCATCCATGAGAATATGGGGTTCTGAAGATTATAAAACGCTGACAACCTATATTAAAACCAGATTCTCAGACTATGAAAAGTATTGTTTAGGACATTCGGTTGGGGCTTTGATCCTAGGAATGAACAAAGATTCTGAAATGTTTAAAGAACTTATTTTTGTAGGAACTCAAAATGCTTTTGTTGGAAATTTAAAATTCAGGACTAAAATTGAAGCCTATCTCGGTTTCGGAATTGCCCAACCTGTAACCACCACTTTATTAGGATATTTCCCTGCAAATTGGTTTGGACTTGGAGAAAGTCTTCCAAAAAATTGCGCTTATGACTGGAGAACCTTAATTTTGAATAAGAAATCAACCAATGGTTTATTGGAGAAAATTGATGATTTCTCTAAGGAATTAACACAAAAAGTATTTGTCATTCGTGCCGAAGATGATGTATGGTTAACGGAAAAAGGGGTGAGAAGTCTTTTGAATGATACCTATCCCAATCTTAAACCTACCTACAGATTAGTTCGGGTTTCTGAATCTGAAAAAAGAGAAATAGGGCACATTAATTTCTTCAGAAGCTTTAATAAAAAGCTTTGGAATATTATTTTAAATGAATTACTAGATAAATGAAAAATATAATTGATAACACAGTAGAATTTGTAAAGCAAAAACTGGAAGGAGCAGAAGCTGGTCACGATTGGTTCCATATTGAAAGAGTTTGGAAACTTTCAAAAAAAATAGCTGAGGATGAAGAATGTAATCATGATGTGGTAGAGTTGTCGGCATTGTTGCATGATATTGCTGATCCTAAATTTCATAACGGGGACGAAACATTAGCTTTAAAAGTGTCCCGTGAGTTTTTAGAAAGTCAAGATACACCTGAAGATGTTATAGAACAGGTTTTATTTGTGATCAAAAATATTTCATTTAAAAATAGAAGTGAAGTTCCACAAAACCTTCCGATTGAGCTTAAAATAGTTCAGGATGCAGACCGTATTGATGCAATTGGTGCGATTGGAATTGGAAGAACATTCAATTTTGGAGGTTTTAAAAATAACCTGATGTACCATCCGGATATCAAGCCTCAACTGAATATGTCTAAAGACGAATATAAAAAATCTAACGGAACAACAATCAATCATTTTTACGAGAAATTGTTGCTTTTAAAAGATTTAATGAATACGGAAAAAGGAAAAAAAATAGCCGAGGAAAGACATGATTTTATGCTGCTTTTCCTCGACCAGTTTTATAAAGAATGGAATGTAGATTAGAAGATATTATATCCTAAAATTATTGATGAATAGCTTATCTTAGCACTCCTTGACAAAGAATTTTCAATTATTTCATTGGAAGTATTGTATTGAAGTTCTACAGTATACTTATTATTGTAAGTGTATCCAGCCCCTATTGAAAAGCTTTTGCCAACCTGAGAAGACGCTAGCCTTGGATTATCAAAAACAGAACCATTATAATCAAGATCTATACTTTTTGCTTTGCCTGATTTTAATCTTAAAACATTAAGTTGGGCATTTATAAAAAATTTAGACTTTTCATTAAGAAACATATAATGTCTTATTCCTATGGGCAGATTAATAAAAGAATAACTATCCATGCTTATATTGTAAAGTTTATCAGATGCAGATTGGCTGATTTTGCCATTTGAATAAAATGAATAGGTTGGTTCAAATAATACCGCCCATTTGTTTCTGTTGAATGGAAGTACTACTTCAGCCTCTATTCCAATTCTGAAATTAGTCCTCGATTCGAAGCTCTGAGTGCCAAGCATATTTTGAACGTCCACTTTAGAATAAAAATTAACACCAGGTCTTATACTTAGATTGAATTTTGTTTTATTTTTATCAGATAGAACTGTATTATCTAAAGTTACTATATCTAATGATTTACCATTATAAGCTATAAAGAGCTTTTTAAGGTTACTTACTGTGTATTTAGCTGTAGAGATAGAAGATTGAATTTTAGGATCATCGGAGAAAAGTTTCTTTAATTCACTAATATATTGCTCATTTGTTGCAATTTTCATGTTATTGCCGGCAAGATAGTATTTTTTATATGTTAGAGGTTTGATATCTGAATCTTTAATAGTTTCAGAGTAAAAATACCTTGTCATATTATTTCCTTTATATGAATATAAATTTTTATTACCTGAAGTAATCTCTTTTAAAAAGATTGTACTTTCTTTAAATTCAGGTTCAGATTGATAAGACAGCAAAGATATGTCTTCAGATGAATAATCCATAGGGCCATTATACACAACATATTTATTGTAATTATATACTGCAAATTCTTTTACGTTTGTGGCTGTAGCTATTGTTTCCTTAGAATTTTCATTGATTTTATAAGTGAACTCATTAGGGCTATTTATCCAATCAATATTTTTAATTAATACTTCTTTTTTTTCACCATCATTTGTTATTATATAGCCTTTCTCAAATTTAACTTGTGCATTAATAAAGGCAGCAAAAAATAAGAAGATAATTAAAGTGGTTTGTCTCATAGTTATAGTTTTTTAAATTGAGGCCAAAAGTATTGATAAAAAAGTATCTTTGCAACATGGGATTAGTCATTTTTATTATTTTCTTAGCTTCCATTTTTTCTCTTATTTTGTCAAAAGTAAAAAAGGGAAGGGGCGCCGAGTGGGCTAAGATATTCCGTGTTTTTACCATTGTATTTTCAATCTCAATTTTTACATATTGGTTTATTAAGAAAAGTACGGTGGGGATTGTGAAAGATTCATTGTCTCTACAGGTTATTAATAAACTTCCTCAGACATTGGATTTTTACGTGATCAATAATTACGATGATAATAATGATGGAATCTTAGAAGCGAAACATATTGGAAAGATCCGCCCGGAATATTACAGGATTGAGCATCTTAAAATGGATAAATCTGATGAATACTGGATCGTAGGATATTTAGGAAAAAAGAACTTGGTCTACTTCTCTCAACATTCTGTTCCAAATAAAAATATGGACCAGATCATTGAAATTAGGAATTATATTAACCAAAGTGTAAAGCTTTCCGAGATCGCTGAGAAACAGGTTGAAGCTTATAATTATGAGAATGTAAAATTGGGAATTTGGGTAACGCTGGATTTTCTATTGCTTTTCCTTAATTTGGTACTTCTGCTTAGAAAAAGACAGTGAAAAATATAAGAATCCCCTATTAATATAATTAATAGGGGATTTTATTTTAAAATAGGGTAGCGGTAGTTTCCGTTGCCATTTTAGGGATTTGAAGATTGGTTTTCCATTCTTCATTGAGTTTATTGATGAAATAAGCAGATAATAAAGGAGATGCTTTTTCAATATTTTGATGTACAAAAAAGTATAAATTTTGAAGACCTTCTTTCTTCCATTTCGTAAGATGTTTCATCCAGTCGTCTAGTCTTGCATAATCACTTTCAGCGTTAGCTCCTACATATCTTATGAATGCGTTAGGCGTTGTGAGACGCATATGAAGCATATCTCTTCTGCCTGCTGTATCTACAATGATATTGGTGATATGATGTGCTTCAAAAAGCTCACAAGTGGTATTGAAGATTTCTTCATCCGTAAACCATTCAGTATTTCTTAATTCAATGGCTAAAGGAACTTCCTTAGGCCATTCTTTTACAAATTTTTCTAATCTGTCGTAATCTTTAGGTTTAAAATTATCGTGAAGTTGTAGAAAAACCATTCCTAATTTTTCGTTGAAGTTCATCACGGAAGTTGCAAAATTAGTGACAGGATCTGTAACGTCAATCAATCTTCTGAAATGCGAAACAGTGTTGGTTATTTTTGGGAAAAATTTAAAGTTTTCTGGTGTTTTGTCTTTCCAGGTAATGACCTGCTCCGGAGTAGGCATTCCATAAAAGGTAGCATTTAATTCTATCGAATTAAATTGTGTTCCATAATAAGTTAACTCATCTTTAGTTCCTTTTGGATAAAATCCTTTAAGATCTGTTTTATTCCATTTTGCACATCCAATAGAAATATTTTCTAAACCTTTTTTGTTTTGACTTAAAATTTCCTTGGTTCTGGGGTGATCTTTTGGTAATGTGAAATCTATTTTAGAAGGATCTTCTACTTGTCCGAATTTCATATAAAGTGTATTTAGTTTTTAAAATTAAGAATTTTTTTTTCAATGATTGTTACACTGCTGAAACAAATTGATATAAATTAAACTAATAATCCTATTAAGTTTTTTTTAAGGAAATGTTAAAGATTAGGTCACATAATGTTAACTGTATGTTACCATACTTGATCTTTTTGCGATATAATTTTGCTCCAGAAAATAGAAGTAAAAAATATGAAGAAAAAAATTATCTGTGCTTTTGCTTTATTGTCCTTTGGGTTTGCATTTTCACAGGAGACCAGTTCTAAAATTTTTGGACGGTTAAAAGGGATAACCTCTGAAGTTACTGTGAAAGTAGTGCATGTACCTACGAACAGTACTTTTGAAACGAAAAGCAACAGTAAAGGGCAGTTCAGCTTAGATAATTTGCAGCCAGGAGGTCCTTATACAATAGAAGTTTCGGACGGTTCGCAGGTCATTTATTCTACAACCAATATACAACTTTCGTTGGGTAATAATGATTTACCGGTAGTGGAAGTTAATAACAGAGAAAAGGTAATTGATGAGGTAAAACTTACTTCTAAAAGAACCATTGTAAAAAACGGAGTAGGAATCAGCCAGGCACAGATTGCTGGGCTCCCCAATATCAATAGAGGAATTCAGGATGTGACGAAACTCGTTCCACAGAGTGCGAATAACTCTTTCAACGGAACCAACTTCCGTTATAACAACGTTACTATTGACGGATCTATTAATAATGATGCAATTGGTTTTAGCCCATCTTTAGGAGGACAAACGGGAACATCAGGAATGCCGGGAAGTAGTACGCGTTCTAATTCCATCAGCTTAGATGCTATTCAGGATGTGCAAGTTTATATTGCTCCTTATGATGTAAAGCTGGGGAATTTCCTAGGAGGAAGTATTAATGCAGTAACGCGAAGCGGAAGTAATGATATTACCGGATCTTTGTATACATACGGAAGAAATGCTTCTATTACAGGAAACAACAGAATTGGTGATAATTCAAAAATGCCAAGCTCTTTTGAAGATTTTATTTTTGGGGGAAGAGTAGGCTTACCTGTTGTAAAAGATAAAGTATTCTTATTTACCAATTTAGAATATACGAAAAGAACAGATCCTGTTTTCTATAATGCGAATGATCCTAATGCATTGGTGAATGATGCGGTGGCTCAGCAGATTTCTGATTTTGTTCGTAATAAATATAATTTCAATGTAGGAAGCTTCAATCAATATAATAATTTCTCAGAAAGCTCTAAGCTTTTTAATAAATTAGATTGGAAGATTAATGATAAGCATACGCTATCCATTAAAAATAATACGGTATTCTCACAAGCTTCAAATCTTGAAAGGGATGGAGCGAATTTCAGATTCTCTAGCATGGATTACATTCAGAAGAATACTTCTTCTTCTACCACGTTGGAATTGAAAAGTCGTTTTAATGATAAATGGAGTAATAATTTAATATTAGGATATTCTTCTATACATGATTATAGAGATCCTACTTCTTCCAATGCCATGTTCCCGCAAGTGGAAATTGCTTATAACGGAGGAACTATTTTATTAGGAAATGATAGAGAGGCGACTGTTTTTAACATGAAGCAGAAGACTTTTGAGATCACCGATAATTTGACGTACAAAAAAGGAATTCATACATTCTTATTAGGAACGCATAATGAATTGTATAATATAGATTATGGTTTCGTAAACGCGCTTAACGGAAGAATTTCTTATAAGAGTTTAAATGATTTCTATAACGCTAACCCTTCAAGAATAAGAGGTACATATCCATTCAATGGAGATAGTAGAGAGACCATCTTTAATAATCCTTATGCTTCTTATAAAGTTAATCTTCTTTCATTATATTTTCAGGATGAGATTAATTTAGGAAGAGTGAGATTATCACCGGGAGTAAGAGTAGATTACACGGATTTACCTAATAAACCTAATTTAAGTCCAAAGGTTACCAATTCTCCTCAAGATCCTAATTATGGAAATACATATACATATACGCCACTAGATCAACTTACCAATAACTATCTTAATAAACCTACTTTGTCTCCGAGACTTGGCTTTACTTGGGATGTTACCGAAGATAGATCAGTTGTATTAAGGGGAGGTTCCGGTATTTTCGTGGGAAGAATTCCTTTTGCATGGCTAGGGTATGCTTATTATAATGATGGTGTAGGTTTTGGAAGTTATGATTATAATTCACCTACAGCAGCTCAGTTGGCGGCTAATGGAGATCCTTTGGTGAGTGGTAATTTCCCGAAATGGCAAAATTCTTCTAAAGTTCAGGTAGATTTAATTGATAATAACTTTAAAATGCCAAGAGTGTGGAGAAGTTCATTGGCTGTTGACTACAGTGTTTCTGGGTATAAATTGACATTAGAGGGTATCTATACAAAAGTATTATACGATCTACAATTCCAACAAGTGAACAAAACAGATAATGTGACGTATTACAGCTATGATACGAATCATGAAATGCCGATTTACAGTGGTAACATCAACAGTAATTTTTCCAATGCTTATCTTTTATCCAATACGAAACAAGGTTACCGATATAACTTAACGGCTCAGCTTTCTAAAGCATATAATTTCGGATTTAATTTCTTCGTTGCCTATACGTATGGTGATGCAAAGGATATTACCAACGGAATCAGAAACTCTATGGAAAGTAACTGGCAAATGAATCAGTCTCTAACGCCAAATAATCCACAGCTTACGACTTCTAACTTTGCTATCAAAAACAGGGTAGTGGCGAATCTTGGATATTCTCTTAATCTTTCACCATCCAACAGATTATCTGCTAACGTATATTTCAATGCGCAGTCTGGAAATCCTTTTTCTTGGGGATTTATAAACAGTACGATTGCTAATACGGGGCAGGCTGCCGGACTTTCTTACATTTTCAAGGATGCTACTGAAGCTGCTAAATATATCGTTGCTATAAAAGATGCTGCCGGAAATGTTTTAGTTTCTGCGCAACAGCAAATTGCAGATTATGAAAAATTTGTTGACAATAACAAATATCTGAGTTCTCGAAGAGGAAAGTTTACAGAAAGAAATGGCGATGTGACTCCATGGAATATACAAGCTGACTTTAAAATTATGGATGAAATAAGATTGAGCCCGAAATCTAAAAATACCATACAGATTTCATTAAGTATCATCAATCTTACTAATCTATTAAATAAAAACTGGGGTAAAGTGTATTTTGTACCTAATACCTTTAACTCTACAGCTAGTGTAGGATTAACAAAAGTAGGAAACGTTGCTGCAGGACAACCTTCAGCTGGTGATCCAACATATAACTTTACAACTCCTGGGTTGCCTTATACTATTGATCAGTTTGCATCAAGATTCCAGGCTCAGTTAGGATTGAGATATAATTTTTAATTTTTATTTTACTATATATTCTTTCAATAGTCCAGAAATTTATTTCTGGGCTTTTTTTTGTTATATTAATTAAAAATAAGTTCTCTATTCCATTTTGTGTGTATGAAATAAATGCTATATAAGTCTTGCTCGCCCACGAATGGGTTTTATCTATATGCGAAGTATTTTCTATCTCAAATTTTCTAAAACTTGAATATAATTAATCATCATTTTCAAGCTCAAAAATATCCTCAACTTTTTTATTGAAATATTTTGAAATTTTCAATGCTAAAACTGTAGAAGGAACGTATTTACCTGCTTCCATTGCATTAATAGTTTGTCTTGATACACCTATTTTTTTTGCAAGATCTTCTTGTGTAATATTTTTTACAGCTCTTTCAATCTTAATTGTATTTTTCATTTTTTAAGCAATAAATAGTTAAATCTGAAAATGTAAAGTATCAGTGGTAAAAATATAATTATAATCATTGCTGTAAAGAATAGTATTCCAAATAGGGTTAAGAATAATATAAGAATGATAGAATAGGTAACCATTAAGCTCCAAAAAACAGATCGTAAACGCAAACTAGAAATATATTCATCTTCAATTTTTTCTTTTGAATATCCTACCAATACTCCACCAATGATAATTAAAATTCCAAATAAATTTTGGAAAAAATCTATTTCGATGTTTTTAAATAAACCTACGTCTTCATTAGTTGAAAAGTATCCTGAATTGTAGAATACAGGTAAAGAGATTTCAGGTAAGGTAAAAATACCTGTAAGTAATAGTATTCCCATAAGTAATGAAGGAATGAAAATAAACCATAGAAATTTTTTCTACGGTTTTATTTTTATTTTACTTCTTGTGTTACCATTTTATTGGAAACTACAGAGTAAATGCAACCAGTAGTTTTCAGTTTTACGGTGATGATGGAAGGAACAGAACGGTATGCGGCATCACCATAGGGTTCTATGATTTTACCATTAGAATCTTTTACGGTTTCGCCTTTTATGGAGTATGTCATGGTAGCGGTACCTGTAAAACCATTTGAAGGTGTAAAGGTTACAATTCCTGTATTTATATTATAGCTCCATGTTCCTTCCGGAGTTACTTTACTACGGGATAAAGTAAGATCAGTATCACTGTTTCTTGCAAAACTGAACGTAGATTTATCAATATTATTCGTACTTCCAGTAGGTGGATTCGTAATGTTGATTATTCCTTTATATGCTATGTCATTATCCAACACTGGAATTGTAACTGGCTGAAATAAACAGGTAGAAGCTGTATCATCTTCGGTAATTGCAGAATATGGCAGAGTTAATTGTAGATTTCTGATTATATGCTGCTGAGAAGCTGCACCTGTGGCTGCTGCAAAACCTAATTTTAAAACAGAAGGAACACTTGCGTTTAGTGTTTGGTCAGTTGGTGACCCCTCCGAACTTGAAGTGTTATAATCTGTAGTTTGAGGATTAGCATTTTCTGAATAAGGTACAGATGTTTTATAGTGATAGTAATTAATGACATTTATAGGAGTTTGGTTTGGGTCGGTCTGAATATCAACTTTTACATCAAATCCGTCTGTTGTGGTGGCTGTTACAAGATGAGGTATCAATTCTAGGTATACTTTTCTAAATCCACCATTTGCGTTTCTTAAATCAAATGTTGAGGCAAGGTTATTGGTAGTTATTGTATATGATCTGTCCGTATTAAGAATAGCTCCAACCGTTCCTGCGTTACTTAATGTTGATCGCGTTATCAAAACGGGATAACCAGTGTACCCATCTTCTAAACCGTTATTGCTAATTGCCACTCCTTTTGCTCCTCTCAAGGTAACGTGGCTCGATCGCTGACTCCAGTTAACTTGATCAATACCATTCACTCTGGCACTTGGAAAAAATCGCTTAGTTTTAAAATTTCCAAATTCGTCTAAAGCAATACCTAAATATGCCCCTGACAGACCAGCTCTTCTAAGTGAACTAGCGGTTTCATTTGCTCTGTTGTAAGAGTATCCCAATCCAGCTCCTCGTGCTCCAATAGTAGGGGAGACTACTGCTCCGTCGTATAAGAAAAAAGATAGTCCGTCTCCATAGTTGCCGTTGAGTGTAGTTCCATTTGTCATATCATATTCAAACTCTACCAGCAAACCATTTGCAGATGTAAAAGATTGTCCGTTAAGAAATAATCCGCCAAATCGGCTTTGGATTGCTGGAGTCAGTTGTACTCCGGTTGCCGTGTATGAAGCATTTCCCTGAATGGTTAAGTTGGGATCAGAAGAAGCATTCATCAATGAGTTGGAGTATGATGAGAAACCGTAGATGCTGGCTGCTTCTATGCTGTCTGTCTGTGCATACACAATATTTGTAAGCAACATAAAGATAAGACTCATCAATGAGAGTCTTCCGAAATTATATTTCATGATTTTTACTTTATTTTACTACAAAAACAATGTTGATAAAAGAAGCCGATGTTGCATTGGAAAGAACATCATAATTTAATACTCCTGTATCGCTTATACTGTTTATTTGAAAAACATTAGCATCATAGCCTGTTACATAATAATGTAAATCTGTTGTATCGGGGAAAAATGGAATTGTTGCAGGTGCAGAAGTACTTCTTGCATTACTCTGAATATTCGAAAACTGATTTTTGTACAAAGTGTATAAATCCTTTGTTTGTCCTGTTGTTGGAGCAGTTGTATCAAAAACTACGCTGGGCATATAAAAAAATTTGTTTACATAAGGAGAAAGGCAGACCCAGTCTGGTATTAAAGAAGTACCAATATTTTGGCTAATGCATTTTTTTGTAGTATCAAAGATTATCAATCCGGTCGCTGGGGTTGAGATAGAGGATATATTACTGATCCTTGGAAGTAAAACTCCTTTAGAAGTACTATTAATATCTAATAAAGAGCTTTGGTCTGGTGAGGTAGTATTTATACCTACTTGTGCTGAGATACAACAAGATATTACCATTATAAAAAGTATTATAATTTTGTTCATCCGAAATAATTTTTAGTGTTTGTTTTATGTTTAAAATTGTTTTTTTTCCAGATATATAAACTCTGCTTAAGCTAATTAAAAAATTAAACTAAATATTGAATCATTTAAAATGTAACAAAGTTTATAAAAGGATAATATCTCGATTCAGCTTGATATGCAAATATTTTTTAACTTATCAATTCTTGTTTGCACTTTATGATGAACTTAAATAGCTCAAGTTTAATCTTTCGTCTCTTTTGACTCCGTCGAATCTTCGATTTGTGGTTAAAATATAAAGTTTAAATAAGTTCTTAATTAACAAATATTCTTTTTTTAACGCAGCTTAATATTTGGAACCCTAAAAGAATTATAGAATATTACTAGGATGCATTGAATTAGTTTGATTTTATAAAAATTATTCCAAATTTTCAACTATTCAAAAAAATGAACAATAAGAATTACCCTTGAGAAATGCTGCCTTTATATTTATAAGGCAGCATTTTTCTTTATTAAATCATTTATTTTACTGAGTAGTTGTTCTTGCTAGTAGCACATTTAAAAGAAATGAGCCTCCCCAATTACTGCTATTGCCTCCAGAATTTCCTACCTGATCAATTCTGGCAACTGTAACTGTTAATCTGGTTCTACCATTTGTACCATCATTAGCGAGCTTTATTAAGTTAGCGGAGAATACATCAGGAAAGCCTGAATTATTTCCTGGTGTGAGGTTTGAATAAAGATTATTTGTATCAAACGGAGTTCCTTGAAATTCATAAACGAGGGTCATTTTACTGCTTCTATGATATATATTTCCTGTAACCTGATATTCGTATGGGAAAGAACTTTTACTAATAATCCACCATCTATCATTAGGGGTGCCTGTATCAAAGTTCGAGTTGGAATGGTTATTCCAGTCTGGGGTTGAACTATTATTTCCATGCGGGGGTATGCGTAATTGTGTTGCATATATTTCTGTGTTGCTTTTTAAGCTTGTTGAGCCTAAATAAGAGAGATCCCACGTTCCTCCTGTTGCATTATTATTGTTTGTAGCTTCAATATAACCTCCTGATGGAATTGTATAAGTAGCTACTGGGGAGTCTCCATTAATTCTCATACTGTTTCCGTCTGAAGCTGTTATTGTAATTGTGTAATTAGAGAGGTTTTTAATCTTATAAAATCTTCCGGAATAACTACTTACGTCTGTTCCGATTGTAGGTAATGTAAATGTCGCGTTGCTTGTTCCTGTATAGGAAACATGAAAGTCTTGATCTGTTAAGGTATAATTGGCTGTTGTAATTTCAGAAAACTTAGCGCTAAAAGAACCATTGACTGCTAATGTACTATTAGGAGTTTGGTTATTAATACCTACCTGTGCATATATACATCTACTAATATTAAATAATAATAGTGTAAACCAGAATTTTTTTTTCATATTTTATTTAATTTGTTAGGCACTAAATTATAATATATTTATATGCTCTCCAAGCTTTCATTTTTGAATATCTAAGAGTATCTGTTTATTATTTAAATGTTTAGAGATGTAATGGTTAAAAATATTTTATTTTAAATTCTTTAATTTTATAGATGTAATATTTATTTTATGCTTGGTATTAAAAGAAAGTAGTAGTGATGAAATTGCTGATTAAAGAATAAATGTGTTGTTTTATTTTTATTGCAAAAATTACATTTTATGTAAAAAAAATAATTATATTAAATTTGTGTTAATTGTTGTTGAAATTTGTTTAATAATAATTTTATAGCCAATAATTTGATTGTTTTTTCAGTTGATTTTGTAAAAGTTTATAATTTATATTTAAAATCTGTTTAAACTTTAGGATAGAAGGTGTTTCCATAAAATCAGGATTTTTGGATTGCAATAATTACTCTATAACTTTCCGTCCCTTGGAATTTGCTGTAATTGTGATTCTGAAAATGGTGTTAAGGAATTAAAAGTTTTGAAGAAAAATACAAAGAAAGCCGTCTCGCTTTAAAAACGAGACGGCTTTGATGAATAAATATATTGATATTTATTATTTGAAATGTTATGCTTCGCAAGCAGAACATGAAACAAAATTCACCATCATTTCTTTAGAAACAGATGAACTTCTTTGGTAATATAATGTTTTCACTCCTTTTTTCCATGCTTCAATGTAAAGATAGTTTACATCTTTTACAGGCATTGTAGAAGGAATTTGTAGGTTTAATGATTGTGCTTGGTCAATATACTGTTGTCTTTGTGCAGCCTGAGAAATGATCTCCATTGGAGAAATTTCCTTAAATGTTTTGAATACTGCTTTTTCTTCGTCAGTTAATTCAGCTAAATGCTGAACAGAACCATGATTTAGCATGATCGTTCTCCAAGTCTCCTCGTTGTCTAATCCTTTTTCTTCTAATAATTTAGCCAAGTATTTGTTCTTACGCATAAAGTTTCCTTTAGCCAAACCTGCTTTATAATAGTTAGAAGCGAAAGGCTCAATTCCAGGAGAAGTTTGTCCTAAAATGGCTGAACTTGAAGTGGTAGGAGCAATAGCCATTGTTGTGGTATTTCTCAATCCGTAACCTTTCAATAATTCTGGTTCACCGTAGATATTAGCCAATTCTCTTGAAGCTGTTTCTGCTTGTTCTTTGATATGTCTGAAAGCTCTTGCATTGAATTGAGTTGCCTCAAAACTTTCAAACGGAATCATGTTTTTCTGTAAATAAGAATGGTATCCTAAAACTCCTAAACCAAGCGCTCTGTGACGCATAGCGAAGTTTCTTGCTCCTTGTAGGTAATAGTTTCCTTCAGTTTTTTCGATAAATTCAGTTAGAACTGCATCTAGGAAATAAACCGCTAATTTTACAGCGTCTGTATCTTTCCATTCGTCGTATAACTCTAAGTTCATAGAAGATAAACAACAGATGAAAGATTCTTCTCTTGTTGAAGGAAGCATGATTTCAGAACAAAGGTTACTTGCATTTACAGGCATTCCTAAGTCTTTGTAAACCTGAGGTTTATTTCTATTTACGTTATCAGTAAAGAAAATATATGGTAATCCTTTTTGTTGACGGCTTTCTAATACTCTTGCCCAGATTTTACGTTTGTCCATATCTCCGTCAATCATATCCTGCATCCAGTAATCAGGAACACAAATTCCTGTAAATAGATTCTGGATCGGACTTCCGATGTCTTTAATGGATAAAAATTCTTCAATATCTCCGTGGTCAATATCCAAATAAGCTGCAAAAGCACCTCTTCTTACACCACCTTGAGAAACTACATCCATTGCTGTGTCAAACAATTTCATGAAAGAAACAGCTCCTGAAGATTTTCCGTTATCGGTTACTGCAGTACCTCTGTTACGAAGTTCTCCGAAATATCCTGAAGTTCCCCCGCCAATTTTCGTCTGCATGATTACTTCACCCATTTTGTGGGTAATTCCTTCAATGCTGTCCGGAATGTGAACGTTGAAACAAGAGATGGGAAGACCTCTCTGCGTTCCCATGTTTGCCCAAACTGGAGAAGAAAAACTGATCCATCCTTTTACGATCATTTCCTTGAAAGCGGCCTGTAATTCCGGCTTGTATAATTTTTTTGCAGCAGCCATGGTGATTCTGTCGATAGCTCCGTCTACAGTTTCTCCTTTCAACAGATATCCTCTGTTAAGCATTTGCTCAGACTCTTCATTGAGCCACCATATATTTGAATTTTGCTCTTCCATAGATGTTGTGTATGTTTTCAAACTTCTGAGTGGGTTTTATTACCCAGAAATTTTGTGTTGTTTATATTGATTGTAAAATTTCTACTTTATGAGAACCGTTCAGCCCACTTTCATCTCTTACTCTTTGAAATTCTTTAAAAGATGGTACATTCAAAACTACATGTTGAACCTCTTCATTGATATAATTTGAATAATGAACAAAGGTAACGTTATCTTCTTTTACAAAAACTTTATATTCAAATGTTGATTGATCTAAATTCTTAAAATCATTTAAAAACTTTTGAATATTGACTTTGTTTTCCTGAACAAAATCGGGATTTACGGTATAAGATACAATTACGTTAATCATTATTCTTTTGTGTTTGATGTTTATTTTTGGTCATTGCGAGGAATGAAGCAATCTTTTGATAATCTTAAATTCTTAATGGTTTAAAATGTTTCGACAGGCTCAGCATGACATTGCTAATACTATCTGTTTTGACGCTCGCTTCGCTCGCGCTCTTTATCCAAAATTCAGAATTTAAAATTTAGAAAAGATCGTTCGCTGTAATACTCTTATCATGCTTCGTATAATCCACAGGTCTTTTTGCAAAGAAATCATCCATAGAGTTTGCGAAAACTTCTTCTTCAAACCATTTCATTGGACGGTATTGTTCTGGAGTAATATTATAACGTGTATCCATATTGATTTTCTTTAAACTGTCATCAACACGGTATTTCATGAAGTTTAATAAATCTTCTTTTGAGAAGAAGCTTAATTCTCCTAATTCAAAGATCCAGTCGATAATTTCACCTTCTAGTTCTACAGACTGATCAACTAATGTATAGATATCTTCAATATCGGAATCAGTTAATAAATCAGGTTGCTCTTCACGGATTTTGTTGATTAAATAAATTCCTGCATTCGCGTGAATTTGCTCATCAATAGAAGTCCAAGCGATGATGTTAGAAACATTTTTCATATATCCTTTAAACCTTGTGAAAGAAAGAATGATCGCAAATTGTGAGAAAAGTGATACGTTTTCAATCAGGATACTGAATAATAAAAGAGAAGAAACATATTCTTTTGGTGTTGTAGAATTCGCGTGCTTCAGAACATTTGATAAGAAATCAATTCTCTTTTTTACAGCAGGAATTTCTATTACATTAGAGAATTCTTCGCTATATCCTAATACTTCTACCAAACGGGAATAGGCTTCAGAATGACGGAATTCGCATTCTGCAAAAGTAGCTCCAAGACCATTTAATTCAGGTTTTGGCATATGGTTGTATAGGTTTCCCCAGAATGTCTTTACAGACACCTCGATCTGTGCAATGGCTAAAAGCGCATTTTTCACAGCATGCTTTTCGTGTGGTTCCAATTGTGAATGAAAATCCTGAACATCTGCGGTAAAATCCACTTCCGAATGTACCCAAAACGATTTGTTGATAGCCTCTACAAATTGAAGAACCTCAGGGTATTCAAATGGTTTATAGCTTACTCTTTTATCAAAAATTCCCATATTAAAATGTCTTTAAAATTAAAATAATTAGATCAGTGCGGATAAGATGCAAGAAATAATTAACGTTCTGATTATTTGAAACTTATATTTAAAAGTTATTCACATAAATGAAACGGTTATCTCTTGTTACGTGCGAAGCACAAAGGTCGAAAAAAAGAACTGATTTTAAAAGAGCTAAATACTAATTGGTTGACTTTTAACCTTAAAAGTTTTCCACATTTACATGAAACTTGCTCTGATATTGACTTACACACACTTATGAGGCAAAAATAAATAAAATTGGGCAGTTGTAGTTAAACACTTAATTGTAAATATCTATGAATAAAGTAGAAAAAGATTAAACACTAATTAATTTGAATAAATTTGTATTCTTGTAACAAATTGAAAATTACTTCTACTTATTAGGATATAAAACATACATCACTTAATGTTAGTAATTCAGGATTTACATAAATCATACGATACAGGAAAAAGCAAGTTGCACGTTCTCAAGGGTATTAATCTTAATATTTCCGAGGGCGAGTTTGTTTCTATTATGGGAAGTTCCGGTTCCGGGAAATCTACACTCCTTAATATTATTGGTATTCTGGATGAAAAAGATTCGGGGACTTATGAATTGGATGGTGTTCCGATTGAACATTTATCTGAAATAAAAGCGGCAGAATATAGAAGTCAGTTTTTGGGTTTTATTTTCCAGTCTTTTAATTTGATAGGCTATAAGACTGCTTTGGATAATGTTGCTCTTCCTTTATATTATCAAAATGTACCAAGAAGAGAGCGTGATAAGAAAGCGATGGAATATTTAGAAAAAGTAGGTCTTGCACAATGGGCAAACCACCTTCCTAATGAACTTTCCGGAGGTCAGAAACAAAGAGTTGCAATTGCAAGAGCTTTGATTACCAATCCTAAAATTGTTTTGGCCGATGAGCCTACGGGAGCGTTGGATTCTAAGACGACACATGATATTATGAAACTTCTTCAGGATATTAATAATGAAGGAAAAACCATTATTGTGGTAACCCACGAACCAGATGTTGCAGCACAGACAAAAAGAAACGTCATTTTAAAAGACGGAATTATTGAAAGCGATGAATTTATAAAGCAAATCGTGCTGTAATTAGAAGATGGAGGCTGGAAGTCTAAAAATTAAATAAAAATAAATATGCGGTAAGTTTGAAAATTAAACTTTCCCGCTTCAAACCAAAAAATATATGTTTGACCTAGATCGTTGGCAGGAAATATTCAGTTCTATTCGCAGTAATATATTGCGGACGGTACTTTCAGGATTTACGGTGGCTTTGGGTTTATTTATCTTCATTGTTCTTTTCGGAATTGGTACTGGATTGCAAAATGCTTTTACAGAAGGTTTTGCCAGAGATGCTCAGAACCTGATTACTATTTTTACAGGAAAAACGACTCTTGCTTATAAAGGGCTGCAGTCGGATAGAGTGGTTACAATGAATAATGATGACTATGATTTTCTTGTTAATTCTGATAAAGAAAAAGTCGGAGAGGCTACGCCAAGATATCAAGCAAGTTTATTGGTGAAATACGGTAAAGAGAGTGGAACTTACCAAGTGAACGGAACAGACGCTGAAGAAAAATATATCGAAAACCGTAAAATGCTTGAAGGGCGTTATCTTAATTCTGCAGATTTAGCCAGAAAGCAAAATGTAGCGGTGATTGGTAGAATGGTTCAAAGGGATTTAATTAAGAATGGAAGTCCGGTAGGAAAAGACCTGAATATTAATGGAACCATGTTTAAAGTTGTCGGTGTATTCTCTGATGATGGAGGTGACTGGGATGAAAGACATATTTCGGTTCCTATTACTACGTTGCAACAAATGAAAAAAGGCTCTGATACGGTGAGTACAGTATTTATTGCATATAATGACAAATTATCTCCTCAGGAAGCTATAAAATATGGTGATGAGCTACAAAATAGACTGAAAGCAAGAAAAAATGTTTCTCCTGATGATGAAAATGGAGTTCGTGTACGTAATAATGCGAAGAATATGAATGATACATTTACTTTCATGGCAGTATTAACGGCAATTGTAACATTTATCGGGTTGGGAACTTTGTTGGCAGGAATTATTGGAATCAGTAACATTATGGTGTACATCGTAAAAGAAAGAACCAAAGAAATTGGAGTAAGAAAAGCTATTGGGGCAAAACCCAGAAGTATTGTTGCTTTGATTGTTCAGGAAAGTGTTGTGATAACCGTAGTTTCAGGATTTGTTGGAGTAGGTGTCGGTGTATTGACATTACATTTAATAGGAGACAGTCTTGAAGAATATTTTATAAAAAGCCCAAGCGTAGGCTGGGGGACAATCTTGATGGCATTTATTGCACTTGTTTTTTCAGGATTAATTGCAGGATTTGTTCCAGCATACAGAGCTTCCAGGATCAGACCTATTGAAGCATTAAGAACAGAATAATTTGAAAAAGTGATGATTTGTAATTGAATTAAAATCATTCATCATTTATAATTTATAACTCATAATTAATAAAAGTGAACATCTTATTTAAAAAGGATACTTGGCAGGAAATTTATTATTCATTGAAGAATAATAAGCTTCGAACATTCCTTACCATGATTGGTGTGGGATGGGGGATGTTTTTATATGTGAGCTTGCTGGGAGCAGCAAAAGGAATGGAGAATGGTTTTGATAAAGTATTCTCAGGATTTGCAACAAATTCTATTTTCCTTTGGGCACAGAAAACAAACATTCCTTATGAAGGTTTCCCAAAAGGAAGAGAAGTACATCTTAATCTTCCGGATATCCAGTTGCTTAAAAATAAAATATCAGAAATTGATTATATATCTCCACAAAATGCCAGAGGAAGTTTTACAGGAACGCCGGGAGAAGCAATGTCCAGAAATGGGAAAAATGCAACCTATTCTCTTACGGGAGATTATCCGATAGGAAATAAAATCTCTGAAAAGAAACTAATTTTCGGAAGATATATCAATGATGCCGATGTATCGGGAAATAAAAATGTAGTAGTAATTGGAGAAGAAGTTTACAAAAACTTTTTCGATTCTAAAAAGAATGAAAACCCTATTGGAAAATCTATCAATGTTAAAGGGATTTTCTTTAACGTGATAGGAGTGTTCAGAGTGAAAAAAGGAGGCGGGTTTGAAAATGATCAAACGGTTTTTATTCCTCTTTCCACATATACTAAAATGTACAATGCGGGAGATAAGATTGATATGTTTGCGATTGTTAGCAAGCCTAACGCCAATGTAAATGAAGTAGAAGAGAAAGTAAAGCTGGCATTAAAAGCTAAAAACAAAGTATCGCCGGAAGATACAAATGCTTTTGGAAGTTTTAACCTTGGAAAAGAATTTAAAAAACTAACAGGTTTCTTAACCGGAATGCAGTTGCTAACCATAATTGTAGGTGCTTTAACCATTCTTGCGGGGGTAATTGCGATTTCAAATATTCTATTGATTACGGTAAAAGAAAGAACAAAAGAAATTGGAATCAGAAGAGCTTTGGGAGCAAAACCTTCTGAAGTAAGAAATCAGATCTTGCTAGAGAGTGTAGTAATTACGCTGTCTTCAGGTATACTTGGTTTTATATTCGGGATTTTTGTTTTAATTATTTTGAATATGGCAACTCAGGGACAGGATGAATTTCCATTCTATAACCCAACAGTAAATTACGGAAATGTATTTGGAGCGATGGCGGTAATGGTTATTTTAGGATTAATTATTGGAATGATTCCTGCGCAAAGAGCAGTTAAAATTAGGCCAATTGAAGCATTAAGATCAGAGTAATTTAAAGATGAAAAGACTTTTTTTAATTATAATAATTTTCTTTTTTGGCTCTGTTTCAGGACAGCGCAAAGAGTTTTTTATCTTTAAAGAAAGCGAAGTATATAGTCTTTTTAATTTTATGGAGACTGCAGCAAAAATGCCGGGAACTTCATCCACTTACAGAAAATTTATTACAGAGAAGTTAGCAGATAATAAAGATTTTCAAAAGTTGGTTCAGGATTTCAAGTCTATTGATTATAATGAAAGCATCTCAAGACAAGATTATCCTGCAGGACGAAATTATAGAAAAAGTTATTTAACATTGCTTGTGGTAACTACTTTAAAGTCTAAAGACCTTGAAGATTTTAATGAAAGAATAACAGGAATTTTGCCTATTAATGAGCAAATGAAAATTTATAATTCATTGAAAAATGCACAACCGTATTTCAGACAGTTTGTATGGAATGAAAGTGAAGCCAAAATTAAAAGACAGATTAGTGAACTTAAGAAATATAATGATATTAGCTCAGAATTATTTTTAAAGTTTAATCATTTTTATAAGTCATCTTGGGATGTGCAGGTTCCGTTTTATGTTACCTTATATCCAATTCCAGGAAAGCAGGGAAATACTACGGCCACGCCTCATGGGAATGCGTTGTGTGTAGGAAGTATGACAGATTCAAATGATACAATCGGGACATTGGGAGTCACTTTACACGAGATGTGTCATATTTTATACAATGAGCAGAGCAAAGAAGTTCAGGCAGAATTAGAGAAATATTTTACAGAAAATAAATCACGATATTCAAAATTGGCTTATTCTTATTTTAATGAAGCAATGGCAACAGCATTAGGAAACGGATATGGATATAAAATTTTAAATAAAGGTAATGTAGATAAAGGCGAATGGTATAATAAACCGACCATTAATCTTTTTGCAAAAGCAATTTATCCTTTAACAGAAAAATATTTGGAACAGAATAAACCAATTGATAAGAATTTTGTTGATGAAATAATTAAAAGTTTCGAGAAGACGTTTCCTAACTCGATTTACGAATATGGTCCTAATTTTAATACATTAAATTTATATGCGGATCAGATAGATGGGAATGTTATTTTTGACAGTTTTTTTAAATATTTTAGTGCCAATAGTGTGCATGTTTCAAGTCCGCTGAAGGATGTTTCACAAAGTCACAGATTATTGGAAGATGATTCTTCTTTTATCATATTATTGGATAAAGACCAAAAAGAGAATCTGGAGGAATTGAAGAAAGCATTTCCGGAAATTCAGAAAATTAAATACGATAGCACAATCAATAATATAAGTTTTTTTGATGCTAAAAATAGGATGATTGTTATCCTTTTTATTAATAAACCACAGGATTTAGATCAGGCGTTTGAAAAGCTTGAAAAGCATAAACAGTTAGATAAAAATAAATTAATTCAATATTAAAAAATAAACTAGATATATGAAAAAGAAATTCACTTGGAAAAAAGCCATTTATATATTCTTGGGGCTTTTATTTGCAGTGGCATTATTCTCAGGCATTGGTTACCTCGTAAAATCCAATTCTAAAGAAAGTGAGACTTTCCTTACCCGTAAACCTACCATCCAGAATATGGATGATAAAGTAATGGCCACAGGAAAAATTGTTCCAAAAGAAGAAATTGAGATCAAACCGAATATTGCGGGTATTATTGATAAGATTTTGGTAGATGAAGGAGATAAAGTAACTGCAGGGCAATTAATTGCCACCGTAAGAATTATTCCGAGTGTTAGTGATGTGAATAATGCGCAACAGGAGGTTCAAAATTCGATGCTACAAATCAACAACTCTAAAATGAATGTTGAGAACATGCAGAAGCAGTTTGCAATGCAAGAAAAACTGTTTTCACAAGGAGTTATTTCTAAGCAAGATTACCTAAATTCTCAGCAGCAGTTATATACACAGCAACAGAATCTTAAAAACGCTAATCAACAATTGGCAACGGCTCAGAAAAGATTACAGATTGTAAAAACGGGGGCTACTCCGGAACTACAAGGTTTTGCAACGACCCAAATTCGTTCTAAAGCTGCAGGAACAGTTCTTGAAGTTCCTGTGAAAGTAGGAAGCCAGGTAATTGAAGCCAACTCATTCAATGCAGGAACAACAATATGTTCTATTGCTGACCTTAGCGCTTTGATTTTCCAAGGAGAAATAGATGAAGCTCAGGCTGGAAAATTAAAGCAAGGAATGGATATGAAAATCGTAATCGGAGCTTTACAGAATAAAACGTTTCCTGGGAAGCTGACAATGATTGCTCCAAAAGGAAAAGACAACAACGGAACGATAAAATTCCCTGTTGAAGGGGATGTTCAGAACCCTAATAACGATTACATCAGAGCAGGATTCTCTGCGAATGGAGAGATTGTACTAAGTTCTCAGAAAAATGCTTTGTTATTGGATGAATCATTGGTTCAATATGAAAAGAAAAATGGTAAAGATGTTCCTTTTGTTGAGGTTAAACAAGCTAACGGAACATTCAAAAAAGCATATGTAAACTTAGGAGCTAGTGATGGTATCAATGTTCAAATTCTTTCAGGAATTGATAAAAATTCTGAAGTGAAGGTTTGGAACCCATCAGACAAAGACAAAGAAGAGCTTAAAGAAAAGAAAGGCAAAAAATAATAAACTAACTAGATACATTTTATCTGAGGTCCCGAATTTTTTTCGGGACTTTTTTTGTTTAAAAAAAGACAATCCAAAGAATAGAGAGATCTAAAAAAATATCAGATGTTATGAAAATGAAGTCTAAATTGTCTTACTTTTAAATCTAAACTTTACCCATGAAAAAAAGCTATCTGATCCTTCTTCTTTTTATCATTGCAAAATTTGTTCTTCAATACATATTAATAAGCCCGGAGTATGAATTGCAGAGAGATGAATACTTACATCTTGATCAGGCAAATCATCTTGCTTGGGGATATTTATCTGTTCCTCCTGTGAGTTCGTGGTTCGCGTGGCTGATAAAGATATTAGGAAATTCTATATTTTGGGTTAAGTTTTTTCCTGCTTTATTCGGAGCATTAACAATGGTTGTTGTCTGGAAAGCTATAGACGAATTAAAAGGAGATCTTTTTGCTTGTCTGCTTGCATCTTTTGGATTGTTATTTTCAACGTTGCTTCGTTTGAATATGCTGTATCAACCGAATTCATTGGATGTACTTTTATGGACTCTCTTCTTTTATATTCTGATAAAATATATCAATACAGAAAAAATAAAATGGCTTTATCTGGCAGGCATTGCTTTTGGAATCGGAATTTTAAATAAGTACAATATTGCGTTTCTTGCATTGGGTTTCATTCCTGCGCTTTTAATTACAAAACAAAGGAAGATTTTTACAAATCCGCATCTATATGGGGCTGTATTTTTAGTTTTGATTATTGTTTCTCCTAATCTTTTTTGGCAGTACAATAATGGTTTTCCGGTGATTCACCATATGAAAGAACTTTCAGATACTCAATTGGTGAATGTAGACAGATTTGATTTTTTTAAAGCTCAGCTTCTGTTTTTTATCGGAGTGACTTTTGTAATCTTGTTTGCCTTTTATTCTTTACTATTTTATAAGCCTTTTGAAAAATTTCGTTTTTTCTTTTGGGGATATGTTATAACAATGGGATTATTTATATTTCTTAAAGCGAAGAATTATTATGCGATCGGACTTTATCCTATTTATATAGGTTTTGGCTCTGTTTATTTAGGAAATATTTTGAAAAACGGATGGAAGAAGTTTCTTAGGCCAGTTTGTATCCTGCATCCTATAGTTTTATTTTTACCCATATATAATATATCTTTTCCGAATAAAAATCCTGAATTTATTGTGAACCATCCGGAATCCTATAAGAAATTCGGACTTCTGCGTTGGGAAGATGGAAAAGATCATCCTTTACCTCAGGATTTTGCTGATATGTTAGGCTGGAAAGAATTGGCGCAAAAAGTAGATAAAGAATATTCCAGATTGTCAAAAACAGGAAATACTCTGGTACTATGTGATAACTATGGACAGGCCGGAGCAATTAATTATTATTCAACAAAGGGGATAAAGGCAGTTTCATTCAATGCAGACTATATCAATTGGTTTGATTTAAGCAAAAAATATAAAAACCTCATTAGAGTAAAAGACCGTCCGGAAGGTGAACTTCAGGAAACAGGAGTCTTGTTTGAAAACTCTGCCATATCAGGATCTGTCACGAATCAGTTTGCAAGAGAAAAAGGGACTACAATTTTCAGTTTCGAAAATTCAAAAATTGATATCCGCAAAAGAATTCAAGATGAAATTATTGAAGTGAAAGGAGCTTATTAATGTTTAATTAATGATGTATTACGAAAGCTTCAAATCATGAGCAATCTGCACAATATCCTGAAATAAAGCCATTAAAGTTGACAGATTGATAACCAGTCGGTAATTTCACCTCAATTTCATTGGGAATACATTCTATTTTCCCACAGCTTAAACATCTGAAATGGAAATGATTATGTTGGTGTGCTTTTTCCGAACAGTTGACGCAGAATGCAAAATAATATTTTCCATCATCGCTTAAGATTTTATGCACAATTCCATCATCACAAAAGCTGTTTAAAACTCTGTAAATCGTAGCTCTGTCTACTTCATCTCCCAGTTTTTTTAATAAAATATCCTGACTAACCGCTGATTTTGAATTCTTTAAAGAATCCAGGATCAGCTGTTTTGTTTTTGTATTTCTCTTAAGCATATACAAATATATAAAATATTATTGCGATTTAGTCGCATTAATAAAAATTTGTTTTACATTTGCAACAAGCAACAAGCAACAAGCAACAAGCAACAAGCAACAAGCAACAAGCAACAAGCAACAAGCAACAAGCAACAAGCAACAAGCAACAAGCAACAAGCAACAAGCAACAAGCAACAAGCAACAAGCAATATGAAAAACTTTGACGTAATAATTATTGGAGGCAGTTATTCCGGACTTTCAGCGGGAATGGCTTTAGGCAGATCTTTGAGAAATGTTTTGATCATTGATAGCGGAAAACCTTGCAACAGACAAACTCCGCATTCCCATAATTTTCTAACTCAGGATGGAAAAACTCCAAAGGAAATAAGCATCATTGCAAGGGAGCAGGTGGAAAAATATAATACGGTAAAATTTCATGATGGAGTAGTGGTGAAAACTGCTAAGCTAGATCTCGGTTTTGAGGTCGAAACAGAAAAGGGTGAAAAGTTTAAGGCTAAAAAATTAATTATTGCTACAGGCATAAAAGACATTCAACCCAATATTCCCGGCTTTGCTGAATCTTGGGGAATTTCTGTTCTGCATTGTCCATATTGTCATGGATATGAAGTTAAAAATGAAATCACAGGAATTCTTGCCAATGGAGATATAGCTTTTGAATTTTCAAAAATGATTCTGAACTGGACAAAAAACTTAACCTTATTTACCAATGGGGAATCAAGTTTAAGTGAAGAGCAGACTCAAAAGCTAAAAAAGAAAAGCATCAACGTTAATGAAAATGAAATTGAAGAAATAATCCATGAAAACGGTCAAATTCAAAAACTACTTTTCAAGAACGGACAAGAGTTTTCACTAAAAGCATTATATGCAAAGATCCCATTTAAGCAAAATATCAATGTATTGGAGGATCTCGGTTGTGAAATGACTGAACAAGGATTTATTAAAGTTGATCCTTTTCAAAAAACAAATATTTATGGTATTTATGCTTGTGGAGATAATGTAACAATGATGCGCTCTGTTGCCACTGCCATTGCTCAAGGAAACTTCGCTGGAGCTATGGTGAATAAAGAATTAGTAGATGAACAGTTTTAATTATATTATATTTTTTTAATCCTTGTTGTACTTTCAGCAAGGATTTTTTTTTGTTAAAATTTGAAAAAATATTTGTCGGTTTTATTTATTATCGTAATATTGCGATATAAAATAAGCCATAAAAAATGGGTGCTACTAAAACAGATTTTTTTACCGAACAACAAAACCAGATTGCTACCATTGCAAAAGCTTTGGGGCATCCTGCCAGAATAGCAATCATAGAATACTTATTAAAAGTAAATGAATGTATATGTGGAGATATTGTTAATGAGCTACCGCTTGCCCAGCCAACAGTTTCTCAACATTTAAAAGAGCTTAAAAATGCGGGATTAATTAAAGGTAATATTGAAGGAAACACAATTTGCTATTGTATTGATGATAAAGCTTTCGAAGTTTTGAATACCTATTTCTCGAATATTATTTCTACAGTGAAAAAGCAAAACTGCTGTTAAAAAAAATTTGAACAAGTTTATCGTAATATTGCAATTTAACAATTTAAAATACATAAAAATGACTTTAGAACAAATTAAAAATATTCTACCATCATTAGAAAACGTAGAATTTCAATTAGAGAATGGAAAGTTTGTCCCTGAACATTTCCATGTCACAGAAATCGGAATGGTGACTAAAAACTTTATAGATTGTGGCGGTACCATGAGAAAAGAAGAAAGAGTGAATTTTCAACTTTGGGATGCGGATGATTTTGAACATCGTCTGAAACCGGGAAAGCTTTTGCATATCATTACGCTTTCAGAAGAAAAATTAAGTATAGGAAATTTTGAAATCGAAGTAGAATATCAAGACACAACGATTGGAAAGTATGATCTTGATTTTAATGGAAAGAATTTTATCCTTAAAAATAAGGTAACAGCCTGTCTAGCACAGGAAGCTTGTGGAATTCCTCAGGAAAAACAAAAAATAAATCTGAGCGAATTGAAAAATGATAAAGATTCTTGTTGTACCCCAGACTCAGGATGTTGCTAATCTTTTAAAATAACGGATATGAATGCTAAGCTATCAAAATATATAGAAGAAATTCTTACTAAAGAAATCAATGAAGAAAGAAAAATTATCTTACAATCATTGATCGATTTTATACAGGAAAAGGTAAGGTATCAGAAAGCAATTAACATCAATTTTATTTGCACTCATAACTCACGCAGAAGCCATCTGGCGCAGATTTGGGCACAAACGGCATCGTCACATTTTAATATTCTAAATGTAAACTGCTATTCCGGAGGAACGGAAGCAACAGCTTTATTTCCTAAAGTCATAGAAATCTTGGCAAATGCAGGATTTGAGAGTTGGAAATTAAGTGAAAATGAAAATCCAGTTTATGCCATAAAATATGCTGAAAACGCTTTACCTATTATTGGGTTTTCTAAAAAGTATGATGATGTTTTTAATCCGGTTAGTGATTTTGCCGCGATTATGACGTGTTCACAAGCAGATGGAGGTTGTCCTTTTATTCCGGGAGCAGAAAAACGTATTCCTATTACATTTGAAGATCCAAAAATAGCAGATAACACGTCTGAGCAAAATGAAATATACGAAGAAAGAAGTCTGCAGATAGCGACTGAAATGTTTTATGTTTTTTCTAAAATAAGTAAAAATGAAAACTGAATTAAAATTTCTTGATAGATATCTAACCCTTTGGATTTTTCTGGCAATGCTTATCGGAGTAGGATTGGGATATTTTGTTCCTTCCATTGCTATCATTACCAACTCACTTTCTGCAGGCACAACCAATATACCTTTAGCGATTGGGTTGATTTTAATGATGTATCCTCCGTTAGCAAAAGTAGATTATTCATTATTACCACAAGTTTTTAAAGATAAAAAAGTGATATCTATTTCGCTGATATTAAACTGGATTGTTGGTCCTGTTTTAATGTTTGTTCTTGCTGTTATTTTCCTTAGAAATGAACCTGACTTTATGATAGGATTAATTTTAATTGGCTTAGCAAGATGTATTGCGATGGTAATTGTTTGGAACGATCTGGCAAAAGGAAACAGAGAATATGCTGCTTTGTTAATTGCTTTGAATAGTATTTTTCAAATCATATCCTATAGTTTTTTGGTTTGGCTATTTATTAATGTACTTCCACAAAAGTTAGGTTTGGGTAATTTTAATGTTTCTGTTTCAATTAAGGATGTAACGGAAAGTGTGTTGATTTACTTAGGAATTCCTTTCTTAGCAGGCTTTTTAACTCGATATTTTCTCACAAGGTCAAAAGGAAAAGAGTGGTATAACCGAAAATTCATTCCTGTAATTTCGCCCATTACCTTATATGCGTTATTATTTACCATTGTGTTGATGTTTAGTTTAAAAGGCGATAAAATCATAGAATTACCAATGGACGCTGTGAAAGTTGCTATCCCATTGATGATTTATTTTGTATTGATGTTTTTCATCAGCTTTTTCATCAATAAATTTTTGAAAGTTCCTTACGATAAAAATGTTTCAATAGCTTTTACTGCAACAGGAAATAATTTTGAATTGGCTATTGCGGTTAGTATTGCTGTATTTGGAATTCATTCGGCTCAAGCTTTTGTCGGGGTAATTGGTCCTTTAGTTGAAGTTCCTGTCTTAATTTTATTGGTAAAAGTCAGTCTATATCTTAAAGAAAGGTATAAACTAATATGAAATTAGAAACGAATGTTGGGTAAATCAATGAATAATATTTAAAATTTTAGTCCAAAAATCATAATCCAGGATGGTAAAATCTTGTCTAAAAATCCGTATATTTGGGGTGAAAAATTTCAAAATCTAAAAGTAAATGGACATTATTTTCGACCTTATTGAAAAAGAAAGACAAAGACAATCCCATGGATTAGAGTTGATTGCATCAGAAAACTTTGTTTCTGAAAATGTAATGAAAGCAATGGGAAGCGTATTGACTAATAAATATGCAGAAGGATACCCGGGTAAAAGATATTACGGAGGGTGTGAAGTAGTAGATGAGGTTGAAACATTGGCGATCGATAGAGCAAAAGAGCTTTTCGGAGTTGATTATGTAAATGTTCAGCCGCATTCTGGTTCTCAGGCTAATGCAGCAATTTACTTGGCAGTTTTGAAACCTGGAGACAAAATCATGGGAATGGATCTTTCAATGGGAGGTCACCTTACTCACGGTTCTGCAGTTAACTTCTCAGGAATTCAATATAACGTAGTTTCTTACGGAGTTCAACAAGAAACTGGATTGATTGATTATGATCAAATGAGAGAAGTTGCTTTAAGAGAAAGACCAAAAATGTTGATCGCTGGTTTCTCTGCGTATTCAAGAGATTTAGATTATGCTAAATTCAGAGAGGTTGCAGATGAGATTGGAGCTACACTTTGGGCTGATATCGCTCATCCTGCAGGATTGGTTGCAAAAGGATTATTAAATTCTCCATTTGCACATTGCCACGTGGTAACAACAACAACTCACAAGACGTTAAGAGGTCCAAGAGGAGGAATGATCATGATGGGTAAAGATTTTGAAAATACATATGGTCACAAAACTCCAAAAGGAGAAACTAAAATGATGAGCCAAGTATTGGATGGAGCTGTTTTCCCAGGAATTCAGGGAGGTCCATTAGAGCACGTTATTGCTGGTAAAGCAATCGCTTTCGGTGAGGCATTGGATGTTCAGTTTGAAACGTATGCTAAACAAGTAAAATCTAATGCTCAGGCTTTAGCAAAAGCAATGGTAAGCAAAGGTTTTGATATTGTAAGTGGAGGAACGGATAATCACTTAATGTTGGTAGACCTTAGAAATAAAGGCGTAAACGGTAAAGAAACTGAAAAGGCACTTGTAAAAGCTGATATTACGTGTAATAAAAACATGGTTCCTTTTGACGATAAGTCACCATTCACAACTTCTGGAATCAGATTGGGAACTGCTGCGATCACAACAAGAGGATTGAAAGAAAACGATATGGAAACAATTTCAGAATTAATTTCTGATGTTGTTGATAATATTAAAAATGAAGAGGTTCTTACTTCTGTAAGAAAAAAAGTAAACGAATTAATGGAAGGTAAAGCTTTGTTTAACTACTAATTTTTACCGAATTTAAAATATAAAGAATGGGCTTATGCTCATTCTTTTTTTATAGCTATGGAAAAGAAATCTTTCACTTTTGATGAGATCAAGCTGAAACTGGTAAACTATTGTGTTTATCAGGATCGTTGTCATGCAGAAGTAGAGCAGAAAATGCGTGAGTTTATGTTGATTGATGAAGCTAAAGATGAGATTATTCTTTATCTTTTGAAAGAAAACTATTTAAATGAAGAAAGATTTACCCGAAGTTACATTCGAGGGAAGTTTTATATAAAGCATTGGGGAAGAAATAAGATCAAAATGAATCTGAAACAGAAACAAATTTCAGAAAAACTTATTAGTATATGTTTTGATGAAATTTATGAACCCGATTACGAAAAAACATTGAAAAAAATGTTTGAAGATTATTATTCTAAACAACTGGGTATAAAGGAATACCAAAAAAAAGCAAAAACTATTAAATATTTGATGGGCAAAGGTTTTGAATATGAGAAAATAAATGATATTTTTGAGTAAACATAAAATAAAGGTTGAAAGAAGAAAAAATTTGGCTTTCGCTTTGCCACATGAGAGGAAACTGAAGTTGGATATAACTATAGAATGAATAATATTTCCGCTTGAATAGGTAGTTTACAGATGAAAGTCTTGGGAAATGGGGTGAAAAAAAGCCAGAAAAATCATGATTTTTATCAACAAATTTTTAAAGATATAGACGGTGTAAATCTGTTTTCGGCCATAAATGAAGATTTTTATTCTAACTATTGGTTGAATACAGTTTTGATAGATGATTGTATTTTATCAAAAGAAAATGTGAAAGATTTTTTTTCGCAAAATAATATAGAAACCAGATATTTATGGAATCCTATCCATTTACAGCCTTTATATAATAAATATATTTTTTTGGAAGTGATTTTTCTGGTATAATTTTTGCAAAACGTTTGTGTTTGCCGTCAGGAACTAACCTTACTGATAATTGCAAAAATAGGATTACTGAGGTTTTATGTAAACTTAAAAAACTAAATTTATTTTTTTAATAGTAAGCATAGATAAAATTTTCTTTAATTTTGCAAGAATGCTAGTAAATTATTACTAATGAATATCAGGTTTTACATCTTATTAAATATGAACACAAATAACGACAATGTACAATTCTCTTAGAAACAAAATATTTGGAGGAGATAATATTGTCAATCTCTCGGATGTAAGATATCTTCCCAGATGGATAATTCTTGTTATAGATATTATTATTCTGGTTATATCATTATTCCTTTCTACTTATATTATTGAAAAAATCAGTATAAAAGAATTTATTTATCATGATAATGAAAGGACTGTTTTTCTTTCGATTATTGGGGTAAATGTTATATTCATGTATCTTTTTAAGACTTATGCAGGAATTATAAGACATTCAACATTTATTGATTTATTTAAATTATTGATCTCGTGCTTTTGCACAATGTTCGTTGTAGCGGCAATCAATATTGTTTATTTTTGGACTACCGGCGAGAAATTTATCCTTACTCCTTATCTTATCCTATATTTTATTATATCCTTTATGGGATTATTTCTCTTTAGATTATATGTGAAAGAATTTTTTCATATCGTTAGAGAATACCGAAGAAGTGCTTTAAAGAAAAGAATTTTGGTGTTGGGAATTGATGAACAGTCTATTGCTATTGCTAGAGCTATTTTAGATAATCCTAGTTTGCCATATCAGGTAGTAGGGTTTCTAACACAGAGAACCGATTCTAAAAGAGCTTCATTACTAGGAAAACCTATTTATGAAAAGAAAAGAATTGAAGAAAATTCAAAAGAAGATCTTATAATAGATGGTGTGATTATTGTTAAAGAGATGATGTCTAAAGACGAAATGAATTCATGGGTGAATTTATTTTTGGAAAAAGATTTAAATATTTTTAAAGCGCCATCTGTACAAAAACTGAGAGACAATGATTTAGGAGTTTCTATCAGAAATCTTCAAATTGAAGATTTACTTAATAGAAGACCTATCAAAATTGAAAATGAAGAGATTAAGAGTAGGCACTATAATAAAAATGTATTAGTGACCGGTGGTGCTGGTTCTATTGGCAGTGAAATTGTTAGACAAGTAGCGCAATTTGATCCATCTTTAATTGTTGTATTAGATCAGGCTGAAACCCCCTTGTACGATATAGAATTAGAAATGAAGGAGAAATTTCCTCATATCAGATTTAAGTTTGTTTTGGCTGATATTTCTAATAGGCATAGGATTGAGCCTTTGTTTCAGCTATATAACTTTTCAATGGTTTATCATGCAGCGGCTTATAAGCACGTTCCTTTAGTGGAAGAAAATCCTCATGAAGCTATTTTAGTCAATATTTTAGGATCGAAAAATATTTCAACGTTATCAAGTAAGTACAAAGTGAACAGGTTTGTAATGGTCTCCACTGATAAAGCCGTAAATCCTACGAATGTGATGGGGGCTTCTAAAAGGGCATCAGAGTTATTTGTACAATCTTTACAAAATGTTGAAGGTAATGTTACCAAATTTATTACAACTAGATTTGGAAATGTTTTAGGGTCTAACGGATCTGTTATTCCTCATTTTAAAAAACAAATTGAAGCGGGAGGTCCAGTTACCATCACTCATCCTGATATTGTAAGGTATTTTATGACTATTCCTGAGGCATGTGAATTGGTTTTACAAGCCGGGACAATGGGGCAAGGAGGTGAAATCTTTGTATTTGATATGGGAGAACCTGTCAAAATATTGGATTTAGCAAAAAGAATGATAAAATTATCTGGTTTCGAACCTGAAATTGATATTAAAATAATTTATACGGGATTAAGACCTGGTGAAAAATTATATGAAGAGCTATTAAGTGATAATGCAAAAACACTTCCTACTCACAATGAGAAAATTATGATATCTAAAGACCCAACAATGGAATTTTCGGATATAGAAGCATTAGTTAACTTAATCACCAAGGCATCTTTAAGAAGAGATAAAGTAGATGTAGTAAGAATTTTGAAGACAATTGTTCCTGAATTTAGGAGTAATAATTCTGTCTACGAGGTTTTAGATAAATAGAAAAAATATAAATGTATATTTGTACAATTTTAAGATATGAAGGGTAAAATTTTAGTTATATTTTGTGCGTTGGCATTGGTTTCTTGTAGAGTTAAGCAAGATGCAAAAAATGATTTGAATTATATGCAGAATATAGAAAATGTTGCAATTGAGTCATCTACAAAAAATTCAAGTTCTACGATTCAGAATGGTGATCAGTTGGTTATTCTTATAACTGCTAAAGATATGGATGTTGTAAAGCCATTTAATCAGAATTATTCTTCGTCTGAAATAATTCAAGCTAATGCTTATGCAGGAGGGAATACCCCTGGTCAGGGGACTTTAAGTGTTTCCGGACCTACTTATATAGTAGATTCTGAAGGGTATATAGATTTCCCTGTATTAGGAAAACTTAATACAAAAGATAAGACCCTTCCCGAGTTTAAGGAGTTAATTAGATCAAAAGTATCTCAGTACGTTATCAACCCTACAATAAATGTAAGGCTTGCTAACTTTAAAATTACAATATTAGGTGAGGTCAACAGACAAGGAGATTATATAATATCTAATGGTCAAGGAACGATATTGAATGCATTGGGGATGGCAGGAGATTTAACGATGTTTGGTAAAAGAGATGATGTTTTAATAATAAGAACTGAAAATGGCATTGTAACTCATGGGAAAATTAATTTGCAGGATGCTAATCTTATAAATTCTCCTTTTTATCATTTAAAGCAAGGAGATGCAATTATCATTGCTGCCAATAAAGTAAAAGATGTTTCATCTAAGCAAAATCCGAATACAGGGCTTTATTTAACAGCCGCTTCAATTGCTTTAACAGCCGCAGCACTTGTGATTAGTTTAATCAAGAAATAAAAGTTCAATGAATAATTATCTCATTATCTTTTTGAAATTGTATTTATAAAAGCGATATTGACTATTGAAATGAATGAAAAAAAATTATATAAAATAGCCATTATTGGTCAAGGTTATGTAGGTCTGCCTTTATCTTTAGAGTTTGCTAAGTATTATTCAGTTTTAGGATATGATATTAATACTGATCGTGTTGAAGAATTGAATAATGCTGAAGATAGCACTTTAGAAGCTGATCTAGAAAAACTGAATGTATCCCTGAGTCGATATAAAGAATCTGAAGGCAGTATAGGTTATAAGGCCACTTCAATGCTTGCTGAAATATCTGAATGTAATATTTTTATAATAACAGTTCCTACACCTATAGATAAGTATAATGCACCAGATTTAGGACCTCTTACTTCTGCCTCAAAAATGTTGGCAGAAATTATTAAGAAAGGAGATATTGTTATCTATGAATCTACTGTGTTTCCAGGTTGTACTGAAGAAGAATGTGTTCCTATTTTAGAGAAATATTCTGGACTACAATTTAATAAAGACTTTTACGTAGGATATTCACCCGAAAGAATTAATCCCGGAGATAAAGTAAACACTTTAACAAGTGTAAAAAAAGTGACGTCAGGATCTACAAATGAAATAGCAAATGAAGTAGATAACCTATATAAAAAAATTATTACAGCTGGAACTCATAAAGCTCCTAGCATAAAGGTTGCTGAGGCTTCTAAAGCAATAGAAAATGCACAAAGAGATGTAAATATTTCTTTTGTTAATGAGTTAGCTTTAATATTCGATAGGATGGGAATTGATACGAATGATGTTCTCGAAGCAGCGGGAACAAAGTATAATTTCTTAAAATATAAACCAGGTTTAGTAGGAGGGCATTGTATCTCCGTAGATCCCTATTATTTAGCTCATAAAGCTGAACAGTTGGGATACCATCCAGATGTCATTTTATCTGGTCGTAGAGTAAATGATTCTATTGCGAAATTTATAGCTTCGAAAGTTGTAAAATTGTTAATAGCCAAAAGTAATATTATTAAAAATTCACAAGCTTTAATTCTTGGAGTAACTTTTAAAGAAAACTGCCCAGACGTTAGAAATACAAAAGTAATTGATATTTATAATGAATTAGTAGACTATGGAATTGAAGTAGATATTTTTGATCCATGGGCGAATAAGCTAGAAGTGAGAGAGGAATATGGAGTTGATATTCTTGATCAACTTGTGAAGGATAAAAAGTATGATTCTATTATCATTGCAGTATCTCATAAAGAGTTTCTCACATTAGATTTTGAAAAACTAAAAAAAGAAGATAGTGTTATTTTTGATACTAAAGCTTGTATTGATAGAAGCTTAGTAGATGCAAGACTCTAATAAAAAACTAATTGATATTTGTTGTTGAATTGATAACAGAACAAATTGTAAAATTTAAAACTAAATAATGGATAATCCAGTTATTGAAGGATCAGAAAAAGAAATTAATATTCAGGAGATAATTAAACCCTATTTAAGAAATTGGATGTGGTTTATTATTGTACCTATTATATGCTTAGTTGCAACTTACTTTTATTTAAAGTTTGTTACACCTATATATAATATTCAGTCATCAGTTCTTATTAAAGATGCTAAAAAAACTCCTACTGTAGGGGTAGGTGAGTTTGGCGTTCTACAAGACTTATCTGGTTTGGGAGGAATGGGGACGAATAGTATTGATAATGAAATAGAAATTTTCAAGTCTAAAAAACTAATGTATGAGGTTGTAAAGCAGAATAATTTACAGACTTCAATATATGCGAAATCCAAATTAAATCAAGATGAACTCTATAAAGATACATCACCTATACTTATCCAAGTTATTAACGAAAAGGATTATGCAAATAAAATAACACCTGTAGCCATTAAAATTTCTGGCCAAAATATTGTTTTAACAAGTGATAGTTTTTCGGAAATTAAAACACAATTTAATAAAACAATCAACTTACCTTATGCAAATTTATTGATCATCAAAAATCCGATGTATAATAAATCTAAAGCTGGAGATGTAAGTAATATGTATTTTACCTATTCTACTATAGAAGGTACTGTTAATTATTTACAGAATATATTAAATGTAGGTTTAATTAATAAAGAAGCAACAGTTATAAATTTATCATTAAATTACCCAAATGTAAATAAAGCTAAGGATATTGTAAATACTTTAGTAAAGGCATATAATAATGATGCTATTAGTGATAAAAATTCAGAGTCTCAAAAAACTAAAGATTTTATTGATGATAGAATAAATCTTATATCAAAGGAACTGGGACAAGTTGAAAATGAAAAAGAACATTTCAAATCAAGCAATCAAATTACCGATTTGTCCACAGAGGCTAAAATAAGTCTTCAAACATCAGCTGAGGCTAGATCAAAACAAATTGAGTTAGAATCGCAACTTGAGCTTACTAATGCTTTAATTGATTTTATGGGAAGGCAAAATAATACCCAGGTATTACCTTCTAATGTAGGGTTAAATAGTACTACTGCCTCTGCTAATATAACAACTTATAATCAGCTTGTTTTAGAGAGAAATAGATTACTTGAAAATGCTACTCCTCAGAATCCTATAATAATTGATCTTAATAAGCAGATATCTTCTTTAAGAGGTTCTGTTATGGAAAGTCTATTGAAAAATAGAACAGGATTACAATTAGCTAAAAATCAATATCAGGGTGAACAGGATAATATAAGTTCTAAAATCACTAAAATTCCTGCACAGGAAAAGATGTTTAGAAGCATTGAGAGACAGCAACAAATAAAAGAGAATTTATATTTACTTCTATTACAAAAAAGAGAAGAAATTGCAATTTCATTGGCAGTTACAGCAAATAAAGCTAGAATTATAGATTATGCTTATGCATCACCTGGGCCTGTAGCACCTAAAAAAATGATTTTCCTATTAGGTTCACTATTAGTAGGGTTATTTTTACCTGTCATTCTTATTTACCTTAAAGAAATATTTAATAATAAAGTTAAAAGTAAGCATGATTTAGAAAAACTTTCTCATGCTCCTGTGCTAGGAGAATTACCAAGTATTTTAAAAGGAGAACCAGATATTGTACAAGTTAACGACCTTTCACCAATGGCAGAAGCCTTTCGTATTTTAATTACGAATGTCAACTTTTTATTACCTAAAAAAGAAAAGGGAAAAGTTGTTTTTGTTACTTCTACAGTTAAGGGTGAAGGAAAAACTTTCGTTTCTGTTAATTTAGCTTTGACTTTAGCGACGCCTAATAAGAAAGTGATTATTATAGGTTCAGATATAAGAAACCCTCAGTTGCAACGATATAATACTTCTAGAAGAGGTCTAACTGGTTTGACGGAGTATTTATATTCAGATCAAACTAAATTAGAAGATATAATACATGTTACTTCATTTAATCCATACTGTGACGTGATTTATTCAGGAATGATTCCGCCAAATCCAACAGATTTACTAAGTAATGGAAGATATGAAAAGTTATTAGATAATTTGAGGGATAAATATGATTATATTGTTATAGATACTGCTCCTTTATTATTAGTGACGGATACTTTCTTATTTGTAGATTTAGCTGATGCTATATTATACGTTACAAGATCTAAATATACCGAAAAATCTCTTATTGAGTTTGCCAATAGTAATATTGATAACAACAAAATTAAGAACGTCGGATTTGTACTTAATGATGTAGATAAACACAATTATGGATATGGAAATAAATATGGCTACGGTTATTCAGCTAAAGAAAAAACTTGGTTTGAAAAAATTAAAGAGAAATTGTAGATTGGAATGACTAAAATTATTAATATAATACTTTCTGGAGGAGTAGGTAGTAGACTTTGGCCTCTATCCAGAAAACGCAAGCCTAAGCAGTATCTGAATATTTTTGGTGAAAAATCTCTTTTTCAGTTAACAGCAATTAGAAATACTAGCCTATGTGATAGTTTAACTGTAATAGGAAATACTGATAATTTCGAATTGTCTTCAGAAGCATTACAAAAAATTGATATACAACAATATCAACAAATAGTAGAAGCCTCACCGAGAAATACCGCAGCTGCTATAGCTTTTGCTGCATTTTCAGCTGATAAGGATGATATCTTACTTATTACACCATCTGATCATTTAATAGAAGATGAAGATGAATATGCAAGATCTGTTAAGGAAGCAATTAATCTGGCGAAACAGGACTCGATTGTTACATTTGGTTTAGTCCCCACTAAACCGGAAACGGGCTTTGGGTATATTCAAATAGAAGGTAATAATGTATTAGGGTTTCGAGAAAAACCGAATTTGGAAACTGCCCAAGAGTTTTTATTAAAAGGTAATTTTTTATGGAATTCAGGGATGTTTTGTTTTAAGGCTGGGATTTTTTTAGAAGAGCTTAAAAAATATCAACCTGAGGTTTATACAATGTCCGAGATTGCTTTTAATGCAAGAATAGGTGATAAATTACCTATTGAACAGAGTATGGATATCCCTTCTATATCTGTGGATTATGCAGTAATGGAAAAGACTGATCGCCTTAAAGTAGTAAAATCAAATTTTAAATGGTCAGATATGGGATCTTTTGAGTCTCTTTATTATTATTTAAAGAATAATGGGCACCCCACGGATGAACTTGGTAACATGGTTATTGGAAGCAATATACATACAGAGTTTCTAGGAATTAAAAAAAGTATTTTAGTGGTTACTGAAGATGCTATTTTAGTTTTGAAAAGAGAAAAATCTCAGGATGTGAAGCGGATTTACGAGAATTTACCCACTATTATGCAATAGTTTTGCTAATTCATTAATGTATATATATATAAGATGAGAAAGCAAATTAGTATTTTGTTTTTTTTAAAAATACTCAAAATACCCATTAATTTACTGCTGTTGTCTCTTACGGCACGTTACTTTGGAGTCAGTATAGATAAAGACATTTGGTTACTTGCTTTTGCAACGATTACAACTCTGGATCTTGCTATTTGGGGGCCAATAAATGAAACATTTCGAACAAAATTTGTTTTCCTTAAAGAAAAAGAAAATGACGAGTATGCTATCCGTAAAACTCAGTCTCTTTTATTTTATTTTATTTGTTTCTCGGTTTTGGGGATAGTAATCATTGTATTATTTAATGCATTTTTTGCTCAAATTATTGCGCCCGATTACAATGAAAGTCAATTGGGAATTCTCCAAAAGATGCTCGTTTATATAGCACCAGCATTATTATTCAATCAATTAATGCAAATTGGAATAAGTATTTTAAATGCTTATGAAATCTTTTTTGTTGCAGAAATATCAAGCTTTTTTTCAAATATATTGAATATAGTTTTACTAATGCTATTTGTTAATCAATTCGGAATATATGCATTAGCAATATCTTATTATATTTCAACATTATTACTAATATTTTTTATTCTATTTTATTTTTACAGAAAAAAGATTCCACTTTTTAAGTACCGTTGGAATTTTAAATTTGATGGATTTAAGATGTTTTTTCTTTTTGCTATTCCATTTTTTTTACCCTATTTTTTTGGACAAATAAATACATTATTAGAAAAAATATTTGCCGCAGAATTAGGCACGGGATCAGTTTCTATTTTAGATTTCTCTAATCGTGTACCAATGTTATTGTATAGTATAATTTTAAGTGTTGTAACCACTATTGTTGTTCCAACATTGTCTAAATACTATATACGCTCTGAAAAAGAAAATTTTAATATTGAGTTTAAAAAGGTTTTTCGGTTAGGTATTTTATTAATAGGGTTAATTATTGGTTTTCTAATGGGGGGGGCATCTGCAGTAGTAGATTTTCTTTATGATAAAGGAAGTATTTCTCAAGAACAGCTTACAGCCATTTCGGAAATGACAGTTTTATATGCTGTTGCATTAATTGGTTTATTCTCATATATCTTGTTTGGAATGAGTTTATTGGCATCTGAAAAACACAAAATTTATGCATTAATGGGAATGCTGACACAAATTCTCGTTGTGGTGCTTAATTTCTTTTGCAGACCACTCTTAGGGATTTATACTTTTCCAATATCAATAGCTGTTGCTCATATTTTTTTTGCTTTCCTAATGAGCAGAGAATATCCTTTCAAAAGAGAATTGAAGCTAGAATTATTTAAGTATATTTTATTCATATTAGTACTTAGCATAATCATGTTTTGTGCAGGGAAATATATTATTATTGATAACTCCCTTCTAAAAATGGCTTGTATGGGACTTTTATTAAGTATTTCTGCATTTGGATTAAGTATAGTTTTAAAAATTGAAGAACGAAAGATAGCTCTCAAAACAATCAAGAGTAAAATAAAAAATAAACATTAAATCATTAAAAATGAGCATAGATGCTTTAAATCCAATTTTGATTTCTATTTGTTATTTTATCTTAGAAAAATAGAAGAACCAATAATGAAAAAAACGAGAAAAATTACTTCACTAATTCAAAAAAAATAGTATGGGAAGAAAGAGATTTCATTGTATATTTCCTATGGGAGAAAATGTACACCTGATAAAAGATGTTGGAATGATTCCCTATGTGTTACAAAAAGAAGGCTACTATGATTCCTACATCTCTTTCTATGAAAAAGCTGAAAATTTGCCCTATTTAAAAAATGAGGTAAAAGGTTTAAATTATAAACCAATAAAAAGAATCTTTAAGAATAATGATTTTAATGTTTTTCTTTTTTTGTTTTCCAATTTTAGGAAGATGGATTATGTAATGATGTTCCATCCTTCTTTCAAGAAAATTTTCATTTGTTTTTTATTTAAAATACTATCTTTTAACAGGCTAAAATTTTACTTTAAATTGGATTTGGATGAATCCATTTTTCAAAGTGATGTTACTAGGAAAACGTTTGTTAATAGTTTTAAGAAAAAGTTGTATAATTATACAGCATTGTTTACAGCTGAGACAAAAAAAATTAATGATTTTTTAAATAATGGATCATATTTTAATACGAAGTATTTAACTAATGGTTTTATTAATACTAAACCTTCTAACCCACCTGTTGAAAAAGAAAATATTTTATTAACAGTGGGAAGGATAGGATCTTATCAGAAAAATACTGAAGTTTTATTGGATGCTATTAAAAATATCAATCTTTTAGATTGGAAAATAGTAATAATAGGACCTATTGAAGAAGATTTTATTCCAATTGTTGATGAATTCTTTTTATCAAATCCATCTTTAAAACAAAACGTATACTTTTTAGGAAGTGTAAGTGATAGAGATCAATTGGAGGAATATTATCAAAAGTCTAAAGTATTTGTTTTAACTTCAAGATATGAAGGTTTTCCTTTAGTATTTACAGAAGCAATTAAAAATGGTTGCTTTATTGTTTCTAGTGATTTAGTCTGTGCAATAGATATCACCAATAATGAAGAGTTTGGTAGACTGTTTCCGATAGGAAATTCCCAAGAACTATCATTCATTCTTCAAAATGTTATAGATGGAAATACTTGCTTACCCCCTAAAGAAAGCATTATGAAATATGCAGAAGAAAACTACAATTGGAGTGTTTTAGTAAGAAGGTTATATGAATTACTAGAATCAAAATAAGTAAAAAATGCAAAATTTAGATTGTTCTATTATATTAGTAAATTACAATACGTGCCAACTAACATTAGCATGCATTGATAGTATTAGAGAATTTTCGACCAGTTTCTCATATGAGATTATTGTAGTAGACAATGATTCATCAGATAATTCCGTAGAAGTACTGTCAAAATTACCGTATATTAAATTTATTGAGTTTGGTAAGAACGCAGGCTTTGGTGCTGCAAATAATTTAGGAGCTAAAAATGCTGTAGGTAAATATCTATTTCTGTTAAACACAGATACTATTCTAATTGATAATTCTATTAAAATACTATTAGATTTCTATAGGCATAATGAAGGGAAATTGAAAATTGGAACGTTGGGTGCTACTTTAATAGATGAAAATCAAAATATTATTAACAGCGGTGGAAATTTCCCTACTGTGGATAAGTATGTAAATGCATATTTGAGGAGACCTGTTAAAGAATATAAAATAGCAAAAAACGATGATTATCAACAGATTGATTATGTTACAGGTGCAGATCTGATGATTTCAAAGCGCATTTATGAGGAAATTGAAGGCTTTGATGAAAATTTCTTTCTATATTACGAAGAGACAGATTTACAAAAAAGAATACAGAGTTTAGGATATATAAATTATTTAATAACAACAACTAGAATTATTCATCTTGAAGGAGGAAGTGATTTTGGATCAACTGTGTCCAATTTTAAAAGAATTGTCATACATCAAAGTAGAAATCGTTTTCTTAGAAAACACGATGGAAAGAATTTCTTTAAATATATTTTTTTAGATTTTTTTATGACTATCGGAAGATTGGCGCTTAGAAACTATACTTGGAAGGAGAAAGTAACATTTTGTAAAGCAAATTTTAAGTCTTATTTTTAATGGGGAAGAGCGCTATTTTTATTGATTCAAATTCGATTGGAAATTTTCATGAAGTTTTCAACGCAGCCTTTTTTAAAATTTTAGAAGCGAGATTTGAAAACATACTATATTTATCTTCGAAATCTAGTTATGAAAATTTAAAGAACATCTTAGTAGACAATGATGTTAATTCTCATTCTAATAAAATTGAATTTAAAGAAATTAAGGTTTTAGAGGGAAGAAAATCACATCATATTTTTTCAAGAAAAATATACGCAAGTATTTTATTATTCTTCTTGTTATTAAAGTATAAAAATAGAGATGTTATTTTAGCAAATTTAAATGAATTTGGTACTTTATATTTTAACTTTATTTCAAATATTTTTAAAATTAATCTTACAATAATAGCACATGGTGAGTTAGAATATCTCATTCAGGATGTACCCAAAAATAAGCCTATCTTTGTTTATAAGAAACTACTTCAAAGATTTTTTAAAAATAAGATATCAAACAACATAAAGATTATTGCATTAGGAGCACCCATTCGCGAAAAACTTATTGAGTTATATCCTAAGAATAATGGTGCAGTTGTGAGTATGGAGCATCCTTATTTTTTTAAGAATGTACCTGGTGAAAAACAGTTTTCATTACCTGTCAAAATGGGAATTGTAGGTGCTATAGGAGAAAATAAAGGGATGCTTAGCTTTATTGAGCTTTCTGAAAGATTGAAAGATGTCATTATGGATAAGAAGTTGGAGCTATATGTTATAGGTAAGCATGGCTATAAAATAGAAAATTATCCTTTGCTAAATTTCATAACGAAAGCGAATACTATAATACCATCAAATGAATATAATGAAGCAATTAAAGAGTTGAATGCGATATTGTTTTTTTATAAACAAAACCAGTATCAATTAACGGCTAGTGGAGCAATTTTTGATGCTATCAATCACGAAAAGCCTGTAATTGCTATTGAAAATAATTATTTCAATCATATTTGTTCGTATGGAAAAATAGGATACTTATGTGAAGATATTAATGAAATGGAAAGTATCATCAGAAAGCTGATCAAACATGAGGTCAGTTTAGAATCAGTAAAAGAATTCAACGAATTAAAACACGCTTTTAGTTGGGAAAATATTAATTATCCAATTCAGGATGTTTAGAAAATGAATGTCATACTATGTATTTATATATAATTTTTGGATTAATTAGTTTGTTATCTTTTTCCGAGATGAATCTCGGAAGAAAGTTTGGGAAAATAGCTGCCATACCTATAATCTTAGTATTCTATTTGCTGTCATTTTTAAGATGGGAAAGAGGGACAGATTGGTCTGCATATAAATTCATCTTCGAAAATATGGCAAGTAATGAATACCTACAAATGATGTATGAGTTTTTGTTTATAAAGCTTAATTCATTTGTTTATTCTGCTACAGGGGATTTTTCGGTTTTATTATTTGTAGAAGCTTCAATCATCTTTTTTTGTTTTTTTTATATCATTAGAAAGTATTCAGAGGCTCCTATATTATCGGTTTTAGTTTGGTTTAGTGTATCGCTTGCTAGTATATTTTTTACAAGACAGGCAATTGCTGTTGCAATTTGTGTTTTAGCCCTAAATTTTATTATTCAAAGAAAATTATATCTATTTTTACTAACTGTTTTTATTGCGATGCTTTTTCATAAGTCTGCGTTAATATTTTTTCCGGCTTATTGGATATATAATCTTAATCTTTCAAAAAAGCAGATAATAGTTATTTTAATTAGTAGTTTTGTTTTAACATCTGTTGCTAGCTCATTACTCACAACCATAGGGAATAGTAGTTTAGGAGCATTATCAGAAAGAAGTAGCGCTTATATGGAATCTGGAGCAGATGAATCGTTTGGGTCTGGTTATTCACCTATGGAAACGATGATTAGAGGAGTCTCATATAGACTTTTCCTAATTGGAATTTTCATAATTTTTCTATTTAAAAATTATGAAAAAGTACAATTTAGAGGAATATTTAACCTGTACCTGATGAGTGTGGTGTTATTTATTTTATTTGTACCTATTTCTGTTGCTTTAATTCGTTTTTCAGGATATTATGAAATATTTCAAATTTTCTTGTATCCAATATTGATTTTACAAACCAAAAATAAAATAATTAAAAATTTACTATTACTGTTGTTGATTGTCTATTTAGGGTTCAAGTTTTATGGAGTTATTTTTGCATATAAAGATTTGTACATTCCATATAAATCTATTTTTAATAAAGAGTTTCCAGTTAAAGTTGGATAATATAAATTGAATTCATAATTAGTTAGCTTATGAAAAATATATGTTTAATCGTTTTGTTCTTTAATATTACATTTTGTTTTTCTCAAGATGTTAAGTATGTATCAATTAACGATGCTGTACAAAATAGTAAGAATATTAATTTAACAGAAAAGGTCTTTCTTCTTGATCAAAATGTAAATGAAGTGTTTGCTTTTGAAAAGTATGAAAGCCAACTTCCTAAAAACTATAATGCAGATCAGGTTATTTTCATTAATATAAAAGGGCAGCTATATAAAAGAAGTTTTTCTGGGAATATTAACGTAAAATGGTTTGGAAGCAAAGGAGACGGTAAAAATGATGATGTTGCAAGTATTCAAAAAGCAGTAGATTATCTTGCTGCTTTTGAGGGAGGAACTTTATTTGTTCCAAAAGGAATTTACAAGACTAGTAAGGCAATTGAAGTAAGGGATCCTTTTATTAGTATTATTGGGGAAGGAATTAATGTAACTGTTATCAACTGTTTGGCCGATGGAATTCGGCTTTCGCCTTATAAAGATGTTTCTAGCGCTAAAATAAGTGAATTAAGTATTCGTGGCTCTAATAAAGCGTCTACAACAGGCTTAATACTTAATAATTCAAATTTTTATTTTCTTGAAAAACTAAGAATTTCAAACTTTGATATTGGAATTAAGGGAACAACAGCTGTTAATAATAAAATACGGGATTTTTTTGTTGGTGCATGTAGAAAGGGAATCGTTTTTGAAAATGGGAGTTATTTTACTTCAATTACTGATGGTATAATTACAGGCTGTTCGGAAATAGGTATAGAAGAAAAGGGCTCAAGATTAATGATACAAAGAGTAGATATTGAGCAAATAGGTACTCTTAGAAATAAAGGATATGCAGAGGGAGGAATTGCCATTATGTGCGGTGCATCAACAGAAGTACGAGATTGTCATATTGAAACAACTGAAATAGGATTTGGTTTGAATAGTCCTGGTAATGTTATCATTGATAATTGTTTTCTTGGCTCAGGAAAGTATGGAGTAAAGCAAATTAACAATGATATAATTAATGGTAATTATTCTTTTAGTAATATGCGATTTGTTAATTTTGATACTGATTTTTATATTCCAAAAGTATCTATCTACAATATTTCCGAAGGATGTCTAGCCTATACAAGCCAAGGTAATCAGAAAAATCTTAAAATAGTTGCTACCAAGGAATTAGGTGTTTTAAGAAAATTAAAATACAATACAAATAGAAATTATGAAATAGAGTCTAATGTAAATACAATTTTGAATAATAATGTTACTAATTGATGCTTTGTATATTAACAATGGTGGTGGAAGAGTTCTTCTTGATTACTTAGTCCAAAAGTTAGTAGATCATAATGTAGAAGCTTTTTATCTTTTTGATGAAAGATGCTTAAATGATTTTAATTACATTCCGGCTGATCGAAGGCTGTATTTAAAAGCATCATTATCTAATAGATATACATTTTATAAAAATAATTTTCAAAAATTTACTAAAGTATTTTGTTTTGGAAATTTACCTCCAACTCTTCGGCTAGATATACCAGTTTATACGTATCTTCAACAGACTTTATATCTTAATGTCCCGAAAGAATTTAGTATTTTGCAAAGGTTATTGTTTAAAACAAAATCTTTTATTTTTTCTAAACTTTTAAAAAATACAGATTTTCTGTTGGTGCAAAGTAACTTGGTAAAAGAAGGTTTCTTAAAAAAATATAAATTTAACTCTAATAATGTATTAGTTCTACCATTTTATCCAAACCATGATTTAAAAGATGAAGAACGAGATAGGGAAGCAGACTCCTATATTTATGTAAGTGCAGGCACTCCACATAAAAATCATATTAGGTTATTAAATGCATTTTGCAAATTTTATGATGAAATAAAAAGAGGAAAATTATATGTAACAGTAGATTTTGACATATTTATTTCTCTTGGAGAATTAATTAAGGAAAAAATAGAACAAGGATATCCAATAGTTAATTTAGGATTTATTAAAAGAGAACAATTAATAAAACAATATAATAAAACCAAATATTTAGTTTTTCCGTCTTTAGAAGAAAGCTTTGGACTAGGCATTGTTGAGGCAATAGAATGTGGTTGTGAAGTTATAGGTGCTAATTTACCTTATACTTTTCAGGTGTGCGAACCAAGTATTACTTTTGATCCTTTTGAAGAGAAAAGCATTTATCTAGCATTGGTAGAAAGTATAAAAAATAACGTACATTCAACACAACAAATCATTAAAAATGAAATAAACCAATTGATTAAATTATTAAATTAAGACATGCAACAAATAAAAAATAAAATACTATTAATTACAGGTGGAACAGGTTCTTTTGGAACAGCTGTTTTGAATCGTTTTTTACAAACAGACCATTTTAAAGAAATTCGTATCTTTTCTCGTGATGAGAAGAAACAAGATGATATGCGAAATCTTTATAAGGATGATAAAATTAAATACTACATCGGTGATGTTCGCGATTACAGTTCAGTAGAACCTGCGACACGTGATGTAGATTATATTTTTCATGCTGCAGCATTAAAGCAAGTACCTTCATGTGAATTTTTTCCAATGCAAGCTGTAAAAACTAATGTTGAAGGAACTCAAAATGTAATTCGCGCAGCTGCGGCTAATAAGGTTCAGAAAGTAATATGTCTTTCAACGGATAAAGCGGCATATCCAATTAATGCAATGGGAATTTCTAAAGCAATGATGGAAAAAGTTGCGGTTGCAGAAGCTAGAAATCTTACCGATACTGTAGTTTGCTTAACACGTTATGGTAACGTTATGGCATCCAGAGGATCGGTTATACCTTTGTTTTTAAATCAAATTCAAAAAGGGGAACCTATTACAATTACGGATCCTAATATGTCACGATTTTTCATGTCATTGGAAGACGCTGTTGATTTGGTTTTATTTGCTTTTGAAAATGGAAACCCAGGGGATTTATTTGTTAACAAAGCGCCGGCAGGAAGTATTAGAGATTTGGCTCAGGCATTAATCGAAATGACAGGAAAAGAAATTCCAGTTAAGATTATCGGAACACGTCATGGAGAAAAATTATATGAAACGCTTTGTACACGTGAAGAAATGACTAAAGCGGAAGATATGGGAGACTTTTACCGTATTCCTGCTGATAATCGTGATCTAAATTATGATAAGTATTTTTCGGAAGGTGAAGAAGATATTTCCAAAATAGAAGATTATCATTCTCATAACACAGAACAGCAAGGGGTTGAAGGTCTTAAAAAGTTGATTTCTAAACTGCCACTTATCCGAAAAGAAATTTTTGGAGAAGATGTTATGCAATATCCATATTAATTGGAGATTTGAAATTCAGAAATTATGATTCTAGCTGGTAAGAAACACGAAGATGATAGAGGCATTATTACTTTTAATAATGAGTTTGACGCTTCTGAGATTAAGCGTATTTATACCATAGAGAATCATTCTACTGAGTTTATAAGAGGATGGCAAGGACATAAAATAGAACAACGTTGGTTTGCTTGCATGAAAGGTGAGTTTGAAGTTTCAGTTATTCAAATTGATGACTTTGCTCAGCCTTCAAAAGATTTAATGATTACGAAATATCGATTAGATTGCGAATCCCTAACTTATCTGCATATTCCTGGGGGTTATATAACCTCAATTCAAGCAAAAAAAGAAGGAAGCAAATTACTTGTTTTGGCAGATTATGCTTTGGGCCAAATCCAAGACGAATACCGATTCTCATTAGATTACTTTAAAAAATAACTATGAAAAAAATAGGGATTACTGGACAAAAAGGTTTCGTTGGAAGCCATTTATATAACACTTTGGGATTATTTCCAGAAGAATTTGAACGTGTTGATTTTCAAAAAGAATTCTTTGAAGACAACGATAAGCTAGATGAGTTCATTAAAAAATGTGATATTATTGTTCATTTAGCAGCAATGAATCGCCATGATTCTGAGCAAATGATTTATGAGACAAATATAGCTTTGTGCAATAAGTTAGTAACATCATTAGAAAGAACTAATTCTAAAGCTCATGTTTTAATTTCTTCTTCCACACAAGAAGAACGTGATAACTTGTATGGAAAATCAAAACGTGAAGGTCGTGAAGCTATTGTAAACTGGGCAAATGAAAATAGTGGAAAAGTAACAGGATTAATTATTCCAAATGTTTTTGGAGCCTTTGGCAAACCTTTTTATAATTCATTTATTGCTACTTTTTGTTATCAATTAACGCATGGCGAAATGCCAACAATTGCGAACGATGGAGAAGTTAAATTGATTTATGTCCAGGAATTAGTCATGAAAATTATTAATGAAATTCAATCAGAAAAAAGCCAACCAGAATTATTCATAGAGCCAACTTCAACTAAAAAAGTTTCAGAAGTTTTAGCTTTATTGAATGATTATAAAACAAAATATTTTGATAATGGAGAGATCCCGGTTCTGAACGATAAATTTGAACATAATCTGTTCAACACATATCGTTCTTATATGGACTATAAAACACATTTCCCTGTTAAATTTACACAACATACTGACCCTAGAGGTGCGTTTGTAGAAGTAATTCGCTTAGGAATTGGTGGACAATGTTCTTTCTCAACCACAGTTCCGGAGATTACCAGAGGAAATCATTATCACACCCGTAAAATTGAAAGATTTGCTGTAATTAAAGGTAAGGCTTTAATTCAATTAAGAAAAATCAATACAGATGAAGTTTTAGATTTTTATTTAGATGGAGTAGAACCGGCTTATGTAGATATGCCAATTTGGTACACTCACAATATTAAAAATGTCGGGAACGAAGACTTATATACTATTTTCTGGATTGATGAACCTTTTAATCCAGAAGACGCAGATACTTATTTTGAAACGGTTTAATAGTTAAACATAAAAATGAAAAAATTAAAAGTAATGACGGTCGTTGGGACACGTCCAGAAATTATTAGATTATCAAGAGTATTATCAGCTTTGGACGCATCCGAAGCTGTTGAACATATTATAGTCCATACGGGACAAAATTATGATTACGAGCTTAACCAAATTTTCTTTGATGATTTAGGGCTGCGTAAACCTGACTTTTTTTTAGAAGCCGCTGGTAAAACGGCAACGGAAACTGTAGGAAATATTTTAATTAAGATTGATCCACTTTTGGAAGAATTAAAACCTGATGCTTTCTTAATTTTAGGAGATACCAATTCGTGTCTTTGTGCAATTCCTGCTAAAAAAAGACATATTCCAATTTTCCATATGGAAGCAGGCAACAGATGTTTTGATCAGAGAGTTCCTGAGGAAACCAATCGTAAAATTGTGGATCATACAGCAGATATTAATCTTACCTATTCTGATATTGCTCGTGAATATTTATTAAGAGAAGGCCTTCCTGCAGATAGAATCATTAAGACCGGTTCGCCGATGTTTGAAGTTTTAAATCATTACTTATCAGATATTAAAGCTTCTAACGTTTTAGAAAAGCTAAACCTTGAAAAAGGCAAATTCTTTGTAGTATCATCGCATCGTGAAGAGAATATAAACTCTGAAAAGAATTTCCGTGGATTAATGACATCTCTCAACGCTATTGCAGAGAAATATCAGTACCCAATTATTGTTTCTACACATCCTAGAACACAAAATATGATCAACAAGATGGAAATTGAAATGCGCCCTGAAATTCAGTTTTTAAAGCCACTTGGTTTCCACGATTATAACGCATTGCAAATGAATGCTTATGCATGCCTTTCAGATTCAGGAACAATTTCTGAAGAGTCATCTATCTTAAATTTTAGAGCTTTAAATATTCGTCAGGCGCATGAGCGTCCAGAAGCAATGGAAGAAGCTTCAGTAATGATGGTGGGGTTATCTCCTGAAAGAATCATGCAAGGATTAGCTCAGGTATTACAACAAAAAGTAGGTGAAGAAAGAAACTTCAGACCGGTATCAGATTATTCAATGCCAAATGTTTCAGAAAAAGTAGTAAGAATTATTATTTCTTACACAGATTATATCAAAAGAACAGTTTGGTCTGAAGAAATATAAGATATATGAATGTTATTTTTCTCACGTTAGCTAGTATAAATTCGGTTGAACAGCGAGGTATCTATCAGGATTTGTTGCGCAAGTTCAGAGATGAAGGTCATGACGTTACCATTGTTACCCCTGTGGAAAGACGTCAGAAAGTTTCTACGAATTTTAAGCAACAAGAAGGTGTTTCGATACTTCAGGTTAAAACATTGAATATCCAAAAAACGAATATTGTTGAAAAAGGTATTGGAACTTTGGCAATTGAATTTCAGTTTTTGTCGGCCATAAAGAAGTATTTGGCTCACAAAAAGTTTGACTTGGTATTGTATTCAACACCACCTATTACGTTCGCGAAAGTAATCGAGTTTATAAAAAAAAGAGATAATGCTTACAGCTATTTATTATTGAAGGATATTTTTCCTCAAAATGCAGTAGATATGGGAATGTTGAAAAAAGAAGGCTTTATCCATCAACAATTTTTGAAGAAAGAAAAAAAGCTTTACCAAATTTCTGATACAATAGGATGTATGTCTCCGGCAAATGTCAATTTTGTAATAACACATAATCCAGAAGTAAGTCTGCAAAAATTAGAAGTAAACCCGAATACCATTGAGCCGATAAATTTCAATTATTCCAATGATGAAAAAAAAGCTATTCGTGAAAAATACAATATTCCTGTAAATAGGAAAGTCTTTGTTTATGGGGGGAATTTGGGCAAACCTCAAGGTTTAGATTTCTTATTAGAAACAATTGAAGCTACAACAAATGAAGAAGCTTTTTTCTTAATCGTTGGAGATGGGACAGAATTTGTAAGAATTAAAGAATGGTTTGATATAAACCAACCTAAAAATGCTAAACTTTTGCAGCGTCTTTCTAAAGAAGATTATGATAAAATGTTAGCCGCATGTGATATTGGATTGATATTCTTGGATAAAAGATTTTTAATACCTAATTTTCCTTCACGGTTATTATCTTATTTAGAAATGAAGATGCCGGTTTTAGTAGCAACCGATCCGAATACAGATATTGGTGATATTGTAGAGGAGAATAGATGTGGATATAAAGTATTATCAGGAAATCAGAAATCTATGCAAGATAGTGTAAACAAAATATTAAATGAAGATCTGATAGTTTTAGGGAGTAATGCTAAAAAACTGCTTCTAGATAAATATACTGTTGATAAGTCTTATTTTTTGATATATAGCAAATTAAAATAATGTATAAAAATAATTTTAAACGTTTTATCGATTTTTTTGCTGCGTTAATTGGATTAATACTGCTTTCTCCAATTTTTATAATCGTTACTATTGGTTTATATTTAGCTAATGATGGTAAGCCTTTCTTTTTTCAGTTTCGTCCAGGAATGAATGAACGCATTTTTAAAATCATAAAGTTCAAAACAATGAATGATAAAAAGGATGCAAATGGTGATTTATTGCCAGATGCTGACCGTTTGACAGGAATTGGTGCTTTTGTGCGGAAAACGTCCTTGGACGAAATTCCGCAATTAATTAATGTTTTGAAAGGAGATATGGCACTAATAGGACCAAGACCTTTATTACCTCAATATCTTCCTTTGTATAATTTGGAACAAAAAAGGAGACACAAAGTTAGACCGGGTATTACAGGTTGGGCACAAGTGAATGGACGAAACGCAATTTCTTGGAAACGGAAATTTGAACTTGATGTTTGGTATGTAGAGCATATTTCCTTTTTGCTAGATGTTAAAATATTTTTTCTTACTTTAAAGAAAGTATTTGTACGAGAAGGAATCTCACAAGAAGGACAAGCAACAATGGAAGTATTTAATGGAAATAATTAAGATGAATCAAAACATATTAATCACTTCAGCGGGACAACGTGTTTCTTTAGTGAAGGCATTTCAGAAAGAAATAAAAAAACTTAATCAAAATAATAAGGTTTATACTGTAGATTTAAATCCTATATTGGCACCAGCTTGTCATATCTCTGATGGATACAGAACTGTAAATCGAGTAACGGATCCTAATTATATTTCAGAGCTTATTAACCTCTGCAAAGAATTAAGCATAAGATTAATTATACCAACAATTGATACTGAATTATTAGTATTAGCAGAGAACAGAGAATTGTTTTTAAAAGAAGGAATTATTCCTATTGTATCTGGGCTTGAGTTTGTAAAAGCGTGTCGAGATAAAAGGATTATCAATCAATTTTTTATTGAAAATAATATTGATATTCCTAAAAATTTAGACAAAAATAATCTTTCATTTCCTTTATTTATAAAACCATATGACGGTTCTTTAAGTAAAGATACCTTCCTTATCGAAAATGAATCAGATCTTACGGATTATCATTTTCAAAATCCAAAATTGATGTTTATGGAGTATATTAATCATGCACAATACGATGAATATACAGTAGATACTTATTTTGATAAAAATGGAAATTTAAAATGTATTGTACCTAGGAAAAGAATTTTTGTTCGTGCTGGAGAAGTTAATAAAGGTGTTACAAACAAAAATGAAATTGTAGATTATATTAACCAACGATTGTCTCACATTGAAGGTGCTGTTGGTTGTTTGACTATGCAGTTTTTCTTTAATCAAGAATCAAAGCGAATAATAGGAATTGAGATTAATCCAAGATTTGGAGGAGGTTACCCATTGAGTTATTTGGCAGGAGCTAATTATCCTAAATATTTAATTGACGAATATATTTTAGGGAATTCTATTGAATATTTTAATGATTGGGAAGATAATTTGTTGATGCTTCGATATGATGATGAAGTTTTAGTTCGTAATTATGAAGACTAAGTATATTATTTTTGACTTGGATGACACATTAATGTATGAGGTTGATTATCTAAAATCTGCTTATAAAGAGATTGTATCAATTGTAGATAATGAAATTCAAGAAAAACTCTATGAAGAAATGTTTTCAAAATATAAAGAAGGTGAAAATGTTTTTGAATTTTTAAATACTCAATATTCAAAATTTGAAGTAAAAGATTTATTAGAGATTTACCGAAATCATTATCCCAAAATTCATTTAAATGAGAATGCTAAAGAACTGCTTTTAAATTTAAAAAATCAAGGATATAAAATAGGCCTTATCACTGATGGCAGATCTGTAACTCAACGAAATAAATTAAATGCTTTGGGTGTTGAAACAATATTTGATAAAATAATTGTCTCAGAAGAATTTGGATCTACTAAACCCGACCAAAGAAATTATTGTGCCTTTATCGAAGAGGGAATAGATGACTATTATTATATTGCAGATAATCCTAAAAAAGATTTTGTGACCCCTAATACATTGGGATGGATAAGCATTTGCTTATTAAATAATGGTCAAAATATTCACCCACAGAATTTTGAATTGGAAGACGAATATTTGCCAAAATATAGAATTAAAAATTTAAATGAGATAAGTAAACTTATATAAAGTCGAATAAGTAATTTTGCACTAGAAAAAACAAAATAATGTCAGAAAAAATATGGTTATCCTCTCCACATATGGGAGGAACAGAATTAAAATACATTCACGAAGCATTTTCCGAAAATTGGGTAGCACCACTTGGGCCTAATGTTAATGGTTTTGAAGAAGATTTAGAGAGATTTTTAAATCAAGATGTAAAAGTAGCTGTTTTATCTGCGGGAACTGCAGCAATTCATTTGGCTTTAATTGAATTGGGTGTTGGTTATGGAGATGAAGTTATTTGTCAATCCATGACATTCTCTGCAACGGCAAACCCTATTGCATATCAAGGTGCAACTCCCGTTTTTGTAGATTCCGAAACTGAAACTTGGAACCTTTGTCCAAAAGCATTGGAAGAAGCCATACAAGACAGAATTGCAAAAGGAAAAACTCCTAAAGCTATTTTGGCTGTTCATTTGTATGGAATGCCTTATAAAGTAGACGAAATATCTGCTATTTCCGAAAAATATAACATTCCTGTAATTGAAGATGCAGCTGAAGCATTAGGTTCAACATACAAAGGAAAAGCTGCCGGAACTTTCGGTCGTTTTGGAGTATTATCCTTCAATGGAAATAAAATTATTACTACTTCTGGAGGAGGGGCATTAGTTTGCCATGCTCAAGAAGATAAAGATAAAGCTGTATTTTTATCAACTCAGGCACGAGATAACGCTCCACACTATCAGCATTCACATATCGGTTTCAATTATAGAATGAGCAATATTGTTGCAGGAATTGGACGAGGTCAGATGGAAGTCTTGTCAAGTCGTGTTGAAGCGCGAAGAGCGATGCATGAGTTTTACGTTAATTTATTCGCAAACATAGATGGAGTAATGGTTTTCTCTGAACCAAATGCAGATTATTACTCTAACCACTGGCTTTCTGCTATTGTTATAGATCCGGAAGTTACAGGGAAAACCCGCGAAGATCTTCGTTTAGCCTTTTTGGAAGATAATATCGAGTCAAGACCTTTGTGGAAGCCAATGCATCTTCAGCCTGTTTTTTTCAATGCACCTTATTATGGTGGAAAAGTAGCGGAGGAACTATTTGATAACGGATTATGCTTGCCTTCAGGTTCTAATTTATCTGACGAAGATAGAGAAAGAATATCAAACGTGATTAAAGTATACTTTGGATCTTAATTTCTTAAAATAAAATGAATCAGTATAAATATTGGAAAATTATTTTTGATTTTATCCTTGCGATAACCTTGACTGTTTTTCTGATACCATTGTTGATTATTTTATTTATCATTGCAAGTCTAGATACTTCCTCCAATGGTCTTTTTTTTCAAAAAAGGATTGGGCAATATGGGAAAAATTTTATCATTTTCAAATTTAAAACTATTCACGAAAAGAATAGGAGTTGTTCAAAAATAGGAAAGACGCTTAGAAAATTTAAATTGGATGAGCTTACCCAATTATTGAATATTATAAAAGGAGATATGAGTTTTGTAGGGCCTCGCCCTGATATTGAAGGATATTATGACAGATTGGAAGGATATGAAAGAAAGATTTTAGAGTTAAAGCCAGGATTAACCTCTGAAGCGAGTATTAAATATAGTAATGAAGATGTTTTGTTAAGATCTAAAGAAAATCCTCAGTCTTATAATGACGAAGTAATATTTCCAGATAAGGTAAAAATGAATTTAGATTATTTAGAAAATATATCTTTCAAAGAAGATTTAAGAATTTTGTGGAAAACGTTTTTCAAAATAATAAAGTAAATTTGTAGATATTTTATAAACTGCATTGAAAAAATGAAAATAAAAGAAACACCGCTTAAAGATTGCTATATAATTGAGCCTACTATTTTTGAAGACGACAGAGGCTATTTCTTTGAGAAATTTAATGAAAAAAAATTTGAAGAATTAACAGGAATGAATGGACATTTTGTTCAAGACAACATATCTAAGTCTTCTTATGGAGTTCTACGAGGTTTACATTTACAGAAAGGAGAACATGCTCAGGCTAAACTTGTTTCATGTTTAGAAGGTAAAGTTTGGGATGTTGCTGTTGATCTTAGAGAAGATTCTCCCAGCTTTGGAAAATGGTTTGGAATAGAACTTACAGAAGAAAATAAACTTCAATTATATGTTCCGAGAGGATTTGGTCATGGTTTTTCGGTTTTAAGTGAGACTGCCGTATTTGCATATAAATGTGATAACTTTTACAACAAAGAATCCGAAGGAAGTGTGAAGTTTGATGATTCTGAACTTAACATTGATTGGAAAGTTGATCCAGCTGATATGATTCTTTCGGATAAAGATAAAAATTCGCCAAGCTTTAAAGAGAATAACTTTTAATTAGCATATTGAAAACCACTTTATTAAAGTGGTTTTCTTTTTTTTAATTCATACTCTTCAATATTTCGTATCTTTGCAGACTCAAAATCAAAAAGATGCGTACAAAATCCATAGGTAAAAAGAAAATTAATATTGTCACTCTTGGCTGCTCAAAGAATGTATATGACTCTGAAGTGTTGATGAGTCAGTTGAAAGCGAATGGGAAAGAAGTAGTACATGAAGACCGTGGAGATATTGTCGTAATCAATACTTGTGGATTCATTGATAATGCTAAAGAAGAATCCATCAATACAATTCTTGAGTATGTGGAAGCTAAAAATAGAGGAGAGGTTGAAAAAGTTTTTGTAACAGGATGTCTTTCTGAAAGGTATAAACCGGATTTAATTAAGGAAATTCCTGATGTTGATCAATATTTCGGAACAAGAGATTTACCTATTTTATTAAAGCATTTGGGTGCAGACTATAAACATGAATTAGTAGGAGAACGATTAACAACTACTCCTAGACATTATGCTTATTTAAAAATATCTGAAGGTTGTGACAGACCATGCTCTTTTTGTGCAATCCCTTTGATGCGTGGTGCTCATACTTCTACTCCTATTGAAAAATTAGTTTCTGAAGCTCAAAAACTAGCAAAAAAAGGAACCAAAGAATTAATTTTAATTGCTCAGGATCTTACTTATTATGGTTTAGATATCTATAAAAAGCGTGCACTTGGAGATTTATTAAAAGAACTTGTAAAAGTTGAAGGTGTAGAATGGATTCGTCTTCATTATGCTTTCCCAAGTGGCTTTCCTGAAGATGTTTTAGATATCATTAGAGAAGAACCTAAAGTTTGTAATTATATAGATATTCCACTTCAACACATCAATTCAGACTTATTAAAGTCCATGAAAAGAGGGACTACTCATGAAAAGACAGATGCACTTCTTGCTAAATTCAGATTGAAAGTTCCGGATATGGCAATTAGAACCACTCTAATTGTTGGATATCCTGGAGAAACTGAAGAGAGATTCCAAGAGATGAAAGAATGGGTTAGAGAACAAAAGTTTGATAGATTAGGGTGTTTCACATATTCTCATGAAGAAAATACTACGGCTTATGTTTTGGAAGATGATATTCCTCAAGAAGTAAAAGAAGCTAGAGTAGAAGAGATCATGGAATTACAGTCTCAGATTTCTTGGGAAAAGAATCAAGAAAAAATTGGAAAAATTTTCAAATGTGTGTTTGATAGAAAAGAAGGTAATTATTTCATAGGAAGAACAGAATATGACTCCCCTGATGTGGATAATACAGTTTTGGTTTCTGCAGATAATACTTATATTTCTATTGGTGAATTTGCTGAGGTGAAAATTACTTCTGCAGAAGAGTTTGACCTATATGGTGAGTTAATTTAAAATAAATCCTTTATTAAGGATTTATTTGTATATATTTAACCTATTGTATTAGAAATAGATATTGTTTTTCCATATTAATGAAATTTAACAGATTTTATTAAATTTTAATAAATCCATAAGTGCTTGATTTTAAGTGTGTTTTGTTTTATTGGTGTTGGTTGAGAAAAACTTTTTATGCAAGATTATTGCAATTAAATAATAAAGTACTAACTTTGCAATATGAATAGATTTTTATAATGCTATTTATTGAACGTTAGGTATTTAAAAAATTAAATCGAAAATAAAACATTTTTGAGACTGTTCTCCTTATAGTTTGTTTTAGTTTTTTTTTAATTAAAGAGCAAATTTGGGATAAATTATCCCTTTTGAATATAAATATCATTGATGAAAAATGTAATTTAAAATCTTTAAAAACTTATGAAAAAAATTTTATTAACAGCGTTTGTTCTTGCTAGCATGACAGCGCTTACTAAAGCTCAACAGGGGCGTGTGGGGATTAACACAACTACACCTGCCGCTACTTTAGATGTTGTAGCAAACACTACAGACGCTACAAGACCTGACGCGCTTTTAGTCCCTCGTATGGCACGAACTCAGTTGTATGCTAAAGATGCAGCATATACTGCGGCTCAAAATGGTGCTCTTGCTTTTGTAACTGCTATAGATGGTACTGCAACAGCTAAGACAGCTAATGTTACTGCAACAGGATTCTATTACTATGATGGTACAAACAATGTTTGGACTGCTGTAGGAGGTGGTGGCGCTGCTACTCCTCAGAGGTATGAAGTTATTAGAGGAACTGCAACTGCGGTTAATGCTAGTTATACAGCTGCAAATACTGACTTCTTCTTAGTAACAAATGCTGCGGGTGGGATTACAATTACATTACCAGCTGCTGATGCTACAAACTCAGGTAGATTAGTTGTTATTTCCAATCAGAACACTACTGCTTCTACAGTTACTGTAGTAGCTGCTAATGCTGTTCCGGTTGCAGGTACTGCTACAGTTTTACAATTTAGAGGGAAACAATTTATATCGGATGGTACAAAGTGGGTTTCAATTTCTTATAATTAACATTTAAAATCCAATACAATGAAAAAAATAATTTTATTTAGCATAGTATGTTTCCTTTCTTCGAATTTGTATCATTCACAAATTGCAACTAATCAACAAACTGTTGCTACAGTTACTGATGAGAACCCATTTTTAGATGCAAGTTCAAATTTTGATCCAAGTGCTAACTCATCTAATACAATAGGAAAAGGATTAGTATACCCAAGAACAAATCTTACTACTTGGGTTTTTAAGACAGATAATGTTGATGGTATTAACTTTCCTACTGGATTTGACGGTATGATTGTTTACAATACTGGAACTGGTAATACTTTGACAGGTGCTAATAACCCTAGTGCTGCATCTAATGTTGCTCCTGGTTTCTATTATTTCTCTAATCCTATGGCTGCTGGTAGTGCTACAGGTGCTGCTGCTGTGGCAACAGGGAGATGGCTTCCATTAGGAGCTAGTCCAAAATTCAATGTAACAACTGCTGAAACATCTACTAATACTTTAGTAAATGGTGGTCAGGTATACGCTAAAAAAGGAACATTTACTGTAAGTGGAACTTCTACAGCTCCTACAACTTATACGCCAGCTGCTATTACAGTTCCTGCTAGTGGGACTGCTAGTATTTACAGAGTAACTGTTTTTAAAGCAGGTACGGGTAGTGTTTTTGCAAACGGAGTTTATTCTTATGATATTAGTAACGGTAACCTTATTACAGGTTCTCCAAGTATGTCTGTAGTTTATCCTGCCGGAACATATGATTATGTTGTAGAATATACTAAATAAGGTATATCTACATTTTAAATATAAGACCAATGAGATTTCTCATTGGTCTTTTTGTTGACTTAATATAAAAGTAATATTTCATTAGCTTGTATATTTAAATGGGTGTTCTAAGAGAATAATAGGAATAGGATAGTGTTTAAAGAGTTTAATATCTTATTAGAAGAGTATATGCTACAAAGTAAAGATGGCAAATTTTGAAATTGAATCTTTTTCTATTGAGTACCCTTTTTAAGTTTGCATTTGAGTGTTTATTTAAAGACTATAGAAAATATTAATCTTTTTCCTCAATATTTTAAGTTTTATTAAAAAATGTTAAAATGTTGATTTTCAGGAATTTTTAAAATGCGTTTTTTAAAATTATGCTTGGATTAGTTAATTATGTTAACATTTCAGCTTGTTTTTTAACACTTTTTAACAACCCCTTCTAAAAAGCCTATTAATAAGGACTTACAGAGGTTGTTGTGATAGAATTAGGTTTTTGTTAACGTTTTTTAACATTTGGAATGTGGACTTTACTAGATTCATGATACTTTTGCTGAGTCAAAACCAATAAAAATTTCAACATGGTGAAAAGATTCATTCTCGTAATCATAATGATGATTTCAAGCTTTGGTATTTATTCTTTCAAGAATAGTGCCACAGATGCGAAAAGAACAAGTTATGCATCGTACTACCACGATAAGTTTAACGGTAGAAAAACAGCCAGCGGAGAGATCTTTGATAATTCAAAGCTTACTGCAGCTAACAGAACGCTTCCATTTGGTACAACAATTAAAGTTACCAATCTGAACAATGGAAAAGAGGTGATAGTGAAGATTAATGATAGAGGTCCTTTCCATTCATCAAGAGCTTTAGATATGTCTAAAGCAGCGTTCGAAGAAATCGGAAATGCCGATCATGGTACGATTCCGGTGGAATATGAAATTGTCGATTAACATTTATGATTTAAATTGCAAAGCCAGCTTATTCAGCTGGCTTTTATTTTTATAGGTTAATCTCCACTAAAGCTGGACAATGATCTGAATGCACAGCTTCTTTTAAAATAACAGCCCTTGAAAGCTTTTCTTTTAATGAATAGGAAACGAAGTTGTAATCTAGGCGCCACCCTTTATTATTAGCCCTGGAATTCTGTCTGTAGCTCCACCAAGTATAATTATCAGGTTCATTATTAAAAAGTCTAAAGCTGTCTATTAATTCACATTCTTCGATAAAGCTGGTCATCCATTCTCTTTCCATGGGTAAGAATCCGGAAGTATTTTTTAAACCAACGGGATTGTGAATATCAATCGCTTCATGACAGATATTAAAATCCCCCGAAATAATAAGATTAGGAATTTCTTTTTTTAAGTTTTTTATATACTGTAGGAAATCATGACAAAACTGCATTTTAAATTCCAGCCTTTCAATATTTGAAGCGGAAGGTACATACACCGAGATTACTGAGTAATCATCAAAATCAGCACGGATAATTCTTCCTTCATTATCATAGCTTTCAATTCCACAACCATACTCTACATGATTAGGTTGTATTTTTGAAGCTATTCCGACGCCACTATAGCCTTTTCTTACTGCAGAATGCCAATAACTATGATATCCTGATTTTTCAAGACTTTCGATATCTATTTGGTCGTTTCCTGCTTTACTCTCCTGAATACAGATAACATCGGGATCAGCGGTTTTCAACCAGCCAAGAAAATCTTTGGTGAAAGCAGCCCTAATTCCGTTTACGTTGTAAGTAATTAATCTCATACTTCAAAATTATAAAAAAGAAGCGGAAAAAATCAAGTGATTTTTTCCGCTTCTTTTAAAAATTAAATAAACTATAAAACTATTTAGGTTCTAGAATACTTATTGGAATAATACATTCTTCCAATGAAATTCCACCGTGCTGATAGGTTTCTTTATAGTAGTTTACAAAATGATTATAATTTTTAGGATAAGCTAAGAAAATATTATTTTTAGCAAAAATATATTTTGAGCTTAGGTTTCCTTTTGGTAAGAATAATTTTTCAGGATTAGTAACTGCCCATACATCTCTGTCGTCATATGTTAAACTCTTCCCTGTTTTATAACGGATATTAGTAGATGTTTCTCTATCTCCAACTACTTTACTCGGTTTTTTAACATAAACAGTTCCGTGGTCTGTTGTAATAACCAATTTGAAACCACTTTCAGCTGCCAATTTGATAATCTTAATTAAAGATGAGTTTTCAAACCAGTTTGATGTTAATGAACGGAAGGTTTTATCATCACGAATCAATTGATCAACAATATGATTATCTGTTTTTGCGTGTGAAAGAATATCAATAAAGTTATAAACAATTACCAAAAGATCATTGTTTTTATGCTGATTGAAATCATCGTAGATCTTTCTTTCAAAATCTGCATTCAACACTTTTAGATATTTCATTGATTTAGATCCTAAACCAATTCTCTTCATTTGGTCTTCTAGGAAGTCGCGCTCAAATTCGTTTTTATTTCCTTCTTCATTATCATTAAACCATTTATCGGGAAAACGTTTTTCAATTTCCGAAGGCATTAATCCTGCAAAGAAAGAGTTTCTTGCATACTGTGTAGCAGTTGGAAGAATACTGTAATAATAATCTTCTGAAACTTTATTGTAGTACTTTGTGAATAAAGGTTCAATTACTTTCCATTGATCATAACGTAGATTATCAACCATTAGTAAAAGAACTTTTTCTTTTTCTACTTCCTGTTTTATTTTTTCCTTGAAAAGGGTGTGGCTCATTAATGGCTTTTCATTTCCATTTAACCAATCTTCGTAATTATTTTCAATGAATTTTGAAAACTGAATATTCGCTTCTTCTTTTTGTGACTGTAAAAGATCTGCAAATTCATTATCTGCAACTTTATCAAACTTGATTTCCCAATTAACGATCTTTTTGTAATATTCAGCCCATTCTTGGTAGGTTCTTAAATAAGAAAGTTCCATAGAAAGATTTCTGAATTCCTGTTGGTATTGCAAAATTGTCTTTTGCTCTACAAGATTGTCTTCCTGAAGATTTTTCTTTAATGATAATAAGATTTGATTCGGATTAACCGGTTTTAAAATGTAATCTGCAATTTGAGAACCTATGGCTTCTTCCATAATATGTTCTTCTTCACTTTTTGTTACCATTACTATTTTCAAAGAGTTATCTTTTTCTTTGATCATAGGGATTGCTTCAAGCCCAGAAATCCCGGGCATATTTTCGTCTATTAAAGTAAGAGCAAATTTTTCTGAATCTATCAATTCTAATGCCTCATTCACATTATTTACGGGAGTTACATGGTACCCCTTTTTTTCTAAAAATACGATATGAGGTTTAAGTAAATCTATTTCATCATCTATCCATAATATCTTTTCCGACATAATAATTTAATTTTTCATGGTGAGTACATCAAAATTGCGACCAAAAGCTTTTAAAATCAACGAAAACAGTAGTTTTAAAAGTTAAATCTTAGTTAAAAATATTGATGTTTTTTTATTAAAATAACTGACTATGAAGATAGATTATTTACACGATAAAAAGAATTGTTTTTAAATGAAAAGTCAATTGTTGTTTTTGTTATTATTTGATTGTGATATTTGTGAGAAAAACATTCACTGCAGAGGTTGCTTAAAGCGAATATTTATTTTCCTGTTTTTATATATTCCAAAGCTCTTTCCAGTACTTCGTCTTTTCCCTTTTTAATACCTTCTATGGTGGGCTTTATAATAATGTCTGGGATAATGCCGATTCGTTGAGTTTCTTTACCATCAGGATAATAGGCTCCCAATCCTGTAAAACTGGTTTCAAGATCAGCAATATTAAATCTTATGATATCTCCATTGGCTCCGGAAGTGTTACTGCCAATAATCTTTGCTCTTGGATGTTGTTTAAACATCATGGTGGTAGTTTCAGCTTGGCTCTGGGTATTTTCATCAACTAAAACCACTACATTTCCTTTGTAATAATTGGTGTTTTTCTGTCCAATACTATTTTTTCTGCTGTAGAACTGACTTAAATAGTTAGTTTCTGGGAAAGTGAACTGATAATAAATACTGTTTTCCGGAAGGAGTAATTTGCTTAATGGTAAAATGGTTTGCTTCGGGTAATTTCTTAAATCAAAAATAATGGATTCTGTTTCTTTTAAGTTTTTATACATTTCATCCAGATCTTTTCTTTCAATAATTCCCATATTAACAAATCCTATTTTTTTTTCACCATCAATAAATTTCCACTTTTCAGGAATAGTAGGCTTATCATTAATAATATCTTTTAAGAGATATGTTTTTACCTTAATTGCTAGGTTTTGTCCTTCTCTTTCAAGTTTAATATCAAGTGAATCTTTATTGGTGAAAAGAAAAAGAATTTTCACTTTCTTAATCTTCCCCCAAGAGTTGGAAGCGGGAATGTACTTTCCAAAACTATTGACCATTTGTGGAATCGTTTTGCCGTTTACGTCATAAATAACATCTCCAACTTGTAATGAATTTTCTTCATTCAGTTTATTGGAATTGATTTTAGTAACAATTAATTTTCCTTCTGCATAAGCATATTCTACAGGAATTTTTCTTCTGCCATATTGATTCAAACTAATGAATGGCGAAAATAAGAAAGCATGAGAATCATCCATTTTAGTTACTAATTCTGCTAATGTTAAATGATAAGTTTCAGTAGTATTAATTTTAATAAACTTAGGAATCATCTCTGTTAAAACATCATTCCAATTTTGGTCTGTTTTGTATTTATAGGGAAAAAAGTAGTCAACATAATTCCAATATCTGAATAATTCTAAAAGGCTAATTTCTTTAGAAGTAAACTTAGATCCATAAGAATTTTCATTCCTGAAAAATACTTTTCTTCCACCTTTTCCGAAATAATAATTGTCACCAATATTTCTATTATTTTGAATATAGCTAAGTTTTTGAGTCACATCTTCAGTGAATATAACTGGATCATTAATCCAATTTAGATCAAAATTTTTAAGAAAATAGACTTTGTTATCTTCCTTTTTACACTGCTCGCAAATTTCAACTTTCCCTAGGCTGCTAATCCAATTAGAGTACAGTTCGTTTAATTGATTTTTATCGTTTATTTTTTCGATTTCATTGAGTTTCTGAAAAAGTTGATGATCCCAATCCAGATTTCCTTTAGCAACATTCGGATGATAATATTTTAAAAATCCCCAAACTTTACAAAGTGATTCTAGCTTTTGAGTTTCAGATAAAGTTTGTGCAGAAAAAGTGATACTTAACAATAAAAGGATGAAAATAGAAAAACTTCTCATTAAGGAATAATGCATTATAATTTTTTGAAAGAGAGCAACAAGTAAATATTATTTTCTTTTTAATAAGGGATGGTTGGTTTCATTTCTTACCACTTCAAAATGGGTCAAGTCATCAAATAATTTTGATAAAGTGGAGTAGCCATACGTTCTGGGATCAAAGCTGGGATCAATCTTTCGGATGTTGGTGCCGAGTGTTGAAATAAAAGCCATATCATTTTCATTAGCAGAAATCTCAAATGCTTTTGAAATTATTTCTTCATCTTTTGGAGTTAAAAAGCTTGGATGTTGATAGGGTTTAGCATGAAGCACTTCTTTTTTTGAATGATCTTCTATTTTATTTTCCTTTGTCTTCTGAGTTTCTTCTTTGGGCTCTTTCTTGATTTTAGGAGAAATATTTTCGGTGTAGGTAAATATATCACAAGATTTTACAAAAGCTTCAGGCGTTTTCTTCTCTCCAATACCCATTACAAAAAGGCCTTCCTCACGGATTCTTTTTGCTAAACCGGTATAGTCGCTATCGCTTGAAACAATGCAGAAGCCTTCTACGCTTTTTCCGTGGAGAATATCCATTGCATCAATAATCAACGCTCCATCGGTAGAATTTTTTCCGCTGGTATATGAAAATTTTTGAATGGGGTTAATGGAGTAAAGATTAACAAGGTCTTTCCAGGAATTCATACCTTGAGAGGTCCAGTCTCCATAAATTCGTCTGATTGTAGCTTTGCCATATTTTGAAACCTCTTCAATCGTTTCCTTTAATAATTTGGCTTGCGCATTGTCACCATCAATAAGAAGGGCAATATTGAATTTTTTGTCACTCATAATTTTATGTATGTTTTAAGCAATAGTTGAAGGTTGCTCCATCCATTTAGGATTGTAATAAATTACAAATATTAATATAGCTAAATTTAATGAGATGGATAGTCTTATTCTGAAAATATTATGATTTTTAGTTAATTGTAAGATGATTATGAACGAAAGTTAAACAATGCTAAAATTTAAAATCCCTAACTTTGTGTATAAATACTGACGTTTCAATGCAGAATAAGCTTAAAATCATCAATGATCCTGTTCATGGATTCATCAAAATTCCTCACGAAATTTTATTCGACATTATAGAACATCCATACTTTCAAAGGTTGAGAAGAATTTCTCAGACTGGTCTTTTGAGTTTAATTTTTCCGGGAGCTACTCACACAAGATTTCATCATGCGTTGGGCGCAATGCACTTGATGTTTACGGCTTTGGAAACTTTGAAGCAAAAAGGGGTGAAGATTTCTGATGAGGAGGAGAAAGGAGCGATGTTAGCGATTTTAATGCATGATATTGGTCATGGTCCGTTTTCTCACGCATTGGAAAGTATGTTAATGGATGATTGGCATCACGAAAATCTTTCATTATTATTGATGAATAGATTAAATGAAGAGTTTAATGGTGAATTGAACGTTGCTATTGAAATGTTTCAAGGGAAATATCACAGAAAGTTTTTCAATCAGCTTATTTCTTCCCAATTAGATGTTGATAGGTTAGATTATTTAAAAAGAGATAGCTTTTTTACGGGGGTTTCGGAAGGAAATATCAATACACAAAGGATTATTTCGATGATGAACGTTTGTGAAGAAGGTGAATTAGTGATCGATGCAAAAGGAATTTATTCTATTGAAAACTTTTTGACAGCGAGAATGTTTATGTATTGGCAGGTATATTATCATAAAACTTCAGCTTTGGCAGAGTTTCTTTTGGTTAAAATATTAGAAAGAGCAAAATATTTAGTTTCTCAAGGAATTGATTTACCTGCAACAGAAAATTTGAAATATTTTTTATATCGAGGGAAAAGTTCGGCAACGGACGAAGATGTTGAAAGATTTACACAAATGGACGATAATGATGTTATTCAGGCGATGAAATCTTGGCAGAACTCCGATGATATCATTCTTTCTTATTGGTGTAAATGTGTGATACAAAGAAACCTTCCCAAAACCATTATTTCATCTCATCCATTTGATCCTAAGCTTATTGAAGAAAAAATAAAAAAGACCAATGAATTTTTTGGAATTGATAACGGTCAAGATCTGGTACATGAAATTAAGAGAAAATTATTGCCTTATGACACAGAAAAGCAACCGATCTATTTATTGCAGAAAAGTGGACTTAAACTAAGGCTTGACGAGTCTGAAGACCAGCTTTTATCAGGTTTGATCGTGAATAAAACAACAAGATATATTCTTACTTTTCCAAGAGACATCAACTCTTTGATTTCTTAAATAGTATTAAAATTCAAAATCATAAAACTAAAAAATGTTTGCGAATTATAGAATTTCTTATCTTTGCAGAATATGGAATTTACAGCTTCGCAAATTGCAAGTTTTATCGACGGAAAAATAATAGGTGACGAGAACGCACTTATTACTGGAGTTTCACCAATTGAAAATGGAGAATCTGGACATCTTTCTTTTGTAGCACAAGAAAGGTTTTCCCATTATATGGATACTTCACAATGCTCTGTTCTTATCGTTTCGGAAAACATTATTACAAAAGATAATTATAATCCAACCATCATTGCCGTAAAAGATGCTTATCTTTCGTTTCAGGTTTTAATGAATCTGTATCAGGAGATGCAAGGTAGAAAAGAAGGAATCGAAGACGGTTCCTCTATTCATGAAACAGCTGTTATTGGCGAAAAAGTCTATATCGGTGCGTTTGCCTACATCTCTGAAAAGGCGAAAATTGGTGAAGGATCACAAATTTATCCTCAAGTTTATATTGGTAAAGGAGTAAAGATTGGTAAAAACTGTAAAATAGACAGTGGTGCCAGAATTTATGATTACTGTATTATTGGTGATAATTGTGTCGTTCATTCTAATACCGTAATTGGAGGTGACGGATTTGGGTTTCAACCTACTCCTGATGGATTTAAAAAAATACCTCAGTTGGGTAATGTAATTATTGAAGATGATGTTGAAATAGGTTCTAACTGTAGTATCGACAGAGCTACTATTGGATCTACCGTTATTGGAAAAGGAACTAAAATAGATAACCTTATCCAGATTGCCCATAATGTGAAAATAGGACAGAATAATGTGATTGCGGCGCAAGCAGGAATTGCAGGTTCTACAACTATCGGAAACTGGAACCAAATTGGCGGTCAGGTAGGAGTTGTTGGGCATATTAAAATAGGAAATCAGGTGAAAATTCAGGCTCAAAGTGGTGTGAATTCTAGTGTAAATGACAAAGAAACCATCTATGGTTCGCCTGCGATAAGCTATAACGACTATCTTAGAAGTTATGTACATTTTAGGAATTTACCTGAAATTGTAAAAAGAATAAATAATCTTGAGAATACCTCAAAAGATCATACTAATGAGTGATATGCAAAAAACACTTCAGGAACAGGTAACACTTTCCGGGATTGGCCTTCATACTGGTAAAGAAGTAAAATTGACCATAAAACCTGCTAAAGAAAATACAGGTTTCGTTTTTGTGAGAACAGATTTAGAGGGTCATCCTCAGGTCGAAGCTGATGTGAACTATGTTGTAGCAACAGAAAGAGGAACAACATTAGAAAAATTAGGAGTTAAAATTAACACTTGTGAACATCTTTTGGCAGCTCTAGTAGGTTGTGATATAGATAATGCAATGTTGGAAATGGATGCTTCTGAACCTCCAATTTTAGATGGATCTTCAAAGTTCTTTGTAGAAGCTATCGAAAGTGTAGGGGTTGTAGAACAAAGTGTTGCCAGAGAATATTTGGTAGTAAAAGAAGTTCTTAGCTATAGCGATCCGGTAACGGGTTCCGAGATTACAATTATTCCTTCAGATAATTACGAAATTACAACAATGGTAGATTTTGGGACTAAAGTTTTAGGTACTCAAAATGCTACGTTAAAGAATATTTCAGAATTTAAAGAAGAGATTTCATCTGCAAGAACATTCAGCTTTTTACACGAATTAGAAATGCTTTTAGATCATGGTTTGATCAAAGGTGGAGATATTTCTAATGCGATTGTATATGTAGATAAAGATCTTACTCCTGAAACTACTGAAAAATTAAAGAAAGCGTTTGGTAAAGACAATGTGTCTATCAGACCAAATGGCATTCTTGATAATCTTACCTTAAATTATCCTAACGAGGCTGCAAGACACAAATTACTTGATGTAATTGGTGATTTAGCATTAGCAGGAGTGAAAATAAAAGGGAAAGTTATTGCTAATAAGCCAGGACATTTTGTAAATACTCAATTTGCTAAAAAATTGAACCGTCAGTGGAAATTACAGAAGAAAAAAAATGTTCCTGATTTTGATTTAACAAAAGAACCTGTATTCGATATCAACGGAATTATGAAGTTGATGCCTCACAGACCTCCGTTCTTATTGATTGATAAAATCTTAGAATTGTCTGATTCTCATGTAGTAGGATTGAAAAACGTTACAATGAATGAGCCTTTCTTCGTTGGACATTTTCCTAAAGAGCCTGTAATGCCAGGAGTTTTACAAGTAGAAGCGTTGGCACAAACAGGAGGTATCTTAGTATTGGCAAGCGTTCCGGATCCGGAAAATTATTCTACTTATTTTATTAAAATAGATAAAGTGAAATTCAAAAGAAAAGTAGTTCCTGGTGATACTATGATTTTCAAAATTGAATTGATAGAGCCTATCAGAAGAGGTATTGTTCATATGCAGGGATACGGATATGTAGGAGATACTGTAGCAGTAGAAGCAGAATTAATGGCTCAAGTTGCAAAAATTAAAGTTGATTAAATGATTCATCAATTAGCAGCCGTAGATAAACGTGCGAAAATCAGCAAGAATGTTATTGTAGAACCATTTACTACAATTGCAGGGGACGTAGAGATCGGAGAAGGAACTTGGATTGGCCCTAATGTTACCATTATGGATGGAGCTAGAATAGGCAAAAACTGTAGAATTTTTCCGGGAACAGTAATTTCTGCAATCCCTCAGGATTTAAAGTTTGATGGTGAAGATACTCAGGTAATTATCGGAGACGAAACTACAATCAGAGAGTGTGTAACGGTAAACAGAGGAACGAAAGCCCTAGGATTTACCAAAATTGGTAAAAACTGCCTTATCATGGCAACTTCCCATATTGCACACGACTGCGTTATCGGAGATCACGTTATCATTGTAAACGGTTGTGGAATTGCAGGACACGTAGAAATCGGAGACTATACTGTAATGGGAGGTCTTAGTGCGGTGCATCAATTTGGTAAAATCGGCAAACATGTAATGATTTCTGGTGGAACATTGGTGAGAAAAGATATTCCGCCTTATGTAAAAGTAGCGAGAGAACCGATGTCTTATGCAGGAATCAATTCAGTAGGTTTGAGAAGAAGAGGTTTTACGAATGAGAAAATTTTCGAAATTCAAAAGATCTACAGAACGATTTTCCAAATGAAAATGAACGTTTCTCAGGCAGTAACTTACATTGAAAAAGAAATGCTTCCAACGGCTGAAAGAGATGAAATTCTTCAGTTTATTCAAAACTCTCCTCGAGGTATCGTGAAAGGATACGGAACAGGAAAAGAAAGTAACTAATACAAATTAAAAGATAATATAAAATTAATGGCAACAAGTAACGATATAAAAAAAGGTCTTTGTATAGAATTCAGCAATGATATTTTCAAAGTAGTTGAATTTATGCACGTAAAGCCAGGAAAAGGGCCAGCTTTCGTTAGAACAAAACTAAAGTCAGTAACCAACGGAAAAGTTCTTGATAACACTTTCTCTGCAGGTCACAAAATTGATGAGGTAAAAGTAATCACAAGAAAATTTCAGTATCTTTATGATGATGAGAATGGATTCCACTTCATGAACAATGAAGACTTCTCTCAATTATATTTGAACAAAGAGATGATCGAAAACTCTAATCTGATGAAAGCAGGTGAAGAAGTAACTATCATTTTAAAGGAGGCTGATGAGACACCTTTGTCTGCAGAACTTCCTCAATCTGTTTACCTAGAGGTTATTGAAGCTGATCCGGGAGTAAAAGGAAATACAGCAACCAACGCTCTTAAAAACGCTATCGTTGAAACAGGAGCAAGAGTAATGGTTCCTCTGTTCATTGAAGCGGGAGACAAAATCAAAGTGAGCACTGAAGACTGTTCTTACTTAGAAAGAGTAAAAGAATAATTATTCAAAATAACATGAAGCTGGAAGTATAATAACTTTCAGCTTTCATTTTTTATGGCAGCTATTTCCGCCTTCCGCTCCCAATCTTTTTTGGCCATTGCTTTTTCCATGCTAAAAAAGGATTTCCGCTCAAGTCGGGCTGCAATCTAAACTTGAAAACAAACCGTGTCAAGGTTTTAAACCTTGACACGGGTGATAAAATTTAAACATCATTTAAACATATGACGTTTCATCAACCACAAAAACTGAAAACAATTGCTGATCTTATCGGATCAAAATTTGTTGGCTCTGAAGACTTTGAAGTATTAGGAACTAATGAAATTCACATGGTAAGACCGGGAGATATTGTTTTCGTAAACCATCCAAAATATTACGATAAAGCTTTAAATTCGGCAGCAACAATTATTTTAATTGATAAAGAAGTTGAATGTCCCGAAGGTAAAGCACTTTTAGTTTCTGAAGATCCTTTCGGAGATTTCAATAAGATCAATACTCATTTTACGAGAATATATAATTTCACAGAAGAACTTCACGATGTTGAAATAGGAGAGGGTACAAAAATCCATCGTACAGCTGTGATCGGAAATAATGTTACTATTGGGAAGAATACCCTTATTTTTCCTAATGTTGTCATTGGCGACAGAACTGTCATTGGTGACAATGTGATTATTCAATCAAATACTGTTTTAGGAGGTGATGCTTTTTATTACAGAAAATTAAATGGAAATTTTGACCGTCTGATTTCTGTAGGAAATGTTATCATTGAAAACAATGTAGAAATCGGGAATGGATGTACAATCGACCGTGGAGTTACAGATTCTACGGTTATCGGTGAAGGTTCTGTATTGGATAATCAAATCCAAATCGGTCATGATACCGTCATCGGAAAAAAATGTTTGATTGCTTCACAAGTAGGAATCGCAGGATGTTGTGTGATAGGAAATGAGGTAACATTGTGGGGACAGGTTGGTATCGCTTCTGGTAATAAAATTGCTGATGGATCTGTAATACTTGGAAAAACAGGTGTCAACAGAGATCTTGAAAAAGGGACTTATATCGGAATGTTTGCAGAAGATTTTAAAACTTATTTGAAAAAAGAGGTAAAACTGAGAAATCTCAAATAAACAATTGTCAAGGTTTTATCTAAAATCAAAGAAAAATAAGTAAATTTGTGAGCATTAATAGAATAATAAAAATAAATTAAAACAACAATAAAATGTCAATTTTAGTAAACAAAGATTCTAAAGTAATTGTACAAGGATTTACAGGTAACGAAGGTACTTTCCACGCAGGTCAGATGATTGAATACGGAACAAACGTTGTAGGTGGTGTTACTCCAGGAAAAGGAGGTAGCGAGCACTTAGGAAAGCCTGTATTTAACACTGTTGCTGACGCTGTTGAAAAAGCTGGAGCTAACGTAAGTATTATTTTCGTACCACCTGCATTTGCTGCAGATGCTATTATGGAAGCTGCTGAAGCTGGAATTAAAGTGATCGTATGTATTACTGAAGGTATTCCTGTAGCAGACATGGTAAAAGTAAAATCTTATATCGCTGATAGAGATTGTAGATTGATTGGGCCAAACTGTCCTGGAATCATTACTTCTGAGGAAGCTAAAATTGGTATTATGCCAGGTTTTGTTTTCAAGAAAGGTAAAGTAGGTATCGTTTCTAAATCAGGAACTCTTACTTATGAAGCTGCTGACCAAGTTGTAAAAGCTGGTTTCGGTGTTTCTACTGCTATTGGTATTGGTGGTGACCCAATTATTGGAACAACTACAAGAGAAGCTTTAGAATTATTTATCAATGATCCAGAAACTGAAGCTGTTGTTATGATCGGTGAGATCGGTGGTGGTCTTGAAGCTGAAGCTGCAAGATGGTATAAAGCTAGCGGATCTACTAAACCTGTTGTAGGGTTTATCGCTGGGCAAACAGCTCCTAAAGGAAGAACTATGGGGCACGCTGGTGCTATTGTAGGTGGAGACGAAGATACTGCTCAGGCAAAAATGCAGATCATGAGAGAAAACGGCATCAACGTTGTTGATTCTCCAGCTGATATCGGTGCAACTGTAGCTAAAATTTTAGCTTAATTATAAAACCAAACATATGAAAAAACTTTTATTAACCTCCGCTTTAGCCCTCTCTACTTTATCATTTGCCCAGATTAATTTCAAAAGTACAAGATTTGGTGTCACTGCAGGAGCTAATTACTCGGGAGTGAAAAATGCCCACAACCCTTCAGGAAAAAGATTTAGTATGCAAGCTGGTGTGCTAGCTCTGATCCCGATGGGAAAAGCAAATCAATTCTTTATTCAGCCGGAAGTTTTATACTATGGTGCTGGAGAAACTGGTAAAGATAAAGATGCTAAAGGGAGAGATGGTTACGATGCTGTTTATGCAAATAACTATATCAGTGTTCCAATTTATTTCAAAGGCTATTTTTCAGAAGCTGCATCAGAATTCTTTGCAATGGCAGGACCTAGATTTAACTTCTTAGTTAGCCAGAATGTGAAAAATGCTCCGGTATCAAGACCTTATTATAATCCGGACGTTACTGATCCTAAGTATCCTGGAGTAAATGGTAAAGCAGCTAGCTTTAACTTTGGTTTAGGAATTGGTGTAGGGTATAGCTACAAAAGACAAGTTGAATTTGCTTTGAATTATGACTTTGGTATTTCTAATACTTATCCAGGTCTTGCGAATGAACCTCAGGGAACTTCAAAAGGTAAATCTGAACAAGTTCTTAGTGCTAAAATTAGCTACATCTTTAAATAAAAAGATTTCTTAGAAATATAAAAAATCCCGAGAAGCAATTCTCGGGATTTTGTTTTGATATTATTCAGAAGGTTTTAATTACCCTCTAATCCATTTCCAAAGTTCTTTTACAGTCGCTTTATTTCCGTACATTAAAATTCCAACTCTATAGATTTTTCCTGCTACGAATATCATGAAAACGGTTGTTCCTAATAGTAGTACAATCGACAAGGCCAACTGCCAAATAGGAACTCCAAAAGGAATTCTTGCAATCATAGCAACAGGTGAAGTAAAAGGAATGATAGATAACCAAAAGCCTAGGGGCCCGTCAGGGTTATTCATTAATGAAAAACTTCCATACATTCCCAAGGTTAATGGTAAAATAGCAAATAAGGTGAATTGCTGAGTCTCAGTCTCATTATCAACAGCCGAACCAATAGCAGCATAAATGGAGCTATAAAAGATATATCCCAAAAGGAAATAGATAATAAATACACCAATAATTAAAGGGAAATTAAGTTCTAATAAACTATGAGAAACCTGCGTTGCAATTTGAGCAATGTCTAGTTTACTAATAATCTCCTCATTTCCACCAGGAATATTTTTCTGTATTGAATTAAAACCTGTGTTCAAAACCAAGGCCCCAATAACGGACATTGTAATCCAAATAATAAATTGGGTTAAAGCAACCATTGTTACGCCCAAAATTTTACCCATCATCAGTTCAAATGGTTTCACAGAAGAAATGATAATTTCTACAACACGGTTGTTTTTCTCTTCCAAAACACTTCTCATTACTCTTACCCCATAAATAAGGATAAACATGAAGGTAACATACATTAAAACCATGCTTAATCCGGTTTTTACACCAAAGCTAAGATCAGAATCTTCCTTGTTGTTTTCAGAAACGTTAATCGTTTTTAATGTAAAGCTTTTATCAAGATTTTCTAATTGAGTTTCGGCGATGCCTAAATGTTTGATCTTTTCTTTCTTGATGACATTAATGATATCAGAAACAATTCTTTGCTTGGTATCAAAACCAATTTTAGTATTTACAACCAATCTTGAATTTTTCTCAAGATCATCAAAGTTCTGATCTTTTAATTCCGGTAATACTAAAATACCATCTAAAGATTCGTTTCCTTTTAAATTGTTGATTTTCGACTTTTCATCAGCTGTGGAAACAAAAACATAATTAAGTTTATCGTTTGATTTTAGTTGATCTTTAAATAATCCACTTTTATCAACCACTTCAATGATGCTGTGTGATTCATTAGCTTTAAACATTAATCCGATAACCGCTCCAAAAGCAATAATCATAACAGGAGCCAATAAAGTCAATATAATAAAGGATTTTTTCTTAACCTGTGTAAGGAATTCCCTTTTTGTAATTAAAAAAATATTATTCATAAAATTAAGGATGGTTACTTACAGCGTTAATAAATACTTCATTCATACTCGGAATTCTTTCGTCGAATGATCTCACTTTTCCAACATGTACAAGATCTAAAATGATGTTATTCTGCTCAGTTTCATTTTTAAGATCAAAAGAAACTAAATTATTCTCATGGGTATAATTAAAGATTTCATATTTATTTTTGAAAGTTTCAAGTTGATGATCATTCACTTCAGAAAGGGTAATTCCGAAAATATTTTTCTTGAATTTTTCTCTTACGTCGAAAACTTTTCCGTCAATGATTTTTTTAGAATTATTGATTAATGCTACATAATCACACATTTCTTCCACACTTTCCATTCTGTGCGTCGAAAGAATAATGGTTGTTCCATTGTTTTTAAGCTCAATAATCTGGTCTTTAATCAAATTAGCATTCACAGGATCAAAACCGGAGAAAGGTTCATCTAAAATTAAAAGATGCGGTCTGTGAAGTACAGTTACAACAAACTGAATTTTCTGAGCCATCCCTTTTGACAGTTCAGAAAGCTTTTTCTTCCACCATTGATCGATGTTCAGTTTTTCAAACCATTTTTTGGCTTCCGTCAGCGCATCATTTTTGGTCATTCCTTTTAATTCACCAAAATATAGAATCTGGTCACCAACGGTCATGTTTTTATACAAACCTCTTTCTTCAGGCATGTAACCGATATCTCTGATGTGGTTTTGATTAAGCTTTTCTCCGTTGATGAATACATCTCCGGAATCTGCCTGAGTAATTTGATTGATAATACGGATGAATGAAGTTTTTCCGGCTCCGTTAGGGCCTAAAAGACCATAAATACTCCCTGTTGGGACATGTATACTGAAGTCGTCCAATGCTACTTTTTTACCTGCATTGTAGGTCTTCGTAATATGTTCAGCTTTTAGCATTAATTTGTTTTTCTGTATTAGTATAAAAATATCCCGAAAGTTACGGAATAATTGAAACAGAATTAATGTAAAAGAAAAAATCCTGATGATTATCAGGATTTAATTTTATTGTTTTACGATTTGAGTAACCTTTTGTGTATTATCGCTCAAAATGTAGCGAATTAAATATTTTCCAGGTTTCAATTTTTCAATATTGATTTCTCCCGAATTCATATTTACAATGTAATTAGCAACTTGGGTACCCAAAATTGAATAAAAAGTCACGCTTTTAACTCTTAAAGAAGAGTCTTTTGCCTTAATGACAAGGAAATCCTTTGCCGGATTTGGATAGGCAACAAGCACACCATCATCTGCTTTTTGCGAGATGGAACCAGGCTCTCTTAGTTGAGCTTTAAAATTGTTGGAAAACCCAACAAAAGTGCCTATAAATAAAAATAAAAGTAAAAGTTTTTTCATCAAATTATAATTTCTCAAAGTATTTCCTAACAAAAATAAATAATTCTATAATTTCCTGCAATAGTTTTTTATAGAACTTATAGTAAATTTGCAGAAACTTATTCAAAAAGTATTCCAAAATGATACATTCAAGAAATAGAAGACTTAGAGTTAGTGAGTCTATGAGAAGTTTGGTAAGAGAAAGTATCCTTACAACAGATGATTTTGTAATGCCGATCTTCGTAATGGAGGGCGAAAACAAGGAAGAAGCAATTCCATCCATGCCTGGTATCTTCAGGAGGAGTATAGATCTGACGGTGAAGGAATGTAAAGAATTATTTTCTTTGGGCGTAAAAGCTGTCAATTTGTACATGAAAGTGTCTGATCATTTGAAAGACAATACGGGAAAGGAAGCATGGAATAAAGACGGTTTGATGCAAAATACCATTAAAGCGATTAAAGATGCGGTTCCTGCAATGGTTGTAATGCCTGATGTAGCGCTGGATCCTTATTCAATTTATGGTCACGATGGAATCATCGAAAATGGAAAGATCATGAATGATGCTACCAATGATGCATTGGCAAGAATGTCTGTGTCACTTGCTGAAGCCGGAGCAGACATTGTGGCACCAAGTGATATGATGGACGGAAGAGTGTTGACGATTCGTGAGGCTTTAGAAGAAAACGGGTTTACTGATGTTGGAATTTTAAGTTATTCTGCAAAGTATGCAAGTTCATTTTACGGGCCGTTCAGAAGCGCTTTAGACAGTGCTCCGAAAGATGATATGGAAATTCCGAAAGATAAAAAGACCTATCAGATGGATTTTCACAATTCGCGTGAGGCGTTGAACGAAGTTTTTAAAGATATCGATGAAGGAGCAGATATCATTATGATCAAACCGGGACTTCCTTATTTGGATATTGTTGCTAAAGTTCGTGAAGCTATTGATCTTCCGATTGCGGTTTACAATGTGAGTGGTGAATATGCTATGGTAAAAGCTGCAGCTCAAAACGGTTGGTTAGATAACGATAAAACAATCATTGAAAGCTTAACGTGTTTCAAAAGAGCAGGAGCAGATATGATCTTTACCTATTTTGCGAAAGAAGCAGCGATTCTTTTAAATAAATAATCAACAACAATTATACAAGCAAAACACCTCAATTTGAGGTGTTTTTTTATGAAATATCAAAATCTTTTCCTTTCGTAAACTTTGCTGCAAATGGTGCCTGATTTCCTGAATATTTTAAAACAAAATGTTTCTTGGTATCGGTATCTAATTTTGCTTCAACTTCTACATTTTGCGTTTGAAAATTGAGATCTAATCCAACTGTAGATTCTTTTTCCAGATAAATTTCCACGCTTTCTGCATAGAATAGGGAAGTACTCAGATAATTGAACTTAATGTTTTTTCTATAGGTTTTAGATTGGTCTTGAGTAAATTCAGAATAGCTTTTCAAAATTTCAATTCCCGGCGAATCTATATTCGTAATTCTTGATTTGGTAACCCCGTTTACTTTAACTGAAAAATCTTTGGCATTTTTAATATTTCCATTAATTCCAATATTGAACAACGAAGGGAGCGAAAGACCATATTCAATCATGCTGTCTTTGGTGAACTCAAAGTCTGGAATTAAAGCCGGTTGTTTCGGAATATTGATCAACTGATCTTTTACTTTTGCTAAATCTTCTCCAGAAAATAAAAAGCCGATTAAGTTATTTTCTGTTGTTCTCCAATTTCTCCCGTTCCATTCAAAAATCTCACAAAGCAGAGTATCTACTGATGAGTGAGGAAGTAGCTCCATATCTTGCCACTTGAAAACTTCCTTGGCATAAGGTCTTCGGTTGATTAGAGTAATGCCTAGGTCTAAAGCTAATAGATCGGTTAATTGTTGATTGCTTTCCATGGAATATTTCTTTTTGGGAGATAAATTTAGGTTAATAATATTCAATTTGTAAGGAATAAAAAAAGATTAGATAAAAATCTAATCTCAATGTTTGTAAACTATTTATTAAAAATTCTTTCTAATCTTTGATTCCATTGTTTAGGGATTACGTCTGTCGTACTTTTTTCAAGGGTATCTCTAGCATCAAGGGCTGGTGTTTTTATTTTAGTGTCAGGATTAATTTCCCATACATCTTTAATAATCATTTGATTGGGTGTGAGTTTGATAACCATAGAATCATTTGATTTAATGCCTTCTTGAAAATGTTCAAAAATTAAATTTAAATCTCCATTTTCATTTTTGGTTCCATGTAAAATTCCAACTTTAGCATCTTTGCCATCTGGAAGCCAGAGCATTTTTCCTTCTACATTGTTGTCTTTAATAACCAGATTTACCAAAGTAGAATCAATCATCCCGTTTCCTTTTGAAAACTTACTATAGTTAAGGATTTCCTGTTGAGCAGGTTCAGGAGTGTTGGATTCTTTCTTTGAATTGCTACAAGAAATAATTGTAGTGGAAATAATTGCTGCAGCAATCAAGCTCATTAATTTTTTTTTCATTATTTATATTTATTATGTCTCGTTCCATTTATCAAAAAGCATACCTTTTCAACAAGTTGCCTTTATGGAGAGCGTTTGAATATCTTTGATACATCATCTATCATTATTCAATTGTATAAGTATGGTAAAACATAAATAAAATCAGATTACATTTTTATATATTTGCTTCATGATTTTACGAGGAGAAAACTTAATCAAGGAATACGGTCCTAAAAAAGTTGTAAAAGGCGTTTCTGTACAGGTTCAGCAGGGAGAAATTGTTGGTTTGCTTGGTCCGAATGGAGCAGGAAAAACTACATCGTTTTATATGATTGTAGGTTTGGTTAAGCCCACTTCAGGAAAAATTTTCTTAGAAAACCAGGAAATTACCACTGATGCCATGTATCGCCGAGCGCAAAAGGGAATCGGTTATCTGGCTCAGGAAGCGTCTGTTTTTAGAAAACTTTCCGTTGAAGAAAACATTATGGGCGTTTTGCAGTTGACGAAACTCTCAAAACGTGAGCAACAGATGAAATGTGATGAATTGGTTGAAGAATTCTCATTACAGCACGTTCGTAAAAACAGAGGAGATCTTCTTTCAGGAGGAGAACGACGTAGAACGGAAATTGCCCGTTGTTTGGCTACCAGCCCGAACTTTATTCTTTTGGATGAGCCTTTCGCAGGTGTTGACCCGATTGCGGTTGAAGATATTCAGAAAATCGTGAGAAGTTTAGTTGATAAAAATATTGGGATCTTAATTACAGATCACAATGTTCAGCAGACCTTAGCAATTACCAATAAAACATACATTATGTTTGAAGGAAGAATTCTTAAAGAAGGTCTTCCTGAAGATTTGGCAAATGATCCACAGGTAAGAGAAGCTTATCTAGGGGAGAATTTCGTTTATCAGAGTATTTTAGATAAACCGAAAAAGAAAAGATATGCGTACAATATCTGGGCAGGAAATTTTGAATCTAAAACTCAATTTCAAAGTTTTGTGGATGAAAACTTTGCTAAGATTAATGATCTGAAATTAATGTACGGAATTGAAGATATCGGTTTTTCTTCAATGGGGAATTCAGAAATTCAGCATATTTTCAATGATGTTGTAGATAAAAATGCCAATAATTCTTTTGTGTTTCAGAAAAAAGAGATTAATTCTCAATATCCTTTAGAACAGGCAGAGGCAGAATCTAAAGCAGCCAGTAAATCTGAACTTCATTATTTAACGACTTATATTTACGAAGGATAAATGACTGATTTCTTTAATTTTGATGAAAAATTTAAAGTAGGAACAAAAGTCTTTATTCATAATGAATACGGAGTTATAATTGATTTTAAAGAACATGGACTTTCAACAGTAATTCGTTGGGATACACTAAAGGAGAATGATTTTGAAGATTGGTTTTCAATGTGGGGAACTTTCTTTGATATGGGAGGGGAAATTATAAATAAAAATCATCAATTTAAGTATATTAATGATGATGGAAGTTTAAAAGATAAAATTTAAAATCAAGCAATCATTTGCTGAAAAATATAATAAAACGTACCTTTTCTCTTTGAAACGGTACGTTTTTTAGTTAAAATAATTCCTATGGCAAAACCTTTTAACAGAACAGTTACTTTATTTGGAATTTATCAACAACTTATTCCGTTTATCAGACCATATAGGGTAATGATCTATGGAACATTATTCCTTACTTTCTTAGGAGCATTGGCTGCACAGGTCAATCCGCTTGTCTTAAAATATACGGTAGATGAGGTTACAAAATTAACGGGGTTACCACATCCAATGTCTGAAGGAATTCATGTATTGGTCGTTATTTCCATTATCTTATTGGGAAAGGAATTATTGAATATTTTCATCAATTTCGGGCAAAAATTTTATGGAGAAAAAATTAGAATTAACGTGAGTTCTGTTTTAGCACAGTCGGCCATTGATAAAATTTTGACGTATAGAGTTGCTTATTTTAATGATGAAAATCACGAGTCCGGAAAACTTCAGATAAGAATTGATAGAGGAATTGAAAGCTTAACAAAACTGGTCCAAAACTTTTTCATCGATATTCTCCCACTTTTTTCTAATGCTTTCATTGCACTGATCATTATGTATATGCAGAATGTGTATGTGGGGATGGTTTCCACGATCATTGTGCCTATTTATTTTTATATCAGTTCACTTCAGGCGAAAAAATTGGGTGGAGTTCGTCGTCAATTGAGAAATCAGAGAGAGCAGAAAACATCAGGATTGTTGAATTTGATCAACTCGATCATGGTGATTAAAAGTTTTGTCCGTGAAAAATTTGAGGGCAAAAAACAATATGATCTTCAGATGCAGCTGATGGAGAGTCAGATGTTCACAAGGAAAACCAATTTCATTTATGATGGATTAAAAACTTTCATAGAACAATTTGGTGTAGTGCTTATCATTCTTTTGACAGTATATCTTGTGCTGGATCAGAAGATGACCATTGGAGCGATCATGCTTCATATCATGCTGTTTAATAATGTTTCATCGCCGATTCGCCAGTTGCACCGTATTTATGATGATATGAATGATGCGATGATTTATGCAGAAGGCTATTTTGATATTTTAAATGCAGATCAGGAAACAGAACAAAACGGAACTTTTGTAGAAAAAGAAATCAAAGGGAATTTTGAATTAAAGAATATCAATTTTTCTTATCCAAACGGAACGCATGCCTTACATGACATTTCTATGAAAATTGAGAACGGAAAAACTACAGCTTTAGTAGGGTTAAGTGGTGCCGGAAAGTCGACCATTATTAATCTACTATGTAAATTCTATCCGCCAAATTCAGGAGAGGTTTTGCTAGATGGAGTTAATTTAAGTGAATTCGATAACACATTTTTGAGAAATGATATTGGTTTAGTGCTTCAAAGAAATCACATTTTCCAGGGAAGTATTGAAGATAATATTCGGTATGGTGATATGAATGCCAGTTTTGAAGAGATTGAGAAAGCAGCTAAAAAAGCGTATCTCCACGATCAGATTTTAGAGTTACCCGACCAATACCAGCATGATGCAACCCAACTTTCCGGAGGTCAGCAGCAGAGAATTGCGATTGCAAGGTTATTCTTAAAAAATCCACCTATTATTTTCCTTGATGAACCTACTGCCAGCTTAGATGCGATTGCAACAGAGCAGATCAAAAATTCTTTAGATGCCATAAAAGAAGGAAGAACAGTCGTTATTATTTCACATTCTTTATCCCAAATATTAGATTCAGATAAGATTTATGTAATGAAAAAAGGACGAGTTGTAGAAAGTGGAAGTCACGATGAATTGGTTCAGATGAACGGTACCTATCGTGAGATTTTTGATGCTTCTGCAAGAAGTTTGAATCTAGATAAATTGATGAATACCTTTAAAGATAATTAATTTAAGGAATTAGGAATTACTTTTGCTAAAACGCTAAAACGCTAAAACGCTAAAACGCTAAAACGCTAAAACGCTAAAACGCTAAAACGCTAAAACGCTAAAACGCTAAAACGCTAAAACGCTAAAACGCTAAAACGCTAAAACGCTAAAACGCTCAACACCTCAATGAACGATCATTACCTAAAAAAACTCGATAGAGTTACTGCTATTCTCACTCAATTACAATCAAAACCGATTGTCAGAGCACAAGATCTAGCTGCTAAATTTGATGTAAGTGTCAGAACGATTTACCGTGATGTAAAAACGCTCGAAAATGCCGGAATTCCGATTATTGGTGAAGCAGGAAGCGGTTATTCTTTGATGGATGGTTACAAACTTCCGCCGGTGATGTTCACGAAAGAAGAAGTTTTGAGTTTCATTACGGCCGAAAAGTTGATGCAGAAATTTTTACACCAAAGCTTAGGAAATCATTATCAGACTGCGATGGAGAAAGTTCGTTCTGTTCTGAAATATTCTGACAGGAATTTAATTCAGAATATTGAAAAGCAGATTGATGTTTATAATTATCATCCAAAAACAGAAGAGAACATTCGAAATATCATCCCGATTATTCTGGAAAGTATAGCAGAAAAGAAACAGATAACGTTGGAGTACACCACTGTAGATTCCAAAGTATCTATGCGAACTGTTGAGGTCGTGGGTGTTTTCTTTGAATTCAATTATTGGTACATTATGGCTTTTTGTACATTGAGAAATGATTTCAGACAGTTCAGGGTTGACCGAATTTTACAGATTATTAAAACTGAAAATCCTTTTTTACAGGAATATGGACAAATCAATGATTACAGACAGAATTCAAATGGAAATAAAACAAAGGTCAGACTTTTAGTAGAGAAAAAAATTATCGGACATCTGGTAAATTCCAAAAAATATTATGGCTTAATTGAAGAGATTGAAAGAGAAGATGGAATAGAATTAATCTTTGAAACCGATTGGATCAAAGGCGGCTTTCCACGCTGGCTGATTACCTTTGCAGATTATGCAGAAGTGCTGGAGCCTGAATCTTTGAAAGACAGTATCAAAAAAATAGTGGCAGATATTTCAAAAAAAATATAGAAGGTTTTATCAAATTAAGAGGTTGTTAATAACCTGTCTAAACTTTTTATTTTAACCACAAAAGGTACTGTGCTAATTTCCAAATATTTTTAGATATTTGTATAAACTATTTAAGGAGAATATTTATTCATCCTGTGTAGGCAGGTGC
>NZ_FRAV01000056.1 GCF_900142445.1 Chryseobacterium polytrichastri | reverse complement strand
ATGTAGAATTTGGTTTTCTTCTTCAAATTTTACAATCTCAAAATATTCAATCAACAGTTCAGGTAAAAATAATTTAAGCAGTTCGGCATCATTTAGCATTATACAAAAATAGCATTTTTTATTTTCTCCCCAACTTTTGAGACTGATCCTCTTTATTTCTCACTCTCTCCCATCTTTAATTTTTTCCGACAGTCTTCATTACATTTAAATGAATCTCACATTCCTTGCTTCATCTAAACAGATTATCAAACATTTAAGCTAACAATCCCAAGAAATAAGTAATAAAAATTTGACACATCGATTAGATTTGTTTTTAATCTTTAAATTTACCCACCTAACTCTTCAACTTCAAGTCAGTGAAGACTTAGATAAAAACTAAAACAATGACAACAAATAATTAATTATGACAAAAATAAAACTGCGTCTATTCATCATTCCAATTATAGCATTATTAGCAAGCCATAATGTATTGGGTCAAATAACCTCCAAAGAAGTAGATGCACTTGTGGCTAACGCCATGGGAAAATTCAATGTTGCCGGCGTTGCTGTAGCCATTGTAAAGGATGGGAAAATAATTCACGAAAAAGGTTACGGCATCAAATCCATAGATACAAAACTACCCGTTGATAATCATACTAATTTTGAAATTGCGTCTAATAGTAAAGCTTTCACAACTGCCGCTTTATCAATTTTAGTAGATGAAGGAAAACTTTCGTGGACTGATAAAGTCAAAAAGTACATTCCCGAATTTAAAATGTATAATGACTATGTGACAGAAAATTTCACTATTGAAGATTTATTATGCCACAGAAGCGGACTTGGTTTAGGAGTAGGCGATTTAATGATGTTTCCAGACGGGACAGACTTTACGATCAAAGATGTGGTAACTTCATTCCAACATTTCACGCCTGCTTCAGGTTTCCGAACACAATTTGATTATGACAATCAATTGTATTTAGTGGCAGGTGAAGTAACAGCAAGAGTAAGCGGAATGACTTGGGAAGCTTTCATACAAAAACGTATCATGGAACCTTTGCAAATGCAAAACTCATTCAGTTCCATCAACCAAGTAAAAGATATCAATGCAATGGCTCTTCCCCACTCCTCAGAATCAGGCACCATAAAAAAAATATCTTTATATGGAGCTATGATAAATGGAGCTGCAGGAGGAATTGTATCCAACGTTAATGATATGTCTAAATGGATGCTTACTCAATTAAACAAAGGTAAATACGGATCCAATTTAGAAAAACAACTTTTCACCGAAGAAAGACAAAGTGAAATGTGGACCATTCACACAGTGGATAAAGCAGATCCTAACCCCAGATACAACCAACATTTCAATGGATATGGCCTAGGTTGGAACTTATCTGATATCAAAGGAAATCTAAGTGTTTCGCATACTGGAGGTCTCCCCGGAATGCTTTCAATTGTCACCATGATTCCAGATTTAAATTTAGGTATCGTTATTTTAACCAATACAGAAAATGGAGGTGCTGGTGTTTTCTCATCAGTAAGCCAAACCATTATTGACAGTTATTTAGGTCTGAATGATTTTGGGTGGGTAGATAAGTATGCCTCTCATTTTCAATCACAAAAAAAATCTGGAGATGAAGTCACTCAAAAAGTCTGGGAGATGGTAAGCAAAGCAAAAAATACCACCTTAAAAAATGAAGATTTAATCGGGCTGTATGAAGATAAATGGTTTGGAAAAGTTGAAGTTTTCTTAAAAGGAAATCAATTATGGTTTAAATCATATCGTTCACCCAAGCTCAATGGACCCATGAGCTTTTACAAAGCAAATACTTTTGCTATTAAATGGGAGTATAAGGATATGAATTGTGATGCCTTTGCTATCTTTAGTTTAGATGAAGAGGGTAAGGCACAACGCATAAAAATGAAGGGCATTTCTCCTGATATTGATTTCAGCTTCGATTTTCAGGATTTAGATTTACAAAAAGTAAAGAATTCAACCGTTCAATAATCATCTTTTCATTCTCACAAAAAAACTCACAATAAAAATTGTGAGTTTTTTCTATTTCTCATTTCTTTTTTCATTTACGTTTTAGTATCAAAAAATAATAAGATCATGATTTCTCTATTTTATTTACGCTGAAATTTCATAATCTCTTTTTTTTGCTAAATTATCTTCCAACGCCCCATTATGTTATCAAAGCAAAGATAAAAGTGCAAAAAAAAATTCATTATTTCGTACGCTATAAACCATGTTAACTCAATGGTTACTAAATGGGTAAACTTAATATCCATTTAATTTCAAAAAAATCATTAAAAACTATTTAGCTTTTTGTTTTTTTATTTAAAAAAGTATCCTATCTTTGCACCCACAAAAAACAAGGCAATATGCATTGTTTTTAGATGACCTAATCGGGGCGTAGCGTAGTCCGGTCATCGCGCCTGGTTTGGGACCAGGAGGTCGCAGGTTCGAATCCTGCCGCCCCGACTGTTTTAATAATTTTCTCAAAATTATTCAATGGGTGCGTAGCTCAGCTGGATAGAGCATCTGCCTTCTAAGCAGACGGTCTCAGGTTCGAATCCTGACGCGCTCACAAAAACAAGGTAATACACATTGTTTTTTTAGATGACCTAATCGGGGCGTAGCGTAGTCCGGTCATCGCGCCTGGTTTGGGACCAGGAGGTCGCAGGTTCGAATCCTGCCGCCCCGACTGTTTTAATAATTTTCTCAAAATTATTCAATGGGTGCGTAGCTCAGCTGGATAGAGCATCTGCCTTCTAAGCAGACGGTCTCAGGTTCGAATCCTGACGCGCTCACACAACCGACATCAAAATTTTCAACGATTTGATGTCGGTTTTTTTTATTAATTAATCCTCTGTTAGACAGATAGATATACTTCGCGATTACATTCATTTCAGCAGTTCGAAACACCGTTCCGTCAAATTCAAGTTTTTTTGGATATATCGAACTCGCAATCATCCTCTTTGTTTCCATATCGCCCTGTTTATACCGTTTTGAGATGTTTGAAACTGCATTTAGGGCACTGTCAAGCCTGGTCTGAATGTCGTATGCCTTAGTTTCTGAAACCAGATAACCCAGCTCTTCTTCCAGCTTATCAGCCTCTAACTTCCCGCTGCTCTTTATTTCCCTGTAATCGTCTTCATCCAGTTTATCAGAAAGATAAAGATCCCTTGCTTTCGATACTCTTTCGTTGATCAAATCTATCTGCCTGGATACAGATTTTCTTTTTTCATCGATACCGCCGGTAAAGGATTTATAGTTGTTAATCAGAAGCTTTTTTAAAATATCCTTCAAAGCAGGGCTGAATTCAAATTTTGTCAGTTCTTTTTCAAAAAGATCGTTCACTGTCTCAGATTTATACCTGAAACTGCATTTCTTTGTACAATGGTAATAGTAGTATATTTTTGAGTGGCCTTTTGAACCGCTGCCCGTAAGATTGTTACCGCAGAGCGGACAGGTCAAAAGACCCCGAAGCGGAAAATGCTCATTGCAGAGCACCTTGCCCCCTGGTCTTTCTCCTTTCTTATTCCTCTCCAGTACATCCTGAACTTTGCGGAACAGTGATTCTGTAATCAATGGTTCGTGCTTTCCCTTAATGTAGTATGCCTCTTCCTGTTTGTACTGCCCGATATATATCTTACCGCAGTATACAGCATTCCGCATGGCGGTTATAAAGGTGTTTCTCGCCAGTCCCTTACCTTCTCTCTTGTTCATCTGCACCCTGACGTGCTCTGCCGGGGTACAGCCTTTGGCTATCTCATTAAATGCCCAGATTAGATTAGCAGCTTCAGGTTCTTTCACGGCGACGTACTTTGTACCGTCTTCCATGCTGCGGTTGATGTAGCCGTAGGGAGCTGTTCCCATCATCCGCCCTTCTTTCTTTGCCTTTCTCATGCCGTGGAAGACGTTTAATGCTCTTCTGTCGTTTTCGACTTCCGGAGAAGCCAGATAAATAGCCAGCATCAGTTTGTTTTCGGGAACAGCCATATCCAGAGGCTGTTCTATGGCCTGCGGATTGATCCCGTTTTTCTGCAGCAGGCTGATCATCTGGTAGGCATCTCCGGCATTCCGGCTAAACCTGTCCCATTTGGTAAACAGTACCAGACTGCTTTTATTGCTTTTCTTTTTAATCTCACTGAGGTATTTGATCCACGCAGGACGCTTAAAGCTTTTTGCAGAATGGTCTTCGTAAATAACCTGCCCGACGGTAATATTGCTGTGAAGACAGTACTTACGCAGTCTTTCGTCCTGATCTCTTTGGGAATATCCCTTTTCGGCTTGTTCATCGGTAGAAACCCTGATGTATAAATCGGCAGTTACCATAACGTATATTTTTATAAAATTAATGAATAAAGAATAGAATACCGAGGAAAGTATTTAGTAGGGATTTATCTATTTCAGCGCTGAGACAGTCTGAAATGGGGTCAGTTTATTTTCACCTCTTTACAAGGCTAATATACGAATAATCAGTGATATGAGAAAAATTCTTTGATGGTTATCTGCGTAAGGATGTAAAGAAATTCCATAATTTCTTCCGCTTCTTCTTCCTGAACGTCTATTCCTGCACTGCGCAGCATTTCCACAGCTTCTTTTACGGGAATCTTTTTTATAGGAACAAGCTGATGTCTATAATTATATTGCTGAATACATGCTTTTTTAGGCTTAGCAGCCGGTTTTTCCTTTTTCACAGCCAATGTTTTTGATAGGATCAGCTAATGTATTTTACAAAGTGAACTGCATGTGCCGGATGGCTTTTAGAGGTATTATTTGACTTTAACTGGCCATTCTACAGGCGTATGGTTGAGATATTTCTTCTGTTAGTCTTAGATAATGTAAGTATGCAGCTGTTTCCATCTATGTCTGGCTAAAGTGGTCACCAATTTGATTACCTGATGAAGTATAAACTCAATATTTTCTAAATTTGGGTATTCAGCAGTATTATTCTCTCTCTATATTAGGTGTTTGTAAAGTTCAGTCTTGAAACAGTTTACACTAGTGAAAGTGCACAATACAACTTTTACTGCCCCACTCTGATAGTATATTTATATTGGTATGAATCAATCAAACACCTAATATATTTTATTTTGGACTCATTAAAATTTAATATATTTACGAAAACTAATTAACCTCAAACTTATGAATCCAGCCTGTTACGCATGTTTTGACGGTGATACTGAAATCCATTACTACCGTTTAATGGCGGTTTGGAATAAAATAGCTTCATAAATCATATCCTAAGTTAAAACTATAGCCATCCATTAAAGTCATAATTATGCATATTAGTAAAGTAATTATAAAGAATTTCAAATCTTATCGAGACACATTTACGCTTGAATTAAAAAAAGGACTAAATATACTTGTCGGCAATAATGAAACAGGAAAGTCGACCATACTAGAAGCTATACATTTGGCTCTATCAGGTCTTTCAAATGGAAGATATTTTATAAATGATCTTTCAGAGTATTATTTTAATTATCAATCAGTACAAGAGTACCTGCTAAGTCTTGGCACACCCAAGCCTTTACCACCGCCGGAGATCAGCATTGAAGTTTTTATAGCTGGTGATGACCTCCCTTTCTTCGAAGGTGACGGAAATAGTACTACAAAAAATGAGTGTGGTATCTGTTTCAAAATTGGACTGGCTGAAAAATACAGATCGGAATACAACGAATATGTGTCAGAAGGAAATATTTCGGCACTTCCTATAGAGTTTTATGAAGTGAATTGGACTAGTTGTGCTAGAGAATCTATTACACCAAGAAAGATCCCCCTTAAATCTGCTCTAATAGACTCCACTTCAAGCAGATACAAGAACGGCTCTGATGTCTATATTTCGCACATATTGCGAAATCACCTTGATGAAAAAGACAGAAACGGTCTTGCTCATGCCCATCGACGGCTGCAAGGTGCTTTTGTCAATGATGAATCCGTAAAAAAGGTGAACGAAATAATTAACGGGATAGCTGTAGATGGATCACCAGAAAAGAAATTGAAGTTGACTATTGATCTATCCTCTAAGGATGCCTGGGAATCTAGTTTCCTTACTTCAGTGGAAAATATACCGTTTCAACATATAGGAAAAGGGGAACAGGCAATTATAAAAACTAAATTAGCACTTGAACATAAAAAGTCCAAAGAAGCTAACATAATACTTATTGAGGAACCAGAAAACCATCTCTCACACTCGAAACTCAATCAACTGATCCAAGATATTACCGAGAAATGTATCGAGAAGCAGATTCTCATTTCTACTCATAGTAGTTTTGTAGCCAACAAGCTGGGGCTTGAAAATCTCATAATAATAGACAATAAGATTCCAGTCGTCTTATCTGGTCTACCAGACGATACAGAAGAATTTTTTGAAAAACTGCCCGGTTACGATACCCTTAGATTAATATTGTGTAAGAAGGCCATTTTAGTTGAGGGTGATTGTGATGAACTTTTAGTGCAACGGGCATATATGGATCAACATGCAGGCAGACTTCCAATCCAGGATGAGATAGACGTTATTTCTGTTGGAACAAGTTTCGTAAGGTTTTTACAGATTGCAAATAAAATCAAGAAATCCGTCTGCGTGGTGACGGACAATGATGGTAAAGTTGATGCTATTAAAGAAAAGTATAAAGATTATTTAGGCGCCAATGCTAAACCATTTATCAAAATCTGCTTTGACGATGTTGTTGATTCTGGACAATTGGTTATCGGTACAAAGGCATTCAATTATAACACCCTAGAACCCAAATTCCTCAAAGAAAATGGGGTAGATAAAATTAATATGATACTTGGGGTTGAAAAAACAGAAGAAGAATTGCATCGTTTCATGCACGGGAATAAAACAGCTTGTGCATTAAAAATTTTTAAATCCGGTGAAGACTTAGTATTTCCAAAATATATTCTTGATGCAATCGCCCAGTAATAAACTAATCGTTTCTGTAGCTGGATCTGGCAAAACTACCTATTTAGTACGTCAAGCACTAAACATTGTATCTGAAGCTGTTTTAATCACAACTTATACAGAGGCTAACGAGAAAGAGATAAGAAAAAAATTTTATGAGATTAATGGCTCCATACCCGCCAATATTACAATACAGACTTGGTTCTCATTTCTGCTCCAGCATGGGGCCAGACCCTACCAAGGAAATTTGTTTGGTGGCAATATCAGAGGTATGTTGTTGGTCAATGAGGCATCAGGAATTAACTATCGAAATAGTAAAGGGATTGCAGTACCGTTTACAGAGGAAAAAAATTTCATTAAGCATTATTTCGCTGTCAGCGGCAGGATTTATTCTGACAAACTTTCAAAATTTGTATTTAGATGCAACGAGAAATCGAATGGAATGGTCATTCAAAGGCTCGCAAAAATATTCGGACATTTGTTGATAGACGAAGTTCAAGATCTTGCTGGTAACGATCTTGAACTTTTAAGATTGTTTTTTAAAACAACAATTAAAATCACTTTAGTTGGAGATCCGCGACAAGTTACCTATCTAACCCATAATGAAAAAAAGAACAGACAGTATAAAGAGGGTAAGATCAAACAGTTTATAGTTGACAAATGCAAAAAGGATTGTGTTGTCGATGAAGTAACTTTACGCCATTCTCATAGGAATAACAAGGAAATATGTGATTTTTCCTCGAAATTATATCCCGATTTGGAGCCTAGTATGCCATGTGACTGTGCTGAATGCAGAAATGCAGCTAATGATCATAGTGGTATTTTCTTAGTTAGGAAAAGTCAAATTTTAGAGTATTGCTCAAAATATTCACCCACTATATTAAGGTACCAGTTGGCTATTGAACCAGAATGGAATTTCGGCAATTGTAAAGGTCTCGGATTTGATCGTGTATTGATTTACCCTACTGAACCTATTATCCAGTATCTTAAGGATGGTCTTTTAACAAAAATGGTTAAGAATAAATCCTCTGGTAAAACAAAGGAAAAAAACGCGTTCGATATTGCAAAACTATATGTTGCGCTAACAAGGGCTAGATATAGTGTTGCTATTGTATATGACTATAATGATGAAACGTTTATAGAGGGTATAACTAAATGGTGATTAGGAGCTTATATTTAAGGCAGGCCCGCTAATTACGGCAATAACTGTTTGACATCATTTTTAAATACTTCATGACTATCAGCACTGCACTTTATTTTACTGTGAAACTTGTAATTTCTCCTGTTGATAGCAAATATGAGTAAATAATTTTCACATTTTCTTTGATAAAGTAATAATTATAGATGTTATAAATCAAACACTTATACTTATCATCATCGTTCAATATTGGAACATCTGAATGATTCTTAAGGGAAATATAAATTTGGGTTCGCTCATCATATTTGCATTCACATCCATATGTGAAATATTCAAGGCATATATAAAAGCTAATACTATTGCACCTTAAACCCAACATTCTTATTTACAAATAAATATAAATACCCTGTTGTACTCTTTTATGGGAACCTGCAAACTAAATGGCACGGATCACTGTGTTTATCAACCTGTATAAAAAGAGTATTATCCTTTTCCTTGGATATATCTGTTTCCTTTTTTTCTTTTCTGCTGTTAATCTCTTGTACTATGATATTATTTTTTTCCAATATAAAATCAATAAGCTGTTCATTATTACTTCTGTCCTTACCGGGATAGTATTTGGCATACATTGGCTGTAATACCCGATTATTGCTATTTTAGACTGATTCTTTGATCCTCAAAACACTTTAATTGTCCTTCTGCTTATGCCGGTGCACATTAAAAAGTATTTCAGGAAAAGCATACCAATAAATGCCCGCCTGCAGCATCCCTGCTGTATTTCCTGGTATCCTTCCGCGGCTTTTAAAGCCGCTTTTATTAATGAAGATTTATCCGCTTTCCGTAAGCGGAACTTTAAATAAAATGATTTATAAAGAAAAAATGGATAAAAAGACGGCGAAGGTGCGGAGGGCATCCCATCACACAGCCCCAATCAAAAGACTACCGCATAAACGGTTTCCTCCCCTAAAGGGGGCCCTCCATTTATTCAGTTTCCTTTTGGTTTTACGCCTGCCCGCCACGTTGATCTGCTTTCTTTTTTTCCTCTTTTTTTCTTTTGAAAACAATTTTTGACCAGAGAAACAGACCATCGTAAAATACTTCCGCCAGTTATCCTCTTAACCTGAGGCTGCTTCAGTCCGAGGGACAGCTTATTAGGCTATTCAACAGTCAAAACGGTTCAGACCGGTACTTCTGCTGCGATTTTTTTAATATATTCTCACTATGAAATCAGTTTTTCATATGCATGTGCGAAATTTAATAACGAATCTTTTGTTTTAATATCAGTTAAACGGCCCTGCTCATTTATTTTTCCCTTTATACCTGGAATTAAAAGTGTAGTATCAGCAGTAAAATTTACCATTAATGTTTCCAAAATCAACTGTAATTCCAGGTGTCCTTTCTCTCCATTAGCTGATGCTGTAATTATCCCTACCGGTTTTTCGGAAAATACTGTCGTTGATACACACCATTCAATAGCATTTTTGAGTCCGCTGGGAATGCTGAAAACATACTCAGGTGTACAAATTAAAACGCCGTCCGCCGTCTCAATCTCTTTTCTAAAATTTAAGATTTCTTCCGGGGGGTTGTCAATAGAAAGTTCAGGATCAAAATGCGGAAGAGTTTTCAGGTCATTAAAAACTTTTATTCTAAGAATACCCTGTGTAATATCAGTGAATATATCTATAAGTTTTTGATTTGATGAATTACTGCCCGCACTGCCATTTATTACAAAAACATTTTTCATACGTTATTTTAAAGGAAAGCTGGATGACAGCAAATTAATATATAAATAGAATTATGACCGCTGGCTTTAAATCCAGTGGTAAGGCTTGTCTTTTCTATTCAGATAACAGTACAACTCTTCTTTTTTAAGTTCGGGAAAGAATTTTAGAGCATCTTCAATGGCATAGTTGGGAAGAAAGTAAATTTCATCACGAATTGCCTTGATAACTTTTTCACGGCCATAAAAACGGACGATTTCATCAACTTCTTCTTGTCCGCCTCTTTCAATAATACGGGCAATGATCGTTTTATAGGCTTTGTCAAAATCCATAGCGTCTATATCGAAATCCCAAAAAAATACACGCTCAATATTGGGCATTCTTTTATTTTTCGCGGTGTTTTTCATACTATTAAATTTACGTTTTATTTCTGAACTGTGCAATTATCACCAACTACTTAAGCCCCCTTCCTTTATTCTTTGGAGGTAGTGGCTTTTTCTGGTTCTGGGTTTGAGAAAACTTATGATCTGGGGCAAATACTGCCTTTTTCAACCGTTCCTTCATTCTATTCCAATCGGATTCCTTACCCTTTATAATAAAAACTTTGTCCTCCATATCTATATTTTGGTAATGCAGCAGACCATAGGCGGCAAGCGCCGGATTTCCATTGTACTTCTTTTCATATGCCTGAAGGTACGTTTTGAGGGAATGATGCTCCAAAAGAAAATACATATCCACAAAATCTTTTATTCTTGTTCCGTTCTGAAAGATGGCATGAAGTTTCATGGCTCCAATGTCTTCGTTAGAGACCATGCGGACTCCTTCCTGAATCTCTATTGGGTTTATTAAAGGGTATTTGTGAGTGATAATATCCACTTTAACCCCATTGATACGGCTCATTACAGTATTTTTGAAGATCCTGATTTTTTTAGCCGAATACATATCTTCTAAATACTTTAACATGTTTTGCTGATCAAAGTCTTTTGGTCCGAACATATCTATATCCACTGATTTTCTATTTCCGATGCGTAGTGAAAGTGCTGTACCTCCGACAAGGTTAAAATCTTTAAGGTTTTCATCTTTCATTAGCTTTTGCAGAAGCTCCAGCATCTCCGGACTGACCGTTTCTTTATATAACATAACTTACATTTTTCCGGAAATTAATCCCGAAACGAAGTATGTCCTCAAATTGGCAGTCAGTGGAATTACTTGGCATTGAATGGCTTTTCAGCCATATAGAGGAAGATTATTTCAGGTCAGAACAACGGTTTGTTCTTTGCCTGATAAATATTGGTGAGCTGCTCTTCGAACTCCTGAAAATGATGTTCAATGATATTGTCTACATAAGCGTAGATAGTCAGCTTTTCGATTTCAAGAACACTGATCAGCCGTAAAAACTTTTGGTGAAATTCAGGCCGTATGTAAACAGATTTCCCTTTGCTTGCAGCTGTCATAGGTATTTTAAAGAATTGATCATAATAATCTGATTCTGCCAGCTTTTTGGGTCTGGTATATTCTTTTTTATTTCTTCGGGGTTCCTCAGCCGCGGGATCTTTTTCAATTACAAGCCTTTTGGAAACAGTATTTTCTCCCGCCATAATGCTCATGATCTGCTGCTCATCTACACTAGGTTTCTTAAAAATGTTTTTTTGATCGAAGGTCTTTTCCTCCTGCTCCGATTTTTCATTTCCTTCATGCCCGTTACTTTGCTGGTTTCTTTGCTCTTCGTTTTCCATATCTGTTGATTTCTATTATTTATATGTATGATTTCCTAACTACATAACTGTATGACAGTATCTTTTGCCATACCCCCAGCTACATTTTCAGAATATTACTGTACTGTCTGGATATAAAAATTTTTATCCGGCCGGCCCTATAACTATCCAGCTCCTTAATTGGATAGTTATAGGACTGGCTATTTAGCCAATTAGCTTATTGGTTTTTGATCTGTCAGCTTTACAGATGCTGATAAAATATATAGTTATCCCCTGCAATCGCCATATAGCCAGCCAGCTATATGAGCAAAGGAACTATTAATTCTATAAACTACTGATAAACAAGCCTTCCGTGGCTTTATTTGGCATTCAACGGCATCATTTGGCTTTGGTTAAAACAGCTGTTATTCAGCTGTTCCTCCCTAAATTTGAAATGGAGAATGGGTTCTTTATCCCTGCCGGCTGTAATCCGCCTTACAGCGGATTTTCGTGTTCACCGGAACACAGCAAGATACTATTATGAAAAGCAAGCTTTTTCTTCACTTTTTTTTAAAAAATTAAAATACAGTACTAATGAAAATAATAAAGCGGCAACATAATGTTTTGAAAAAAGCAAGCGGGAGTTGGGCAGAGCCCTACTCAACCTGCCCTGGGCTGATGCCGCAGGGGTTTTGGGTATACTCCGGGTATACCTATGGACTTTGGAGTACTCCCCAGCAGTGGAAAAAGTATACCGGATGATATACCGGTAATCAGCAAAAGATATGAAATAACGGAAAATGAGATAAGATGAAACAGAGAGACACCAACAGCATCCGCTATCCCCTGGAAGCAGACATTAAGCTCGAAAAACTTACCCAGAACCTTCACCGGAGCAAGAAAGATATTTTCTGCCAGATGGTGGATTATTTTTACCGGAGTAAAAAAGATCCGGCTGATCCCGGTGATGAAATGCTTAAAAGGGAACTGTCCTCCGGCATCAGCCGGATCCTGTCTTTTATCCGCCAGCAGGAGAAAGATTTCCTGCTGCCCCTGTTTTCAGATGCCGGATTATTGAAAGCCGCCGCCGCCAGACAAAAGGAAGTACTAGAGGGAATCGGCAGACACCTTTTAACAGAAAGCGAAAGAACCGGTACCATTGTTCAGAGTAATGAACATCTTTTAAAAGGTGTGAAGCTTTTGCTGTCAAAGCAAAAAGAAAAGGATTTGCTCAAACAGCAGTTCAGTGAATTACTGGAATACTACATTGCCCAGCGTGAAGAAATGGGCTGGACCACAACAAATGTGAAAAAAGAGGAACTCACAGCACATATCAGGAAATCACTCAAAAACCTATAGGATTATGTACATCAATATCACAGATTCAGAGACCGGAAACAATAAAGCAGGCTGCGGACAGCTGGTGCAGTACCTGGAAAAAGAGAACCGCATTCCCCCTGAAAACGGCAGAGAATCGGAATTATGGTTCAGCACTGGCCGCAGGGATATTATTCCACAGGAAGCCAGGGTAAGAATTGATAATAATATAAGCAAGTTGGGAAAAGACGATGCCAAATTCTTTCTTATTAATATCAGTCCCAGCCAAAAAGAGATTACATACCTTAAGCAGCAATATGGAGAAAAGGGTGCAGCAGATAAGTTAAAAGAGTTTGCATCAAGTGTAATGGATCTCTATGCCCGCAACTTTAAACGTCCCGGCATTGAAGGTAACAGAGATCTGTTATGGTACGGTAAACTGGAATACAACCGTTATTATGGGCATACAGATATCGAAGTAAAACAAGGGCTTGTGAAAGAAGGCCGGCGGAAGGAAGGTGAACAGATGCATGTGCAGGTGATCGTCAGCCGTAAGGATATTACTAATAAAATTAAGCTCAGCCCAATGAACAACTCAAAGGGAAGCAACGTTCAGCATTCCGCCAGACTGGGACAGTTTGACCGCACTGCTTTCAAAGGATCTGGCGAATCACTATTTGACCATATGTTCAGCTTTAACAGAGCATTGAAAGACACCATGAACTATGCCTTGATTATGAAGAATGGTAATGCAGAACAAAAGCAGCAGATGCATCTTCTACAGACTGCTGAAAACAGTCATCCGGATGAAAATAAGAAGCCGCAATTTGAATCGATAAGGGATCTTTCCGAAGATTACCGGCAGGGGCTGGAACAGCTGCTGGATACAGGCAGCTCCCCTGCAGGCGGATTACTTCCGGACGTACAGGGAGAAGATTATGAGGAACTGGCTTTTGAGAACCAGATGAAGAAAAAGAAAAGACGCCGGCTCTAATTTGTTCATGAATAATTATACAGGGCTCTCCCTTCTGCCCACGGCGTACCAAATCAAATCCTCATTGAGCAGCAGTTTTACTGACTGATAATCAGCTGCTTATTTTATTTTTCGTTTTTTTTCAATTCCACAGCTATTGGTTTGGCTGCTGTCTGCGTAATACTATGAAAACAAGCCATGGAAAATTTCCGCATTAACATATTTTCATCTAGAGAGACAAAAATTATCCGGCCGTAAACCACCGAGGTCAAAAAATCTTAATTACTAATAATTTTTCACAATTCAACCAGACCGTGTATGTCCAGAGAACCAATGACACCAGAAGATGCAGCAGACAAAATCAAAGCACAAATGTCAATTATAATACACCTAAACAGCAGAAGCCTATGAGGTAATTTTTTTAAATTTTTAGATTTAGTGAATGATACCCATAAAAAAACCGGAGACATCGTTGTAGAATGCTCCGGTTAAACTGGGTTTAGCAATAATCAGCACGAACCGATTTATCAACTGGCTGCAGGGCATCCGCACGCTCTCAAATGGGATTGTCCCAGCAGCAAAACCTAAACAAACTTATGTATTTTTTATCAAAATGGAAATACCCCAATGGGTATCATCCAGCCTTACCCCCGTCTTATGTTCCCTCGGCTGAACATAAACTGCAGTTAAAACCGATCATTATGAGACTTCAATTCTTCTTATTCATAATGCTGTTCACCAGTCTCTTAGCAGCTGCTACAAATCTAAGGGCGCAGAATGTAACCATAGAAGCAAAAGCTGTCCCGATGTACCAGGTGTTTAAACAGATAGAAAAACAGACCGGTTTTCTATTCTGGTACAAAGGAAAAATGCTTGGGAAAAGCACACCGATTACCATCAGCATAACCAATATGCCTCTTAAAGCAGCTTTAGATAAAATTTTTTCAGATATTCCTTTTTCCTACGAAATTGTAGGAGAAACCATTGTCGTAAAAGAAAAAACTGCCGTTAAGGAAAAAGCCAAAGAAAAGCAGAGCCGAAAAACTGTTACCGGAATAGTAACCGATGAAAAAGGTGAGCCTCTGGCAGGCGTCGGCATTAAACTCAAAGGCATAAATATAGCCGCAAGTACCGACAGTAAAGGTGTATTCAGTATTGATGTACCTGATCAAGATGCTGTACTGCAGTTTTCTTACGTAGGATATGAAACTTACGAACAGACTGTCAGTGAGAGCACCACACTAGTTATCAAATTAAAAGAGAATCCGAACCAGCTTGAGGGCATTGAGGTCGTTTCTACAGGCTATCAGAGGATTCCTAAGGAAAGGGCGACTGGAAGCTTTGCGGCGGTAAATAACGAACTGCTTAACCGCCGTGTCAGCCCAAATATAATCGACCGTCTTGAAGGGACTGTACCCGGACTGATGTTTAACCGAAACACGGCAGCCTCTTCTTCCGGTACTGACATTAATATAAGAGGACACAGCACTCTTTTTGCTAATGACCAGCCACTGATTATCGTTGATAATTTTCCTTATGACGGTGACATCAGTAACATTAATCCAAACGATGTCGAAAGTATCACAGTTCTTAAAGATGCTGCCGCCGCCTCTATCTGGGGGGGGTAAAATCCAGGAACGGTGTTATTGTTATCACTACTAAAAAAGGCAGGCGGAACAGCAGGACCGGGGTCGAGTTTAACTCAAATATAACTGTCGGCGGCAAGCCCAGCGTGGTTTATAACAAAAACTATTTAAGTGCCGGTGATTTTATAGATGTAGAAAAATTATTATACCGCCAGGGATACTATACCAATGACCTCTCAAGCACATCTTATCCAATTGTTTCCCCTGTCGTTGCTGTACTTAATTCCAGCCTGCCCCAAAACCAAAAGGACAGTCAAATTGATGCGTTCCGCACCATAGACAGCAGGAAAGAGCTGGAAAAGTATTTTTACCGCAGGTCCGTTGACCAGCAGTATAACGTCAGCCTTAGAGGCGGGGGCATAAATAATGATTACTTTTTATCGGCCGGCTATGACCGTGGTCTGAGTAACCAGATCGGAAATGGCAGCAGGCGTTTTACATTGAATACCAGCAGCAATGTAAGCCTGACTGAAAAGCTTGATTTTTCAATAGGACTGAATTTTATCCAGACTTCAGGAAAAGCTGCGTAATGCGGACAACACTTCTAAATTGACTGATAACAGGATCAATGCTGCTTTAAGTTATAAAGCATTTAAGGGCTTTAACCTGGATCTTAAATACCAGTATGAAAAAAGCACTTCTGAACTTGAATACTATAACAGCCTGTCCACTTATGCAGCGCGGAATCTGATCAACCGGTTTACGCAGACCGCAGAAGACGGCACTTTAAGTTATCCCGTACCTGCCGGCGGTACAGACGACAGGCTGCAGCAGGCTTTGACGTCACAAAGGCTCCGGGTGCAGGCAGATTACAGCAGAATTTGGGGTGAAAACGAGGCTGTACTCATTTCTGGTGCCGAAATCAGTGATGTAACTACTGAAAACACCGGCAGTACTTTTTATGGTTTTGATAAAAGTACAGGTGCGTTTACTAACGTGGATCTCTCAAATTATTTTCAAACCAATCCCTCCGGCAGTTATAACCAGATCCCTTCTGCATTAAGGTTTCAGAGTCTGTCGGACAGGTATATATCTTATTTTGGCAACGGAGCATATACTTACAAAAAAAGATATAGTTTGTCAATAAGCGGCAGGATCGACAAATCAAATCTATTCGGAGTAAACACCAATCAAAAGTCAGTGCCGCTATACTCATTGGGAGGAAGCTGGAGATTTAGTGATGAACGGTTTTATCATTTGGACTGGCTGCCTTACGCCAAACTGCGCCTGACCTATGGGTACAATGGAAATGTTGACAAGAGCTTAGCTGCTGTGACAACTATACAGCAGCAGCTAAATTCCTATGTAACCGGAGTTCCGTACGCTTCAATCGCCAATCCGGGCAACCCTGAATTAAGATGGGAAAAAGTATCGATGCTTAACCTGGGGCTGGACTTTGCATCTAAAAATAATACCATTTCCGGCAGCGTCGAATATTATTTTAAAAAGGGCATTGATCTCTTCGGCGATTCACCGCTTCCAGGCTCATCAGGATTTCAGACATTCAGGGGCAATACAGCCGGTACGAGCGGCCGCGGTATTGATATCGTTATAAATTCAATAAATGTAAAAAAGCACGGCTTCAGCTGGGTTACTAACCTTTTGCTGAGCCGTGCTGCCGATAAGGTTACAAAATATAATGTTCCGCAGGATGCTGCCAGTACCTTAACATACGGCACAGGAAATAACGGCATTATATTACCTTTATTAAATAAACCGTTATTCGGGATATACAGCTATAAATGGGCTGGGCTGGATCCTAATAACGGTGACCCCAGAGGCTTTCTCAACGGCAGGCCGAGTTCAGACTATGCTTCCATCATATCAAATACGCTGCTGGACAGCCTTAAATTCAGCGGCTCATCGAGGCCGAAGGTATTCGGTTCATTCAGGAATACAGTTACTTATAAAAGCTTTGCCCTGTCGGCCGGCATTATTTATAAACTGGATTATTTCTTCCGGCGTTCTTCAATCAGCTATACCAGCCTTTATCAAAACTGGCAGGGCCACAGTGATTATACAAAATGCTGGCAGAAACCAGGTGATGAATTAATTACCGATGTCCCCTCATCAGCGCTTCTGCCGGCAGATCAGGCAAGGGATGCTTTTTATACGAACTCCGAAGTATTGGTGGCAAAAGGTGACCATATCCGCTTACAGGACATTAACCTGTCTTATGATTTCAGTAAAAGCAGCCTTGCACGTACTCCTTTTAAAATGCTCCGCTTGTACTGCTATGTCAATAATATAGGGATTTTATGGCGTGCCAATAAGCAGGGAATAGACCCGGATCTGTTCGGTGAAAATCTGCCGAAGCCCCGGACTATATCCTTTGGAATTAAAACTCAATTATAACGACGGCATTATGAAAACAAAATTATCAAAATATTTAATCAGCATATGCGCAGTAACCTGTGCCCTGAGCTTTTCCAGGTGCGGGAAACAGGATGCATTCCTGGACAAAAAGCCAAATTCGGCTCTTGCAGTCCCAAATACCCTGTCGGATTACGAACTGCTTTTAAAGAATGAAGAGATATTTAATGCATACAGCAGCCCTTCCCTGGGAAATTTAGCATGTGATGATATTTATATCACCGACGATACTTACAATTCTTCTGAAACAGTGGCTGATAACGTGTATACCTTTTCAAAGGATATGTATCAGGGAACAACAGTTTACCTTGACTGGTCCGGCCCCTATCAGCAGGTATACTACTGCAATGTCGTTCTGGACGGTCTTTCAAAGATAACACCTGATGCCGGGCAGTTAACGAGGTATAACACCATCAAAGGAGAGGCTCTTTTTTTCAGGGCATATGCCTTTTACAATCTGGTACAGAATTTTGCCCTTCCTTATGATGCTGCGGGCTCTGCAGCTGATCCAGGCATCCCTCTTGTAAACAGTTCTGATATCAATATTCGTTATGGCAGGGGTACTGTCCAGCAGGTATATGATAAGGTGGTAAATGATATAAATGATGCCAAAGGGCTTCTCCCTGCATCTTTGACTTCTGTTACCAAACCATGCAGGATCACCTGCGATGCTTTTTTGGCACGCCTGTACCTTGCAGTAAGGAAATACGGCACTGCATATACTTATGCCAATAGCTGCCTCGAGGCCAAAAAAGAGCTTGTAGACTACAACAGTATTACCCCGTCAAGAAATGTGCTTTCAAAGACTCCTCTGGCAGAAGATATATTTCACACCGCCCTGGCTGGTTACAGCGGCCTCTATGCAGCGCAGATGGACAGTACACTTTATAACAGTTATGAACCAGGTGATTTAAGGAAAAGTTATTTCTTCCGCACAGCAACCTCCGGAATCGGTCTGAAATTCCGGGGCACCTATGATTTTAAAGGTAACTACTACAGCGGGCTGGCAACAGATGAAATGTATCTTATCAGGTCTGAATGCAGTGCAAGGTCCGGGAACCTTGCCGCTTCACTGGCCGACCTGAATAAACTCCTCATTAACCGATACCAGACTGGACAATTTATTCCTATAACTGCCGGAAATAAAGATACCCTGCTCAGAAGAATATTATTAGAAAGAAAAAAAGAACTTTTTCTCAGGGGCCTTCGGTGGACGGATCTGCGGAGGCTTAATAAGGAAGAGTCTTATAAAACTACAGTAACTCATAAGATCAACGGCATAATTTATACACTTCTTCCTGATGACCCTAAATACGCTTTGGCAATTCCCGACCAGGAAGTGCAGCTGACAGGAATTCAACAAAACCAGCGGTAGCAGATGAAGGCAGTATATATATTATTTTTAACTGGGATATGCAGCTATAACAGCTGCTTCGGACAATCTGGAAATGCCCTGATTAATGGCAGCTTCAAATTTTTAAACGAAGGAGACACAGTTACCCTGGAACTTGTTAATAATCCTCTTAAAATTGACCAGCCGGCGGAGGCTGCCATTATAAGTATAGTACATCAGCACCGTTTTTCATTCACTGTACCTCTTGAAACTCCTGCCTCATATATTTCTTTGAAACTTCCATTAAAGAATAAAAATGTGGAGGGAAAGAAAAACTTGTATGATTTTATTGTTGAGCAGAATGACAAAATTATCTATACAGATGAAATAGAGAAGGAAATAGCCGGTAAGGGTGCTTGTAAATGGGTATTACAGCGGGCGCTTTACAAAATTTCACAAAGCAGGTATGATGTTTCACCTGATAATAAGGATCCGGATAAAATTATCACATCAATGAAATTCACCGATTCATTGTTTACGCTGAAGTCGAAATTACTTACGGCATACAGAGACCGTATCAGCAGCAGGGCATTTCAATTGATAGCAGGTAGTAACCTGAGTACTGCATGGACGGCTAAAGAGTTTGTTTTGAGAAACAGCAGGATAGACAAGAATGATCTGGCAGAAGCCTTGTCAGGGTACCTGCCTCCCGATATGAATGCTTTTCCAGCTGTCCGCGATAATTTTACGCTGGTATTGTCTGCGGGGTTCTGTGAAGGTATTACTGCACGGTATGTAGTAGACTCCTGCTATAAATCAGGAAAACCGTTTTCTGTCGGGAAATGCTATTATTTTTTGAAAGCAGCTTTTTCGGGACCGGCGAGGGAGAAGCTTCTTTCCTATCTATTATATCGCTACAGAAAATCAGCAGACGACATGAGAAATATTGTAAATGATGCTGATAATGTTATTAAGGAACCTATTTACCGGGATATTATAGCCAGTCTTAAGGAGAATCTTTTGATTGGCAGAGCCGCATATAATTTTAATTTACAAGATACTTCCGGCCGTATAATACAATCAGCGGATTTTAAGGAAAAAACTGTTCTGCTGGATTTTTGGTTTACAGGATGTACGCCGTGTAAGATGCTGGCAGTTAAATTAAAGGAAATTGAAAGTAAACTCAATCACGACAGTATGGTGTTTATAAGTATCAATATTGACAAGAACAGAGGGATGTGGAAATCCAGTGTCAGAAGCGGTTTATACACTTCGCTGCACGCTGTAAATCTGAATACCGGGGCGTTGGGAATCGGGCATCCTTTATTAAAGCATTATTCGGTCACAAGCTTCCCGGCCTTACTGGTGGTCGATAAAGAAGGGCATCCTAAGAGAAATCCGAAAGACCCCTCGAGTGATAACTCTGAAGACCTGTTAAGCCTACTACAGTAATAAACTGGACTGCTGATGACTCAGCAGTCCAGTTCCATTCAATTTATTATGAACGGGTTATTTTGGCTGCAGCGCATGGTTAGTAGTGGTGTAACCAGTTGGGATTGTATTGTCTGCCGGCGGTGAAGTGGCTATGTATCCTGCGCAGGCAGCACCTCCCGATACGCATTCATAATCAGCCGGATTGAGCTGCTGCCATGTAAAGCTGGAACCTGCTGTTTTTACTGGATAATAAGTATTCAATACTTTTTTATCTGATTTTTCAGCTTTTGTGAACGCAAAAGCTCCTAATGTACCGCCAGCAATTATTAACGCTGCAACGGCAATTTTTAATGTTTTCATTGGGTTGATTTTAATGTTTAAAATTTTGGCAAAAAGTTACTGCCGTGAATGGACTGAAAAGATACAGACCGGAGGTAGTTGGGCTGTGGGCTGCTTCTGCAGTCTGAAATGGTTATTAGAATTCTTATGTTACACCCGTAAGGGATACGTTACACCGGCTTGACCTGTGGTCTGCCGTTATTTTTCTGCCCTCATAAGCTGTGCTGAGGGGCTTTCTTAAATCTCTGCTGCGTCCACTTGGTCAGATGCCATCCGTCACAGAAACCGCAGTAGTATGCCCTGATCTGAACCGGCTTTCCTTTGCGGTGTTTGATGCGTTTTCCTGTCAGCTCGTTAACTCTAGCTTTCCTGAACATATACATCACATTTTCTGCCTGACCCAGAGACGGCATAGACCGTTTTCCTGCAGCATCACATATAGGATACATATCTAAAAGATTTCAAAAGTTATTTTATGATCCGCTGCTTAAAAGATTACGCCCGGACAATTTCTTATTTTTTTTGTGATTTTTAGTTTTAAAACAGCTTACAATAAATAACAGGAAAGATGTTGATTTAAAAATGGGATCTGATGATTAGAGATTTCGTTATCTATTTGATTGTAAATGTATAGCATTAAAAAAATACAAAACAATAGCTAAAAGTGGTAAGGTTGCGAAAAGACATAACAGAAGCCTGCTGTGTCACTAAAACAGGGAGTTTGTTTTTTCGCACCGGGTGCGTAATAACAATGAGGCGGCATGAAACCTACCTGAAACGGGTATGAAATGACCTGTATTTTATGTTAAATATTGTTAAAATAATTACTGACTTTCGAAATATGTTCTTTTGTCACTACAAACCGGTCCATATTCTCATTTTTAAGAAGATTGAAATACTTGTTTTCAAAGATTATTTCAAGCGTATTTCTTTTCAAACCAGGCTGGTAATCTTCAACAATATTAAAGTTAAGAACAACTGAACGGTTGATCTGGATGAAGCTGCAGTCTTTGAACTGCTCTGCTGCAGATCCAAGCGTTTCTTTAAAAGAATACTCTTCTCCGTTGAATGCAGTGAATTTAACATGTTTTCTAAAACGGTAGAAGTATAATATTTCCTGCTGGACGTCGAACTCCAGATATAGCCCGCTGTTATCAACAGTTAATTTTTTAGTTTTAATATTTTCATCGTACTGATTAACTTCTTTAGTGTAGTCCGGTATTGTTTTTGAGTCTGACAGCAGGAGATAATGTATAACGTAGTAAAGGTTAAGGAAAATAATAAAGAAAACAATAACAGGAAAATCAACCAGCAGAAAACCATTATCAAAAATGTTCTGTCCCAGCAGTTCAAAGTAAGAAGAAATCAGCAGTACATCCGTCACGGCAGGCAGCAAAACGCCCAGTAAAAACTGCAGTAAAGAACGTTTAACCGGCTCCAGTCTCCATCCGGATCTTTTGTCGAGCCATATTGTAACTATGTGGATTGTATACACTAATAAAAGTGAGATGACAAAGCTGACCGTTACTGCAGTATAAAAGCTCAGGGAAGTAAATGCCTTTAACAGGTTTAGAGGCCGGCCGTGGAAAACTATGAAAAATGCGGCGGCCAATGCTGTGATGATACGCAGCTTCTTGTTGTTGTAAGCTATGGTTTTCATTCATTAGTTTTTTATTATCACACATCCATGTAATATATTATGCACCATAAATTTACGAAATTCTCTCAGAAGTGAGATAGAACATATTTACGCCTCTCTCACGAGAGGCGTAAATACTATGAAAATGATATGGATATGTGCTGATCCTGATGTACAGCTATTTAATGATTTGGTACAGGAAAATCCCCAGCTTTTTCGTTGTTAAAAAAAAATCGGGAAATTAATATGCTGTATAATTCGATTTGTTTGGTCAGTAAACTGGTTATTCTTTAATCTTTTCAATCAAAGCTTCGATGAGTTTGTTCTGAGTGCTGAGCAGACTGGTAATTGCATCCTGGTTCTTTAATAAGCCTTTGACCAGATCAGGGGATTCAGTATAAAAATTTGAATTAGGGTTGGCAATATTTTGAATATTACAGTCATTATTAGTGATATTGAATGTCGGTGCCTCTTCCAGCAGCTCATTTAAATCAACCTGATATACCTCACAGATCTTCAGCAGGTTTTCTATGGAAGGGCGTGCTGTATCAGTTTCCCATTTATGATAAGCAGGCTGAGAAATATCCAGTAAGTCAGCGGCCTCCTGCTGGGTATAGCCTTTCTTTTTTCTAAGCCTGGGAAGTTTGGTTCCCAGTGTAATCATATTGTATGTTTAATTATACAATATTAATGATTTTTAGCGAAGCAGCAGATGGGAAATTTATAACTGCTGGTTATTAAATTTATAACCAGAAAAATTGCGGCGGATGATTCTTAGTAATAAAGCTGTTTAAACTTTTATTTTTCTAAGGAACAAAATAGAGAAAGCTAAATAATGTAGATTTATCCAAGTGATATTTAATGTTTCAAATCTCACCAATAATGCTTTGAAACTATCTAACCAAGCATTTGCTTTCTCTATTTTAAATCTTCTTTTATATAATTTTTCATCGAAATAATACTCAGTTTCCACATTAC
>NZ_FRAV01000029.1 GCF_900142445.1 Chryseobacterium polytrichastri | reverse complement strand
ATGTAGAATTTGGTTTTCTTCTTCAAATTTTACAATCTCAAAATATTCAATCAACAGTTCAGGTAAAAATAATTTAAGCAGTTCGGCATCATTTAGCATTATACAAAAATAGCATTTTTTATTTTCTCCCCAACTTTTGAGACTGATCCGCGTTTACTTCTTTATATGGAAGTTTGTTGACAGAGATAATTGCAGGCAATAATGTTGAAATTAAAAATGAATTGGATCAAGCAATAAGAGAGGCTATTGATGTTATATTAGGAGAAAAAGAAGCTTATTTGATCAGTAATAAGCATTTTTATTTCACTAATTTTTTAATTGACAATAGAGAAATCCTTGAAAAGGAAAGTATAACCGACATTACAAAAACAACTTATAAAAATATTATAACAGCTCTGCATGCCTAAATATTTAACATGTCTTTAAATTTACTTATCAATCAAATTGATTCCCAATTTTCTAATAGCAAAAATAATGTCTATTCGGATGAAAGAAGAGAGGAGCATTTCATAAATATTTATAAAATATTTTCTTCCATAAAACATTTAAGTAATACTGGAGTAATCCTTTCTACTGACATACCTGTTTATAAGCAAATTTTACAATATATCATTTCCGATTTACAATATTTAGATAACAGCACCTTAAATGTAATTCCTTTTGAAATTATATCTTGTTTGGAACTTGCGCTTAAAGATTGGATAGATGATGATAACTTAATTCTCTCAACATCACTATCAAATAATTTTAATGATTTATATTTTTCAAGAAATAAAGAGTTTTTTGATCATTTAAATATTTTCTTAAGTTCTAAATCTTTAGAACAAATAAAGTATAGACAAATTAGAATTTCTCTGCCAAAAATTTTAAGTAGAGATTATTTAGCAACAGTTTCACTTTATCATGAACTAGGTCACTTCATTGATGCTGAATATAATATTTCAAAAAGAATCTTATCAAAAATTAGCAAATCCACAATTATAGCCGACGAAAAGTCATTTTTAAATCATACTGCAGAATATTTTGCTGATCTATTTGCAGCACAATATATTAGTGATGCATCTAATCAATACTTATATGATAGAACAAGTTATGATAACGATTCATACACACATCCCAGTACATCTAAAAGAATTACATTAGTAGATGATTTTCTAAATATGAGACCTTCTTCTATTATAGATGATTTTAAAGAAATTGTAGAATTAGTTGGAAAAAAAATAGAATTAAGATTTGAAGAAAAGACTATCTCAAATTCAAACTTTTATAAATTTATTCCTGAGATTTTAGAAAACGACAAACAACTTCATTATATTTATAAAATAGGTTGGGGAGTATGGAAAGATAATACGAGCACTAGTTTTATAGATCTTCCTGAAAAACAGAAGTATCAAATGTTAAATAATTTGATTGAAAAATCTATTTCAAGTTATTTTTTATTAAAGAGCTGGAATAATAAAAGCTGAATTTTATGAATGGCGGAACACTACATAAAAATGAAATAAAATCATTGATTAAAGATAACCACTTATTTATTCATCCAATTCTTGATGAAAATCAGATTGGAGACATAAGTATTGATCTTAGAGTTGGTACCGATTTTTTATTTCAACATCAAGGTAGATCATCATATATAAACACTTCCTCAAATGATATATCTTCACGTTCAATAAAAAGTAACTTTACACAAACTAGAAGAAAGATTGGAGAAAATTTTCTATTGCACCCATTTCAACCTACTCTATTTTCTACTTTAGAATATATAAAACTTCCCAATAATGTTTACGCAGTCTTATCTTTACGAAGTTCTTATAGTAGATTAGGATTAACAATGTCAACTATTTTACAACCTGGATATTGTGGGTGTATTTCTGTAGAGATAATTAATTCAGGAAACACTCCAATTGAGATTGTTTCAGGAGTAAGATTTCTACAAGCCAGATTAATTAAAGTTGATAGTGAAAAATTGAACTATTTTAATGATATTAGAAAATATGCATGCCAAGTCCGACCTGTTCCATCTAAAGCAAATGAAGATAAAGAAATTGAGCAATTAAAAAAACTCTCATAAAACTTCATATATTTGGATAAATTTTCTTGGTAATAAAAACCATTATCAGATTTTATCAACTATTTTCTGAACATCAAGTTCCTCAAGACAAGCCCAATCTCCCCTATAACATTCCTTATCTCCAAAAACAGAGCAAGGCCTACATGTAAGATCTTTTACCTGTACAACATCATCTTCACTCTGTCCAAAGCCTAAAAACCCTGCAAATGGATGCGTAGAGCCCCAGATAGAGACACATCGCGTTCCCATTAAACTCGCCAAATGCATATTCGCTGAATCCATAGAAATCATTAGCTCTAATTCTGAAATTTTATTAAGCTCTTCTGTAAGACTTAATTTCCCAGACAAGCTCTTGGTATTCGGAATTTGACTTTCCCATTTTTCTAACGTTTCAGTCTCATTTTTTCCACCTCCAAAGAAATAGATTGTATGTTTCTGTGCTAAAATCCTTACAAGCTCGTAAGACTTTTCCAAAGGAAGCATTTTTCCTTTATGCTGAGCAAACGGAGCAAAGCCTATTCCCGATTTCTTTTCTGTAATAGGTCTTAACTGATGAGAAAGTTCAACTTTAAAACCCATATCCCTAAAAACATCAGCATAGCGCTCAACCGTTTTTTTTAATTGTGTTTTATTCAGATTCCAAACATCTGTTAAATACTCTTTTTCTTCTTTTCCTTTGTTTATTTTAAATACTTTAAGACCTTTTCTTCTGTAAATTTTATCTAAAATTTTGGTCCTGATTACGTCATGCAAATTGGCAATCATATCAGGCTGAAATTCTTTTATTAATTCATTTGCCAATCTTTGCAATCCGAAAAAACCTTTATAATCATCTAAGTTGATTCCTTTAAAGATAATATTCGGAATATCAGAAAATAAGCTCTCAAAACTCTTCCTTGAAACCATGACGATTTCTACATTCGGATTCTGTTCTAAGAACTCTCGAAAAACAGGTGCTGTCATAGCGACATCACCAAACGCGGAAAAACGATATGCTAAAATTCTGGTCACGACTACGACTTCAGTTGATAGGCAACTGCATAAAATTTAATTTGTTTTGTCATCGCCATTAATCCATTGGCTCTAGAAGGGGAAAGAAATTCCTGTAATCCGATCTCGGAAATAAACTCAAAATCCGAATCTAAAATTTCCTGCGTAGAATGTCCGCTGTAAATGCTTACCAACAACGAAACGATTCCTTTTGGTAAAATACCATCCGAATCAGCATCGAAAAACAGTTTTCCATCTTTGAACTCAGCATCGATCCAAACTTTACTTTGGCAACCTTTAATTAGATTTTCATCACCTTTCTTGTCATCCGAAAGGCCTTTCAATTCTTTTCCAAGATCTATGATATACTCATATTTTTGCTCCCAGTCTTCAAGAAACGCAAACTCGTCGATAAGTTCTTTCTGTTTTTCTTTAATGGTCATTCTTACTTTCTTTTTGCAAAGATAACCAATTTTAAAAAGATAATTTAATATAGACTTATTATGAAAAACAATTTGTAATAATTCTTAAAAGGCTCATCTTTTTCTTTTTAAACACAAGGCTAGACAAAGATTTTGCAAGTTTTGAAGATACTTTAAGAGAAACAAAGCCGCTTCGCTTATTTTAGAAATACAAATTTTAAGATCATTCTATTTGTTTTACATTGATAAGTGGAACGCCTTGGTTTAGCTTTAAAACACAATAGTTTATTAATTCTTTGTTTTTCTTTGTGATAAAAACTTATTGGGAAGCTTTTTCAAAAACCTGTAATAATTTCACTTCTTCATTTTCCCAGCAAAGTGTATTGGCTGCTTTTTCAAGTTCGGGTTGGTAATTTTTTCTTCCTTTATTTAAAATTAATTGAATCGCTTTGGCAATATTTTCCGGTTGATGATCTTTAATAATTTCTCCAATATCAAATTGATTTTTAATATTCTGCATTTCCGGAAGATTTGATAAGATTAAAGGAACTCTCGCCTGAATACCATCTAAAACTTTATTAGGTAAGGAATAAAAATAACTCTCTCCCCCATTCTCTTCGATGCTCATTCCGCAGTCAACCGTTACCGTGATTTCTCTTAAATCTTCTGGTCTTAATTTTCCTAGAAACTGAACTTTATGTTGAAGATTTTCGCGGATAACCAAGTCCTCATACTCTTTCTTACGAGGTCCGTCTCCAGCAATTTTTAAGATGACATTATCAAGATGATGCATTGCTAAAATTGCTTTATCAATTCCTCGAAACGGATTAATTGCCCCTTGATACAAAATTACTTTTGGATTATTTTCAGGAATTTCCAGATCAAAATCTATTTTTCGAGGTGCATTTTGAACCACAATTGGCTCAACTCCATATTTTTTTTGGAACCATTTTCCATAACTTCCGCTCGCCGTTATCATGAATTTCACTTTCGGAACCATGCTTCTCTCAAGATATCTCCACAATTTTTGTGACATTTTGCCTTGAATTGCCGGCATTTCGGAAAAAATTTCATGACTGTCAAAAACTAAAGGAATATTTAATTTTTTAGCAATAAGATAATTCGGTAGCAAAGCATCCAAATCATTGGCATGAAGAATTGTATTCTGATCTGCTTTCTTCTTTAATTCATGGTATAACTTCCAATTAAATTCAAAATAAGCTGTTTTTAAACTTTTAGAAATAAGTTGTATTCTCGAAAAAGAATAAGGTCTTTGCATATCCTCTGTTCCGCCCCAATTATTTCCTATTAATTCAATCTCATAGCCATTTTCATTCAAGGTCCTGCAAACCTTTTCAATACGCTGATCAGTATATAAGTTGCTAAAAGCAGATGTAATTATCTTTTTCCTCATTTCCCCTTATTTCCTGCCGACAAATGGTAAATTTGTATAAGACAAACCAGCCCGTTGGGTATGATTACCGGCCACAGCATTCCGCTGAAGATACCATAAATGACAAAACAAATACAGCCAATCATATTTACAATTCTGATTTTTCTTACATCTTTCAATATAAAGCTCAACACAACGAAAAGTGAGGCAGAATATCCGACATAAGTAGAAATTTCGGGATTCATGAGAAAAATTTATGAGATAACAAACTTAGTCATTTTCAATAAGATAATAAAGTTTTTTTCTGCCATAAAGTCATTATTTGATTTTTGGTAAAATATTTGTAATTTAGATAATGAATAAATGGCAATGTTGCTTTTATTCTAATGAGATATATTATGGATTATAAGTTTTCACAAGGTTTGAGCCAGGTGTTCAAACAAAGCAAAAGCGAAGCTAAAAGGCTGAAAAGTGAATTTCTCAATACAGAACATCTACTTTTAGGTATTATAAAAACGGAAAACTCTGCAAAAGAAATCCTTCAAAACCTTAATGCGGATTTAACACAAATCAGAAGAAAAATTGAAACTCTAAATACAGTAAGTCTTAATCCTATTTCTGAGGAGGTTACCAATATTTCTTTCACTAAGATGGCAGATCATTCCATCAAACGTGCTGAGTTAGAATGCAGACAATACAAAAGTAATGAAATTAATACCGTTCATTTGCTTTTAGGCATTCTATATAAATATGAAGACCCTACCTCAAGTATATTAGGAGCTTACGACATCGATTATGAAGGAGTTTCAAAAGAATATCAAACGATGCTTAAAAACTCCGGACAGGCACCACAAATGAGTGCTTATGATGACGATGAAGAAAGAGAAGATTTTGAGCAAATGAGAAAGCCTACGGGAAATCTAGGATCTGCAAAAAGTAAAACTCCAACATTGGATAACTTTGGTAGAGATCTTACTTCTTTGGCAAGAGACGGGAAATTAGATCCAGTGATTGGTCGTGAGAAAGAAATCGAAAGAGTTTCTCAAATTCTATCAAGAAGAAAGAAAAACAATCCGTTGCTTATTGGTGAACCGGGTGTTGGTAAATCTGCCATCGCTGAAGGATTAGCTTTAAGAATTCAACAGAAGAAAGTTTCCAGAGTTCTTTATGGTAAAAGAGTAATCACGTTAGATCTTGCAAGTTTAGTTGCGGGAACAAAATACCGTGGACAGTTTGAAGAAAGAATGAAGGCCATCATGACGGAATTAGAAAAAAACCGTGATGTGATCTTGTTCATTGACGAACTTCATACAATTGTTGGTGCTGGTAGCTCAACAGGAAGTTTAGATGCTTCCAATATGTTTAAACCGGCTTTAGCAAGAGGTGAGATCCAATGTATTGGTGCCACAACTCTTGATGAGTACCGTCAGTATATTGAAAAAGATGGGGCTTTAGAAAGAAGATTCCAGAAAGTAATGGTGGAACCTACCAACATTGAAGAAACCATTCAAATCTTGAATCAGATTAAAGACAAATACGAAGAACATCATAATGTTGTGTATACTCCAGAAGCAATTCTGGCTTGTGTAAACTTAACGGCAAGATATATTACAGATCGTTTCTTACCAGATAAAGCAATTGATGCAATGGATGAGGCAGGATCTCGTGTTTATATTAAAAACATGAAAGTTCCTACTGAGATCATTGATTTTGAACAGAAAATTGAAGACATCAAAGAATTGAAGCAGAAAGCTGTAAAAGCTCAGGATTATCTTGAGGCCAGAAAGCTTAAAGATGAAGAAGAACGTCTTCAAATGGAACTTAATGCTGCTCAGGATAAATGGGATAAAGATGTAAAAGAGAAAAAAGAAACTGTAACTGACGAAAATGTAGCAGAAGTAGTTTCTATGATGAGTGGAGTTCCTGTAACGAAAGTTGGTAAAAATGAACTTGATAAACTAGCTCAGATGGACGAAAAACTGAACGGAAAAGTTATCGGTCAGGAAGATGCTGTGAAGAAAGTTGTTAAAGCTATTCAAAGAAACAGAGCCGGTCTTAAAGATCCAAACCGTCCGATAGGAACTTTTATTTTCCTTGGAACAACCGGGGTTGGTAAAACTGAGCTGGCGAAAGTAATGGCAAGAGAGCTTTTCGAATCTGATGAATCTTTGATCAGAATCGATATGAGTGAATACATGGAGAAATTTGCAGTTTCAAGATTGGTTGGAGCGCCTCCGGGATACGTTGGATACGAAGAGGGTGGACAATTAACAGAAGCTGTAAGAAGAAAACCTTATGCAGTAGTTCTTTTGGATGAGATTGAAAAAGCTCACCCAGATGTGTTCAATATCTTATTACAGATCTTAGATGAAGGTCACGTTACAGACAGTTTAGGTAGAAAAATTGATTTTAGAAATACAATCATTATCCTTACTTCAAACATCGGAACGAGAGATATTAAAGACTTCGGAGATGGTGTAGGATTCGGAACTTCTGCTAAGAAAACAGGTTCTGATACAAGAGCAAGAGGAACCATTGAAAATGCCCTTAAAAAAGCATTTGCTCCTGAGTTCTTAAACAGAATTGATGATATTGTGATCTTCAACTCTCTTGAGAAAGAAGATATCAAGAAAATCATTGATCTTGAATTGAACAAGCTTTACACCAGACTTGATAAATTAGGATATAAAGTTGACTTAACTGATGAAGCTAAAGACTTTATTTCTGAAAAAGGTTGGGACAAAGACTTCGGTGCAAGACCACTAAAAAGAGCAATCCAGAAATACATTGAAGATTTATTGGCTGAAATGCTGGTAAACAAACAATTAAACGAAGGAGAAACTATTATTTTAGATGTGAATGAAGCGAAAGATGGCCTAGCCGGAAAAGCTCAGAAAACAAAAAAGACGGTTGAAAAATCTTCTTAATAAATAATTTAATTTTTTAAATAGAAAGCATCGGGAAATTCTCGATGCTTTTCTTTTATACTGAAATAATTTCTGCAAATGAAACTAATATAAAATCTGTAGAAAATAAAAAAATTACAGCCCCACCACAAACCCAATATTAGGCACTAGCCCACTAGAAAACACACTTGAATTCTCTTTCCAAAGCACATTATACATTACACCAATTTGCATAAAAGAATTTCCACCTATGCGCTGCATATATCCACCTCCAAGATATAAAGCGGTTTCTTCTCTGTGATCTTTGTAATCGTAGAACTTGTCTTTATAATCAATGAAATAATGTTGAAGATTGGCTCCTACATAAAAAGATCGCGCAAAATAATAGTTCGCAAAAGGACCAGCTCCAAACATTGTTGAGCTATAATATTTTGAGGTCTGCCATGAGACACTTCCTATAACTCCTGCTTCTAAATCGTCGGTTAGTCTATATCCTACTCTTGGGGAAGCCTGGAGGTAAAAAGCACTGTTACTTCCGAAGCCTAAACCAATTCCTCCTCCAAAAGTCCATTTATTATTTTGTTGTATGGGTGCACCTACTGAAACTTGGGAAAACACTGACCCTGAAAGTATCAGCATCAATGCAATAGTAATTTTTTTCATATTAATATCGTTTTTATCAATGTTTAAAATTATGGTTTTTTTACGAATATTTTTAGTTGTATTTTTGCCGCATCAAACTAAGAACTCCCGTTAAGAGTTTCGTAAAATTGAAATAAAATGAAAATAGTAGTAGGATTATCAGGAGGTGTAGACTCCAGTGTTACAGCGTATTTATTACAACAACAAGGTCATGAAGTAGTGGCTTTGTTTATGAGAAATTGGAACGATGCTTCCGTAACGTTAGAAGATGAATGTCCTTGGATAGAGGATAGCAATGATGCGTTGATGGTTGCCCAGAAACTAGGAATTCCGTTTCAGGTGATTGATATGAGCGATCTTTACAAAGAAAGAATCGTTGATTATATGTTTGATGAATATCAGAAAGGAAGAACTCCGAATCCTGATGTTTTGTGTAACAGAGAAGTAAAATTTGATGTTTTCATGAAAACAGCGATGTCTTTAGGTGCCGACAAGGTGGCTACAGGACATTATGCAAGAGTAGACTCTACTTTTGACGAAAATGGAAAGGAAATTTTCCATTTGTTAGCAGGAAAAGATAATAATAAAGATCAATCATATTTTCTGTGTCAATTGAATCAGGATCAATTATCTAAAGCGTTATTTCCTATTGGAGAATTAACAAAACCTGAAGTAAGAGAAATCGCTAAAGAAATCGGATTAGTTACGGCTGATAAAAAAGATTCGCAAGGATTATGTTTTATTGGAAAAGTAAGTCTTCCTCAATTTTTACAACAACAATTGGTTCCTAAAGAAGGAGAAATAGTAGAAATTTTCAAAGATTCACCTTTGTTTTCTCAAGAAACACCGAATTTCTCTTCAAAAGAAGAAGAATTAGAATTTTTAAGTAAAAAAATCGATTATAAAAAAGCTGACGGAAAAGTAATTGGAAAGCATCAGGGTGCTCAATTTTTCACGATCGGGCAAAGTAAAGGGCTAGGAATTGGCGGACACAAAGAAAGCTGTTTTATCGTATCCAGAGATATGGAAAACAACATCATTTTTGTGGGCGAAAGCCACAGCTTCCCAGGATTACATAAAAAAGCTTTGAAAGTTGATAATGCCGAATTGCACTGGGTTCGTGAAGACCTAAGATTAAAAAATGGAGAATCTATGGAAGTATTGGCGAGATTCCGTTACAGACAAGCTTTGCAGAAAGCAACGATCTTCCAGTTTGAAAATGCTTTTTACATGGAATTTGAAGAACCTCAATCTGCGATTGCGGAAGGACAATTTGCTTCCTGGTATCTAGATGATGAACTTATTGGAAGCGGAGTAATTGCGTAAAAAAGAAAGTTTTCACATTTTTCTGTAACGTATTTTAAGTTGTGATACTTACTAAGTAAATAACAATTAAAAATATTAATTATGAAAACTTCATTAAAAAACCAGTACGCTCAAGCAAATCAAGTATTAATAGCAATTGTATCTGCTGTTTTAGGTTACAATATTTATCAGGCAATGATGCATCCAGAGAATTCGCATCTTATCTTAAGTATTGCTTTAGTAGCTCTTACCTATGTTATGATACAGAAATTTGGATACAAAACAACACCAGAAAAAGGTCAGCAAGACTAAACAATCATTATAAATTTAGTAAACCCGGAGCAGCAATGTTTCGGGTTTATTGTTTAATTCTATACTTTACATTAGGTAAGATAAAGAATGCTATAACAATAATTTCTAAAATTAAAATTATCATCAAATATCCGACAAAGACATTTTGTGTCAAGGATAAAAGATATCAAGGAAAAATTGAAAAATCCAGAATATAAGCTCCATGAATTCCATTTTATAAGTACATGTATTAGTTTTAATCAAGAGCCTATTGCTCTGTTCGAAATATTTCAGAAAGCTGATCGAAAGACCTTTGTTCCAGATTCCATAAGCTTTCCGATTGAAAGTGAGGAAATTCCAAAATCAATTGTACAACAGCTTGAAGATACAGAGTCTAACAGAATTGATTACAGGTAATTAGTTGATTGTTAATCGTATTCCATTTTTGGATAAAAATTAACCTACTAACCAATCTTTAAAATCTTTCACACGATCGCGGCTTACGGTGATTTCCTCTTGGGGTTGAAAATCTAATTCTACTTTATAATTGGGTGAAGTATGAATATTTTTGATGTAATCTGAACTGATAATAAACTGTCTGTTTGCACGGAAGAATTTCTTTTCATCCAAGACATCTTCCAGCTCATCCAACGTGAAATCCGAAGGGTAAGTACGATCTTCTGTCTGAAGATAAACAATCTTATTTTCACTAAAAAAGCAACTGATCTCACTGGTTTGAACAATCTTCAAATTATATCCGATTTTCACTAAAACTCTGGAAAGTGTTGTTTTATCTTTTTTGATCAACTGCTTAATTTCCTGTGAAGTAACAGGATTACCTGAAGGAAGAAATGATTTAAATTTTTCAATAGCTCCCGACAAATCTTCTTCCAAAATAGGCTTTAAAAGATAGTCGATGCTGTTTAACTTAAAGGCTTTCAGAGTATACTGATCAAAAGCTGTCGTGTAAATGATAAATCCTTTGGTAGGAACTTTTTCAAAAATATCAAATGATAAACCATCTCCCAAAACGATGTCCGAAAAGATAAGCTGCGGATGCTCATTTTCTGAGAACCATTTTACTCCGTCTTCCACAGATTCAATACTTGCAACAACCTCTAATTCAGGAAACAAACTCAACATTCTTTCTATCTTTCTTGCTGCAGGTTTTTCGTCTTCGATAATGACAGTTTTGATCATTGATTTTTAGTTTTTGATTTCGAAATAAAATTAAATAAAAGTTTTCAGCTATTAAAAGTTTATAGGTTCTTTTGTTTTTTTCATTTTCTTTTCCATCACCGATTTTTCCCACTCGGAATCAAAAACAAATAATTTTACCGCTTTTACAGTCAAAATAACCGCCCAGATTCCTAAAATAATTGACCCATCAAAAAGTGAAAAATCAAATACTCCTTTTTCAAAGATATCGTCTAAGAAAACGAATCCTAAAATGATTGCGAACCAAAATATACCTTTATAGAATTTTCTTAGTTCTTTTACTCTTTGTTCTGCCTGATTATAATTCATGATATTGATTTTTAAAAAGTTATTATTAATCTATTAAAGTGTTTTTACGCTTTTTCTTTCTTCATCCATCAACTCTTTGATCTTTTTTTCTTCCCAGTCTTTTCCTATTCCAAAAACGTTGATTCCGTGTGCCACAAGACCGATTCCCCATCCTAACATTGGCCAATAAAACCATAAATGATTAAAGGAAGTTAAAAGATTAAGAACCAATAAAAAAGGAATTATCAAACAATAAGAAGTAAGATTTCCATAGAATCCTTTGAGCTCTTTTACTCTTTTTGTTGCTTTTTTATAAGCTAAATTTTCTTTGTTTGGGTAAGTTTCCATAATATGTTATTTTAAAGATTTGTTTGTTTTTCTTGAATCAAATTTAGGTCAATAAAGAACTTCCAATCAACTTTATCTTACTGAGCTGTAGAAAATGGATACTGAAATGTAAAAATCTAAATTTAATGGAAATTACGGGGCTTAATTTTTCTTTCTCTCTCGGATTTTGCAGATTACGCAGATGATTAGGTTTAATTTTTGTGTGGAAAATAGACGCCTCAACAAGGTTTAAGTTTACGATTAGTTCTATTTAATAAATAAACGGAATCAGTTTTTTTGTAGATTTTCTATATTCGATATATTCTTCTCCAAATTGTTCTACCAAAGCCTGTTCTTCTATTCTGATTCTATAGATAAATGCTAATAAGGGAGGAACAAATGCTAAAATCGATGAAAACCAATTATTTAAATACAAACCAAGACCAAAAGAAGTCAACAAAGAAAAGGCATACGATGGATGTCTCAGATATTTATAAAATCCCTCTTTCTTGATTTTATGATCTTCTCTTATCGTTACATCAACCGTAAAATACTTTCCTAAAGACCTGATGATGATGAATCTTAAAATGATTCCGATAAGAATACAAATTTCACCAAGATAAAAGATCCAGTTCGAGTGAGTGATGGGAAATTTTATTATGTTTGAAACCGTTACAGATACGGCAATAGAAAAAGGAATAGCGATCCATAATATATTTAATGTAGATTTATCTTTATTTTTCTGATCTTTTTCTCCCGATTTCAATATTCTTTTATAAAGAAATTCGCTCAAAAACCAAGCACCCATTGAAAGATAAAAAATGATTTGTAATGTTTCCATGTTAATGTTCTTTATCCATTAATTCTTTGATTTTCTTTTCCTCCCAATTATTTCCCAGGATAAATCCCGGAAAAAAAAACCTCATTCCGTAGCCAACAACTCCTATTCCCCAAAATATGGGAAGAGCAAAATATTTTAAGCTCCAAATGGTTTGTCCAGGTTCTAATTCTCTGTAATTCAAAAACAAAACAAATATATTCACTGCTACATAAATAAAAACAAAAGAGTAGAAATTTTTAATCTTTTTTACCTTTCTTTCAGCTTCTTTGTAGCGAATGTCGCTTTCGTCAATAGTTTCCATAGTTATCGTTTTTTATTGTTTGTTTTGTTTCTCTAAAATCTCTCTAATCTTTTTTTCTTCCCATGTTTTTCCGATAGCGAAAACATTCATTCCGTGTGCTAAAACCCCAATTCCCCAACCCAACATCGGAAAGTAAAACCAAATATGTTTGTGGTTTGTAATCAAATTAATAATGATCAAAAACGGAATAATTACACAATAAGAAATAAGGTTTCCGTAAAAGCTTTTGATCTCTTTCACTCGTTTTTTTGCTCTTTCATAAGCTTTATCATTATCTTCAGGTTTCACATTCACAACGTTTGGTTTACCTGATAATATCGGAAGCTTTACTTTAAAATAATCTTCAGATTTTTCAATGAAAACATTCTTTTTCGTGAGTAAAGAATAACGCTGAACAATATTCGCCAACCCAATCCCAGCACTCTCTTTCATCTGCTCTCTAACCTGCAGATTATTTTCAATGCATAATGTATCATTTTCAGAAAAAACTTTAATAATTAATGGTTTTGAAGATGTAGCAAAATTATGTTTGATACAGTTTTCCAACAACAACTGCAGTGAAAGAGGAACGACATATCTTCGGTAATCTTCCTGATTAACATCAAAAACAAAATCTACACTGTCTTCAAATCTTGTTTTTAATAAATCACAATACGTTTTTGCAAACTCTATTTCATCTTCTACTGTAACTAATTCTTTATCTTTCTGCTCCAAAACATACCGGTAAATCTTTGACATTGAAGCCGTAAACTTCTGCGCCTGCCTCGGATTTTCATCAATTAACGAACTTAAAACATTTAATGAATTGAAAAGAAAATGCGGATCAAGCTGGTTTTTTAAACTTTCAAACTGTGCGTTGGCAGATTTTGCAATGAGCTTTTGCTCTACTACTTCTTTTTTGGAGGTTTTCTTCAATTCCTCCATAAAACCTCTTGCGTGAAGAAAAGCAGAGATTAATAAAGCAACATTAATGGTAAACCAATTGATGAAATTATATCGCCCTGAAAAATATTCTGTTGTATTTACCGCCTTCTGAATCAGTACAAAATTCACATAATTACAGAAATACACCAATATGACATTGGCAATAAGAATCGAAATAATGCTTATCGCGGCTCTTTTGGTGGTGGCTTCAGACCAGGGAAATTTCTTGTTAAGAAAATCATTAAGCATACCATTTCCGCCAGCCAATATGAATGAATACATGAAAGATATCAAGACAGTTAATAAAAAGTTTTCAATCGTTTTTTCATCTGTAAAAACGAAAAAGAAAAACATTGAAGTTGCCAATGATATCCAAAGTAAGGTGATAAAGTTTTTACGTTTCATGATTCAATTTCTTAGCTCAAATTTAGACTATATTCAAAATACTTAAAATTATTTCTTGCCGAACCGTCATATTTAATTCCTGAACGGCACAAAAAAACCTTCCATGATCTGGAAGGCTTAGAATATTGTTACATTGATTATTTGGTGGCCTGACTGATAAAATACTGAGCCTCTCCTTTCCCCCAGTTTGGATCTAATGCAGATTTTGGTTGATAAGAATTAAATTTCTCTAATGCCTGTTTAAACATCTCAATCCCTTTGGTCTTGCTTCCTCCGTATTGTTCAGGAGTGAAATAGGTATCTTCAGCCTTTATCAAAGCAATTCTTGGATTGGCTGGATCTAATTTCTCAGCAATTTTAAGTTGTTCTCCCGCTTTTGCACCATCTGTCATAAATCTTTGTTGAGGATTCACCATCATCTTTAAAGAAGACGCCATTTTTCTTAATAAATGAATCTCAGCATTATTTTTTTGACCTGCATTTTCAGCAGCATCCAGATATTTTTCTACTTGTCCGGCAATGATATCCAACTCTATCATATTCCCTTCTCTCATCTGAACTCTCCCTTTTTGAATGTAGGCAAAAGCAGCATAATAAGACGGTAACCATTGCGTTGTTTCTTTCTTTCCAATTCTGTCAAAATCATTCGCTAATGTCTGAAAATCTTCTGAAGATTTACATGATTCTAATTTTGCAATTTTTTCAGTCATTGCTTTTTCATAAGCAGTCTGAGCAAAAGCCGTTAAACTCATCAATACTAAAGCAAAGCTTAATAGGTATTTTTTCATTTTTTCTAAGTTTTTTTGAGGTTAGTTTATATTGTAATGTCTGTTATATCTTTAATTAAAAAACCGATTCGGTTTCTACTATTTTACAAATTATTATTGATAGCATCTTGGGTTTTATCAACACCAAAACTTATAAATGCGCCTACAAAAACAAAGGTATTAATCGGCGGAACCACTCCAGAACTTCTGGATCCGTCTTGAGAAAAATTGTATCCGTATACATTTTTTGTTCCTAAAACATTAGAAATACTCAAAACAAAAATGGTGAAAGCTTTAGCATCTTTTTTTCCAAGATTCGGAAGATAATTAAAACTTAAATTAAGTGCACTATAGTCTTTCAGTCTTCCTTCATTTCTTGTATAATTAATGATTTGTCCATTAACATCTTTCGTTGCAAAGTCATAATATGGGCGTCCTTTTGCGTAGCTATACGATAGGTTAACCCCTAATTTCCATTCAGGAATAAATCTTTTGGCAACCGCTGAAAGAGTATGTGCAGATGCAAAATTGGGTTGTAAACTTACAGGATAATTCATAAAATCTCTTTTTGAATCCAAGTATGAATAACTGATCCAATAATCGATATTATCAAAAGTTTTCTTGTCTCTCCAGAACAGCTCCAACCCCTTTGCATACCCAAAACCATTATTATTATCAGCTCTTTGGATCGGTTGAGTTTGATTATCATTAAATCCAAGATTTGACACTTTAATCAGCTGATCATATTTCTTATAAAAAGCCTCGAATCGTAAGCTTCTGCCATCCGTTGCTCTCTGAACCTGAAAAATATAATGCTGAGACTTTTGAAAATCAAGATTGGCAGGACCATTAATATATTTACTTTCAGGGTTTTGATAGAATAATCCATAAGCGAAAGAGGTGGTCCAGTCTTTTGCAAAACGATAAGCCAAAGCCAGTCGAGGTGCAATGTTGCTTTTTCCGAGATAAGATGAATTCTCTGCCCTCACTCCTATTTTAGCAGATAAATTGTTACTGAAACCCAAATCTGTTTCTACAAAAGCAGCTGAGATTAAATCTTTATAATGCTTATTGATTTCTTCAAACGTCAGCTTTTCGTCAGTATTGTTTACTTCAAAACCTCCTCTAACAGCACTGATTCTATTTATTTTTCTTTCTAAAACTGCTTTAAAATTGATATAATTTCCGTCGGTAAGCAATCTTGTCTTATCTGATTCAATGTCATTGGACTCGGTTGAAAAATTAAGATCTGTTCTGTTGAATGAATAAGACGTTCCTGCGTTAAGAAGATATTTTCCGAATTTTTGTTTGAAAGATAAATTGTGATAGGTATTTTTTCCTTTCAACTTAATTATAGAATACTCATTATCAGCCTCTAAACTTTCTGTTTTTACGCCCATACTATTGGTATCATATTTCCCATAATATTTGAAAAATCCACCTGATTTTGTTTTAATTCTAAAATTAGCATCAGCATTCAATCCTTGCGGAGCATCTATAAAATCGGTATTAAAATCGAAAACCTTCTGCATTAAATTCAAATTAGAATATCCTAAAGTTGCGCCATAAGAGTGGGTTTTATCATCACTTAGCTTTTGAAAGCCAGCATTCGCAAAAATCGAAGAAATACCGAAATCATAAGAACTCTGGTCCGGAAGATCTACACTTTCCAACATTAATGCTCCGGAAAGAGCCTGCCCATACAAGGCTGAATATCCTCCGCTTGAAAATACATTTCCTTTAAAAAGTGACGTATTAAAACGATCTCTACCCGCAATTCCCGGAACTGAACTGGAAAAATAATTGTTAATTAAACTTCCATCCATAAAAATTTTAGATTCTGTTCCTGTCCCTCCTCTGATGAATAATCCTTCAGACTCTCCTACTTTCTGTACGCCAGGAAGATAGGTTAATGCAGAAGTAATCTGGCCGTCTGCCCCTGCTGTTGTGTACACGTCAATAGGTGTTAATAATGCGGTTGCTCTTTTCTTATCGCTTGCTTCTATGGAGCCTGCTGAGATCACGACGGCATCAATCTCGTTAATCTGTTCTTTCAATTCTACATTGACGGATATTTCCTGATTTTCAATGACAATTGGTTTTTCTACATCATTATATTTTGAATGGGTAAATATCAAAGTATGATTTCCTTTTTCTGACGTTTCAAATGAGAAGTTACCATTTGTATCAGTTGTAGCTCCATCATACGTGTCTTTCAAGGTGATATTTATTTCGCTGATTCCCTTATTTCTAAAAGTTACTTTTCCTGTAATTTTCACCTGAGCATAGCTTAGAAAAAATGAGAAAAAAGCAATAAGAAATAAAAATCTTTGTGTCTGCGTTTTCATTGTTGTTAATTTTCGGATCAAAAATACAGTTGAAAATGCCTTTCGGTAAAAAAAAACTTACCGAAAGGCATACTTTGAACTCTGAGTCGCAGATTAGTGGATAGGGATGCAAAAATCAACAATCATTTTCTCTTCCGGATGCTCTTTGAAATTGGAATGATAAATTTCAAAAGGAAAAGCTTTTCGGATGGAATAATGGTTTTCATTCATCCATAAGAATAAAGAGGCCCAGCACTTTTCAAAATCATGCAGGGTAACTTCACCGCTTCCGATGATAAATTTACCCGTTTCAATAATCTCAGGAAAAACTTCCCCTTCCTGTTCCATGAGCTGCTCATCTAGAAGCATAGATGCGTGAATCCTTACTTTTTCAGGAGGTGTTACTTTGAAACTGTCATGATAAACCGAGATCATTTTTACATTTTCGCGGGGGAAAAGCTGTTTCCTTTTAGCCCAATCGATTAAGATATCATAAGACTTTTCTACATCAGCCAATCCAAGGCTCATTACACATGCAAGATTCATTTCCTGCAACTGTGTTACTTTAATTTTTAAATTCATTGTTCGCCAGTTTAATAGGTTTTCTACGTTGCAAATGTATTGTCGAAAAACCGTATCAACTTGTCCGTTCTTGCTCTCAACTTGTAAAATCTTGTGGAAACTTTCCGGAGCAGACCTTCGAAATTCTGAAGGCGACTGTCCATAGTATTTTTTAAATGTTTTATTAAAGACAGAATGGTTAGCAAACCCCAGCTCCATGTATATTTCCTTAATGTCTACATTCTTTTTTAAAGCAAGATATAAAGCACTTTTTTCTATCTTCTTTCGGATGATATAGTTCTGAAGTGTTTCTCCTGTAATGAGCTTAAAAATTCTATGAAAATGAAAGGGAGAATAGGCACCTATTGCTGCCACTTTTTCAAGACTGAGGTCATCATCCAAATGTTCATCTATATGCTTAATGATCCTGATGATTCTTCTTTTATATTCTTCCAATTGTTGTTTTTATCTGTAAAAATAAGAAGATAAAGAATAGAGAATTTGTCTTTTATTGCGAATGTTGTATATAAAGATTCTATGAATTTTTATTTTAAATATTACTTACCTTTATATCAATATAAAAAATCATTTAAAATGAAAGTACAAACATTAGCATTATTGGCTGGTTGTGCATTATTTGCTGTTTCTTGCGGAACCACAAAAATGTATTCTGTAAACGCTAAAAGCGGAACACAGACGGGAGGAACTGCAAAGTTTACTCAAAACGGAAACGAAGTTGTAATGAAACTTGATGTCACAAATCTTACTCCGGGGATCCACGCAGTGCACATTCATGAAAAAGGTGACTGTTCTGCAGCAGATGGAACTTCTACAGGAGGGCACTGGAATCCAGGAAAAGACGATCACGGTAAATGGGGTGCTGAGCATTTCCACATGGGAGATATCGGGAATTTAGTGGCTAATAAAGATGGTGTTGCAACGCTGACTTTCAAAACCGATAAATGGTGTCTTGGATGTACAGACGAATCTAAAAACATTATCGGAAAAGGAATGATCATTCATGCAGCAGCAGATGATTTCCATACTCAGCCTACTGGAAATGCAGGTGGAAGAGTTGGATGTGTAGAAATTAAATAATCGATTTTATAGCATAAAAAACCCCGCTAATTTTCATTAGCGGGGTTTCTATTTTTATTTTTTTACATTCATATCTCCAATGATATTCATTGCTTCCTGAAGGTAAAGATCTTTCTTAAGATTTTTGATCCACATTTCAGATTTCTTCTTGAATGCTTCATCTTTTTTCTCTCTGTCAACTTCATTTGGATAAAGCGTAAACTGAAGACCATTTTCAAATTTCGTTAGTGCTTTGAATTTTTCGATCTGAGCTTTTCTTTGCTTCATCACATCATTAAACTTATTGATATTAAGTGTAATGGTTTCTTCCTTATCTAATTTCTCTCTCCATTGAGCAGATTCTAACAACAATTGATAGTTGGTATTTTTGGCCATTCTATCGTTGCTTGCTTTTTCTAATGCTTTCACATCAAAATAGTTCAACTTCTGAAAGTTTGTGCTAGGAATTTTATCCCATGCCAATGCATAGTCGTCATATCTCTCCCCTATTTCAGCATAAGTAAAGAAGTCTTTCATTTGAATATCAGACACAATTCCTTTTCTCTGAGTAGACTCTCCTGTAATTCTGTAGAACTTCTGGATCGTTAATTTTAAAGAACCAAAATCATCTTCAGTATTTAAAAATCTATTCAAATCAACAAAAGTCTGTACCGTTCCTTTTCCGAAAGACTGTGGAGAACCAATAACCATCGCTCTTCCAGTATCCTGCATTGCACCAGCCAAGATTTCTGAAGCTGAAGCCGAAAGTTCATTTTGCATAATAATAAGAGGTCCTGTCCAGATTGGAGTTTCTTGTTTGTTCTTCAACGTCTGAATCTTTCCATTTCCATCTTTTACCTGAACATAAGGTCCTGCATTCATGAAAAGTCCCATGATATCTCCTACTTCCGTTAGAGATCCACCACCGTTATTTCTTAGGTCTAAAACAATTCCCTCGATGTTTTGAGCTTTCAGTTTAATAATCTCATTTTTAATATCATCAGAAGCATTTCTTCCTTTTGGATCTTCAAAATCTGCATTGAAACTTGGTAAATTAATGAAACCATATTTTTTACCGTTTGGAGAGTTTACAACAATACTTCTTGCGAAAGTATCTTCAATAGCAACTTCTTCACGGATCATTGTTACTTCTTTAGTTGTTCCGTCTTTCTTCTGAACCGTTAAAGTAACCGGAGTTCCTTTTTCACCTCTGATGTATCTTACCGCTTCCTCGGAAAGCATTCCTACCACGTTTACAGCATCATCTTTTGGTTTAGATTTTACTTTTAGGATCTTATCTCCTTCTGTAAGCTGCTTCGATTTCCAAGCAGGTGCTCCAATGGTAAGAGGACCTAAATATAAATATCCTTTTTTCTCTTGAATCACTGCTCCGATTCCGATCACTTTTCCTGTGAAAGCCATATCAAATTCTTCCTTATCTTTCGGAGAATAGTAATTCGTATGTGGATCAAAAACTTCTGTATATGCATTCATATACACCGTGAACCAGTTCATTTTATTTCTCTTCTTAAACCTCGTAAACGTATCTTTTACAAGATCTTTTACTTCGTCTGTAGCCTTTACTTTCTTCTGCTCAGGCGTAAGGATTTGAAGTTTAATGGTATCCTGTAATTTATATTTCTGTACAGAATCTTTCTTCTCTTTTTGAGCAAGTTCTTTGCTGTTTAAAGATTCAATTTCCTGAAGAATATTGTATTTAATGAACTTCTTCCATTCATTGTATTGATCTTGCTTAGAAGCCGGAGCTTTTTTAATTTTATTTTCTAACACCAAACTCTCATCTTCTTCTAGGCTGATTGGTTTGCTGAAAATATCCTGAGTTAATTTATCAATCTCATCAACCCTTTGAAAAAGTCTGTCCGTTGTCAATTTATAAAACGTAAGATCTCCGACATTTAGATAATCATCAAGCTTTGTTTCATGCTTGCTGAATTCATCCATATCAGACTGCAGGAAATATCTTTTTCCCGGATCTATCATCTCAAAATATTGTTTGTAAACATCCTTAGAATAAGCATCATTAATAGCTTTAGGGCTGTAATGTAGATAAGAAAGAGTGTTCTTTACGCTCACCATTATCGTCTGCATCTTTTCATCATCATTTTTAGGTGAGTTGAAACAAAACATTAGACTTGTTAATGGAATTAGGAGTAAAAATTTATTTAGCTTGAAATTTTTCCACATAAATCTGTAATGTATTTTTATTAATTTTTTAAAAAGTATTTTAATTAGTAGTAATTTTTAAATTACTGTTACAAACTATCAAATTTAATACCTTATTTATAAATATCAGATAGTTTTAAGAGTTTTTATTACTAGAAGTATGCTGCTTTATTTTTCGATCTTCAATTAATGTCAAAATATACAAAGGAAAGAATGAAACGATGATTCTCAAAGCTTCTCCAAATTTATACTCATAATATTTTCCGCTATCGATACAGAAAAAGCAGACTGAGATAAAAATAACTAAAAAACTGCACGAATAAGTAATATGATAATCAGAATTTTTATTAGCAGCATAAATAACATAGGTGAAACTAAAACCCAGATAACTGAACATCATAAAACAAGCCGTAAGTATACCTATTTCTCCTTGAAAGTCGAGAAAATCAAGACTGCTCAAACCGATTAAAATTAATATTCCTAAAAGAAAATTTGCCACAAGCCTATTCTTCTTCCAGGAGTAAATTATACTTACAATTGCTATCAATAAAATCGTGAATTGAAAAAAATTCATTTGAAATTAGTTTTTGCAAAAATGAACAAAAGTGATCAAAGTTCAAATAATATTTAAACTTTAAGGTTTTTAAAGAAAGTCTTTTACACTATATTTGTTAAAATTAAAATATAATATGGAAAGACCTCTTATTCTGGTTACTAATGATGATGGAATTACAGCACCTGGTATCAGAAATCTTATCAGTTTTATGAACGAAATCGGAGAAGTTGTTGTTGTAGCGCCCAATTCTCCTCAAAGCGGAAAAGGACACGCTATTACCATTAATTCTACCTTAAGTTACGAAGAAGTAACGTTAGAAGGTCCACAAACAGACTTTTCTTGTAGTGGAACTCCTGTTGACTGTGTGAAAATGGCTCTTGATAAAATCATGACAAGAAGACCGGATATTGTAGTTTCAGGAATCAATCATGGAGCGAATTCTTCAATTAATGTAATCTATTCCGGAACAATGTCTGCAGCGGTGGAAGCTGGTGTAGAAGGAATTCCTGCGATCGGATTTTCATTGCTTGATTTCAGTTGGGAAGCGGATTTTTCTCAAGCCAAAGAATTCATTCAAAATATCGTTAGAAGAACATTGGAAAACCCAATGCCAAAAGGAATTGTACTAAATGTAAACATTCCGAAACTTCCTGCTGGAGAAATTAAGGGAATTAAAGTTTGCAAACAGGCCAATGCAAAATGGGAAGAAAGTTTCGACGAAAGAGTAAACCCACACGGAAAAAAATATTACTGGCTAACAGGATATTTTAATAATATGGATGAATCTGAGGATGCTGATGAAACAGCTTTAGCAGCCGGATATATCTCAATCGTACCTGTAAAATTTGATATGACAGCGTATGAATATATCAAAACGTTGGAAGAAGTCATGAAATTTGATTAAAATAAACATAAGGCGTAAATTATTTTACGCCTTATTCTATCAAATATTCTTCTGTCTAAAAAAATGTTAAAGGCTTAAAAACATTTAAAATTTACTCATAATTAATTCACAAAGTCCACTTTCTTCTTATTTTCATTGAATCTTTTTCCTAAATTTATTCTTATTAATTTATCCAAATTATGAGAATAGAATACGATATAAAACTGGGCTTTAAGGACGTTATGTTCCGCCCGAAACGTTCTACATTAAAATCCCGTTCGGAAGTTAGCCTAGAAAGAGAATTTACTTTCAAACATACCCAAAAGAAATGGCAGGGAACTCCCATTATCGCTGCTAATATGGATACCGTGGGAACTTTTGAAATGGCGGTAGAATTAGCAAAAGATAAAATCATTACAGCCATCCATAAACATTATTCTGTTGAAGAATGGAGTACCTTTTTAAATAGCCAGCCCGAAAGTATTCATCAATATATTGCCTTAAGCACGGGAACCGGAAAAGCAGATGAAGAAAAGCTGAAACAAATCATAGGAAAACACCCAAAAATCGAGTTTTTATGCATTGATGTAGCGAATGGTTATTCAGAGCATTTTGTGGATTTTGTAAAGAAAGCAAGAGCCAATTTCCCTGATAAGATCATTATCGCAGGAAATGTAGTAACCGGTGAAATGGTAGAAGAACTTCTTTTAGTGGGTGCAGATATCATTAAAGTAGGAATCGGGCCAGGTTCTGTATGTACAACCCGTGTAAAAACCGGAGTTGGCTATCCTCAACTTTCTGCCATTATTGAATGTTCTGATGCTGCTCACGGTTTAGGTGGTCATATCATTGCAGATGGAGGTTGTAAAGTTCCGGGAGATGTTGCTAAAGCCTTCGGAGGTGGTGCAGATTTTGTGATGCTTGGCGGAATGTTTGCCGGTCATGATGAAAGCGGTGGTGAAATTATCGAAGAAAACGGCAAAAAATACCGTACTTTTTACGGAATGAGTTCAAAAACAGCAATGGACAAACACTCAGGTGGGGTTGCTGAATACAGAGCTTCAGAAGGAAAAACGGTAAAAGTAGCTTATAAAGGTCCGGTTTCAGAAACCGTGAAAGATATTTTAGGAGGTGTACGTTCAACATGTACTTATGTGGGAGCATCGAAGCTGAAAGAGTTGTCAAAAAGAACGACTTTTATTAGAGTTCAGGAACAGGAAAATCAGGTTTTTAAAGACTGATTTTTTAGAAATAAAAAAAGCCGTTCATCTGAACGGCTTTTTATATATTTTAATGTAAAGCTTATTATGGCATTAACATTCCACCATCAATATTCAATGTTTGACCTGTAACGTAAGCAGACATATCACTTGCGAAGAAAACACATGCATTCGCAATATCTTCAGGCTGTCCACCTCTTTTCAATGGAATCCCATCTCTCCAAGCTTGTACTGCTTTTTCATCTAAAGCTGCTGTCATTTCAGTTTCAATAAAACCTGGTGCAACAGCGTTACAACGGATATTTCTTGAACCTAATTCCAAAGCCACAGATTTTGTAAATCCAATAACTCCCGCTTTAGTAGCTGCATAATTTGCCTGTCCTGCATTTCCTTTAATACCTACAACAGAACTCATATTAATAATAGAACCAGATTTTGCCTTCATCATCGGCTTAATCACCGCCTTTGTAAGGTTGAATACTGAATCTAAATTTACCTTGATAACATTGTCCCAATCGTCTTTTGACATTCTCATTAATAATCCATCTTTGGTAATTCCTGCATTGTTTACAAGAATATCAATTTTACCAAACTCCGTCATTACATCATCTACTAATTTTTGAGCTGCATCGTAATCTGATGCATCAGATTGGTACCCTTTAATGTGAGTTACAGAACTTAAAGTCGCTTCTAATTCCTTTGCTTTATCTACAGAACCAGCGTAAGTGAATGCTACTTTTGCTCCCTGTTGAGCAAACATTTCTGCAATTCCTCTCCCGATTCCTCTCGTAGCTCCGGTAATTAGTGCTACTTTTCCTTCTAATAGTTTCATATCTATGACAATTATTTTTTCCTTTAATGAATTAGCTTATTGTGTTTTGGCTAATTTAATCTATTTAATTTTATCCAAATTAAATGGTGCGCAAAGATATTATAAATTGTTATTCAATGCATTTTAAACTATTATTTTAATAAAAAATTAAGACTGTTTTTTGTCATGTGTAGACATTAATCTAATTGGATTTTATTTTCTGAGGATGAAAAGCTTAAGTATTCTGTGGTTTTATCTTTCGTAAGCTTCAACCCTTTTCTATCTGCAGAATATTTATCGTAAATAACATCTTTTAATGGCTCATTTTTCAGGTTTGTAACCCCGAATTTATCCCCTTTTTGTACAACCACTTCATTTCCGGAAGTGAAAGTAACAATATCATCATACATAAACGGAACGATTTGTTTACCTTCTTCGTCTATCATTCCGTAAAGGTTTTCATTGTTTTTACAAATGACAGCCGGATAAGACTGAAACGGCTTTATAGCTGCCACATCCTTAAGTGGAGTGTAAGATTTATCTTTCGGAGAAAAGGTATAGAAAGTATCTCCTTTTTTTACAATTAAATTATTAAAAAACACTTTTTCTATCTGGTAATCTTCTTCTAAAACACTCTTTAAGTCTTTATCTAAAAGCTTCTCTTCGCCATCCTTACTTACATACAGATAATTTTCACCTCTTAACTTAAAAGCTTCTATTACATCATATTCTTTGGGAAGAACAGTCTCTCCGTTGGTACGAATAACAGCTATTTTAGGGTTTTTATCGTCTTTTAAAGATTTAAACATTCCATTAAACAAATGGCTTACAAACTCAAAATCGGTAGGATAAGATTTTTTCTCTGCTTTCGAAAAAATACTTGCTTTATTATCTTTTACCAGGTAAATATATTCTCTTCCTACAAAAGCCTGATCGTAGATTTCATCTTCTAAAACCTTTTCATTTTCATCTATGATTCCATATTTATTTTTGGCTTCATTTTTTGTAATGATGAAAGGATATCCATTGATATCTTCAACATAATGATCAGAAAATGTACTTATTGTTTTCCCGTTATTGTCTAGTACTTCGCCACTTCTAGCGCCCGACATAAGATAAACCCTTCCTTTATAAAAACGAAGATTATCCTTAAATTCTCTATCAGAAACCTGCTGGCCATCAAAATTATAGATTACCCAGTTTTTATCTTTTTTTACAAAAAATCTGTTCTCACTGGCAAATTGTATATCATCAAAGAAAGGGATGATCTCCTTTCCGTTAAAATCAAATACAGCCACTTTCCCACTTTTAGAATAAATCAGTTTATCTTTATTCTCCCAGGTTCTGAATTTAAAATTATCCAGAGGGATTAACTCCTTCCCGTTCACATCAATTAAAGCCGTCTGCCCTTTAGCCTCTCCTTCTTTTACCTTTAAGATAAATCTATCTTTCCATAAATGGGTGATCTCATTTTTATACGGATAAGTAAACGTAATGGTACCTAAAGAATCAACAATACCTGATTTTCCAGTTTCATGATCGACGATTATTCCATATCCTTTTGAATAAGACTGGACTTCTTTACCCAGTTTTTTGGATAACAGAATATTAGTGTATTGATCCGTTTGTTGTGCTATACAAAGCGATGAAAACAATACGAAAACTAGATTTTTCAATTAAAGATTTAAATAGAATTATTGATAATAAGAACGATCTCTCCTTTTAAAGTTTTGCTTTTGGAAAATTCAATTAATTCATTGATTGTTCCTCTTTTAGTTTCTTCAAATTTCTTCGAAATCTCACGACTCAAACTTGCTTTTGTATGCTCTCCGAAGAACTCTTTAACCTGCTCCAGCGTAGTATTGATCTTGTGTGGGCTTTCGTATAAAACTATCGTTTTTTTCTCCTCTGCCAATTGTTTCAGCTTTGTCTGCCTCCCTTTCTTTTGAGGAAGAAAACCAGCAAATAAAAACTCATTATTCGGAAGTCCGGATACCACCAAAGCCGGAACAAAAGCTGTTGCTCCCGGCAGGCATATCATTTCAATATCATTGTCTGAACCTGCTTTGCTTAATAAATATCCCGGATCTGAAATCCCCGGTGTTCCTGCATCGGTAATAATAGCAATGTTCTGACCGCTTTTAAGATCATTAATTACCTTTTCTGTTGCCTGATGCTCATTATGTAAATGATAAGATCTTAATGGTTTAGAGATCTCGTAATGTTTTAAAAGAATTCCGGAAGTTCTCGTGTCTTCACATAAAATATAATCTACCTCTTTCAGTACTTTTACCGCCCTGAAAGTCATGTCTTCTAAGTTCCCAACCGGTGTGGGAACAAAATAAAGGATTCCGCTCAAAATTTAATTTATAAAAATTTATTTTCTACTAATATCCACAGTCTTTGTGCATATTCATCTACCTTACTCCATTTTCTGTCGTAGTAAAGATCACTTAAGTATTCTTTTGCTTCTTCTAATGTTCTGAATCTGTTAAGGACTCCAATAGCATCATTCAGTTCAGATTGACTTCCTCCAAACAGTGTTTTTGTGAAAGCAATCCTGTCATTTAAATCTAATTTAAATTCAGGTTTTGTTTTTTCCGCCTCCATTAAGTTGGTCGGAATATTTGTTTTCAGGATGCTTCCGGTTTCTTCTTTTACTACCGGAACCGGTTTTTCCTTAGGTGTTTCTAATGCTTCCAGATGGTCATCATCGAATAACGACTGAACAGCCTTTAATCCTTTGATATTAGACAGTCTTATCTTTTTCTCCTGATTATAAGCATCTAAATTTTCAAAACTCTCATCAGAAGCTAGATTTTCCTTTTCGTCATCATGAGAAGGTCTATCAAAATCTACAATCTTTCTTTTGTCAGATTCTTCTTCAACTATTTTTTGCTCTTGTTTTTCTTCAACCTGAGCATCATTTTTAATTTCGCTGAGAATATTTTCAACATTAGACGTTTCGTTCACCATTTCGCCTTGCTCTATCGCCACATTAGAAGATACAAACTGTTCTTCGTTTTCTTCGATAAGCATTTCATCATCATCTAAAATTTCAGTTTCAAAAGCAGTTGGAATTGCTTCCTGAATTTCTCTTTTTAATTCTTCAGATTCAAAATTGTACTGAACTTTTTCTTCTTCATCAAAATTATTGATCTCGTTTCCACGATCATCAGAAAGTTCATTTTCAAATTCATCTATTTCATTCAATTGATTGTTAAAAATAACTTCCTCTTGCGTGAGATGCTGGTTGAATATTTCTTCTTGAATATCTTCATCAGTTTCAGGTTCTGCATTGGCAAGAATTCGCTCTTCATCTACAAAGTTTAAAATACTTCCTTGATAATCCGAGGGCTGATCTTCATCAATTTCATTGAGCTGATTATTAAAAATCACTTCCTCTTCCGTTACATCTTCATTGCATTTTTTTTCATGAAGGGTATCAACCGAATCAGAATTTTCTCCAACAAAGGTAACTACATTTTCATGATATTCATTTTCAACTATTTCATTTAACTGATTGTTGAAAATGGCTTCTTCCTCAACTGCTCCTACATGAAGATTTGGCGTATTATTTTCACCCTCAACAAAGCCAACACCATTTTCTTCGTAAGAAGATTTGTTGTCGTTTTCGTCTATTTCGTTGAACTCATTATTAAAAATAGCTTCTTCTTCAGTAACTTCATGGTTTGATTCCTGAGATTCAAAATCATTATTTACAAAAGAAATGCTTTTTTCATTTTCTGAGACCTGAGATTGATTTTCAGGGAGGAAATACTCTATATTTTTTTCTAACAATCTTAAGAAAGAGATTCTATTAGCAAGCTCATCTACAAGATCTTGCTTAGAAAGTAATTCGTCAACATTGTTTATTTTCTCCAAAATATCAATGATATTCTTGGATTCAAAAAAAATCTTTTCCTTTAAATCTTGGATATTCTGCATATTAAGATTGTTGTTAAAATTGCTTACTTTTGATGTTAAAAATATACGGCTAATTTAACAAATGTTTTTAGAAAATACAATTAATCATTCCAAACAAAGTGGTTGGATGGAAGTTATTTGTGGCTCAATGTTTTCCGGAAAAACGGAAGAGTTGATCAGAAGACTTCGAAGAGCTGAAATGGCAGGGCAAAATGTGGAAATTTTTAAACCAAAAACCGATACTCGATATTCTAATGAGGACGTAGTTTCTCATAACAAGAATACCATTCGCAGTACGGCAGTAGAAAACCCTAATGAAATCATATTATTGGGGTCTAATTGTGATGTTGTAGGCATTGATGAAGCTCAGTTTTTCGACGAAAGTATTGTCGAAATTGCCAATCAATTAGCCAATAGCGGCATACGAGTAGTGATCGCAGGGTTGGATATGGACTTTTTAGGAAGACCTTTTGGCCCGATGCCTAACTTAATGGCTACTGCAGAATATGTTACAAAAGTGCATGCTATTTGTAAGAGAACGGGTAATTTGGCCAACTACTCCATGAGAACTTCTCAGGGAGATGATTTGGTAGAATTAGGAGAAACCGAAAGTTACGAAGCAGTAAGCCGTCGTGTTTTTATTGAAGAAGTACTTTCAAAAAAGAATAAATAAACAGTAAATTAGGCTAATATTAAGTTTAATGTTAGATTTAATTAAAATATATCTTGGTTAAACATAAAGACGTAAATAAAATTAATAAAACCTTACGTCTTTCTAATTTCCAACAAAACAGCCAACAAAAAAATAAAGCAGAAAGGGCACCAATGAATTATACAGTACACCAAATTGCAGAAATCACCAATGCACAAATTATTGGAGATAAAAATTTAATTATCAAAAACATAGCTTTTGATAGCAGGATTATATATTCTACTAAGAATGCCGCCTTTATTGCAATTAATACTCAAAAAAATTCAGGGGAAAAATTTATTGAATCTGCTATTGACAGAGGAATAACCATAATTATTTCTGAACATCATTATCCACAGTTTGAAAATATAACTTGGATCATTGTTGAAGATTCTGTTGAATTCCTTCAAAAATTAGCGAAATATCATTTCGAAAATTCTTCCATAAAATCCATAGGAATTACTGGAAGTAACGGAAAAACAATTCTAAAAGAATGGTTATACCAATGTCTTTGGAATGAATTTCCAACGGTGAAAAGCCCAAAAAGTTTTAATTCACAGATTGGCCTTCCCCTTTCTCTGCTTCAAATTAATAATTCTCACCAATTGGGAATTTTTGAAGTAGGAATTTCAAAGCCTAACGAAATGAAGAATCTGGAAAACATTTTCCATCCGCAGATTGGTTTGCTTACTCATATTGGAACAGCACATGCTGCCAATTTCGAATCGGAGGAAGAATTAATCGATGAGAAGATTAAACTTTTTAAAGATTCTGAAGTGATTATTTATAATGGCGATAATGCACTCGTCAGCAATAAAATAAACAAACTGTATTCAAGTAAAAAATTAATTTCTTACGGCTTTAAAAAAGAGAACCAAGTTTTCATTAAAAATAATATTTCCAAAGATGAAAATATTGTTGTGGAATATTTTGGGGAAGTGATCAGTTTTCCTGCCCATCAAAGAGATGAAGCTACTTTAACCAATGCCTTAGCTCTTATAACGGTGTTAAAGGAGTTAGGAATAGAAAATCAAAAGATCATTGAAAAAATCAACGCTTTGAAGGCTGTAGAAATGCGACTTGAAGCGATTGAAGGAAGTAAAAATAATATCATCATTAATGATTCTTTTAATCTGGATCTGGATTCTTTAAAAACCGCCCTACAATTTTTAAAAGAATATAATAAGTCTAAAAAATCTTTAGTCCTCACCGATATTGTTGGTGTGAATTCTAATTCTCAGGAGTTGTATGAAGAAGTTTCAGAACTTGTGAATGAACAAAAATTTGATTCGGTTTTCTTAATTGGTGATGAAATATCAAAGTTTAGTGATTTATTTAAATCTAAAACATTTACTTTCATTAACACTCAAGAATTAGTTGAAAGCAAACACCTTACAGAAATTGAGAATCAGATTATTCTTCTGAAAGGAGCAAGAAAATTTGAGATTGAAAAACTGAAAGACCTCCTTGAACTAAGGAAACATGACACGGTTTTAGAAATTAACCTGAATGCAATTCTTCATAACATCAATTATCATAAGTCTTTACTGAAGCCTTCCACCAAAATGATGGCTATGGTAAAAGCAAATGCTTATGGATTAGGAAGTTATGAAATATCAGAATTTTTACAGCATCATCATATTGATTATCTTGGTGTTGCATTTGTAGATGAAGGTGTGGAACTTAGAAAAAAAGGAATTACCATCCCTATTGTGGTGATGAACCCTGAGCAGCACAGTTATGATACGGTAATTCAATATAATCTTGAACCGGAAATTTATAGTTTCAGAGTACTGGAGTTATTTTATGAAGCAGTTCAAAAATCAGGGTATGACAAAAAATATCCTATCCATATCAAACTGGAAACAGGGATGCACCGTCTTGGCTTTAAAGATGCCGAATTAGATCAATTAAGTGAAACCTTAAACAATATCAATGTACAGGTTCAAAGTATTTTCAGTCATCTATCGTCTTCAGATGTACCGACTGAGAAAGAATTTACATTGAATCAATTAAAGACATTTGACAAAAATTCCAGTTACTTAATTGAAAAATTGAACTACACGCCTATCCGACACATCTTAAATTCTTCAGGAATTACTAGCTATACCCATCATCAATATGACATGGTAAGAATTGGTATTGGAATGTTAGGTGAATCACCAAGTAGTGAAATACAAAAACAATTACAATCTGTTGTAAGCTTTAAAACAGTAATCTCCCAAATCTCTTTGGTAGAAAACGGAGAATCTGTAGGCTACAGCAGAAAATATAAGACAGATCATACAACCAAAATTGCAACAGTTCCTGTTGGCTATGCAGACGGAATTCCAAGATTGATAGGAAACCAAATAGGAAATTTTGCGGTACACAAAACCTTAGCCCCTATTGTAGGTAATATCTGTATGGATATGATGATGCTGAATGTAGATCATATTCCCAATGTGAAAGAAGGAGATACGGTAACTATTTTCAATGCAAAACCAAGTTTAAAAGAATTCGCAGCATACTGCAAAACCATAACCTACGAAGTACTAACTTCCATCTCACCTCGGGTGAAAAGGATTTATATAAAAGACTAACTATGAGAAAACTCCTGATTCTCTTATTCGCTTTCCAATTACTTTTGATACATTCTCAAGTAAAAAAGAATTTGGTAATCCCTAAAAATCCCAGAATAGGTCTTTCATTGGCCGGAGGCGGAGCCAAAGGTTTTTCGCATGTTGGAGTTCTCAAAGTATTAGATTCTCTAGGAGTAAAAGTAGATTATATTGCCGGGACAAGTATGGGAGCCATCGTTGGTGGTTTATATGCATCCGGATATTCTGGAAAAGAGATTGAAAAAATTGTAATGGACACCGATTTCTATTCTTTAATCATGGATCCTAAATCTAGAAAAGAAAGTACATTCTTTAATAAATCCGTTGATAAATATCTTTTTTCTATTCCATTAAAAAATGGTAAAATCACACTTCCATCTTCCATAAGCTCAGGACAGAAAAATGTTTATTTACTGAAAGAGCTTTTCAAAAATGTTTCCAATATTGATGACTTTTCAAAACTTCCAATTCCTTTCATGTGCGTTGCAACAAACCTAGAAAGTGGAAATATGGAAATCTTTGAGAAAGGTGATCTCGTACAATCTATCATGGCGAGTTCTGCCTTTCCTTCATTGATGGATCCTGTAAAAATTGGTGACAGTATTTATATTGATGGCGCCATGACGGTAAACTATCCTTCGAAGCCATTAAAGGATAAAGGAATTGACATCGTGATTGGTGTGGATCTGAACCAAGACCTATCAAGCAGAGAAGATTTAAACAGTATTATATCAATCCTAAATCAAGTTATTGACATGAACATCCACAAGGATACAAAACGTCAATACAAATACACAGATATCAATATTAAGCCTAATCTAAAAGGAATGTCTGCTACAAGCTATGATGACAAGAAAAAAATTCTGGATAGTGGATACGTGGAAGGCTTGAAGTATGTAGATATATTAAATGAACTTCCAAAGCGATCATTTGATCGACTAAGACAAAAGATAAATCCAATTTATTCTAATGTATACAAGATAGACAGTATTGCGTTGGAGGGAGATAAAATCTTTGGTAAAAACTATGTCTTAGGAAAAATGGGCCTCCGCCTACCCTCTTTACAAACCTATGGAAGTATCAATAAAAAGATTGATAAATTGGTAGCCACCAACAATTATAAGTTTATCAATTATGATATTATTTCAGAGAACGATGCCAACTATCTTAAACTTTATGTGACCGAAGATGAAGCCAGACATTTTGTAAAATTTGGTCTTCATTATGACGAAGTATTCAAGACGGGGTTGTTACTAAACTATTCAGCAAAACGTCTGTTATTTAAAAATTCAAATCTCTCACTTGATGTAATTGTAGGAGATAAACCCAGATATTATTTAAATTATTTTATTGATAACGGATACATTCCAGGATTAGGATTGTACTCTTCTGGAATGAGCTTCGATTTAAAAGATGTAAATAATTATAATGTAGACAAATGGAAATGGCTAAGAAATGAAATCTACATTCAATCTACATGGAAAGATAAATTCGCCATAGGAGGCGGTTTAAGCCACGATTACTTCGATGCTGAAGCCAACGGTACCAATGAGCGCATTAGCCGCTTTATAAACCCTTATATCTTCATCAAAAGTGATACCCAGGATGACAAAGACTTCCCTACCAAAGGGCTTTATATTTCTGCAGAAGGAAAGGCAATAGATTTAATGAAATCTGAAGTAGATAAAAGAATAATACAAGTAAAAGCTGATATTAGAATTAATATTCCTTTAGCAAAACAATTCTCTTATCACCTTAATCTTTATGGTGGGATTACCATTGGCGAACATCTACCTCAATTTTACCAATATCGTTTAGGAGGTGTTTTCGAGCAAAACATGGTCAACTTTAAAAGCTTTGCCGGATTCTACTTCTCACAGCTAAACTCAAATAATGTTATCTTAATATCCAATGATCTTCAGTTTAAATTTGAGAAGAATTATTTTCTAAGCGGAAATTTTTCTTTTGCTAATTTATCCAACGATATTACTTTCGAAGATGCTGTTAAACTTAATTATAGTTCAGTAGGAATCTCGGCAGGTTACAAATCTCCTTTCGGACAAATAAGACTAAACTTTAGTCACTCACTTAAAAATAATCAAAAAGGCATATTCAGTGTTATATTAGGGCACTGGTTTTAAAACAATGATACAATTCTTTTACGAAAATTTACCATCAACGGTAAATACAGAATACACAAAATGGCTGGAAGATCTGATACTTTCAGAAGGAAAAAAAATAGGCGAAATTAATTACATTTTCTGTGATGACGAATATCTTTTGAAGATAAATCAAGACTATTTACAGCATGATTACTATACAGATATCATCACTTTTGATTATGTAAAAGGCAAAACAATAAGCGCTGAGATTTTTGTATCTTTGCAGCGCATTTCAGATAACGCTTCTACCCTATCCAAAAATTACGAAGAAGAACTAAGAAGAGTTTTAGCTCATGGTATTCTTCATCTTTGCGGATACAAAGATAAAACGGAAGAAGAAGAGAAAGCAATGCGAGGAAAAGAAGATTTTTATTTAGCAAAGTATAATAATTAATTTATATCGAAGAGATTTTTATCTAAGCTAAATAACACGAAATAGAAACTCTTTTTAGAATTTATTTCGACGCAATGTTTCACGTGAAACATTTATAAAAGATAAAAAAATTAAGGCTTAAAACAAGCAACATAAAAATGATTTCAGAAATATATGATGTAATCGTAGTTGGTGCAGGTCACGCAGGATGTGAAGCAGCAGCAGCAGCGGCTAACTTAGGTTCGAAAACTTTGCTCGTTACAATGAACATGCAAACGATCGGACAAATGAGTTGCAACCCGGCAATGGGAGGAATTGCAAAAGGACAAATTGTAAGAGAGATCGATGCAATGGGAGGTTACTCCGGAATTATAGCAGACAAATCTGCGATTCAATTTAAGATGCTAAACCTATCAAAAGGTCCTGCAATGTGGTCTCCAAGAACACAAAATGACAGAATGCTTTTCGCTGAAGAATGGCGTTATGCTTTAGAAAATACTCCAAATCTTGATTTCTTTCAGGATATGGTGAAGAGCTTAATTATTGAAAATGACAGAGCCGTTGGAGTTGTAACTTCACTAGGAATTCAAATAAGATCCAAATCTGTAGTTCTTACAAATGGTACTTTCCTTAACGGATTAATCCACGTTGGAGATAAGCAATTAGGCGGTGGAAGAATGGGTGAACCAAGAGCATTTGGTATCACAGAACAACTTGTTTCTTTAGGCTTCGAATCTGGAAGAATGAAGACCGGTACCCCACCCCGTGTAGACGGAAGAAGTTTAGATTACTCTAAAATGGAGGAACAAAAAGGAGATGAAAACCCTCAAAAATTCAGCTACCTTGATACTCCAAAATTAACAAAACAATTAAGCTGTCACATCGTTTACACCAACGAAGAAGTACATGATATTTTACGTGAAGGTTTCGATAGAAGCCCAATGTTCAATGGTACCATTCAAAGTTTAGGACCAAGATATTGCCCTAGTATTGAAGATAAAATCAATCGTTTTGCAGAAAGAACAAGACACCAACTTTTCGTAGAACCGGAAGGATGGAAAACTGTAGAGATCTATGTAAATGGTTTCAGCTCTTCTCTTCCAGAAGATGTTCAGATTAAAGCAATGAAACATATACCAGGATTTGAGAATGTAAAAGTATTCCGTCCGGGTTATGCTATTGAATATGACTACTTCCCTCCTACTCAATTAAAGCATACCTTAGAAACTAAATTGGTAAGTAATTTATATTTCGCAGGTCAAATTAACGGTACAACGGGTTATGAAGAAGCTGCCGGACAAGGTTTAATTGCAGGAATAAATGCCCACAATAAAGTACATGATAAAGAAGATTTCATTCTTAACAGAGATGAAGCCTATATCGGAGTTTTAATTGATGACTTAATTACAAAAGGTACAGAAGAACCTTATAGAATGTTTACTTCTCGTGCAGAATACAGACTTCTTTTAAGACAAGATAATGCAGATATCAGATTAACTGAAAAGGCTTACAACTTAGGTTTAGCAAAAGAAGATAGATTGAAAAGAGTTCAGGAGAAAATCTCTAAAAGTGAAGAACTTGAAGCCTTCTTACGAGAAACTTCTTTAAAGCCTGGAGTCATTAATCCTATCCTTGAAAGCATAGAAAGCAATCCTGTTGACCAAGCTTACAGAGCTGCTCAATTCCTTACAAGACCAAATATTACCCTAGAAAAACTAGAGAACATTGAAGCTATTAAGGAAGTAACTTCTACATATGATGATGAAGTAAGAGAGCAAGCAGAAGTAAATATTAAATACAGAGGATATATTGAGAAAGAAAAAGAAAATGTAGCCAAACTGAACCGTCTGGAAAACGTTAAGATTCCGGAAGATTTTGATTATATAGCTATTTCAAGCCTTTCTGCAGAAGCTAAACAGAAAATGACTAAGGTAAAACCAAAAACCTTAGCCCAAGCAGGTAGAATAAGCGGAGTATCTCCCGCCGATGTTAATGTTTTAATGGTATATCTAGGACGTTAAATTAAGAAATGTTCCACGTGAAACATTTGTAAAATAAAAACGAAAATTAAGATATCTATGAGCTTGCAAAAGTTTATAAATATCTTAATTTTTAATATAAAAGAAGTTATTCAAATGAAAATTAAAGATCATTTTCTTTCTCAGGAAATATTTGAAATTAAAGAAACAGAAACAAAAGGAGTTTTCAAGACCTCCCCTATTCCATCGAATATTTCTAAATATTATGAAAGTGAAGATTATATTTCCCATCATCAGGATTCAGGAAGTTTAAAAGAAAAGCTATATAAATTCTTACAGTCTTTCAATCTTCAATATAAAAAAACGATCCTTATTGACAGAATAAAGAAAGGTTCAAAAGTGCTGGATTACGGATGCGGGGCTGGAGAATTTGTAAAATATATAGAAAATGATTTTGAAACCTTAGGTTTTGAACCTGATGCTGATGCTAGAAAAGCCGCACAAAGTAAAATTGAAAAAGCAAAAATAATAGATAATTTAAACACCATTGAAGATGGAAGTTTAGATGCAATTACTTTATGGCATGTTTTCGAGCACGTAGAAAATCAAGATGAGATGCTTCAAATTTTTCATTCAAAATTAAAAGAAAAAGGATTATTAATTATTGCAGTTCCTAATCCTACTTCTTACGATGCAAAACATTATAAAGAATATTGGGCAGCGTATGATGTACCAAGACACATCTATCATTTTTCAAAAACCGGAATGGAAAATTTAATTTCTAAGAAACCCAACTGGAAAATGAGAAAGATCAAACCTTTGGTTCTTGACTCTTATTATATCTCTATGTTGAGCGAAAAATACAAGAAATCACCTCTTTTTTGGCTAAAAGCAACAATCTATGGAACGATTTCCAACGTAAAAGCCCTTTTTTCTAACGAATTTTCGAGTTTGATATACATTATCGAAAAAAAGTAGAAAATCGATTTTTAAGCTATTTATAGAGGTCAATTTTCATCATTTCCACTTAAAAAATACAAACTCGAGGCAATACCTCGAGTTTTTTTATTGTATGAGACTACTCCCCTACTCCATACTTTTATATCAATATTTCTTTTTGAAACGAGAATTTATAAAAATGAACGTTTTATTACTGAAATTGTTAACAATATGTTAGTAAGCCGGATTTCCATTCAGAAAAAACAAAAATCTACACAATTACTCAATTCAAAAAAAATATCAAAATTTATAAAATGGAATTTTTAAGAGATACACCCTTACCATCAAATTTCAATTCTGATAGCTTTCTGTGAAAATCTTAAAATGTAAATATAATTCTGAAATTCATTTTAAAAGATTATTCAAAATTTTTATTTTAGATTTCAAAGAGAAAAGTTGAAGAGATAGAAATTTTATAGCAAAAGCAAAAATTCCATATAAACAAATATTTCAAGGAAAATATATTAGTTTGAATTTTAGAAATAAAAATAATTTAAAAAAAAAATTTTAAGCTTTTTTAATAAGCTACGCCGAGGAATTCTTTAGATTAAAAACATAATCTGAAAATAAATTATGTACAAATGGAGAAATAAAAAAGTCCACTGATTTTTTTCAGTGGACTTAAAATGTATAAAAATTTATTTTTCTATTTGTTGATAGCAGCAACACCTGGAAGTTCCAAACCTTCCAAGCTTTCTAACATTGCTCCACCTCCGGTAGAAACATAACTTACTTTATCAGCATAACCAAATTGTTTTACAAAAGCAACACTGTCTCCTCCTCCAACTAAAGAAAAAGCTCCAAGTTTTGTTGCTTCAGCAATACTTTCTCCTAGAGCAACAGTTCCCGCAGAAAAGTTTGACATTTCAAAAACTCCGATAGGTCCGTTCCATAAAATTGTTCTTGAATTTAAAAGAACATCGTTGAACTGATCTCTCGATTTTGGTCCAGCATCCAATCCCATCCATCCTTCAGGAATTGCATAAATATCTACTTCTTTTCTTTCTGCATCATTACTGAAACTTTCAGCGATGATCGTATCAGAAGGAAGATATACTTTTACATTATGTTCTTTTGCTTTTCCTAAAATTTCTAACGCTAAAGGTAATTTATCTTCTTCAACCAATGAAGTTCCTATTTTACCTCCAAGAGCTTTAATAAAAGTGAAAGCCATACCACCACCAATAATCAAATTATCTACTGCCGGAAGTATATTTTCTATAATGGTAATTTTAGTTGAAACCTTAGATCCACCTAATATAGCTGTAACAGGTCTCTCACCACTTTTCAACACTTTATCAATGGCTTTTAGTTCATCAGCCATAAGTAAACCGAAGAATTTAGTTGATTCAAAATAATTAGCAATAACTGCTGTAGAAGCATGAGCTCTATGAGCCGTACCAAATGCATCATTCACATAAGCATCTCCTAATTTAGACAGCTGCTCAGCGAATCCTTCATCTCCTTTTTCTTCTTCATTATGAAAACGTAGGTTCTCTAATAATAAAATTTCTCCAGGTTGAAGCTCTGCGGCCGCTTTTTCAGCCTTCTCTCCTATTGATTCATCAACAAACTTAACTTGCTGCCCTAGTACGCTAGAAACTTCTCCTAGAATGTTTTTCAGGGAGAATTCATTCTTCACTTCTCCTTTAGGTCTTCCAAGGTGTGTCATTAAAATTACAGAACCACCGTCATTAAGAATTTTTTCTACAGTAGGCTTTACGGCTGCGATTCTAGTATTATCGGTAACGTTAAGCTGATCATCCTGCGGAACATTGAAATCAACTCTTACCAGAGCCTTCTTATCTTTAAAATTGAAATCATTGATTGTCTTCATAAATTTCTTTTGATTTTTCGTTTCACAAATGTAAGAGTTTAAAATTTTTGAACACCTTCACCCCAATAAAAGTTTTCAAAAAGTTTTCAGGACACTCATTCATTCTATCAACATTATTTTCTCTTTTATAAAAAAGAATAAATGATAGTTGTTGTTGAGTGTTGTTAGTTTGGGGGATAAGTTTTTTGCTAATAATTGATAACATTTAATTTGTACTAAATTCACATTTTACTGACATTATAAAGCTTTGAAAATGTATCTACTATCAGTGTTATCAACAATTGTGAATAACTTTCCCACAATAGTAATTCTTAATAACTGTATTATGGAAAAGATGAAGAATTCTCTGTGGAAAGTTTTTGAAAATAAATGTTAAATTTTTTGGAGAGCATTTCTATTACAAATTATTTTAATGTTACGAAACATTTATCTTGCCATTGTTATTAACACTTACTAACAAGGATACTCACATTAAACTGGCAAAAATTTAAGACTTATCCACATTATACTTACATTTGTGTGGATATAAATCTAAAAAGGCTTAATACAAGAATTATGAAAAGAAAAATCGCTATTGCCGCAGACCATGCAGGTTTCGAGTATAAGGAGATTGTTAAGAACTATTTATCAGAAAGCTTTGAGGTTCAGGATTTTGGAACGTTCTCCACAGACAGTGTGGATTATCCGGACTTTGTACACCCCGCAGCAACCTCTGTGGAGAATGGAGAGAACGAATTAGGAATTTTGATCTGCGGAAGCGGAAATGGAGTTCAGATCACTGCTAACAAACATCAGCAGATTCGTTGCGCTCTTTGCTGGATGCCTGAGATTGCACAGCTGGCAAGACAGCATAATGATGCAAATATGATCTCAATTCCTGCAAGATTCATTGCAAAAGAAGTAGCTATAGAAATTGTAAATAAGTTTCTTTCTACAGACTTTGAAGGAGGTAGACACCAAAACAGAGTTGACAAAATTGCATTCTGTTAATAATAATATAAAGGCTTGCAAATCAAACTGCAAGCCTTGTTTATTTTTAATTTCTTATCTTTGCCATATTAATAGAAGTATATTCTATAGATACCTCTCAAAACCTATATATAATTTAATAAGTATATATAAAAGGTTTTTCTCCTCTCTTCTCCATATTTGTATTAAATTTATACAAAACAAAAACTATCCTTATCAAACTTAGACAGAAAACTGATCTTATTAAAATGAGGAATTAATAAATGAATTGTATGAAACTACTTATGTCTATTTTCTTAGTTTCCTTTATATCTTTAGTTGAAGGCCAGAAAAAGAGAGATACTTTGGAACAAATGAAAATGCCGGACTGTACAGAATTTCATCATGAAGAAAAACAATTGTATGATGAGTTGATCAAAGATTGGAAGGAGGTAGATTATTCAACTTTAAACAGAACAATAATAAATGGGATCAATAAAAGTAGTTTTAAAACTAATAATTTAAAAATATATCTAAGGAGCATAAGAACTATTTGTGGTAATGAGATAGATTATTCTCTTTGTTATTCTAATGTGAATAGGCTGAATCCTTTATATAGTGAAGGAAATTTTTGGAATGAAGAATCTGTTAAAGCAATCAGTTTAAAGCTTGATAAGAACTTAATTTTTATGATTAAATACTTTGGTTTTGGTAATAATGAAGTTTTTGTTGATAAAACAGATAATACAAAAGGATACGTAAGAAAAGAGGCAAAAAATTTTATCACGACTCTAAAGAAGAGAAAATATAAGAAAAGGAATTTTTATTATTTACCAAATGCTGAACATACTAAGGTGAATATTGATGATGCAGATATTCTCAATTTACAGTTTAGAAATTATTTAGACAGGATAGTCGTCGTAAAATATAATATTAATAATAAAGCTGAGTATAAAACTTTTCAATACAATGATAAAGAATGGAAAGAAATACTCACTAAAGATGAATTTAAATTTTAAAATTAATGAAAAAAAGAAAATATATAAGCCAAAAAAATGATCATAAACTTATGGAGATCGGAAGATTGATCCTACGTTTTATGAATGAAAATATGTCGAAGATCTATAATTATAAACAGATCTCAGACGGAATTGATTATAAGAATCCAAGACAAAGAGAACTTGTGATTCAGGCTTTGCACAAACTTCAGGCTTCAGAAAAAATTAAAGAAACTGAAAAAGGAAAATATATCATTAATCTAAACATTGCAGGAACCTTAACAGGAACCATAGATTTTAACCAATCTGGAAATGCCTATGTAAAGGTAGAAAGCCTGGAAGATGATGTGTTCATTCATTCAAAAAACGTGAAGGATGCATTGCAAGGGGATAAAGTTTTAATTGTTACCTATACCTATAAAGGAAAGAAACTAGAAGGTTCTGTATTGGAAGTTTTGGAAAGAACCAGAACTGAATTTGTAGGAACTTTACAGGTTGTTACTCATAAGGATTTCGGATTTGTTGTTTGCGATAAAAAATCGATTAATACAGATATTTTTATTCCAAGAGGAAAGTTTGGAGGAGCAAATGATGGAGATAAAGTTGTTGTGAAAATGACTGAATGGAGACCTGGAGATAAAAACCCTGAAGGGGAAATTATCAAAGTTCTAGGTGCTCCTGGAGAGCATGAGACCGAGATTCACTCTATTCTTGCTGAATATGGGTTGCCTTATCAATTCCCTGAGGAAGTTGAAGCAGATGCCGATAAAATAGACAGAAGAATTACAGAAGAGGAAGTTGCAAAACGTTGGGATATGCGAGGAATCACAACCTTTACCATTGACCCAAAAGACGCAAAAGATTTTGATGATGCCTTATCGATAAGAAAATTGGATAATGGAAATTGGGAAATTGGAGTCCACATTGCAGACGTTTCTCATTACGTAATTCCGGGAACTATTTTAGATGATGAAGCCTATGAAAGGGCTACATCGGTATATTTAGTTGACCGTGTTGTACCGATGTTACCGGAAGTCTTAAGTAACGACGTTTGTTCACTTCGTCCGAATGAGGATAAATATACTTTTTCCGCCGTTTTTGAATTAAATGATAATGCAGAAATTAAGAAGCAGTGGTTTGGAAGAACAGTAATTCATTCCGACAGAAGGTTTACTTACGAAGAAGCGCAGGAAAGAATTGAAAATAAAGAAGGAGACTATACAGAAGAGATCTTAGTTCTTGATAATTTAGCAAAGATCATGCGTGCTGAACGTATAAGACAAGGCGCTATTACATTTGACAGAAGCGAAGTAAGATTTAATCTTGATGAAAATAATCAGCCTATTGGAGTTTACTTTAAAGTGAGTAAAGATTCGAATCACCTGATTGAAGAATTCATGCTTTTAGCGAATAAAAAAGTTTCAGAATTTGTTTCATTAACTAAAAATGGATCACCTTCTCAAAATACATTTATTTATAGAGTTCACGATGATCCGGATCCTGCAAAATTAGAAGCATTAAGAGATTTTGTTTCTACTTTCGGATATAAAATGGATTTGGCAAATACCAAAAAAGTAGCAGAATCTTTAAACCGATTACTAAGTGATGTAAAAGGAAAAGGCGAAGAAAATATGGTGGAAACATTGGCGATGCGAAGCATGAGCAAAGCGGTTTATTCTACAGAACCTATCGGTCATTATGGGTTAGGGTTCGACTATTATTCTCACTTCACCTCTCCTATTCGTCGTTATCCGGATTTAATTGCTCATCGTCTTCTTCAACATTATTTGGATGGTGGAAAATCTACCAGCAGAGAAGAAGTTGAAGAGAAAGCAAAATATTGTAGCTCAAGAGAAAGATTAGCTGCCGATGCTGAAAGAGATTCAATCAAATTCATGCAGGTAAAATTCATGGAGAAACATTTGGGAGAAACTTTCGGTGGTGTTATTTCTGGAGTTGCAGAATTCGGTTTCTGGGTAGAGATTCCTGAAAACGGAGCGGAAGGATTGATCAAGCTAAGAGACCTTGTGGATGATTCTTATACTTATGATAAATCTACTCATGCTGTATATGGTTCAAGAACAGGAAAAAGATACCAATTAGGAGATCAGGTTCAGATAAAAGTAGTTAAAGCTAATTTAATTCAAAAGCAACTGGACTTTAAAATTGTTGACTAAATAATAATCACAATATATCAATGAAGACTGCAAATTTTGCAGTCTTTTTTTTGTTTTAAAAAATTTCAGAATGAATATTGAAAACTTAAAAGAATTGGATTTTATCGACAAATAGAAATATAATTTTTAAATTTGGAAGAGAAACAAATTTTAAATGTTTGAATTAGTACTATCTGCTGTTATTTTAGGATTCATGTTGAGTCTTGTTTTTATTGGCCCAATATTTTTCTTATTAATAGAAACCAGCTTCTCTAGAGGTCCCAAGCATGCTTTGGCTTTAGATGTAGGAGTAATTACGGCAGACTTGTTGTGCATTATTGCGGCGTATTATGCAAGTGCAGATTTGGTAAGCTTAATAGATAAACATCCTGGATTTTACAGAGTCACCTCGATCTTAATTTTTGTATATGGTATTGTCATGATGGTCACGAAAACCAAAATGCATATGCCGGGTGAAGAAAGAATCATAGGTCAAAATTATTTTAAGACCTTCATGAATGGTTTTCTCTTCAATATTTTAAATGTTGGGGTTATTCTATTTTGGTTGGTTACGGTAATTTCAGTGAGAAAAGAATATCCGGATACGGGTAGTTTTATCCTTTATATAGGTTTAGTGATTGGGACTTATTTATGTATTGATCTTGCTAAAATATTTTTGGCAAAACAATTTCATGATAAATTAACACAAACATTGGCCAATAAGATCAGACGAATTGTTGGGGTAATTCTTATCCTTTTCAGTTTCTTTATCTTTTTACAGAGCTTTAAAAAATTCAACCAATTTGATAAGCGATTAGAAGAAGCAGAAAAAAAAGAAGTTAAATTTCAAAAGAACAAATGAAAAAAATAATCTTTCCAAAGTCCCTTAAAAAAGGTGATAAAATAGCTATTATTTCCCCTGCCGGTGCTGTAGATGCATCTCAACTTGAAAAGGGAATAAAAATGATCAAGAATAAAGGTTTTGTTCCTGTTTTAGGAGAGCATCTTTATACTAAATTCTCAAATGGCTACAATTACGCCGGGACAGAAAAGGAAAGAATAAAAGATATCAATTGGGCTTTAAATGATAAAGATATTTCTGCAGTCTGGGCTTCCAGAGGTGGATATGGATGTCAACATCTGATTCAGCATTTGAAGCTAGATAAATTTAAGCAAAACCCAAAATGGTATATTGGATATTCTGATAACACCGTTATCCAAAGTTATTTGTTGAAGAAAGGTTTTGCCTCCATTCATGGGCAGACGATTAAAACTTCAAGTTTCGGAGTGACGGATGAAAGTTATGATCTGATCTTTGATATTTTAAAAGGAAAGACTTCGGAATATCACTTACAAACTAACCCATTTAATCAAAAAGGAAATGTTAAAGGAGAATTGGTTGGAGGAAATTTGGCTTTAATCTATGCTCTTTTAGGAACAAAATATTCATTTGATTTTAAAGATAAAATTTTATTCATTGAAGATATTGGGGAGAATTTTTATGCATTAGATCGAATGATTATGAGTTTGGAACTTGCCGGAGTTTTTACTAAAATTTCGGGCTTAATTGTTGGGGGAATGACCAACATGGGAGATGAAAAAGAAAATAAGCAATACGAAAATAGCTTCGATGAATTTGCTTATCAATTAATCTCAGAAAGACTTTCAAAGTATCAGTTCCCCGTTGTTTTTGGTTTTCCAAATGGACATATTAAGGACAACAGACCTTTGATTATTGGGAGCAAGGTATCTTTGAAAATAGGCAAGACTGTTTCAATTAGTTATAATAAATAAAATGATATATTCAAAGTTTGTACTTTCCTCTTTATTGATATTGGCGGGGATCTTACATTTTTTGAAACCTCAGATTTTCATTAAAATAATACCTTCATATATTCCGTCTCATTTGACAATGGTTTATGTAAGTGGTTTTATTGAAATTGTGTGTGGTGCTTTTTTGATCTTTCCTCAAACTCAAAAGTTGGGTGCCTATCTTAGTATATTATTGTTTATAGCGGTCTTTCCTGCTAATGTGGAAATGGCTAAAAACTTTTATCAGACCCATCATAAATATTTTTGGCTTACTGTCTTGAGACTTCCTTTACAGATTGTATTAATTTGGTGGGCTTATCAATTTAGAAAATAATGGCAAATCACAACGACTTCGGAAAAAAAGCAGAAGACTTGGCTGTTGAATATTTACAAAAGAAAGGCTATAAAATCCTAGTAAGAAACTTTCGGTTTCAAAAAGCAGAGATTGATATTGTTACCGAAAAAGATAGTTTAATTGTTGTTGTTGAAGTAAAAGCTCGTTCAACAGATGCTTTCATGTTACCTCAAGAAGCGGTTAATAAAAGGAAGATATCATTAATTGTTTCTGCTGCCAATCATTACATGGAAAAGTTTAATATAGATCAGGAAGTAAGGTTTGATATTATCTCAGTTCTTCCCGATGAAAAAGGCAAACTCACGATAGAACATATAATAGATGCTTTTGAAGCATTTGATGCTAACTAATATAATATATATATCAATCTAACAGTTTACCCATAATTATTACAATGATAATTTTTTTTGACTGGTATATTTAAATATAAAGAATTTTATGAAAACAATACTCATTACAGGTGCAACTTCCGGAATCGGGAAATCTACAGCAGAACTTTTTGCAAAGCAAGGGAACAGAATTATTATTTGTGGTAGAAGGGCTGAAGTTTTAGAATCATTAAAAACTGAGTTTTCCCAATACACCGAAGTATTTAGTTTAATGTTTGATGTAAGGAATCTTCAAGAAGTAGAAAATGCGATCTCATCTCTTCCAGAAGAATGGAAGAATATTGATGTTCTCATTAATAATGCCGGAAATGCACATGGTCTTGAACCTCTTTCGGCAGGAAACACCAATGATTGGGATTCTATGATCGATGGAAATGTTAAAGGTCTTTTATATGTTTCCAAAATGATCATCCCATCAATGAAAGAAAGAAATACCGGACATATTGTGAATATCAGTTCTGTAGCGGCAAGACAGACGTATGCTAACGGGGTTGTGTATTGCGCTACCAAAAAAGCGGTTGATGTGATTTCTGAAGGAATGCGTTTAGAATTAACAGAATTTGGAATTAAAGTCACCAATATTCAACCTGGAGCAGTGGAAACAGACTTTTCTTTGGTAAGATTTAAAGGAGATAGCGAAAAAGCTTCTACTGTATATGCCGGATATGAAGCCTTAAAAGCAGAAGACATTGCGGATGCAATTGCCTATTGCGTAAATGCTCCCAAGCATGTTAGTGTGTCTGATATGACTATCTACCCTACTGCTCAGGCTGAACCGAGAACTATTTACAGAAAATAGGATTACTTTTAAATAGATCATAATGGAAAATGATGCTCAAAATTTTTTGATTTATAATACTCCCAACGAAAAGGTAAAGGTGGATGTTTTTTTACAAAACGAAACGCTTTGGCTTACACAAAAAACTATGGCTGCTTTGTTTGACGTTGATAGAACTGTAATCACAAAGCATATTCAAAACATCTACAAAGAAGAAGAATTAGATAAAGAAGCAACTTGTGCAAAAATTGCACAAGTTCAAATTGAGGGTGAGAGAAGTGTTTCTAGAAATATAGAATATTATAATCTAGATGTAATTATTTCAGTGGGTTATAGAGTAAATTCTAATAAAGCTACTCAATTCAGAATCTGGGCAACACAGACTTTAAAAGAGTTTATCATCAAAGGATTTGTAATAGATGATGAACGTCTTAAACAAGGCCAAACAGTTTTCGGTAAAGATTATTTTAAAGAGCTTTTGCAGCGAGTTCGTTCAATCCGGGCAAGCGAAAGAAGAATTTACCAGCAAATCACAGATATTTTTGCTGAGTGCAGCATTGATTATGACAAAAATTCTGAGGAGACAAAAACTTTTTATGCAATGGTTCAGAACAAATTCCACTTTGCTATTACAGGGCATACTGCTGCAGAAATTATTTACCAAAAAGCGAATAGTAAAGAAAAAAATATGGGCTTAACCACATGGAAAAATGCTCCAGATGGCAGAGTTTTGAAAAACGATATTATTATTGCTAAAAATTATTTGGAAGAATCAGAAATCAAGCAATTAGAACGAACAGTTACCAGTTATTTTGATTATATTGAAGGATTAATAGAGAGAGAAAACACTTTTACAATGGATACTTTGGCAGAAAGTGTAAACAAGTTTCTTAATTTTAATGAATATAAAATTTTAGAAGGAAAAGGAAAGATTTCGAAATTAATGGCGGATGAAAAAGCGGTTTCCGAATATGATGAATTCAATAAAACTCAAAAAATAATATCTGATTTTGATAAGCAAATTAAAAAAATCAACAAAAAATAATTTAAAAGAAGAAGCACTATTTTATCACTATCATTCTTAAATTTGTAAAATGAAAATTTTATACCTCGAAACATCTTCCAAAAACTGTTCTGTAGCCATATCAGATAATGGTAAACTATTGTGTGTTAGCGAAGAAGTTTCTGATAATTATAAACAGTCTGAGAGCCTACACACTTTTGCAGAATGGGCTTTGGAAGGAGCAGGAATTTCTATAAAAGAGATTCAGGCGGTTTCTTTAGGAAAAGGACCCGGTTCTTACACCGGATTAAGAATTGGTGCTTCATCAGCAAAAGGGTTTTGTTATGGACTAAAGATTCCATTGGTTGCCATTAATTCTCTTGAGACGATGATAGAGCCTTTTTTAGCGCAGAACTATGACTATGTAATTCCAATGGTCGATGCGAGAAGAATGGAGGTTTATACGGCTGTTTATGACGGTGAAACCGGAAAAGAACTTTCGCAGACAGAAGCTAAAATTTTAGATGAAACTTCTTTTGAAGAATTTAAAGATAAAAAAGTACTGTTTGTAGGAGACGGAGCAAAGAAAGCTCAGGAAATTCTACAGCTTCCCAATGCTGAATTTAATGAAAGTATCTACCCTTCTGCACAATATTTAGTAAAGAAAACCTTAGAAAAAATTGAAAATAAAGAGTTTGAAGATATTGCTTATTTCGAACCTTTTTATTTAAAAGATTTTCATGGAGTAAAGAAAAAGAAATCAACGGATTCTTAATTACTACGAAATAATAAACAACGACATAAAAAAAGCGAAGAGTAATCTTCGCTTTTTTATTTTATTTAGTTTTTGCCGGAGTTGTTTTTTTTGGCTTCTGACCAGGAGTACTGCCTGGCTGAGTAGGCGGCGGTGCAGGGTTAGAATCATCTAAAAGCATTGCATTGCTATTGGCAGCCTGAGCCGGTGCTGCTGGCTGTGTAGATGGCGGTACATTTACATTTTGATTATTCATTTGACCAGCGTTATTATCCATATTCTGAGAAGTAGGTTGCTGTAATGGCTTACTTCCAGGTTTCTGAAGAGTATTCCCTTTATTATCGGTTTCCTGGAAAGAAAGTTCACTCTTCAGATAATTAAGCATTTCTTTGGCTTTGATTCCTTCAGGAGTTTTAGCATAATTTAAAGCAATTTGCTCTAGCTGTAAGATCATTACTTCTTTACCACTGGATTTCCCGCTATTAAATGCATTCAATAAGTATAGTTTAGGGACCAAAGCATCTTTCGGATATTTCACAAGAGCTTGGTCTAATATCTCTTTACTTTCTGCAAACTTCTCTGATTCAAATAAAGCATACGCCTTTTTATATTCATTTTGAACATCTTCTGAAGATTTTACAAACGAATTGTTTTTAGGGTTTCTTGCAAATTCTGCGTAAGAAGTATAAGGATAGTCTTTTAATAAGATCTGTTTTGCTCTTTCTGAAGATTGAGGTGTTTTCTCATAATTCATTGCAAAGATCTCATATAAAGCCTGTAGCATTACTTTTTCTTCAGGTTTTACATCTACCAGATCATACAGTGTTTTTGTTGCTAAAGGGGTATTGGTAAAATAGTTCTGATACATAATTCCCAAGCCTAAAGAAGCAGTATCTCTGTCTTTTTTAAGCTGATCTAATTTCCCAAGATCAGTAGGAATCTGTTCGATATAAAAACTAGGCTCAAAACGTCTTGGATTAGGTGCCGAAGTAACGCCTAACGCTTCATTTTTCATATCATCAATAGAGCTCATCTTTTTAGAGTAACGCCAGTTGTCTACAAGTGCTCTGTCTCCCCAAACTTGTTTAAATGTTGAAGATCCTTTTGATACAGTCCCTGTATTACTGAAATAAAATCCTTTTGGTGATGTTCCGAAGTTTTCAAAAGAGTTAGAATTATTGGCAAAAATAGAATTTGCACTGTAATCGCCTGTATCAAAGCCTTTAGCTCGTTCTGCACGTCTCCTTTCAATTTCTTCTTTTTCTTCCTTTATTTTTAATTTGGCGATATGCTTGGTGAAAAAATCAGTTTTTTGAGCTTCGGACATTTTGGCTAAAGACAGAATACTGTCGTTTTTCTTGATCAGATAATAGTTTTTTGATATTTTCTTGATGTTGATAGATTGCTCCTGCAAAAGAATTTTTGAAGGCTCATACGTCATCGCAACAAGCGCTGAGTCATAATAACTTCCAGCTCCGATATAATCATTTTTATCAAGATAGTCCTTCCCTATTTCATAGTATGCTAAACCACGAACCTGCAAGTCCGAAACTTTTTCTTTCAAAGATTTTTTGAAAAGGTCTTGTGCTTCTTTTTTCTTACCCGCTTTATTGGCCATTAGCCCTAGAGCGTAGTAAAACTCATTCTTTCGAGATCCGTAAGTTCCTTTTTTACTGATATCTTCTAAATATTTTCTTGCCCCTTCATAATCACCTTTTCCATTAAAAGTTTTGGCAATTTCTATTTGAGATTTAACTTCAAATTCGAAATCGTTGGCATATTTATAGGCAGCCATGAAGCTTTCTCTGGCTTTCTCATTTTGATTTAAACCTTCTAAAACCTGACCTCTTAAGAAGGCAATTCTGCTTTTCAGTTTTCTGTTGGTATTCAATTCAAAAGCGTTATCAAGCTCTTTTGCTGCTTCTTCCTTTTTTCCTGCATCTAAAAGTGATTCAGAGTAATAGATGCTTAATAGTTTTTTATCATTTTTACCAATATCTTCTCCTTTCAACAAAGAAAATATTTCATGAGCTCTGTGATAATCTTTCATTTGATCATAAGCTACCCCACGATAAATTTTGGCCAAAGGAATCCTTTTATCATCCTTCATATGAGTAAAAACATAGTTCAGAGCATCTAAGGCCTCCGAAGATTTATTTCGGTAAATTCTTGATTGTGCAAGAATTATGTAGGCATCAAATATTTTTTTATTCTTTTCTTCCCCATTCTTGATCACCGAATATTTATTAATTGCTTTTAAAGCTTTTGCTTCTGCAATTTCTAAAACACTGGCTCCTTTATTTTCTGGTTGCCCATTCTGTTCTAACTGGTTGTTTTGATTATTACCATTATTGTTACCGGGCATTCCAGGAGGAGCGCCTGGTGGTCTTCCTGGAGCACTTCCAGGGGCATTTCTACCAGAAGGATTATTCACTTCTGCCATTTTCATGGTGTTTTCAGCAAACGCAGAAGATTGTCCAAGATCACTGCCTAAAGGTTGATCTTCATAGGTAAGTATAGGAATGTAAGGCGCATAAAAATTATCTTTATGGGCTTTGTCTCTACTCGTAAATTCACTATTCAAGGCGTCTTTAGCGTTAAATAGTGTATTATAATATGTTGAAAACCCTTTCATGAACTTCGATCGTTGATCTGGCCTCTTGGGTTTTGATCCACAAGAGAGAACGATACAAGCTGCTAAAAGGAATAGGATATTTTTTTTCATTACTCAATATAACTAGCCAATTTACTTTTTATTATCAAAAGATTGATGATTTTGTAAAAATAATAAAATTTTATATTGAAAATACTTATATTTCTTTCAAAATTTTGTAAACCAAATGGGTAGGAAGTCCCATTATCGTATAAAAACTGCCGGATAGTTTTTTAATTTTCGCCATTCCGAGCCATTCTTGGATTCCGTAGCTTCCTGCTTTATCAAAGGGTTTATAATTTTGAACGTAATACTCTATTTCTTCATCCGAAATATCATCGAGTTCTACATCTGCCACATCTGTTTCTGTAATGGTTTTATCAAGTGTTTTGATGGTAATCCCGGTATAAACCTGATGCGTTGTTCCAGATAATTGCTGCAACATTCTTTTTGCATCAGCTTCATCTTTTGGTTTTCCTAAAATCTGATTATCAATGGCTACAACCGTATCTGATGTTAATAAAACTTCATCGCTTATGAGATTTCTGAATGCATTTGCTTTTAATTCAGATAAATAGGCTGCGGCCTCGCCTATTTCAATATTTTCGGGTAAGATTTCTTCGCAATCTATTTTTACCACCTCGAAATCAAATCCTAAACTTGAAAGTAATTCTTTTCTTCTTGGCGATTGTGATGCTAATAGTAATTTCATTATCGGTTAATTATATAGATTGTGTGTTGTCTTCCAGCCAGGTTCCCTGAATTTTCATTACTTGTTCAATGACATCACGTACTGCTCCACTTCCTCCTTGCTTTGGAGAGATATAATCAGAAATTCCTTTCACCTCAGGAACTGCATTTTCGGGACATGTTGCAATAGCAGATGTTTCCATCATATGAATATCCGGAAGGTCATCTCCCATTGTTAAAATTTCTTCGTTTTTAAGATTGTATTTCTTTTTAAAGTCTTCGAAATCAACCATTTTATTATGAGATTTTGCATAATAATCATGAATTCCAAGATAATTGATTCTGTGTTTTACCATTTCATCATTTCCTCCCGTAATGACTCCGATTAAATAATTGTTTTTTAACGCTTTAACAACAGCATAACCATCCAGAACATTCATGACTCTAGACATATTTCCTCCAGGCATCAAATAAACACTTCCATCTGTGAAAACTCCGTCTACATCAAATACAAATGCTTTTATATCTTTTAATTTCTCTTTATAACTCATACATTTTTTTAATAGAATGATTCATTGTTTTATAGATCTCCAGACTTTCGTCTTTCAATAATTGTTCATGCAACTGCAAAATGCGTGCATCATTTCTTACAGCTGGTCCGGTTTGCGCAGATTTGGGTTCAATTTCATGGATTTTCTGAACGGTTTCATCAATCAACGGTAAAAAATAATCAAACGGAATCTCCTGAGAATCTGAAATTTCCTTAGCTCTTGAAAAAAGATGATTCACAAAATTGCAGGCAAAAACTGCGGTTAAATGAATGTACTTTCTTTTTTCGTGGGTGCTTTCCATTACATTGTTGGATATTTTAGAGGCAATGTCAAAAAGTATCGCTTTATCTTCTTCATTTTCGGTTTCTATGAAAAAAGGAATCTTTTCGTAATCCAATTCTTTAGATTTAGAAAAAGTCTGTAAAGGATAAAAGCTTGATTTTCTGTACGCTCCTACTAAAATTTCTTTTGGAAGGGATCCAGATGTATGCACTACCAGACAATCTTTTTTAGTAATAATCTTAGACACATTTTCAACAGAACTGTCACTTACACAAATGATGTACAGATTTGCGTCTTCTAGTTTTTCCGTTGAATAAGGAATATTTAATTCTTCCGAAATCTTATGGAGCTCTGTTTCGTTTCTTCCGAAAATCTGAGCTAATGGAATGTTATTCAGAACAAAAGCTTTTGCCAGATGATAGGCAACATTTCCGGAACCAATAATTACAATTTGCATAAAACAAAGATAATATTTTAAGCCGAGTTGAAAAAGTAAGTTGAAAGCTAGAAGATGGAAGTTTTTGTAAATCTGCTTATTGCCTGCTGCTTCAAGTTTAAAACGTAACGGTCTGATATTATTTCAATATTTGGACTAAAAATTGAATAAGTAATTTAACTTTCCATTATTTTTGTAATCCAAAACAATGAAAGCATCTTATGAAGATTAAGGACGCGGAGATTATTACGCTGATGCAAAGCCCACGAACTCAAGAGAAAGGAGTTCGCGCTTTGATGGATGCTTATCAAAGCAGATTGTATTGGCATATAAGAAGGATTATTGTGGATGGTGACCTTGCGCAGGATACGTTGCAGGAAACATTCATTAAAGCTTATCAGAATTTTCATCAGTTCAAAAATGATAGTCAGCTGTACACCTGGCTGTACAGGATTGCGACCAACGAAGCATTACAGCAGGTTAATAAATTAAAGAAGATGCAGAAGACTGATGAAGATCCTGAATATTATATGCAGAATCTAGTTGCAGATAATGTATCAAGTGATGCAGAAGAGATACAAATCTTGCTACAGAGGGCTATACAAAGCCTGCCCGAAAAGCAGAAACTGGTATTTATGATGCGGTATTATGATGATTTACCTTATGAAGAAATATCAAAAATTGTAGATATGTCTGTAGGTACTTTAAAAACAAACTATCATTATGCCAAGCAAAAAATTGAAGAATATATAAAAGAAAATTACGAAAAATAATTTTTGAGACGCAAAGACATGAAAGAGTTCGATATAGAAAAATTAGAACGTAAAAACATTTACAAGGTTCCTGATAATTTGTTTGAAAATATTCAGGGAAGAGTAATGAATGATGCAAAAGCCAATAAAAAAGCTCCTATTTTTAAACTAAATTGGGTATATGCTGTGGCTGCTTCATTGGCTTTGATTTTTGGGGCTAGTTATGTTTTCAATCAAAATAATGACTCAACAAAAAATGTAGGGAATTCTGGAGCAACGTATGCTGCAAATACCCAAGCACCAAAAAATGAGAGCGAAATTGCTTATGAAACATTGAAATCTGATTTAACTTCTGTTGAAAACAATAGTCAAACAGGTGTTAATCAGAATAGTAGAGGCTTTGCTTCACAGGCAACTGAAACAAAGGATGTTGGTGCTCCTAAAACAGTGAAACCAGTTTCTAAGAAAACTGAAACTCAAATGAATGAATATTTGGATTCTTTTTCTAATTCTGAAATTTCAGAATTGGCAAGCAATTCAACTCAGGATGTTTATTTGGATTTATATAATTAAAGAAAGATGAAAAAGATATTATTTACACTTTTTATTATTTATGGTTTTGGCTTAAATGCCCAAAAGACCGACTATGACTGGAAAAAGATGGACCCTAAACAAAGAAAAGAGGTAATAAATAATCTTTCTCCGGAAGAAAGAAAAACTCTTTTAGCGAAATTTAGGAATAATATGGTGATGGATAATCTGGATATTGAAGCCAGTGATAAGGCTGAATTTACACAGCTCTACAATGAATATCTAGATAACCAGAAACAGATAAAAAGCCAGTTTAATTCTAATTTTAACCCTGAAACTTTATCAGACGATGAAGCAAAAGCAAAATTGCAGCAAAGTTTTGAGGTAGGGCAAAAGTTATTAGATAATAGAAAAAAATATGCAGATAAGATGCAGGAAGTTATTCCTTGCCAGAAAGTCTTGAAGCTGTTTCAATCTGAGGGTATGATGAGAGATAAAATGAATGAAAGAAAACCTCACGGAAACCACAATGCTGCAGGACCGAAGCAAGCCCCATAATAGTTTATTTTTTTAATGTTGGACGACTCTTACAAATCTTTTTTTGTGAGAGTCGTTTGATTTTAAACAAATTACTATTTTTGAGAAAACCTTTTATCACATGAAAAAAATCTTACAAATCACATTCGTTTTTATTTTTATTGTTTCGTTTTCGCAAGGTCAGGAAATTATTAAGGAAAGAGGAAACCTTTCAAATCCGAAAGGGAATATCTATAAATCTCTTGCTGTTATAGACCAAAGAGAAGATAAAAAGATAGGAGAGATGCCTTTTGGTGATAACAAAGAAATGAAAGAAATTGTGTTTCCAACAACTGTAGATAATTTTTTAAGTCAATGGTATACAGAAAGTAATCATAAAGGAGGCAAACATGAATTGGTCTTGGTTTTAAAAAGATTAAAAACATCAATAGGTGAGACAGATGGAAAAGAAACAGAAGCAGACGTTGATTTTTCAGCGCAAACTTTTCTGAAAGAAGGAGACAATTATAGATTTTTATATAAAAAAGATACGGTTTACAGTTTTAAGAATAAAAATATTTCTGAAGTCGTTGTAAAGAACATTCCCGTTATCATTGCGATGTTTATGAAGAAGACCTATACGATGAAACCTGTGGAGGGTTCAGTGGCAATTGATGCTCTTACAGACTATGAATCGTATGTAAAAGCTAATTCCGATGCGTATAAAAACGAACAACTAAAAGACGGAGTCTATCTAAATTATATTTCATTTTTTAATCAAACTCCGGAGTTAGGTAATTATGTTCTTGAGAAAAATAACAGAGGACAGGTTTTGAGGGCAGTTAAAGATGAAAACGGAAAGAAAGATAAGATCTCTGCTAATGAAATGTTTATATATGTAGAAAATGGGAAAGCTTATAAAAAGACTTATTCAGGATTTTTAGAATTAAATAAAAATGAAAAGGGATTTTACTTGATAGGCAATAGAGGGTTTATTTTGCCTGTTAGAAACTCAGCGGTTTTTGTAAGTGTTGGAGGGTCTGCGGGAGGAATGTATGGGGGACTCGCTGTTGGGCTTGTTGGTATTTTTGAGAGGGGATTCAGACAAAATAAAATGAAAAAAGACGAAAAAACTGAAGTTTATATTGATCCTTTAACCGGAGAATATGATTTTTCTGATGAATAATTGAAATTAATTTCACACTAAAAATTTAAGAGAGAGGATTTGTCTCTCTTTTTTTTATCTTTGCAAATTACATAGTTCTTAAATGAAAAACATACGAAATTTTTGCATAATCGCTCATATTGACCACGGTAAAAGTACTTTGGCAGACCGTCTTTTAGAGTATACCAATACGGTTACTCAGAGAGAATTACAGTCTCAGACGCTTGATGATATGGATTTGGAGAAAGAACGTGGGATTACAATTAAATCTCACGCTATCCAGATGGATTATGAGCTTAATGGAGAAAAATATACTTTAAATCTAATTGATACACCGGGACACGTAGATTTCTCTTACGAGGTTTCTCGTTCTATTGCTGCTTGTGAGGGTGCCCTTCTTATTGTAGATGCTGCGCAGAGTATCCAGGCACAGACAATTAGTAATTTGTATTTAGCCTTAGAAAATGACTTGGAAATTATTCCGATTCTTAATAAAATAGATCTTCCATCAGCAAATCCAGAAGAAGTTACCGACGAGATTATGGGGCTTTTAGGATGTAAGTATGAAGATGTTCTTAGAGTTTCCGGGAAAACAGGAGAAGGTGTTCATGATTTGCTTGAGCATATTGTAAACAGAATTCCAGCTCCGGTTGGAGATCCGGATGCACCGCTTCAGGCATTGATTTTTGACTCTGTTTATAATCCATTCAGAGGTATTGAAGCCTATTTCAAAGTGGTAAACGGAAGTATTTCTAAAAACGAGAAAATAAAATTTTTCGCAACAGGAAAAGAATATGGTGCAGATGAAGTAGGTACCTTAAAATTAAAACAGGTTCCTAAGAAAACAATTCATTGTGGTGATGTAGGTTACATTATTTCCGGAATTAAAGATGCAAGAGAAGTAAAAGTAGGTGATACTATTACCTCTTTTGTAAATCCTGCAGCTGCGGCGATTGATGGATTTGAAGAAGTAAAACCAATGGTTTTTGCCGGGATTTATCCTATTGAATCTGAAGATTTTGAAGAATTAAGATTTTCATTGGAAAAATTAAGACTGAATGATGCTTCTCTGGTTTTCGAACCGGAAAGTTCAGCAGCACTTGGTTTTGGTTTCCGTTGTGGATTCTTAGGAATGCTTCACATGGAAATCGTTCAGGAGCGTTTAGACAGAGAGTTTAACATGGATGTTATTACAACTGTTCCCAACGTTTCTTACCACGGATATTCAAAGAAAGATCCTGAAACTGCAATCCTGATCAATAACCCATCTGAAATGATTGATCCCAATCTTTTAGACAGAGTGGAAGAGCCTTATATCAAAGCTTCAATTATTACTAAATCTGATTTTGTGGGTTCTGTAATGACGCTTTGTATTGAGAAAAGAGGGGAGATTGTAAACCAAAGTTACCTGACGGCAGACAGAGTAGAATTAACGTTCAATATGCCTTTGGCTGAGGTTGTTTTCGACTTTTATGACCGTTTGAAATCTATCTCTAAAGGATATGCATCATTCGATTATTCACCCATCGGAATGCGTTCTTCAAAATTGGTAAAAATGGATATCCTGATAAATGGAGATATGGTAGATGCTTTATCATCATTGATTCACGATAGCAATGCATATTACATCGGTAAAAAGATGTGTGAAAAACTTCGTGAACTAATTCCTAGACAGCAGTTTGATATTGCAGTTCAGGCAGCGTTAGGAGCGAAAGTGATTGCAAGAGAAACGATTAAAGCGTTAAGAAAAGACGTTACGGCAAAATGTTACGGAGGAGATATTTCCAGAAAACGTAAATTGCTGGAGAAACAAAAAGAAGGTAAAAAGAAAATGAAGCAGATTGGTAGAGTAGAAGTACCACAATCAGCGTTCATGGCTGTTTTGAAATTAAATGATTAAGCATTTAGATGCATTTTTAATATTGAATCCACAGATTTTTTCTGTGGATTTTTTTATTTCAGTTCAAACAGATTTCGTTGCTTTTCAATGATGCTTTTGTCGTAATTCATTAGAAATGCTTCAGTTGAGTGATCATAGAAAAATATTTTGAATTTACCTTTATCTTTTCCTTCCAGGAGGTTTACAGACAAAACCATTATTTCATTAGGATTAAATTCCCAATATCGGTATTGTATCCTACTATTACCACACACGATAGCATTATCGTTGGATAGCATCTGCCATTTTTGCTGATCATTTAAAACTGCTAGAGTTAAAGATTTAAACTCCTGCAGGATTAATTTTTTACCTGAAATGTTTTTTATAAAAACTGGGAATGCTTTGTATTTTTTGATTGTTCCTGTTTCTAGATTGTAAGCATATTTTGGGATAGTATCATTAATTTTATAACTCATTCTATATTTTGTCTAGATAAAGAGTCAAATGTGACAGGTTTTCAGAAGATTTAATTCGGTTAAAATGATGATAAAAAAATCCGGTAAGCATTTGTTCACGTTTTCTATAGGAACTGTCGGGAACAAATCCTAATGGAGGAGTTGGTGGATCCATCATTCCCATATAATATTTCAACTCAATAGTTGAGGTGTCTTTTCCCACATAGATTATACAGGTCCCTGCTTCATCTATCCCTTCATTAAACTGTTGATAGTTTAGTTTTTCATGATGGCTATCGTGAAAGATAATCTTGTCCGCAAAAGATTTTTCTTTTTTGCAGCTGAATAATAAGAAGACTGTAAGACTGTAAAAAAATGTTTTCATGAGGATTATTTGGTAAAAGTATGAATATTCTTTGTATTTTTGTGTATTCATAACGCAAATTCAAACATGAGCTCTCCAAAAAAATTACAGGATATAAAAGTTGCTGTAGACGCAGTTATTTTCGGGTATTTTGATAAAAAAGACCTTCAGATTCTTTTGATTAAAAGGAAAATAGAACCTTTCAAGGGTGGCTGGGCGCTTCCTGGAGGCTTGGTTTTAGATGACGAGAATCTAGATGATGCCGTAAAAAGAGAGCTTCATGAAGAGGCGGGCATAAAGCCTGATTTTTTGGAACAACTCTATACTTTTGGCAACGTAGGTCGGGATCCTAGGAATCGAGTGGTTTCTGTGGCTTATTTGGGCTTGGTGAACCCGTCTTATCATGAACTGTTTGCCGACTCTGATGCAGAAGACGCACAATGGTTCAGTGTTACCAAACTTCCTAAGCTTGCTTTTGATCATGATAAAATTATTGATATTGCGTTAAAAAGACTTCGTACGAAAATTCAGTACCAACCAATCGGTTTTAATCTTCTGAATGAAGAATTCCCTTTTTCAGATCTTGAAAATTTATATAAGACCATTGTTGGAAAAGAAATCGACCGCCGAAACTTCCGTAAAAAGATAATGAGCTACGAACTTCTTAAGGAGACAAATAATTTTAAAAAAGAAGGAAGCGGAAGACCCGGAAAATTATTTACCTTCAATCAGGAAAAATATAAAGAATGGGAAGAGCAAGGTTTCTATTTCGAAATCAAGTAGCTATCTTTTATCTCAATTTCAGTCTTGAAATTACCCTAAAAACTCAATTTTTAATTCTCTCAATAACAAAACTAAAAACTTAGTTTTGTTGTGGTTTTTAGCATTTCTTAAACGAAAACATTGCTTATTATCCTGTGATTTAATTTTTATCACTGTAAATCAAGTGATTCCGTATTTAGTGTAAAAATAACACAAATGAAATTTGGTAGTTAAAAGTATATTGCTTTATATTTGTGTAACAATAACACAAACATGAGCTATACCTTACAAAAAACAATTGAGAAGTTTCAGAGAAAAGAAAAGTTAGACTTTCTATTCTTCTGGGGACACACCGTGAAAGATGAAATTACAAAATCTTGTTTCAGCCAATGGTTTCCTTTTCAATTTGAAGAAAATGGAATTGAATATAAAACAGCGGAACATTATATGATGGCTGGAAAAGCGAAATTATTTAATGATAATAAAACGTTAGAAGAGATTTTAAAATCAGATTCTCCAAATCAGGCTAAAAGCTTAGGAAGAAAAGTTAAAAATTTTGATCCGCAACGTTGGAATGAAGAGAAGTATAAAATCGTGAGAAAAGGAAATCTTTTAAAATTTTCCCAAAATGAAAAGTTCAAAGAATTTCTTCTGTCAACAAATGATAAAATCTTGGTAGAAGCTAGTCCATACGATACAATTTGGGGAATCGGAATGTTGGAAACAGATCCAAAAGCAGCAAACCCACTTCTTTGGAATGGTGAAAACTTGTTAGGTTTTGCTTTAATGGAAGTAAGGGATTTGTTAAAAGCATAAAAGTAATTCGTAAAGAATTTAGGCAAAACTATGCAGTTTTTAATTAGTGTATTGTTGACGCAAATAAAAAAATTAAAAACATGGAAGAAGACTTAAAACCAAGATTCATCGAATCATTACAAAGAAACAATGATCAGATAAGAGAAGATCGGGCCCGAACCATCGGAGAAGATTCAGAGTTGATATACAGACGCCGAGTTGAAGATATTGAATTGAAAATAAAAAGACTGGAACGTGAACAGGAAGGTCTTATTGATATCAGTCCGTTAGACAAAAATAGTTTAACATTTGCAGATTTTCAGCCGGAAGCATTCGTTCAGAGAGACATAGAATTATCATTAACAATCAGAAATTTAAATATTCAATTGGAAGTTTCAACAAAAAGATTTGAATATTTATTTGGTAAAAAATTTTAGTTATGGGAAGTACAAGATACGACATGGACGCTCGTTATGACAGAGCAAGAAAAGAAGGATATGCATCAAAATCTGCAAGTGAAATTTTCACTCAGAATGCAAAAAGAATGGCACATGAATCAATGAATCCTAACGGTATTTCTTTTAGAGAATCAAGAGATTCTGTAGTTCACCCGAATTCAGTTCCTATTATATTAGGATTGGATGTTACAGGAAGTATGGGACATATTCCTCATGAATTAATTAAAGACGGGCTACCCAAGTTAATGGGTGGAATTATCCAGGGAGGCGTTCCTGATCCTGCACTTTTATTCTTAGGAATCGGCGACCATGAATGCGACGGATATCCTTTGCAGGTGGGGCAGTTTGAATCAGGAGATGAAGAATTGGATATGTGGCTAACCCGCACATATATTGAATCAGGCGGTGGAGGAAATGCCGGAGAAAGTTATTTATTAGCTTGGTATTTTGCCGCTTTTCACACGAGAACGGATGCCTTCGAAAAAAGAAATCAGAAAGGATTATTGTTTACGGTAGGTGATGAGCCATGCTTGAAAACACTTCCGGCTTCTGCGATCAGAGAAATTATGGGAACGGGGCAACACACTTTTACGCATACCGAATTGCTGAAAGAAGCTCAAAAAAAATACGAAGTTTTTCACATCAGTGTTTTGCATTCAGATCAAGCGGTTAGAGCAGATAAAGGTTGGAAAGATCTGTTAGGACAAAACTGTTTATCAATAGAAGATTACAGAGAGGTTCCAAATGTGATTAAAGAAATTGTTTGCAACCGATATAAAAATGAATCTTCAAGATCAGTAGATTTAAGAGGATTTAATAATATTCAAATGTTTTAAAAAATGAAAACAGCACAAATAGTTATAGGCTTAGGGTTTGGTGATGAAGGAAAAGGAATCACTACAGATTTTCTGGCTCAGCAAAATCCTGAGTCTGTAGTTATTCGGTTTTCTGGCGGGCAGCAGGCGGCGCATACGGTGATGATTGATGACAAAAAGCATATTCACTCAAGTTTTGGATGTGGAGCGCTGCGCGGTTTGCCTTCTTATTTTACGGAACATTGCACCATTCATCCAACTTTTTTATGGAATGAAAGAGAAGAATTAAAACAAAAGAACGGAAATGTTGAACTGCATATTCATCCATTGGCAAAAGTCACGACGCCATTCGATGTTTTGAGTAACAGGAAAAACACCAAAAACTTAGAACACGGAACCTGTGGAAAAGGAGTGGGAGCTACGATGAAAAGACAAGAAAGTCCGTTTAAATTATTTGCGATTGATTTGATTAGTCCAAGATCAATGTTGATTGAAAAATTAAAAGGAATCGCCCATTATTACGGTTTTGAAGAAGGAGAAGAAATCCAAAATGCATTACAGGATTTTTTAGAAGCGATCGATACAATTGATTGGAAAATTGAAGGCTATTCTTACCTGAATTTATTTAACAATCTTATTTTTGAAGGCAGTCAGGGGATTTTATTGGATATGGATCATGGCGTTTTTCCGAATGTTACTTTTGCGAATACAACTTCAAAGAATGCCTACGAAGTTTGTAAATTATTGAAGATTGAAAATATAGAAATGTTTTATGTGACAAGAAGTTATTCAACCCGTCATGGAAGCGGATGGATGAGTAATGAAAATGAAATAGAACTAAAAAATAACGAAGAAGAAACCTGCCTATTCAACGAATATCAAAAGGATCTTCGCTTTGGAAATTTAGATTATGACTTATTAAACTATGCTCTGAAATTAGATGAAGCTTATGTTTTTGCCAATAAGAAAAACCTGGTTGTAACGTGTTTAGATCAAATTGATGAAGAATTTAAAATAGGAACTCTTGATGTAAATTTTGATGAGGTTTATGGATCTTATTCTCCATATTCAAAAGATTTTAAGCAAATTAATTGATAAGAATATTGATTAATTTTAAAAGAAAATAAATTAAATGCAAAAGCAGAAATCAATAGGAATGGGCTTTAGCCCAATGTCATTAAGTTAAGGCTTTAATATATTGATTTTCAGTTAATTTAGTTTGTTTTACTGGTTGTTTTTTTGTATATTTAACAGTGAATC
>NZ_FRAV01000051.1 GCF_900142445.1 Chryseobacterium polytrichastri | reverse complement strand
AAGGAATATTGGTAAATACAGAGCAAGAGCAAAACCAATAGTTCCTAAAAATCAACGAAATAGCTTATGAAATACACTAACTTAATGACATTGGGCTAAAGCCCATTTCTATTGATATTGAAACCCATTTTAACATTAATTACAAATACTTTCTAAGGTGACATTGTTTTCTCTCCCACGGATTGCACAGATTTGCACAGATGATTGTGTTTATTTGTGGAAATAATTGGTGCCGTTTGTGTTTAAATTTATTATTACAAATACTTTCTAAAATGATGTTGTTTTCTCTCCCACGGATTGCACAGATTTGCACAGATGATTGTGTTTATTTGTGGAAATAATTGGTGCCGTTTGTGTTTAAATTTATAATTACAAATATTTTCTAAAATGATGTTGTTTTCTCTCCCACGGATTTCACAGATTTGTACAGATGATTGTGTTTATTTGTGTAAATAATTGGTGCCGTTTGTGTTTAAATTTATTATTACAAATACTTTCTAAAATGATGTTGTTTTCTCTCCCACGGATTGCACAGATTTGCACAGATGATTGTGTTTATTTGTGGAAATAATTTGTGGATTTTGTGTTTAAATTCATAATCACAAATATTTTCTAAAGCTCCAGAATTTTCTTTTTTTGAGATAATTTAAATTGCTTTCATTGGCGTACGCTTCTCGTTCAAATGAAATCCTCATATATGCCTGATAGCTATCTTTTAGTTTAAAAAACCAGTAATAATATTCGATGACATAAAAAATATAGAAGAAAATAATGAGCATTTCTAATTGCTGTTTTAAATGAATTTTTTCGTGATTGATAAGTATTTTATTTTCCTTATCTTCGGGTCTCCTAATGAAGATAAAAGGAAATAGAGCGATGCCACTGATCTTTAATTTTTTTAATGGCTTTTGGCATATAATTATCATAATAACAAATATAAAGTTTTTTGACTTAGCGATTTAACTTATGGCACTTTTCGATATCAAAGAGGGTGAAGACTTTTACTACAACGAACAAGGGTATAAGGTTTTCACAGAGAAATTTCACCTAAAAAGGGGACATTGCTGTAAAAGTGGCTGTAGGCACTGCCCATATGGCTACGATAAAAAGACCGATACATTCATTAAAAACGATAAAAAAAATAAATAAAATGAAAAAATATATTTTTATTTTGTTAGCTGCGGCTACTTTGGGTTTAACGTCTTGTAGTCCTTTCCAAGTACGTTCAGACTATGCTGATACTGCAAAATTCACTTCTTATAAAACGTATAAAATAAGAATTGATGACCTGAAGTTGAATGATATTGATAAAGACAGAGTTTTGAATGAGTTGTCTAAGCAACTTCAAACCAAAGGTCTTCATTCGGGAGAAAATCCTGATTTGATCGTAAATGTAAAAGCCAATCACAAGAAAGTAACGGATATTAATAATACTTCTCCATACGGAATGTATGGCTGGGGCGGGCCTTTCGGTTGGGGTGTTGGTATGAGCAGAACATGGACAAGCAACTATAATGAAGGTGCTATCATCGTGGATCTTGTAGATGCTAAATCCAACAAATTGGTTTGGCAAGGTATCGGAAGCGGAATTTCTGTAGATTCACCAAAAGCTAAACAAAGACAGATCCCTGCTATCATGGCGGATATTATGAAAAACTATCCTCCACAGAGAAAATAATAAGATTTAAATCAATCAATTATATTAATAGAGCCAGCGCAATTTTTGTGTTGGCTTTTTTTATTATAATCAATATAAGTTCCACAGTATTGTTGTTAACTGGAATGCAATACCTATTAAATTTAACAGTAATGTAATTTTCTATTCAAAAAAATATAGTAATCTTACTGTAAATTATTAATATGAAAAAAATTATCTTATTTCTTGTATGGGCGAGTTTCACCAACGCTCAAGCTCCTGTAGGATATTACAACGCTGCAAACGGACTTACCGGAGCCCCTTTAAAAACGGCATTAAGTTCCATTATTACCAACGGGCATCAGGACAAAGGTTACAACGGACTTTGGACTGCTTATAAAACGACCGACATCGACAAAAATTATGAAAATGACGGTTCTATTTTAGATATTTATTCTGAAAATCCTAGCGGACCCGATCCTTATAAATATACTCCAGGGACCAATCAGTGTGGAACGTATTCGATAGAAGGAAATTGCTACAACCGCGAGCACGTCATTCCTCAAAGTTTATTTAATGAAGCTTCACCAATGGTTTCAGACATCAATTTCATCAGAGCTACCGACGGAAAAGTAAACGGGATGAGATCTAATTATCCTTATGGGAAAGTAGGAACAGCCACGTTTACATCTAAGAACGGATCAAAGCTTGGAAATTCTGTTTCTTCAGGATATTCAGGAGTTGTTTTCGAGCCCATCAATGAGTTTAAAGGGGACGTTGCACGTATGATTTTATATTTTGTAACCCGTTATCAAAGTAAGCTTTCAACTTTTTCTTCAGGAAATATGCTCGGAAGCACTGCATTTCCGGGACTTCAGACTTGGGAGTTGAATGTGCTACTCGCTTGGCATAATCAGGATCCTGTTTCTCAGGCTGAAATTAACAGAAATAATGCTTCGTATGCCTATCAGGGAAATAGAAATCCGTTTATTGATAATCCAAGTTACGTTAACCAAATTTGGGGTTCTCAACAACCAGTCACAGATACACAGGCTCCGACAACAGTTACAGGCTTAACAATTTCCTCAAAAAAATCCAACAGTATTTCTCTTTCATGGAATGCCTCAACTGATAATGTGGGTGTTTCTTCCTATACTATTTATATGAACGGAAGCTTGAATACTACGGTAAGTTCAACATCTACAACAATTTCAGGATTAAATCCTTCTACAAACTATAATTTTTATGTTGTCGCAAAAGATGCAGCAGGAAATTCTTCAACAAATAGTTCTACCGTTTCGGGAACAACCAATACAGGAACATCTACTCCATCAACAAATTGTGTGAATGAAACTTTTGAAACCATCCCTGCAAGCAGTGCATCGTACTCAACAAGAACATGGACGAACGGAGGAATAAACTGGACCGCAACCGATGCAAGAACAGACCAAACAATTTCTAATAAAGCCATTACGGTAAGAGACGGTTCATTAACTTCAAGCAGCTCAGCTAATGGGATTGGATCATTAACAGTAACTACCCAACTGAAGTTTTCAGGAAACAATGGAACTTTTAATGTAAAAGTAAATGGAACAACGGTAGGAACAGTTCCTTACAGTACAACGGCTGCAACAACGACTATCAATAATATCAATGTTTCAGGAAATGTGGTTGTGAGTTTAGAAAATACCTCAGCCAGTAATAGAGTTGCGATTGATAATCTGAACTGGACCTGTTATTCAGGAACAGCAAAGCAAAGTTTTTCTTCTTTGGAAAAAGCTAAAGATTTAGAGATTTATCCAAATCCTGTTTCTCATCAAGAGATTTTTATAAAAGGTGAAACTCAAAACATTCAAAAAGCTGAGATCTATAATTTACAGGGAAAAGTGATGCAGACCATCTATCAACCCTTTAAAAATAGTAGAAGCTCACTTAAAATTAAAGACTTAGAACAGGGAATTTATATTTTAAAACTGGATAATACTACATTGAAGTTTGTGGTACAGTAAAAATTTAAAACCAGATTTGATTCGTTAATTTTCTAGCTGCAAAAAAAAATGAAAATTTCACGAAATTTTGTCATTGGATTGGTCGAATTTTCGATTTCTTAAAGAATCTCAACAATTAGATTTCTGAGCTAAGTTTAGATTCCTCCGGAATAACAAATTGGTCATTGTATTGAGATTGCTTCGTCGCTTACGCTCCTCGCAATGACAAAAAAAAGACTTCTCTTTAATAAGGGAAGTCTTTTTAGCTTTATTATTAAGTTTAATATGCCATAAACTCACTTTTCCCCTGAGGGATATAGAAATATCTGTTTAAAAATATTCCTCTTGTTCCTCCATCATAGTTTACTTTTGCCCAAAGTGCTGTGTTTCCACGTAAACGGTTATCATCTGTGTCCAGCATTAAGGCCACCAATTTACCGTCTGCAAAAAATTCTAATTTATATTTTTCTATGGGCTGCATTTTGAAAGTAGAACTTTTATACATTTCTGTAAAAAGGATATTAATATTTTTATTAATCACCTCTTTACTCTCATAAGTAGAAACATATAAATCTTTTAATGAATTATATTCCAGTTTTGCGATATTGTCGTATTCTTTATTTTGATAGATACTCCAAACTTCTTTATATTTCTTTAATAATTTAGTTTCCAATTCATTTTTATTCATTTTACGAAGGTCCATCGCATTTTCAAATGGAGCTTCCGAGTTGTAAGGAACATCAATAGTAACATCAACATTACCTTCGTAAAACGTTTTTCCGACACCAACAAATTTTTCTTTAATATATCCTTTGGCAATTTCCTCTTTCTTTTTAGGAAGAGAATAGGTCATGTACTCTGTATCTGGCGCTTTTTCGTTTTTAAGATCATAAGATTTTAAATCAAAATCAAGATCCGTATCTTCTACAAGCGTATTGAAAACCTCATCATATTCTTTAGATTTTCCCAAAGGATACATTTTATAGGAAATGGTATGTTTTCCACTCTTGAAAAGAACATGATTAATTTCCACAGCAGTATTGCCCAATGCTTTGTTAAATGCTTTTGTCAATTTAATTCCATCTACAAACATCTCAAAATAGCACTTATCATTAGAGTAACCAAGAGTATATATTTTCTCCGAAGGATAGTACTTCACTTGTTTCGAAATTTCATCTGCTATATTGTCTGCAGTTATCTTTGAATTTTGATTGACGCTATTTGCTGTTTGAGAACAAGCCATAAGACTTATTCCCAACAAAATAGACTGCATGTATTTTGTGAAAGTATTCATTCTAATACACCTTAAACTCTGTCTCACCTTGAGGAATATAAAATAAGTGTTTCAATTCTAGCAATCCTTTTCCATAACCAGACTTCATATTACAAATTAGAGCATTGTCTCCTTTCGTTTTTGGGTTAGAACCATCCGCATAAAGTGCCACTAATCTTCCCTCTGCAAAGAAACGCATCTGATATTTTTCAATAGGGAGTATTTCGATATCGCTATTGAATAATATTTCTCCTGCCTCATTCCAAGCCGCTTTTACTTTTTCTGGCGAAGCGTACTCTGCCACCATCTGGTTTTTCAATTTATCAAATAAAAGGCGGGCAACTTGATCTTTGTCTTTGCTCTGATAAATACTACGGACCTTATTATATTCTTTTACTAATTTTATCTCCAGTTCTTTCTTATCCATTTTACGTAAATCCTGTGCTTTCTCAAATGGAGATTGATTGGTATATGGAACTTCTACATTAATATCAAAGCTACCTTCATAAAATGTCTTTCCTGCTCCCGAAAATGTATATTTGGAATAATTCTCTGTTACCTTTTTTTCATTTTTGGGAATACTGTATTCCATATAAGTGACATCATCTGCATTTTTATTTTTCTGATCATAAGAACTTAATGTCAACTTCAAATCTGTATTATCAGGAAGTACTTCTGAACTTGCAGGGTAGATTTTATAAGTAACCTTTTGTTTTCCACTTTTAAAAATAGCATCATTTATTAAAAATGCAGATCCTGTTTGCGCTTCATCATATTCTTTAAATGACGGCATATCATTTACTAAAATCTCAAAATAGCACATATGATTGTTATAGTTAAAAGTATATTGTTTTTCGGAAGGATAATGTTTAATCTGTTTTGTAATCTCTTCTACTATATTGTTTGCATTAATATTCGTGTTTTGCATAATTTCATTTTTACTTTGAGAACAAGCCGTCAAACTTGTAATAAATATTAAACTTAAAAGCAGTTTTTTCATATTTTATTATGATTTAAATAATTGAATTTCATATAATTTAACTTCAAAAGGCTCAACAAGTGTAAAAGGTGTAGGTTTACCATCATTAGTTTCTATTTTACTTGTTCCAAAAATAGAAGTTCCTATAAGACTTCCTTTATATTTCCCTTCAATTCCCGAACAGTATAATATTTTTTCTATAAACAAACCTTTCCCTTCTATCACATTCACTCCATACTTTAATTTTACACCTACACCTCCACTTAGCTCAATGTCTATTTTTCCTTCAACCTTTGCCTGAAGAGGGTTAAATTTAAACATTAATTTGAATTCTCCTTGAATTTTGGCTTCAAAACTAATCTGTTCTTTTATAATAGACTCATTCTGTGCACTGGCAACCAAATTTCCAAGTTTATCTACAAAGCTGTAACTATTTGTAAGGAAATTATATTTTATATTCTGTTCAAACATAATATCTCCTCTCACTGAAATTTCTCCTTTAACAGAAGTTCCTAATTTTTCGAAATACTGTTCTATTTTACTACTATTTTCTCTATTTTCTTTTAATTTTTTTTCTGTTCCTTTAGGATGTACAGCACCTTTGATACCATCAATAGTCTTAGTTATCAACTTTATAAGATCAAATTCTTTTTTAAAGTTGACCGCTACCAATGGATCAGCCTTTATATTAGCTTCATACACTAAGGCTAGCTTTCCATTTTTCTGCTTCTGATAATACATTCCTGCATTCACAGCAATAGCCGGTGGAATCAATTCAACACCCGCATCATTCATCTTTTTAAGAATACTTTCAGCCTTTCTTGCCATTTTAGCAAATTTTTCCAGCTTGGTACTTATATTTTTACCTCTTGTAAGATAGATCATTAATAAATCTATGATGATTCCTACCACTACAAAACCATAGATTACTGCGGCTGCGGCAAATCTTGTATACTGAGTTTGTTTTATTAAATTCGTCTGAGTACCCGAAAGAGAAAGCTCTTGCCCAGCCTTCTCAACTGTACGATTGTGATAAGTATGTATTCCATAAAAGTAGCTTTTTGCCTGACTTTCAATATATTTCAATAAGGTATGCTCAACAATAAAATTTGCAGGAATTAATCTGTAAATCTTATAAAAAGTAGTTTCCTTCAATTCATTAAGAACATCAGAAATTCCCTGCTCTAAGACAAAATTTTGCTTATGAAAATAATAAGGCATTACAGTTTCTTCTCCATTATACTGAAAATGCCCAATCCATACTACATCCGGGTAAACCCTTACTTCCAGCGTTGCTTTTTCTTTGTCAGCATAATAGGCGCAGCTGTTGATATGAAACGCAAACTGATAATAGATCTTTGAAATAGGATTTAAAAATTTCCCCAATAACAATACATAGTTTTTAGGAAAAGCTGACTGTTGAGAAAAAACAATCTGTTTTATACTATTTCCAGTTTTTGGAACAAGGTCTTTACTATCTGTTTCATTTACATAGATGATATTTTTATTATGCTTTTCTTTCCTGAAACAACCTTTATCCGAACGGTTTAAAACATTTACCGTAATCTCTTTCATTTTGTTTGCATCCGGCGCAATCATTTCATAAAAAAGAGCATTTTGGTTGTATTCTATATAACTGAATTCTATCTCTACCCTTCTGTTTTTCTTATAAGCTTCTTCTGTTTTTCCGGAAGCGATAGGACTCACTTCTCCATATCCTCTTGTCTTAATCCTGTTTTTATCTAATCCTCCTTTCGAGAAAAAATCTTTTACTGCTTGCGCTCTTCTTTCAGAAAGAGCTTGGTTATAATCTAACGTTCCTCTGTCATCAGCATGCCCGGAAAGGGTCATATCTAAATGCTGATTATAGAGCAAAAAGTCTAGCAGGTATTTTAAAGTGTCGCGAGCCTCAGAGCGGATATCAGATTTATCAAAATTAAAATGAACTTTTGCTGTTGTATATTGAACTACAGGTGACGTTTTTTTGAAAGTAGTCTGTCCTTCTCTAAAAACCTCAAAAGTTTCGCCATTATCTTCTATATTGATTTGTTTATAGGTGCAAAGGTGATTTACTTTAACTTCTTTATCCGCCGCACCCACTTTTACTGGAGCATTATTGGTAAGGGTTACCATATTCTGCTTTATGGGAACAATATTGTTTTTAACTTTTAAATATCTCCCGTGGATGATCTGCTTCTTGTTATCTTGTACATAACTGTTTCCATCTTTTACTTTAACGTAAAACAAATTATCTTCCGTTCCTTTCTTCCAAGACGGCTGAATGGTAAATTCTGTGTTAACTTCTCCTTGAATAACTTTAGCTTGCTTCTGAAATACTTTGGTCTGCTCGTCATCTTTTGTAGGATCATAATTTCTATCAAATACCCTTCCCGCCACTTTACCAAAAGTAACTTCATTATTGAGGCGATATACTTCTATTGTAAGCGTTTGTTGATTCAAACCTTCTGTTTCCAATCCCAGAAAAACATTCTCTCCAAATGAAAATTTACGGGCACGCTGATCCTCACCTCCATTTTGCAGAGACCATTTGCTACTGACAAGCAAAGCTGGAGAAAATCCTTTTACATAGAGTCCTGTATTATTTTTAGTATCCCTATTTCCGAAAAGAGTGGATTCAATATAATAATAGGCTGAAGCGCCACACTCTTTTTTTTCAAAAGCATAGCCGTATATTTGGCTTGGTCCAATCTCTTTTTTATTGATGATCATCTCTCTGGTATAGTCCTGTCTTATCCAGATCGTGCCTTTCTTTTTATCTACATCCGTGGTTCCTGACATCCACTCGGAAACTTTAAACCAGATGAGTTTGCCAGCTTCAACACAAATACGGTTTCCTGATCGGCTTAATACTTTTGCATTCACCTCGTTTGTAGCTATATCAATCTTATTTACTCCTTTTCCCATGTCAGTTAACTTAGAGTTTGTTTAATGCTATCTCCCGTAATATCGTATACCATTTCCTTCTTTTGCATGCTTTCAGAATCTACCAAGGGATTGATTTGCTGTTGCACGTCTTTATCTGCATTTTTAAAATTTTGTTGGCAGGCTTCTGCTCTTTGTCCATTATCTATAATCTCGATGCATGGTGTTCCCGCAATGGCACAAATCGCTTTGCTATCTTCCAGAATAATAAATCCGCCATTACTCAATTGTACTTTATCATAAAAATTCTGCCATTCGGTCACCATTATTTTACAAGGCGGAGGCGGTACTCCCATCTTGGTACAGTTTCCGAAAGTATTTTTTTCAAATGTAGCTGCTCCTATTTCTTTGGTGGTTACGATAAGTTTTTTTGAGGCATCTTTATCGTTAGCATATTCTTTCTTATGGGTAAGCACTTTAAGCTTATCCGGAGCCTGTCCAAATTGGCATTTGCACATAGCACCTTGTACTACAATATGTTTTTCTGCCATTTCATTTTATATTTTGTGATGTGATAATTCTAATTTTCATCGATTATGGCAATACTTACCGCAATCTTTTTTTCCTCTTGAAGCATAATACTACACTCCAGATATACTGATTCGGGAAGCAAAGTTTCTCCGTTCAAATAATGTACTATTCTACAGTTTCCTTCATTATTCATTTTCGGATTATCCTCAATGATCAATGAAAAAGGGGCTTTATTAGTGAAATCATAAATACTTCTTTCATCGTGTAAAGCTCCATGCCCTTCTATATTAATTAGGTTATATTCATCTTTTAGCGGATCAACCTCAAACTCTATTTGATAATTGGGTTCTACTGCGTTATTCACTATTGGGAAACTTTCTACTCCTTCTATTTTAAAATTTTGTCCAAAACTTTGATAGATTCCAAAAAACAAGGTTCGAATGAAATAATCATTTTTTAAAAGTAAACTTAACGTATCAGGCTCACTTAGTACTTTCTCAATTTTAAGACAATATTCATTTACTGTTTCACCATCATACTCTTTATATACTTCTTCTTTTACCTTTACCCATCTTTCTTTAAAGACCGCCGTATTTTCAATATCATTGAATTTACCGGATTCATCTACACTCAATTGTAATGGGTATAAAACTTTAGATGTTTTGTAAGCCAATAGGTCAGCTATTTCATTTACCTCTTCTTCATTCAGATATAAATTTGAAGTTCGGTCTATTTCAAAAAAGTGTAATTTATTTTCAGTTTTTAGCCAACGTACTGAAGTTTCATATTTCAATTCATTTTTACGGTCTCCGTTTTCAATATTAATAACTACTCCATATTTAGAGAATGACTTTTCAGGCTGAAAAACCAACCTATTTCCTCTACTGAAATTAACTAATCTACTTTTATCCGTTACCGAAGTTCTTGGTATAAAAAACTCGATTTGTCTCGTTATTTCTATCAGGATCATATCCTGAACTTTGCAATGGTTATTATGAAAAAACTTTAAATCCTCTGTGGACAATCCGTAGAGAACAGCCACGCTTTTTAAGGTATCACTTTTCTGAACAATATGTTTATTAAATTTCTGCATATACATTATCCGGCAACAACATTACATTTTCTGCCCTTCATTTTTATTTAATATTTAAAATATAGGTTGCCAATAAAATAATTCCTGCTATTACCAATATTATATTTGTCATTCTATATTCTTTATTTCTGGAAGTAAAAAAACTTACCAGTAATTCTATGAAAAGCAACAGACACCATATAGCCATCCAGCAGATATTTAAAATAAGATCCATGGGAATAGACATTCCACTGTTACCTCCGATTGATTGATGAGGATGAAACCATGAATCCCAATGAGCATAACAATAGATAAGCAAAAAACCTATTAATAATAATCCCACTCTTATCGCCAGATATTTTTTCATATATGAAGATTAATGCAACACCCTTACTCTGTCTGATGTTGGATCCATCCCAATACCTTCTCTTCGTGCCGACCAATGTAGATATTTATTTCTAAGGATTCTTAGATCATCCTGCTCTTTCATCTCTCTTTGATAATCTGCATATTTTTGTTCCGGAATTGTGGCCCCACCATATGCATTTTCAACTTCTTTGTATCTCTTAAAAGTATATTGTTTTCCATTCTCCATGGCATACGATCTAAGACGGGCTTTTACCCTTATCAATAAAGGATCTTCTGAAATAGAATATGTTTCATCGGTAAGCTTTTTTATCGTAAGTGGTACTGTTTTCTGAACACCATATTCTGCCATAAAATGCAAAGGAACATAGCTGTACCTTTTTACTAAATCGCGGGTTCCCTTTAACGATAGATAAAAACCAGGTGTAATACTAAGCTGATCTTCTTTATACCAAGCATCCGCTATAAGCTGACTTCTTAATGCTTTTAATTTTTCACTGGTTGTCCAAGATGTTTCAATCTCCTCCCAGGTTTCCGTTCCGTCTTCATAAGCTCCACCAACATCACAGTGTACTCCAGGAAATATTCTTTCTGTTCCTACATGCACATTGGTTAGATCAAAATTTTCTCTATGCTCATTTTCTGCTACAAAATGAATAACAGTTTGTGCTTTTCCAATATCATTCAAACTAAGTTCCTCCACATCATTGTGAAAGTTTGGCATGGCAGAAAAGTTTTTTGAATAAGAAGAAACGGTATCATAAATACCCAGAAACCTAACCTTTATTACATCAACAGTAATTCCTGCCTCTTGCAATTTTAGTCCTAAATGCCCCCATTTTGGAAGTTCCTTATCTTCTACTCCACTACTATCGCTGTCAGAAAGAACAGTAACAGTCATTCCTTCGTTTGAATATGTTCTTGAGGTAGCTTTATATTTTGATTTTCCTATTTCATGAACAAAATTTCGTGCAGCAGCAGCACCGCGACTAAAACCAAAAACATCAAAAGTAAGAACGGCTATCTTATCTGCCTTTTTTGAACTCTTAATATTTTTTACTTTTTTCACAATTTCCTCACATCCTTTTCTCACCTTTCCTCTAATTCCGGTATCCCCGGTTCCGAAGGCGTAGCCCAACATAGAATCTTTTTCCTTATCCTCTGTACCAATCCCTTCTATATAAATACCGGTACTTTTGTCATAATTATCCCACAAACGCGCTACATTACTCCAGTCATTATTGTAACTATTATTATCTGTTGGGTTACCTCCCTTTTTATTATATGCAGCCGTTTTATCCCTTCTTTCGATGGTATTGGTTTTGTTATTCAACGTCCCATCAAAAAATATCCCAAGAGTAATATCTAATACCTCTTCTTGTGTTATGGTTGGTGTATAATCTCCAAATATATTATTGGGCATAATTCTTATGTTTAAATTAATGAATAAGGATCATCTATTCTATTTTTTGAGATAATCTGATCTTTGCTTTATTAATAGAAACCTCCTGCGTTTTGGTCTTTAATGACAGAGAGGCTTTGGCATTGTCGTTATCAACTTTAATAACAAAATCTATATTATCTTCCTTTCCTAGTTTTTGGAAAAGTTCAAAAATTTCTTTTTCATCAAAAGAGTCTATCCATACAGCATATCTGTTCTTACTTTTATCTCTCCAGTAAAAACCACAGAATTTTGGAACAGCTCTTTTTTGATAAGAATCATTATGTAAACTTTCACCAAAAAGGTTTTCCTGCTCACCGTTATAATTCTTAAACCCGAAATCTATCCATTCTGCACCATCAGGTAATATGACAGAAGGCTTCCAGTTATATCTTTCTCTGTAAACATCATAAATACCCGGAGCCGGATACCCCTGTTCTTTTATTTTGGCTCTTACCTCAGGTTTAAAGGTTTCATAAGATGGATCATTCAGCATTCGGTCTGCAAAACCCTCTTTCAGCATATACTTTGCATTTTCATAGGCTTTCTCTTTTGTAATAACGGTATCATGAGCCTGAAAAACACTAACTTCTTTTTGATTTCCGGGACCGTTGATCCATAAAACTACCCTTCCTTTAGGTGCCAATCCTACTATAAAATTATTGTAAGTCGTTTTCTTCTTCGTATCCTGATCTATAAAACCATTTTTAAATAACTCAGCTATTTTATCTTTATCTAAATCCCATTTTCCAGTGTAGAATTTATTCTCTACAAGAGAGTACCAAGTAAATTCTAACTGACTAGGGATGTTCATATTCTGAGTGCTTACACTCATTGTTCCACCTTCATTTCCCCAACCTGTATTTTGGGTACCCCAGATGGCATCAAAACTATATGTGAAATCATCAGCAATAATAGCTCCTTTGTAAATTTCCATTGGATATTCCTGCGGGGCAGAGATTGTTCCTAACCAATTATATTTTTCTTCCATTTTCTTATTTTGACAACTTGCCAGTGAAAAGCTACATACTACAAAGAGAATCAGTATTTTTAGTTTACTTATTCCCATGGGACATTATTTTTTTATTGCTTGCCAAAACAAGGTTTCCTTTTTTAGCTTCTGTATTGATCTTTCCTGCGATTTTTTCAACCTTCTGTCCCACGGTTAAATTATAGGAATCGTTTACTTTGATCAATATATTTTTAGCAGTTTTTCTTATAGCCATGATTAAAAAAGTTTAGATTTTTCAGCACTGTTGAATTCTACAATTTTTCCACTTTGCATGGTCATATTTTCTTTTTCGCTGAACATTGATATTTCTCCGGCTACTTCATGAGAAGTCTCAGACTGTCTTTTGAATTCTTTTTCCACCATCTCTGTTCTTGTATCTGAAGATTCTCTAATATCTCCTGCCGCATTTTGAACAATATCAACTCCTGCTGTGGAATTGATATTCTGGTTAGCTGTGCTTGAAATACTTTCACCAGCATCTACAACAATTTCTTTTCCTGCAGTAATGTTAATATTTTCTCCTGCATACAGCGTGAAATTTTTGGGTGCATTTATACTGATATTTCCTTTCCCATCCATAAAATAGATGTTTCCACTAGGGTCAACAATCTTGACGCTTCCTTCTTCATCATTCATCAAAATTCTAATGCCACTTCTCGTTTGTATAGATTTTAGATGATTATTAACTCCGCCCCCTAAAGCAATACCTCCATGGAACATACCGCCCATTACAAAAGGTCGATCGGGATGTCCGTGTTGAAAATTAACCATCACCTGATCCCCAACCTCCGGGATAGCGACATACCCTCTGTTTTGAGTAATCTGATCTGTACCTCCGGCATCAGGGCTCATCATACGGATAAAATCGGTGGTATCATTTATTTGCCAATCGAATCTTACAGTGACTCTTCCCTGCCCCTCAGGATCGGTATTTGAAATAACTGTAGCAACCTGAGGTTCCGGTCTTGGAATATGAAATTCAGGTTTAGGCATATACCCTGTTCCTTCGGCAATCGCTTCAAAAGTTCCCGTATAATATCCTCTTGCATCCACTTCATGAGTAGTTTCAGTAATCATAAGTGTGGTAAGGTGTCGGGTTTGATTAGAATCTTGTTGACGTATTTTAATATCTACCACACATCCCGGATGAAGAAAAGGAATCGAAGTAGCCCCCGAAACATTCATCACATTCACAGCCTGACTTCCAGAGCTACTCTTTTGAGCATACTCAACGTCAAGATGGGTAGCTGCTTTTATAGGTGCTACTCTTAATGAAGGGGTTTTATATATTGTATCGTTATTATCGTATGCTGTTTTAGCTAAATTCCCCAGATGCTTTACCGGAGTCGCTCCTGAAGTAAGCTTTTCATTCTTACTGCTGTTATAGCCATAAAACTGAGGTTTCGTATGTACTGCTTTGAGTTCTACTTTAACATCACTTATACTACTACCGTCAATTAATTGAATGTGCTGACCATTTGACTGAGGAAGCTTCCCAAAATGCAGGACATACCCATCATAGAAAAACTGCTCCCCATAAGCTTCTGCCATTCTCGCCAGATAATTGTAATGTGTTTCATCATATTGGCTACTATAAAGAATCTGGGAACTGTCATTGGTATTGATATTAACATCATAATAATTGGTATCAATACCTTGTTTAATTACATCATTGGCAATGATACCAACATTAACAGCTTGTGTCCCTCCAAAGCTTTGAGTATGCTGCCCACCATCTAACAAAATGGTTGGACTGTAACCTTTAAGCACAATATTACCAAGGCTCATCTTTTCCTGACTGAAACCTACCGAAGTAATAACGCCAACAAAAGACCTATCAGGGCTCTTATCTGCTCCTTTATATTTAAAAGTTGCTGTAAATCTTTTTCCTAATAATTTATTAGCCTCTTCCAGATTCTGATTTTGGCGATTTTCAAGACTGTCATAGGCAAGGGTTATTTCAAACTCGTGGTGCTTAACCGCACTTTGTGTTAGTTTAAAATGTTTGAAATGTTTCACAGGTTTTCCATCTGCATGCACTTCCAGCTGTACCATTCTATTGATTCCTGAGATCTGATTCTCCGAAATACCTTTAGCGTTGTTATCAGGCGTAAAAGAAGGCTTTCTTAATTTCGAATAATCCTCATTAGAAAGAAGTTCTTTTTCATTATTTTTATTTTTCATGTTGTGGTGCTTCGGTATCTTGTTAGTATATTATATTTATCCCATGCGGAATTTAGTATTTACTATCTTATAAAAATAATTATATTATTCATAAAAATGAGAATTATATAGAATAATATATTTTCACTTCATCAATTACAGTCGAAAAAAGACCGTCTTGCGAGACAGTCTTTTATACTATTGCTTACACTTTGGAAATTAGCTAGATGGCCAAAGTCCTTCATAAGCAGAATTTCCATAATTAATTTGCTCTGCACTAATGACAAAACTAATCAGCATACTGTTTTGATCTACTGCATCAAAATCTACCTCATGCTGAATCACATATCCATTTTCCCAGTTCAAGGTAATTAATGTTCCTTCTTCATGAGATTTGTTAAAAGTAACTTCTCCAGTTGTCGGTTTGTATTTACCATTTAGTAAGCTCTCCAAAATATCAGATTTTTCTGTAGCTTCAATTGTTAACTTAATAATAGCATTCGATGGGTCTGATGCTACACGTCCTGAAACGTCTGTAGATCTTGCAACACTGTAATTAAGCTTTAATAGCTTCTGTCCCTCGCTTCCGTTGAATTTTAAAATTCCTCTTGAATTTTTGTCTGCCATAATTTCTAAATTTTAATTATTAACACTGTGTTTTTCAATGTTTTGTTATAACAAATATAGATACCCCATTTTAATTCAAAAAACTTTTATCCCACTATTTCATATTTTGTAGTAGTTCTACGACTAACAAGTGTTAGCTAAAAATATAATGAGCTTACTCCAAGTACAAAAGTTTCACATTTCCAGAAAGGCCATAAAAAAAGACCGCTAACTGCGGTCTTCTATATTTACAATAAATTAATTATTGTCCCATTAATTCTTTTAATCTTTCCTGCATCAGTTGAGGATCTTTCATAGCATCCAATCCTAGTGTAGAAATAACCACTATAAGATATCCAATATATAAAACACTTAATATAATACCAATGATACATAATATTTTACCTGTATTCAGGTTGCTGTAATCTGAATACAAATCTGGATTTTGTTTATATAAAGCATTATCCTTTTTGAAAAGGTATAATCCGACAATTCCGGTAATAATACCTACCACCCCATAGCAGCAGCAACCGATAATAGATACGATTCCTAATACAAGTACAGCAGTAGCATTTGGTAATTTCTGTTGATTCATAGTTATAATTTTAATGTTAATTTAGTGTATATTTAAATAAAAATGTTTGTAAAAATAAGCAATTACCATTATAATAGAATTAATAACCGCCATTATAATTAAAATATTTCCATAGTTTCTTTTCTTGTCAACAAAGCTAACTCCTACTGTGAATAGAAATAGCAACAAGGTATAAACGGCAGGAAACATATGAAAAGCTTCAGAGAATCTCCCTTCAAAAACCATCACAATAGCTCTTTGAGCACCACACCCGAAGCATTCTATTCCTAAGAATTTCTTACTTGGGCACGACAGCATGAAATCTTCAATCTTCATCTTTTCAACTATTTAATTTTTGTAAAATTAAGAAGAAATTTTCGCTCTTAAATATTGGTGTGGGAAAAAGCATTGTTCTTTCATTTCAAAAGACCCCTGAACAGCAATATATGGATTTCTTAAAATCTCTCTTGCCACAAATATTAAGTCGGCATCGCCTTTCTGAAGAATTTCTTCCGCCTGCTCTATTTTGGTAATGAGACCTACCGCTCCTGTTTTCACATCTGCTTCATTTCTTACCTGTGAAGAAAATGGAACCTGATATCCATCAAAAACAGAAATTTTTGCGCCATGAATATTTCCACCACTTGAAACATCAACTAAATCAACTGAATGATTTTTTAATATTTTTGCTAATTCTATGCTGCTGTTAATATCCCATCCATTTTCAGCATATTCAGTTCCTGAAATTCTTACAAAGAGTGCCACATTTTCGGTTAGTTCTTCATTTACCGCATCTACAATTTCCAATAAAAATCGAATTCTATTTTCAAAACTTCCTCCATACTCATCAGTTCTGATATTAGAAAGTGGAGATAGAAACTGGTGAACCAAATATCCGTGTGCACCATGAATTTCAATTACATCAAAACCAGCTTTCACCGCTCTTCGTGCCGCATCTTTAAAATTTTGAATCTGTTCTTTAATCTCTTCTATCGTTAACACATGCGGAATTCTCTCCGTCGGATGGTAAGGAATCGGGCTTGGTGCAACAGTTTCCCAACCTTCCTCAACCGGAATTTGAAGATTATTCCATGTTGAACCTTTTCTTCCTGCATGGGCAATTTGAACCCCAATCTTGCTATCAGAATTTTTGTGTACGAACTCAACAATTCGCTGTAGCTTCTCTGCCTGCTCGTCATTCCAGATTCCCATACAATGGTTTGTGATCCTCCCTCGAGGTTCAACTCCCGTTGCTTCCACCATAATTAACCCTGTTCCACCCTGTGATCTGCTTCCATAATGCACAAAATGAAAATCATTAGCGATCCCATTTTCACAAGAATACATACACATAGGAGACATTACCCATCTATTTTTTAATTCAACATTTCTAAATTGTATAGGAGTATATAACATGTTTTGATGTTTTTGAGTTTTAACTTAAAATTTTAAAGAATAAAATAATATTGCGCACCTGATGAAAAAGAGGTAGTTTTGTCCCCCTTTTTTAGCTCCACAATATATGAAAAAAGACATACAGGTAAGTTACGAATATTTTAAAAATAGCGGTGAACTTAGTGATATAGAAAAAACATTGTTCGAAAGAGCAAAACAAGCCAGAGAAAATGCTTATGCACCATATTCCAACTTTTTAGTCGGGTGTTCGATTTTACTGGAAAATGGAGAAATATTCTCTGGAAATAATCAGGAAAACGCAGCTTTTCCATCGGGTCTTTGTGCCGAAAGAACAGCTATATTCTGGGTAGCAGCCAATTTTCCGAATGAAAAAATTAAAAAGATATTTATCGTAGGTGGTCCAAAAGAATTTAATGCGAAAAACCCTCCGATTCCACCTTGTGGAGCGTGCAGACAAAGTTTAATGGAATATGAAACAAAGCAAAATGAAAATATAGATCTTTATTTTTCAAGTATGAATGATGAAGTGGTAAAAGTGAATTCTATTAAAGATTTACTTCCTTTTTATTTTGATGCTACGTTTTTGTAGCGAAGGAATTATAGTCGCTTTGTTCTTCACAATGAAACGAAGTAATTTCTTTATTGCTAATAATATTTTTAATAAAATTGCTTCACCTTCGGTTCGCAATGAAAGAGGATAGTTGATGAATTCTGATGCGATGAGTAAAAGTGAAAGCTAGAAATAGCTTCTAAAATAACCTTTCATTTAAGGTCGTTTTTTCTTTTTTGTCTAATCAATCTAAAAACTTATCTTTGGGAAAATTTTGGTTTCCAATGTATTTGGAATGAAAAGGGAATTGGGTGAAACCCCCAAACTGTCCCCGCAACTGTAAATCGCAATCCAAATTTCTGCAACAAAAACCACTGTGAAAACGGGAAGGTGTAGAAAGCGAAAGTCAGGAGACCTGCCAAAATCATAATTAATAAAATAGATTGCTTTCGGAGGAAAAGTAAAATAGGAATGGATATAAAAAGATCTTTAGTACTGCTTTTTTCGTCTTACAGTTGTTTGCTTTTTTCGCAAGAGAAAGTAATTGACACCGTTTATGTTTTTGATAACCAAATGAGTAAAGTAAAACTTTTTCATCAGGTTACAACCATTACTCCTCAAGACGTAGAAAAAAACTCAACCAACCTTTCTGAACTTTTACGTTTTCAATCTCCGATGTACATTAAAGAAAATGGCCGTGGAGCTGTTTCTTCACCTTCGTTCAGAGGAACTACAGCACAACAAACTGCCTTTGTATGGAACGGAATTAATATTAATTCTAATTTTCTGGGGCAAGGGGATGTGAATAATATTTCCTATTGGGGCTTTGATCAGATTGATGTAAAAGCTGGCGGTGGAAGTGTTATATATGGTAGCGGAGCAATTGGAGGAAGTATTCACTTGAATAATGATATGGGGTTTAACAGAGGTTTTCATACTTCTTTATTTTCAGAAGTAGCTTCTTTTAATACCTATAATAATTTCGCTAAAGCTTCATACAGTAATGATAAGTTTAGTTTTAAAGCTTCAGGACACCAAACCAAAAGTGAGAATAATTATGAAGTAGAAGAAGCCAAGAACTATATCAACAGAAACGGAAAATACAGCAATACCAATTTTAATTTTGCAGCGGCTTATAAAATCGCTCCGCATCATCAAATTTCCTGGATCTCAGAATTCTATAATGGATCTCAGCATTATCCGATTTTTTTTGAAAGTCAAGACAAAACAAAATATGAAACTCAAAATATCCGCAGCCTAATCTCATGGGATTGGAACAAGGCTAATTTTAGCAACTCATTTAAAGCAGCTTATACAGAAGAAAACTTTCAATATTTTGGTAATATTGATAAATCAAAAACAAGTGGAGGAACAGGCAAAAATTATATTTTAAAAAATGATTTTAATTATTTTATTCTTCCAAAACTAAATTTTAATTTAATTAGTGAATTTCAGGTAAATAAAGGGGAAGGCTATGGATCGGGAATCGACCATGTAAGTAGAAATATAGGATCTGTGAGTGGATTAATCCGTTACTTTGCAACAAAAGATATACGCTTTGAAGCAGGAGTGAAAAAAGATTTTATCCAAAATATAAATTCACCTTTATTATTTTCATTTTCAGGAAAATGGGATGCTACAAATTGGTATAATTTAAACCTTAGTATTTCAAAAAACTTTAGATTCCCTTCATTTAATGACCTTTATTGGCAACCTGGAGGAAATATTAATCTAAAACCAGAAACATCTTATCAATTTGAATTGAGAAATCAGTTTAAAATTGCAGATGTAAAACTTTCGGTAACCCCATATTACATGAGTATCCATGATATGATTCAATGGCTGCCTACTTCTTTAGGATATTATTCGCCTGTTAATACGTATAAAGTTGAATCATATGGAATTGAATCTCAAATTGAATATGAAAAAAAATATGGAACACACACACTAAGATCAAGCGTAGGATATTCTTATACAAAATCTACCAATCTTGAAACTCAGAAACAGCTGATGTATGTTCCTTTGCATAAAGTCTTTGGAAATATTGATTATCAATATGACTTCTTGAGAGTATATGTTCAGGGAATGTTTAATGGCTTGACCTATACCGATACAAATGAAAAGAGAAGTGATGCACTAGACCCTTATTTTGTAATGAATTCAGGAGTTTCAGCAACATTGCTTAAAAACTACACTATCGGTTTTAAAGTCAATAATATATTCAATCAAATCTATTATACCACGGCATTTTATCCTTTACCAAAAAGAAATTATAGCGTGAATTTAAATATCAATTTTTAAATAATTAAATATAATGAATATTAGAAAAATTTTATCTCTTGCATTTGCTGCAACATTACTTTTCACTACTTCTTGTACCAGTGACAACACAGAAGAGATTCTGGAGGTTACCTTTGAAAATGGAGTTCTTATCACCAACGAAGGCGGATTTACGTCGCCGACAGCAGAAGTTTCTTTTGTAACGAACGACCTTTCCGCTGTAGCCAATAAAATTTATTATGGAAAAAACAATGAAGTTTTAGGAAGCGTTCTACAAACTATCGGTTTTGATTCTGATAAAGCTTATCTGGTTTCAAACGTACCTAACAAAATTGATATCGTTAACAGATATACTTTTAAAAAACAGGCTACTGTAACGACTAATCTTCAAGGTCCACGATATATTGCATTTTCAGGAAACCAATATTATGTGACCAACAACCTTTCTGGTGCAATAAAACTTAATGTATACAATAAGGACAATACTTTTGTAAAAAGTATCACTTTTGACAGATATGCAGAAAAAGTGGTTGAAGCTAGTGGAACTATTATTGTACAAACGGATGGTATAAATTATCAAACAACTGCTCCTTACACTCCATATGCATCAGGATACACCATTACAACTGTAAAGCCTTCAACTAATACAGTTGATAAAACAATAACGCTTCCAACTGTTGGAATCATCAGAGATATGATCTCTTATAATGGTGATGCTTATGTATTAGCTTCTGACAATACAAACTCTTACATCTATAAGATAAATTCTACAGCAGGAACATATACAACAACAACGCTTACGGGGATTCCTCAAGTTGAAAAATTAAGAGCTGATAATAACAAGTTCTATTTTGCTAATGCAGCCAACAAAATTTATTCTATGACTGTAGGTTCTACAACAGTTCCGACGACTCCTATTGTAACTACAACAGGAAATCTATACGGATTTAATGTAATTGACGGTAGAATTTTTGCTTCTGATGCAAGCTTCACCGCAGACAGTAAAGTGAATGTTTATAATGCAACTAATGGTTCTTTATTAAAGACTTTTACTACAGGAATCGGAACCAACGGTTTCTATAAAAACTAAAATTTGCACTTCGGTGTATATTGTATAATTTTTTATTTTTTTTCATCATTTGTGTTTTTATCCGATCGGTTTCTTCGAAACCGATCGGATTTTTTTTATCATTTTAACGCAAAAAGCAACAGATGAAAATCCATTGCTTTATTTTTTTATTTAAAAGTTAAGTGTTTATGCTAAAGTTAGTCCTAATTTCTCTGCCTCAGCGATCACAAATTTTGTAGCTTCTTCTTTATCATTTAAAATTTCACCTTCCAAAATAGCTTCTTTTACTTTTTCCTTTAAAATTCCGATTTCACGTCCTGGCTTAAGATTAAACATCGCCATAATCTCTTCCCCTGAAATGGGTGGCTGAAAATTTCTTACATGATCTTTTTCTTCAACCTCTTTTATCTTAACGGCAACGTATTCAAAATTCTTTTTGAATCGCTCCTGTTTCCTAGAGTTTTTTGTGGTTATATCGGCCTTACAAAGCGTAAACAGATCCTCCATATCTTCACCAGCATCAAATAGCAATCTTCTTAATGCAGAATCTGAAGCATCATCCGTAATCAACGCGATAGGACGAGATGAAAGCTTTACCATTTTCTGAACATACTTCATATCTGGTCCTAAAGGCAATTTCAGTTTTTGAAACATTGTTTTTACCATTTTTGAACCTAAAAACTCATGTCCATGGAAAGTCCAGCCTGTTCCTTCAACGAATTTTTTTGTTGGTGCTTTTCCGATATCGTGAAGCAATGCAGACCAACGCAGCCAAAGATTATCCGTATGTAAAGAAATGTTATCTAGCACTTCCAACGTGTGGTAAAAATTGTCTTTATGCGTCTGCCCTTCTACCTCTTCTATTCCTTTTAGCTCGATTAATTCAGGAATAATAAGTTTCATTAATCCTGTTTCTTCCATCAGTCTCAATCCGATTGATGGTTTTTCTGAAAGCATGATTTTATTAAACTCAACCATGATTCTTTCCATGGAAACAATTTTAATTCGCTCCGCTTCCTGTTTTATCGCTTCTAAAGAATGTTCTTCAATTTTAAAATTCAATGTTGATGCAAAACGTACTGCTCTCATCATCCTCAATGGATCATCAGAATACGTTTGTGCCGGTTCTAAAGGTGTTCTTAAAATCCTTTTTTCCAGATCTTCAACACCATTGAAAGGGTCGATCAATTCACCAAAATTATCTTTGTTTAAAGAGATTGCCATGGCATTAATGGTAAAATCTCTTCTTTTCTGATCATCTTCTAATGTACCTCCTTCTACTTCAGGTTTACGGCTATTTTCGGTGTAGCTTTCTTTACGGGCTCCTACAAATTCAAGCTCCAGATCTTTGTATCTGATCATCGCCGTTCCATACGTTTTGAAAACAGAAACTTTCATTTTAGGATCTATTTCTTTCCCTACACTTTCCGCAAGTTCAATACCGCTTTGCTCAGTAACAAAATCAATATCCGTTGACGCTTTTCTTTTCATCAAAAGGTCCCGAACATATCCACCGACAATATATACCGACTGATTATTTTTGTCCGCGACTTCAGAGATTATTTTGAAAAGTTTTAGATTTTTATTTTGATTAAGATTAATGAACATGTTTATTATGTAGATGTTAGAATTTAGACTTGATCTATTAGATTCATAACAGAGTTTTCAATAACTCTCTTTATTTATCTAATGTAAAACCACTAAAGAATTAAGGGTATCAAGCTTTTCACTCAATATTCTTAATGCCTTAATGGTTGAATTATTTTGCAAAGATAATTAAAATCTTTTCTTTTATTCTCGTAGAACTTTTATTCTGTTATCGCTCCAGATTTTTATAACAGATGAACCCGAATATTGGGATACTTTTTCTCTGTTTTCTTCCACCGCATAATCCACCAAATCAATAATTTCTTTTGAAATATCCGAAAATTGTAACGGGCTTTTATCTCCACTGAAATTTGCTGAAGTGGATACCAAAGGGCGATTTAATTTTGTAATTAATTTTTTACAAAAATCATTTTTCACCAAACGAATTCCGATGCTTCCATCTTCAGCCAATAATTCTTTCGGCAATCCTTTCGGATTTTCATAAACTAGTGTTACAGGTTTTTCACTTAAATCCATGATTTCCCAAGCCATCTCCGGAACGTCTACCAAATCCTGTAATCTCTTTTCAGTTTCCACTAAAATGATCATTGATTTGTTTTTTTCACGCTTCTTGATGTCAAAAATTTTATTGATGGCCTCTATGTTTGTTGCGTCACACCCAATTCCCCAGATCGTATCTGTTGGATAAAGGATGGTTCCACCTGATTTTAATATGTTGATGATGTTTTCCATAATAAATAAGAAATTTAGACCTTGATACAATCAGTCTTTTAAAAAAAATGAGCTAAAACCATTTCTTTTATTTATATTTTTTGTTTGCTTATTTGTCTTTTTTAATATTTTCTTTAAATCTATTCGAATAATATGCTGAGAAAATAAAACCGGAACATTTAACCGTGCACTCTCCTTAATTAAAGTATAAAGAATAGATTCATTTTTAAAGAAAATCATTATTGTTTTTTCGTAATTACCCAAAGTATAGCCACTAGTCGGTTCATTTAAGAATATTAAATTATTTGAAATTTTAGAGACTCGATAATTATTTTTGTTTCCATATTCAAGAATTCTTTGCTTAGCATCTTCTTTATGAATATTAAACTTTATTTCCTTTAAATCTTTTTCAGTGAATTTGCAGTAAAATCCATACAATCCAAAAAATAACCCAGAACCACATAGAAGATATTCTAAATCACTATTAGCAGAAGATTTTACTGATCCCAAAGCTAATATTGATGGTACGATTAATGCCAAAAACATAAAATAGTTTGTAAACGTATCAAACTTCTCCCACCAACTTTCTTCAAACATTAATTTCTTTGAAGCAATACTTTCTTCAATTTCTAAATTCTTTAATATTCGCATTACAACTTCGGCAAATACCTTTCCTCAATAATATTCAAATGATGAATATTATGGCCAATAATTAATTTCCCGATGGTTTCTACAGAGATTTCGTTTCCGTTGGCTCTTCCTTTATTATTTAAAACGGAGGGATTTAATGTTTCCAATAAAATTTGGGAAGACTTTCTGATCAATTTATATTCTTCTAACAAAGATTCTAAACTTCTTTCGTTAGCAAAAGAATTGTTAGCATACAGTTCCTCATCAAAACCTGGAAGTTCATTGTTATCGCCTCTTGCAAAAGCTAAAATTCTATATTGAAAAATTCTTTCGGTATCTGATAGATGGAGAAGTAATTCTTTCAACGTCCACTTTCCTTCATCGTAAGCGAAATGAGATTGCTCTTCTGAAAGTTTTGAATAAATAGTTATCGTTTTTTCTCCGGAAACCTTTAATTCTCCCAACCAATTTTCGGAAGGAATATGATCTAAATATCGTTGAATATATTTTTGAAAATCAGTCATGGTAATATGGGTAATAAGTAATTGGTAATGAGTAATTTTTAAAATTTACAATTGACAATTCACGATTCTTTGTTCGTCCATTCGTAGAAGTTAACAGAATCATACAATTCAAAACCGCAAGCCGGATATAGTTGATTTCCGATGTCGTTTGATTTCCCTGTTTCAAGGAGAACTCCACAAGCTTCGGTAGATTTTGCTAATTGCTTTGCTTCTTCAATTAATTCTTTTGAATAGCCTTTTCCACGGTAATTATCGTTGACATATAAATCATTCAACAGCCAATACCGTTTCATTCTAGTAGAAGAAAATATAGGAAATAATTGAACAAAACCAACTAACTTCCCTCCATTTTCAGCAACAAAAATTTCGGAATCTTTATTCTCGATTCTTTCTTTGAGGAAATTTTCAGCAGCAGAAATATCTGATTCTTTACGATAAAAAACTCTGTATTGATCAAATAATTCAGCCAATTGAGCCAAATCCTGAATGGTAGCTTTTCTTGTATTTTTCATCTTATTATAAGTGATGGTCGTAGCTTAGAACTCTTTTCATTTTCCAGTCTTTACCATCCAAAATCCATAGAATCGTAAATTTTGCACGGCTTCCTTTGTTCCACTTTCCATTATTCAATTCAGCAAAATCATGTTCACCTTCTTCAATAAAAGCATACAAAACATTATCCTTGTACAAAGGATAAACTTTCATGCTGTTGGGAACCAACTCACGTTTTACCTTGTTGGGTCCGCCACAAATATTATTCCTGATTGAAGCAGTGAAAGCTTTTTCACCTGAAGTAATTCCGCCTTTATCGTGATAAAATTCTAAATCATCACTCACGATAGAAGGATAATGAGAAAGATCACATTTGTTAAATCCGATATCGAATATCAAACTGTCTAATTTCTTTGCCGTTTTATACAACTCATCGGTTGGTTTAACCTGAGAATATGCAATCTGACTTAAAATTAGCAGCACTAAAATCTGAATCTTTCTCATTATTTTTATTTTTTTGATTAATTTTATTTTTTTCACACTTTGTCATTCTGACGAAGGAAGAATCCCTACTTCTTTAAAATAGATTCTTCATTACGCTCCGCTACATTCAGAATGACAAAACGGAATATTCAAAATCTATATTAAGAAAAAGCTTTTTCTAAATCTGCAATAAGATCTTCTGCATCTTCAATTCCAACGCTTAAACGAACCAAGTCATCAGTAATACCTAATTCAGCACGCTTTTCAGCAGGAATAGAAGCGTGAGTCATCAATGCCGGGTGATTGGCCAAAGATTCTACTCCACCTAAAGATTCTGCCAACGTGAAAACTCTCACTTTTTCTAAAAACTTAACGGCATCTTCTTTTTTACCTGATTTGAAAGTGAAAGAAACCATCCCTCCAAAATCTTTCATTTGAGCTTTTGCCAATTCATATTGTGGGTGAGATTCTAATCCCGGATAAATTACTTTATCTACTGCAGGATGAGATTCAAGGTATTTCGCCACAGCCATTCCGTTTTCTGAATGTCTCTGAACTCTTAATGCCAATGTTTTAATCCCTCTCAATACCAAATAAGAATCGTGTGGTCCTAAAATCCCACCACTTGCAAACTGGATGAAGTGAAGTTGATCACCTAATTCAGCATCTTTAGCAATCAATGCACCAGCGATAACATCAGAGTGACCTCCTAAGTATTTCGTTGCAGAGTGCATTACAATATCAGCTCCCAAATCAATTGGTCTTTGTAAGTAAGGCGTTGCGAAAGTATTATCAACAGCAACTAAGATGTTTTTTCCTTTTGCAATTTCTACAACAGCTTTGATATCTACCAATTTCATCAACGGATTGGTTGGTGTTTCAATCCAAATCAGTTTTGTTTTGTCTGTAATAACATCAGCAATTTTTGAAGCATCATCAAAATTAACGAAAGTAAATTTCAATTGATATTTTTCAAAAAGTCTGGTAAACATTCTGTATGTTCCACCATATAAATCATCTACTGCAACAACCTCATCGCCTGGATTTAATAATTTTAAAACACAGTCGATTGCCGCCAAACCAGATCCGAAAGCCAATCCTCTCGCACCATTCTCAATGCTTGCCAAAGAGTCTTCCAACGCCTGTCTTGTAGGGTTTGCAGCTCTTGAATATTCATATCCTGAATGTACTCCAGGACTTTTTTGCGCGAATGTAGATGTTAAAAATACAGGAACATTCACAGAACCTGTAGCAGATTCGTGATGTTGTCCTCCGTGAATAACTTTTGTATTAAAATTCATAATATTTTGCTTTTAGTTTATTGCTTTTGGCCTTTAGCTTTACAACTAACCTGCCAAAACTTTATTATTATTTACTTTGTGCTTTTAGCAAGAAAGCCAAAAGCGTTCTTACATTTTTATAGCAGATTTCACCGCAAATTCTTCTGCGATCTGCTCGATCCATTCTGCTACATCTTCCTCTCCTGTTGCTCTCTGGTAAGTACTTCCAAGAGAAACCAAGATCTGGTGGATAAACATTTTCATTTGATCTACCGGCATTTCTTTTGTCCAAAGATCAATTCTTAAAGCTTCCATCTTTTTATCATCCCAAACGGAAATCATCGTTGCCTTCGTATCTTCCTTTTCAACACCTCCATCTTCTGCATTCCAAGTGATGAGTTCCGGAATGTGGTTTTCATCTAATTCAACGTCTATCGTAATTTGAGTCTTTCTCATAACTTTCTATTTATTCTAATAATTTTATTTTTTGCTGTTGGCTTTTTGCTTATCGCTTTTCGCACAACTTCTAATTTCTAAGTTCCAGCCTTATTTAACTTTCGGCTTATATCCTGACTGATTAAAAATGGTTGTAGCATCCATTTTCAGGAAATCTACAAGCTTTGTATCAGGCTTTTCTTTAAAATAGGCTTTACAAACCTGCCATCCTGCAAAAATCCCCACTTGTGGTGAAGACTCGTTGTCTATATCTGTATAAAATTTAGAGAATGGTCCCGGAGCAATAAAACGCTCTACCAATCTGTGATCATCTCCAAAGATCAAGTTGTTTTCAACAAAATAATTCCAGATGTTTGCTTCATTCGCCAACGTCCAGTCATATTGTTTTTTGGTGTAATTCATTTTCAGATAATCCGGAAAATTGGGTAAAAATGCATCCTGAAGAATCATTATTTTTCCGTTAAGCATAATCTGATCTATAAATTTTTGGTGATCAGGAGATTCCTTAACCATACTTTCAGCAAAGATCTGCGACACTTTCGGTACAATATTCTGAGGATTCATTGATTTTTGAAAATACAGTTCCAACCCTTTGTAGTTTGCGTTTCCATCTCCCATAAAACCTGTAACATCTATGAACAGAAGATTTCCCTTTTCATCATAGAAAATAGGATCCTGAACCATCTGCAAGGCCGATGAAAACAAATATACTTTCGGACTTTTGAATTGAGGAAAGTAATATTTGATATGTGAAAACAGATCCTGAAGCTCTTTTTGAAGCTTAGCCTGATCAATTTTCCCAATGGCTTCTTTATAGAGTTTTATTTCTCCGGCATCGGCTCTTCTTTTTCCGAAATCTGCATCTGAAACCGTTCCCTGAAACCAAGGATATTGAGCTTTAAATTGATCTAAACTTACATTCGGATCATACAATGCTTTTGAAATATCAGTAATTTCAACCTTTTCGGCAGGATTTTTCACTTCTACATTCCATTGGTTCTGAGAATCTTTGTTACAAGAATTCAAACCCAAAACTAAGAGTAAAGAAAGTGCAATAGTTCTAAAAATCTTCATTATTTTTACATGAAATTTAAGTTTACAAAAATACGGATTTAAACACAACCAAATGATGAAAAATAAAATATTTATAACAGTAATATTAAGCTTCACATCAGGCATTTTCTTTAGCCAAAACCTTAGTTTTAAGGACAAGAATCTTGAAAAAGCAGTGATAGAAAATTTTGACATGAATAAGGATAATGCGATAAGCAAATTCGAAGCAGAAGGTATCACGAACCTGTTTTTAGTAAATAAAGGAATAACCTTAACTGATGACCTTCCCTTTTTTAGAAATGCGACAACAATTCTTTTAGATGATAATGCCATCCCAAATGCATCGATAAAAAGCCTTAATAAGCTGGAACTATTTTCATGTACAGGATGTAAGATTTCAAAATTTGAGGCAGACAACTTGCCAAAATTAATGTCATTATATCTTGACAACAATAATATTGAAAATATTTCGTTCAGGCTGGCACCGAGAATTAATCAATTAACAATATCTTTAAATAAATTAAAAACAATTGATTTAAGCTCGCTTAAATATTTAAAAAAATTAAATCTCGAACATAACCAACTTCAAAAACTGGATATCTCTTTAAATAAAGAGTTACAAACCTTAAATTTAGCTGGGAATAAAATGAAAGAAGCGGATGTAAGAAAAGGAATGAAAACAGATGTTACTATTTTTGGATTCGAAGAATAAACAGACTTTAAACCCTAAATACAGATTTTATCTCTACACAATTCTACTATTTAATATACAACCATGAAAATAGAAACTGAAAGACTGCTATTAAGAAAACTTGAAGATACCGATTATGAACGTTTGTTTCTATTGGACTCTGATCCTGAAGTAATGAAATATATTGGTGTACCTGTTGTAAAAGACGTTAATGATTCAAAAAAGATGATTCAGTTTATTCAAAAACAATATGCTGAGAATGGTGTTGGAAGATTTGCGGTGATTGAAAAAGAAAGTAATTTACTAATTGGTTGGAGCGGATTAAAATTTTTAACAGAACCTATTAATGGATATAAGAATGTCTACGAACTAGGATATCGCTATTTACCCGAATATTGGGGGAAAGGCTACGCTATGGAAGCAGCAAAAGCCTCTTTGAATTACGGTTTCAATGACATTGATACAGATATCATTTATGCAATGGCTCATTCTGAAAACGATGGCTCAAATCATATTTTACAGAAACTGGGCTTTGAAAGAACAGGAGAATTTATGGAACCAGACGGAATGTGTTTCTGGTACGAATTACAACGCGAAAAATACAGTTCAAAATCATGATTTTAAGACAGGAAGAAGAAAAAGACCGTCAGAAGGTTTTTGAAGTCATTGAAAAAACGTTCAAAGACGCTGAATATAGCGATCATCAAGAGCATTTCTTAGTGGAGAAATTAAGAAAATCTGATGCTTTTATTCCCGAATTATCAATTGTTGCCGAAATAGATGGTGAAATTGTTGGGCAGATTTTATTCACAAAAATTACAATAGAAAATGACTCAACATCTTTTGAATCATTGGCATTAGCACCTGTTTCCGTACTTCCTGAGTTTCAGAATAAAGGAATTGGCGGATTGCTGATTAATTACGGACATACCCTTGCGAAAGATTTAGGCTATACTTCCGTAATATTAATTGGCCATGAAAACTATTATCCTAAGTTTGGATACGAAAAAACCACTAATTTTGGAATTTCTTTTCCGTTTGATATTCCTGAAGAAAACGGAATGGCTATAGCATTAACCGAAAACGGATTAGAAAATATAAATGGCGTAGTAAAATACCCTAAAGAATTTGGAATAGACTAAAAAAATATAAATAATGCAGACACAAAAAGTAACAGATCATATTGTAAGCTGGCTAAAAGATTATGCTACAAAAGCAAATGTAAACGGATATGTATTAGGAGTTTCAGGAGGCGTTGACTCTGGTGTTGTATCTACGTTGGCAGCAATGACGGGATTAAAAACGTTGTTAATTGAAATGCCGATTCGTCAAAAAGAAGATCAGGTAAATCGCGCTTGGGAACACATGAATGATTTAAAATCAAGATTCCCTAATGTAGAAACAATGTCTGTGAATTTAACCCCTGCTTTTGAAGAATTATATAAAAGCTTTGATGTACACGATGATCTTTATCCCAACGAAAAACTGGCTTTTGCCAACACCAGATCTCGTCTAAGAATGCTTACGTTGTATTATTATGGCCAACTGAATGGCCTTTTAGTGTGTGGAACAGGAAATAAAGTTGAGGATTTCGGAATTGGTTTCTACACCAAATATGGTGATGGCGGCGTTGACGTCTCTCCTATCGCTGATCTTTATAAAACGGAAGTTTATACATTGGCAAAATCTTTAAATTTGGTTAAAAATATTCAGGAAGCCATTCCTACAGACGGACTTTGGGATGTTGACAGAACGGATGAGCAACAGATTGGAGCAAGCTACCCTGAATTAGAAAAAATTCAAAAAGAATACGGAACAAAAACTGCTGACAATTATGAAGGTCGTGATAAAGAAGTATTTTTAATTTTCGACAGAATGCATAAAGCCGCCAAACATAAAATGGATCCTATTCCCGTGTGCGATATTCCTGAGGAATGGAGAGAAGGATAAAAGTAACATTTACAACTGACACAAAATATGAATAGTAAAACAAGATCTTTATTTTTTATCTGCTTGGGACTTCTTTTTGGGATGTCTGCCATGTACATTTACAATAATTTTATCGCTGATAAAAAAGGTAATTCAACTGCGATAAAAACAGAAACTGTTAATTATGGTAGTGCAGACAATCAAAATTCGGTTGATGATTCTTCGAAACAATCTATTGAGCAGTTAACAGAAGAAAAAAAAGTCATTAGTTATGTAAAACAAAATCATCAACTTCCTGACTATTATATCACAAAAAACGAAGCCAGAAAACAAGGCTGGAACCCGTCAAAAGGAAATCTTTGTGAGGTCTTACCCGGAAAAGCAATTGGTGGAGATAAATTTAACAACAGAGAAGGAAGCCTGCCCAAAGATGATAAATATTTTGAAGCTGACGTAAACTACAACTGTAAAAACAGAAATGCAGACCGAATTATATTTACCAAAGCCGGAGATGTTTATCTTACCAAAAACCATTATAAGAGTTTTGAAAAGCAGTAGTAAGACCCGTCATTGCGAGAAGCGAAAGCGACGAAGCAATCTCTATAATACATGAAAGCAGGTTTTATTTACATAATGACTAATAAAAAAAATACTACTCTTTACACAGGAGTAACATCAAATTTGCCCAATCGGATCCAAGAACATAAAGAAAAATTTCATGAATTAAGTTTTACTGCAAAATATAATTTAGAAAAATTAGTTTATTGGGAATCTTTTCAGGAAATAGGAGATGCCATTTTTAGAGAAAAACAAATAAAGGCAGGTTCAAGACAGAAAAAATTAAATTTAATAAATTCTATAAACCCAGAGTGGTGAGATTTAGCGGATGATATCAAAGATATTATGAATCGTTTTTGAGATTGCTTCGTCGCTTCGCTCCTCGCAATGACAAATAAATTAAAGAAATAAAAAAAGATATGAAGACAATATATATAGATTTCACCGATATTGGTGACGATGAAGATTTTTATACACAATTAAAAGAAAAGATTGCTCTTCCTGAGCATTTCGGGGATAATCTGGACGCACTTTCTGATGTGATCACAGGTGAATTGGAAATGCCACTTCACATCGAATTTGTAAACATGACCGTAGATCAGCTTGAAAGTTTTGAAGATCTTTTAACAACATTAGAAGATATCGAAGAAGAATCAGAAGAGTTTACTTTTAGTTATTATCTGGAACAATACGAAGGGGATGATGATGAAACCGAAGAGGAAGAAGAAGAAAGTCATGATGAAAATAAAGAAAATAACGATCAGAAGTAAATAAACTACCCCGGGGCAGAGCCCAATGTCATTAAGTTAGGTGATTAACATTCTGATTGTCAAATGATTAATCCTTTGTTTGCGATTGTTTTTTTCGTATATTTAACAGTGAAT
>NZ_FRAV01000009.1 GCF_900142445.1 Chryseobacterium polytrichastri | reverse complement strand
ATGTAGAATTTGGTTTTCTTCTTCAAATTTTACAATCTCAAAATATTCAATCAACAGTTCAGGTAAAAATAATTTAAGCAGTTCGGCATCATTTAGCATTATACAAAAATAGCATTTTTTATTTTCTCCCCAACTTTTGAGACTGATCCAATAAAGCCCTCTCAATAAAAATTGCTATATAATTATCCCCAATAATATCCACACTCTTTGTCATCCTGGAAGGATCTAAACAATGTTTTTAAATCAAATTTTATATCTACATTTTACGAAAACCAATCACCAATCCATTCTTTTTTCATTCATTTAAAAATCTGCTTCATCCGCTTGATCTGTGAGAGATCATTCTTCTAAACTTTAGCCTCTTGTCTAAGTGAAGAATCCTTTTTACCACAATAAATGCAATCAGAAAAAAACAAAGCTTCATTATTATACAGAGTCTCCTACTCATTTAGTTGAAGGCTTTTTCGTTTGTTATGAGTTAGTAGGTTTAAAAATGAGATGTTGAAACATGGTTTTTCTGGGTGTCACCACAAACCTCACAGGTTTTCAAAACCTGTGAGGTTTAGATTTATACGGTTTCACTCAGCAAAGATTGATGTGCTTTGAATACTTCAGCAAATTATTTTTTTGACAACTATTTATCTTAAAGACAAAATTCTTAGCCCTGATAGTAGCGGTTACCCCGCAACACGGAGCTGGAGATGAGAGGGTTTTAGCGTTGGAGCGCATTGTGGCGTGAGGAGTATGAGCGAATAGCAGGAAATAGCTCCTGAAAAATAGCCTAACCTAGACTTTTAAAGATTTTAGATACTTATTAAATTCTTAATTTTTAATAGAATCGTGAAATAAAAATTCATTATTTACTTTTTCAGACTTCCTGTACTGCGTCGGTGTCATATTTTTAACCTTTTTAAAAACTCTGTTATAATAAGGGATATCATTGAATCCAGAGGCTATACAGATTTCTGCAACTGACAATTTTGTTTTTAATAACATCTGACATGAAGATTCAATTCTGAAATCAGTTAAATAGGTGAAAAAAGAGGTGCCAGTCATTCTTTTAAAAAATACACAAAATGATGATTTCTGCATGCCTACAGATTTAGAAATTTGTTCGAGGCTAATATTTCCTTGAAAATTTCTTAAAATAAACAAATGTATTTCCTGAAGTTTCTTTTCTTTTTTATTTTCAACGATGGGGCGCCCAACGATATGCATTTCTTTGCAATGAGAAATTAATTGTAAGAGTTTAATGAAAGAAGAGAGCCTTTCAATACTATCCTGATGAACCATAGAGGCCATTAAGGCTTGTAGCTTTTCTAGTAATTCACCTTCAAAAGAGACTGCGTTTTCATTGCTTTGAAGTTCCGAAATACTGGAATATAATTCAGGGAAGAGATTTTTGCAGCTGATTAAAAAATCATTCTCAATAACAATCGTAATATTTTCAATCTTTCCTTCTTCATCATGTACGGATTCATCAAAAGACCAACAATGCGGAATATTGGGAGGAATAAGAATAATCTCCCCTCTAGAAAAATTTTCAACTACATCGCCAATAATTCTGGCACCACTTCCGGTGATGATATAGGACAGCTCCCACGTTTGCTGCTGATGAAGAGGAACCTGTTGATTCCATATAATATGCACATGATCAAAATGAAAGGTATTATTGTTTGTAGTTGGATAATATTTTAATTTTGTGCTATTAAAAGATTTAGAAATCATAATAATGTAAATATAAGACAATAATTAAAAAATATAGAACAATATTTTTAGAGTGGTACGTTTTATTTTTACATTACATTTTTTTAAGTAAAATATGAATAACGCTTTAAATATTTCTCAATCGAGACCTCACTATGAAATTCTGGATGGTCTTCGTGGTGTAGCAGCCATTATGGTTATTTTTTTCCATGTTTTTGAAACATTTTCAAATGGGGATCATACCAAACAATTCATAAATCACGGATATTTGGCGGTAGATTTTTTCTTTATGCTTTCAGGTTACGTTATCAGTTATGCATATGATAATCGTTGGAGCCAGATGACTTTAAAAGATTTTTTCATCCGTCGTTTGGTAAGATTGCAGCCTATGATTATCATTGGTTCCTTGGTAGGAGCAGTTTTATTTTATTTCCAATATTCAGAAGGGTTGGGATGGGGTGGTATCTCGACAACTCCGGTTTGGAAATTACTGTTAGTTATGTTCATCGGGATGACAGTAATTCCTGTGGGAAAAGGCCTTGACATTAGAGGCTGGAATGAGATGCATCCGTTAAACGGACCTGCATGGTCACTGTTTTATGAATATATGGCTAATATTGTATATGCTTTATTTTTAAGAAAAGTTTCGAAATTTGTATTAGGAATTTTAGTGTTTATTGCTGCGGCAATTACCATTCATTATGCATTCACAAACCCACACGGTGACATTATTGGGGGGTGGTCTATTGATGATGCAACTCAAATGAGGATAGGGTTTACAAGACTATCATTTCCTTTCTTAATGGGTATTCTTTTAGCAAGAGTGGGGAAATTAAAATATACCAAGAATGCTTTTTTAACCACAAGTATTTTACTCATTATTCTGTTTGCATTTCCTCGTTTAGGTGGAAATACAGCGCCATGGAAAAATGCTTTTTATGAATGTTTTACCTTAATGATCCTGTTTCCAATTGTTATTTTACTGGGTGCTGGAGGAAAAGTGGTGGGTGAAAAAGCCAATCAATTCTGTAAATTTTTAGGTGATATTTCTTACCCTATTTATATTACCCATTTTCCGTTGGTCTATGTTTATATGGCTTGGGTGACAAATGGTAAACATACGTTGGAAGAACCGATATCTTGGATTTTGGGGTTTGTCACTGTAATTATATCCATTATCATGGCTTATGTTTTTATGAGATTCTATGACATTCCTGTAAGAAAATGGCTTTCGAAAAAAATAATCTCAAAATAGTAAATGATATTATCTGTATAAAGTTTAGTTTAATTCTCAAAAAGTAAATCTCGTTGTTTACTTATTCAGCTTACACTTGTTAAAAATTTCTTAAACATGGTGTAAGCTGATTTTTATTTTAACAAATAAGCAGAATTTTTGATGAATAATATTATTTAGTGCTCAATCATTCAATTAAAATTTTATTCTCTGAGAAATAATTTTATTTTTGTTAAATCATGGAAAACAGCTCGCCATTTTTAGATACTTTGTTTCTTCTTCGAAAAGAGGAATGCATTACCATCTTTTCAGATCTCAAAGAAATTTCAAAAAAGGAAGAACAAGATGCTGCAGATTATTTTGAAACTGAATTTGAAAAAGAAAGATTGGAATTTTTATCTGATCAAATTCTCTGCAACAAAGAGACGGCAATTTGGGCGGGAAAAATATTATATCACAGTGCTCAATTGTATTTAATTCGTAGAAATACAGCAAAGGATTTGAATACATTAATTCCGCCATATAAAGGAATAAGAGATATTTCTTCCAGACTTTCTGCAGATTTATCATTACGGTTTTTACCACAAATTGTTTCAGAATTACAGGTTGCTGATTCTGAAGATCCTTTGATTATACTATTGGAAGCAATTTTATCAGAATTTCATTATTCAGCGATTGGATTTGATGTGGACGTAGAAAAAGTAAATTGGGAAGAAGAATTAGAAGATAAAACCTATCGAAAACTATATCTCGAAAGAATTGTAGAGAACAAGGCATATAAATTAGCTGAAATTCCGTTTATTAATAAATTACTGATTGCAGAATTTGGGTTGCATAAAGATGCTTTTTGGAGAGAATTAAAAATAATAACTGAAGAAAATTAATGATACAAAATATAACTAAGCTGAATACAGTTCTTAATTACGTTAAGGAAACCTTTGTCGGCAAAAACGATGTAGTAGATTTATTGGGAATCTGCTTGTTGGCAAGAGAGAATGCCTTTTTGTACGGACCTCCCGGAACGGCAAAATCTGCTATCGTAAGAACCTTGTCAAAAACGGTGAAAGACGGCAAAAACTTCGAATATTTATTAACCCGCTTTACAGAACCAAATGAGATTTTCGGCCCTTTTGATATCAGAAAATTAAAAGATGGTGAACTTTTGACAAATACAGACGGCATGATGCCTGAAGCGTCAATGGTTTTTTTGGATGAGATCTTCAATGCCAATTCTGCGATATTGAATTCACTTTTAATGGCTTTGAATGAAAAGATTTTCAAAAGAGGAAAAGAAACAAAAAATCTTCCTGCGCTAATGTTTGTGGGAGCAAGTAATGTTCTCCCTGAAGACGAAGCTTTGAATGCATTATTCGACCGTTTTTTAATCAGAATTAATGTTGATTATGTACATCCGGATCTTCTGCATCAAGTACTTTTAGCCGGAAGAAAATTAGAAAATAATATTGAAACAGAAACCCCTGAGATTCTTTCGGATGAGATCAGAGAACTTCAAAGTTTATGTAGAAATATTGATTTGAAACCTATTTATGAAGTCTACCTAAATACAATTATCAGCCTTCGAAATACAGGGATTGCAATTTCTGACCGTCGAGCGGTAAAACTTCAAAATTTAATTGCAGCAAGTGCTTTAATTTGTGGAAGAAATGAAGCGATTCTTTCTGATCTTTGGGTATTGAAACATATTTGGGATAAAGAAGAACAGATTGAAATTTTAGAAGGAATTATCAACCGAACCATCGAAAAAGATGAAGATCCTAAATCTCATCCTCAGGCCTTACAAAACAAAACTCCGAATCCGGAGGAAGTAATGAAAGATGTAAAAATTCTTATTGATAAATGGGAAGGGGGAACTTTGAGTTTTGAAGAGCAAAATGTTATTAAAGATAAATTAAGATACCTTCAAACCCGATGCGACTGGATCAGAAATCCTGAACAAAAACAATACATTCAAAAAGAAATTGAAAGTCTATGGCAGAAGATTCTTCAAACCGCATAAAAGAATTTTGGGCAGAGCTTCCCAAAGCTGATGAAGATTTTCTGGGCTCCATTCGTGATTGGAAAAATGTGCAGATTGCTTTGGAAGAAGATGTGATATGGTTGAAAAACTTTACCGATGAACAAGCGGAGTCTGCGGAAATTCAGCAATTGCCCAACTTTTTATTATATGAACTAAGAGACGGATTATTATTCCGAAAAGATGCTTTGGTTCCCACTAAGAAGGTGAGAACGGCTTTGTTGTGGTCTCCGATTGATAAAGCTTTACGTTTGACTTTTCCACCTTCCAATCATAATTTTTTTGGAATTGATGAAAAAGTAGAAGTCAACTTAAAATCAAGTGAAGAAGAACAGCTTGCAATGGCGATGTTAAGTTCAATATCAGAGATAAAAAACCTGATTGTTGCTTTGCCGAAATTCAAATTAGAAAAACTTGAATGGATTGTGATGGAAGATCAAGCTTTATTTCTCGGAACTCCCTTGTTGAGTTTTCCAGGAAAGACCTATTGGATGAAAGATGGACATCTTTTGCCCACAGGTTTTGATTTTGAATTTAAAAATTTGAGTTCATTACTTCAAAAAAAGTATAATGAAAATGGAGACCAATGGCTTCTATGGAATGAAGATGGAAGTTATCTTTCAATTAATAAAAATGATTTCCGAAAATTGTCGGTAAGCTCATTTCGTCTCACTGAAAAAGCACAAGAATGGATGTAAGAGAATATTTTCAATCGCATGAAAATTATTTCTGGGAATGGACAACTGATAAAGATATTCATGACAATACTGGTTATAATGAAAACAATCTCATTTCGATTCCGAATGTAGGTACAATTGCTTATAGAGCTTATATAATTGAGGTTTTGAAAGAATTTCAATTAATAGGATTACCTGCTTTAAGTCCTCTTTTATTGGCTTTATATGCAACAAATGAAGGGTATTTAGATTTAAAAGGTATTAAAATTGAAATGCAAAAAAATCCAATGACAATGCAAAAATATATTGGAGATTGGATAAAACCTGCATTTCAATTTTTAGAAACATTAGAATCTTTACCAAGCAATTATAAAAAAGGTAGAAATAGAATTCTTCTTTTACAGACAATATTTAGCAATGAATTTGATTTGGTTTCACTTAAGCAATCTGAATATATATTAAATGAGTATCTAAGAAACCCACAAAAAATTGCCAATTCTGCTCAAAAAAATGAACTTACTGTTTGCAAATTTTCGAAAGACCTAAGAATCTTAGCGTCTTTACATAACAAATTTCCTACAGCCACTGTAATCATTGAAGCTATGAAAGGTAATATTAAAATTACTGATCTAGACGACGAAGTTATACAAGAAGAAACCACTATTGAAAACAATAAAGACTTTATTCAGGAACTGATCGAAGATCCAAAAACGTTTCAGGTTGGGAGCTTAATTAAAAGAATTTGGAGCGGTTTGAAAATCCCGATGAGACATCTTTCTCCCGGTGAACAACCGATTGGAGGAATTTCTGATATGACCAACAAAGGCGAATTATCAAGAATGCTTTTGTCTGAATTTGCCAATGAAGATGAGATTTTCATGAATCGGGTTGCCAATAATGAAGCCTTGTACATTCAGCGTGAAATTCCGCCTGAGGAAAATATTTTTGAAAGAATAATTTTAATTGATACTTCCCTTAAAAACTGGGGAACTCCAAAAATTTTAGCCTTTGCTTCGGCCATCGCTGTGATCAAGCATCCGAAGGCCCATTCTGAATGTAAAGTGTTTGCATTAGGGCAAACCAATGTGCTTATCTCTTTAGATAAAGTGGAAGAAGTGGTTGATAATTTAAATCAGGTAAGTCCGGTTTTAGAAGTTTCACAAGCTTTGGATCGATTTTTTCAGGAGGAACATAAAGAAAAAGATCTGGAAGTTTTCTTCATTACCCATCAGGAAAACTTAGCGAACGAAAATATTCAAAGAACCATTCACGAAAATAGAGATCGATTAAAATTTTTGGTTACCACTTCGGTGGATGGAGAATTGAATTTCTACAAACATCATAAAGGAACAAGAAAGCATATTCAAAAAGTGCTTCTTCCTTTAAAGGAATTGTGGGCAAACCCACCACAGAGAAGAAAGAATAGAGAGAATGATATTTCGTACAGCGGTAAAAGAACAGATCTTCCACTCAATTATCCTATTTTATTTCCGACACCAACTCATAAAATTGCTCAATTTTTATATGAAGGTGAATTTTTTATTTTAAGCAATAAAAAGCAGTTGTTAAGAACTTATCTGTCTGATAATTACTATAATAGAGATTATTATGATTATTACAAAACATACCACGGGTGTGAAGTTTTAATGGAAGATATTTCTGTAAAACCTAAAGGACAGTTTGCATTGGCGAAAAATAAACAGCAACAATTTATTTTATGTCAATACCAACCGGATAAGAAATTAATTTCTAAATTAAATTTAAATACCAAAGAATATTCGGAACTGAATTTGACGGGACAACACATTCCTGCAGATTCAAGGCTCACTTATTTTAGTAGGAATTTTTATTTATTTCATGCCCAAGCGCTTAATATTTTCAAAATAAATATTGACGGAAATATCTCTATTGAATCTGTAAAGAACGATGCGGAAATTCAAAAAAATGATACTAAAGTAGTAATCGAAGTTTTAAGATTAGACAATAGCGGGATTAAAATTTCTGGTAATTTCGGTAAAATTGGGATTAACGCTAAAAATAATTTAGTTGTTTCCGGAAATGAATTAAGTAGAAGCGAGGAGAGTTCGGTGAGCTTTTTAAAAAACAAATTTGATATTAAAATTCTTGCAGAACAAAACAAAAATAAATTCACTTTTCCAGACGGAAGCGAGATCATTACAGATTCCCGTGGAATGTTGACTTTTAAAAGCAGCAATGGAAATATTCCTACTTTTTATATACCCTCCGCAGAAAAAGGCTTTCTGTCATTATCTACCAATGTAGAATTTGGAGGGTCAGAATATTATCTGCCAGAAAATACATTGTTGAAAGTAAAAAAAATGGAAGATATGTATTCTGATTATCTGGAGAAATTTATTAATCAAATTTTGGAATATGGAGCTTAGAATAAAACCTTTTCCGAAAAATAGTTATCCTAAAAAAGGGCTTTTAATAAAAGGTTCTTCAGCATCGATTTGGCTTCACGAAATGGAAATCTTAGGAATTGATTTAAACCAAATTCAGTCATTTCCGATTCCTTCCAACGAGCCTAATATTATATACGGCTGTTTTTTAGTTTTTGATCAAAATGCACCAGCCGAAATTGGAAAAAATTCTTATTTCCAATGCTTTGACAATAAATTATTCATTCCTGAAAATACCATTTTTTATCCTAAAATAAATCCTGAGGACTGGCAAAATATAGAGGCTGAATTTTTGATCATGCATCCTGAATTTGGCTTGGTTAAATTATCAGAACAAATCGATTGGATTTCCTTAATTCAAGAGCCTGTAAAATCTAATATCATTGTTCGGAAACCATCAAACGGAGTGAAGGTTCCTCAGAAAATTGAGAGCTTTACGGTAGAAATGGATGATGAAAAAGTTTTGGAAGCTCTTCAAAAGTCTCAGACAGAAGAAGAGTGGATGAAAAATCTGCCTTTTGATATGAAGAAAGTAATGGCAGGGAATAAAAAGGAAATTGAAAAGTATTTATTATACATTGAAAAATATCCTGAGAGAGCTGTTGAACTTGGGGTTCCTTTAGATATTATGGGAATTTCCAGAGGAAATGGATTTGGGAAATTTAAATTTGGTGATAATTGGTTTGGAAGATTATTCGGAAAAAATGATAAATCTTCAACCGGATCAGGAAAGAATTATCAATGGATAATTTGGGTGTTTTTGATCGTAACCGCAATTGCAAGATCTACTTTTAACTCTCATAAAGAAAAATCTGTAGTTGATGGACAAAGTGCAGGAAAAGTAATGAATAAACTTCCTGAAAATACCGTTGCCTTTGAATCCGGAGTTACGGAAATTGATATGAAAGTGGATTCTATGTATGGAAGAGAAAGGATGAGATTAATGAATAGTTATAAGGAGGCTATTTCAAAACCTTCAGCACAAAAATGGTTACCCGATATTGAAAAAGATATAAAGAAATTTAATACGAAACAAACTACGGCAAGAGATTCTCTTAAAACAATTTACAGTAAAAAGATTACAAAACATATTGAAAGCAGATCTGAAAATATTAAACGAAAAATTTCAGATTCATTAAAAAAAGTCAGTTCAGGAAAACCTGCCAATGAAGGTATTGTACGAAGTATTTGGCATAAGAAAAAAGTATTGATGGCAGATTCTTTAGGCCGTCTTTACGGAACTCTTGATTTCCCTCCAATGCGTCATGAATTAGAAACAACCACGGACATTTCCTCCAAAGAAAATGATGCTAAAAAAGAGGTTTCTTTTGTAGAAATTATTTGGCTAATCATTTTTATGACAGGGGCTGTAGGGCTTTACTCATTTGTTTTAAAGAAAAAATCAATGAACATTGGTGGCGGAAATCTACCCACAGGCATTAAAGTTTTTTTGATGGTTGTTCTTCTTGCCATGTTAATGTATATCTTTTATCCGCTGATAGAATCTTTTGGGTACAATTGGTTTGTCTGGATTCTTATTATCAGTGTCATTCTTCTGCTTTACCGCTTGTTTGCAGAAGATAAATCAATTTTGAAATCAGACGAAAATGAATAGGCAGAAGTTTATAGATAAATTCTTGAGATGCCTTTTAATTTTGGCAGTCCTCAAGATTATTGGAATATTCGCACAGCTTTTCCATCAAAGCTTTTGGAGCGTTGTCGGGACTTTATTTTTGTTTCTTATTGTTGCTGCCATTGCTTTTTTTGTCATCATTGGTTTAAAAGATAAAGAGAAGGATGCGAAAAATTCCGGAAGAAAGGCTTCAGGAGGTGGGGGTACTTTCTATTTAGAAAATTCACTTTTTGATAGGATCAGAAGTAAATATGAAGAACTTGCTCAAAAATATGTGGATGAAAAAGACTACCTGAAAGCAGCAAAGGTTTATATGAATTTGCTTCAAGATAACTATCGTGGAGCAAAGACATTAGAAGACGGTGGTTTTTATAATGAAGCAGCGGTGATCTATCTTAAAAAATTAAAAAATAAATCTGAAGCGGCAAACTGTTATGAAAAAGCAAAACAATATAGAAAAGCGATTGATCTTTATAAAGAACTGGAACAAAAAGAAAAAGTTGGGGATTTGTATATTGAAATTCATGATATCAAAAATGCTCATGCCTATTATCAAATGGTAGTTGATGATTATGTAAACAACAATCAAATGGTAAAAGCGTCTTTAATCTATCGCAAAAAGATGGAAACCCCAGAGGCAGCCCAGCAAATTTTATTAAAAGGCTGGGAGGAAAATAAGGATGCTTTCAATTGCCTTAATAATTATTTTGCTAATATTTTTGATGTGAAAAAATTAGAAAGCGAAATTCAATATTTATATAGCAAGATTCCATCGGATAAAAAAAATATCTATCTGGAAGCTTTGAAATATGAGTTTAAAAAAGATGAAAAGCTACAACCTACAGCCCGAAATATAGCATACGAAATTATAGCGGAAAAAGTGAATACCCATTCCGAAATCGTCAATGAGCTGAAACATTTCAACCCGAAAGATGAGATTATTTTGAAAGATATTTCCAGGTTTAAAACTGGGAGGAATAAAATGTTTAGGAATTGATAATTATCAAATAACAAATTCCCGTCATTGTGAACCGAAGGTGAAGCAATCTGTTGTAAAACCTACCTTTTTTATTGAGATTGCTTCGTCACTACGTTTCTCGCAATGACGAAATAACCAATTAATTACAAAAAAGATTTATCTTTGCCACAACAAAATTATGACAATACAAAGAGCACATATCAGTTTAAATCTATGCGATCGCCCGTCAATAAAGGGATCGTTTGGATATGAATGGATGATATGGAATGAAGCGAAATGTGCTTGCTTTGGAAATTATTTACTGTAAACTCGTAAAAATTTAATCAAAATACCACAAAAACGCTTCGACAATCGAAGCGTTTTTTGTGTTTTTAGGTCAGAAATTATTTAGAATGAAAAAAAATAACCATAAAAATGAAAATTTAATAATTAACAATGAACATTTAATACGATAAATAAGCGTGATAAGTAAACCCGATGAGAGACAGTCATTTAGGTAATTAAGATATCTGTAATATAATACGGACAGGAATTCTCTATTCTTAATATTAAATTTAATCAATTGATTTACAGTAAGTTGAAATAAAAATAAATTTGCGAGTTAAAAAAAATCATATTTACTTTGCAACCGAAAATTGAAAGCAACAGGTTTTCAACATTTCAAAAACTTTTTAACATAACAAGAATATAATGAAACAATTACATAACATATCTAATCAGTATTCAAGACTACACGGACAAGAGCCGATGGGATGGGTATGTATTCTTGATAGTGAATTTATAATGAAAAGGTGCTTATATAGGTGGGTCAGCTAATGAACTGACACGTCAAAAATATAGAGCGCCTCCCAAAAAGAGGCGCTTTTTTTTATGGTTTCTTTAGCTTATTTGGTAAAGCGTCGGTCTGTGGCACCGGAAAACAGGGTTCGATCCCCGGAGAAACCCAAAAATGTGAATGGTCAATAGTGAATTTTATTTCATAAGTGAATTAAAATTGACAAGCAAAGCAAAGCAAAGCAAATTGACAATTGACTATTCACAGGTTTAAAAACAATCGCATAGCTCAATGGGTTGGAGCATCGGTCTGATACGCCGAAGGTTGAAGGTTCGAGTCCTTCTGCGATTACAAAAATAATCTCATAGCTCAAATGGTTAGAGCACCGGTCTTTTAAACCGGGGGTTGAAAGTTCAAATCTTTCTGGGGTTACTAAAAGTGAATGGTCAAAGGTGAATTTTACTTTGTAAGTGAATTTAAGATTGACAAGCAAAGCGAATTAACAATTCACTATTCATGTTAACTAAGGTTCCGTGGCTCAATTGGATAGAGCATGGGTTTTCTAAACCCAGGGTTACAGGTTCAAGTCCTGTCGGAATCACAAAAAAGGTCTATTGAGGTAATGGCTAACCTGCCTGACTGTCGCTCAGGCACTGCGAGTTCGATTCTCGCATAGACCGCAAAGGTTCATGGATAATTTCTGATCCGACTGTCTCTCGGAAAAGAATTTTGAAGTGAATCTGAAAAACTGGAAGGATAACGGTGGTTGTTTACCCGCCTTGGACGCGGGAGGTCGCAAGTTCGAATCTTGCTTTCCAGACAATTTACTCCATTCGTCTAATGGTTTAGGACGGCTGCCTTTTGAGTAGTAAGTAAGAGTTTGACTCTCTTATGGAGTGTAATAATGTGAATGGTCAATAGTGAATTTTGCTTCGTAAGTGAATTTGAAAATTGATAACAAAGAGGATTAGCAATTGGCAGTTCACATAAAAGATTTCGTAGTTCAATTGGTTAGAATATCGGTCTGATACACCGAAGGTTGAAGGTTCAAGTCCTTCCGAAATTACAAAAAGATTTTGTAGCTCAATGGTAGAGCGCCGGTCTGTTAAACCGGAAGTTGAAAGTTCGAGTCTTTCCAGAATCGCAACTAACTAAATGTTAATTGTTTCAAAGAAGAGAATAAAAGTTTGTCGAGCGAAGAAGTTCTTATATCAAACTAAAAAATAATGACAGGCTTTATTTTTCTTCAACAAAGTAAGAGTTAAAAGTTAATTGGAAAAAATTACTCATTACCAATTGCTAATTACTTATAAAAATGATGGTTCGCCGAAGTGGAAGAGTCGGGGCGGTCTGCAAAACCGTTGTGAAAACTGAGTGGGTTTGAATCCCATCACCATCTCAAATAACTAAAATGAGATTAGTTCCGAAGAAAAAGAGTTTGTCGAGCGAAGAAGTTCTTATATCAAACTAAAAAATAATGACAGGCTTTATTTTTCTTCAAAAAAATTAGAGTTAAAAGTTAATTGGAAAAATTACTCATTACCAATTGCTAATTACTTATAAAAATGATGGTTCGCCGAAGTGGAAGAGTCGGGTCGGTCTGCAAAACCGTTGTGAAAACTGAGTGGGTTTGAATCCCATCACCATCTCAAATAACTAAAATGAGATTAGTTCCGAAGAAAAAAAGAGTTTGTCGAGCGAAGAAGTTCATACATCAAACTAAAAAAATAATGACAGGCTTTATTTTTCTTCAACAAAGTAAGAGTTAAAAGTTAATTGGAAAAAATTACTCATTACCAATTGCTAATTACTTATAAAAATGATGGTTCGCCGAAGTGGAAGAGTCGGGGCGGTCTGCAAAACCGTTGTGAAAGCTGAGTGGGTTTGAATCCCATCACCATCTCAAATAACTAAAATGAGATTAGTTCCGAAGAAAAAAAAGAGTTTGTCGAGCGTAGAAGTTCTTATATCAAACAAAAAATTAAGACAGGCTTTGTTTTTCTTCACAAATTAATAAGTAAAAATTACTCATTACCAATTGCTAATTACTTATAAAAATGATGGTTCGCCGAAGTGGAAGAGTCGGGGCGGTCTGCAAAACCGTTGTGAAAACTGAGTGGGTTTGAATCCCATCACCATCTCAAATAACTAAAATGAGATTAGTTCCGAAGAAAAAAAGAGTTTGTCGAGCGAAGAAGTTCATACATCAAACTAAAAAAATAATGACAGGCTTTATTTTTCTTCAACAAAGTAAGAGTTAAAAGTTAATTGGAAAAAAATTACTCATTACCAATTACTTATTACTCATTAAAAAGGAGGTACGCCGAAGTTGGAGAGTCGGGGCAGACTGACATGAGGAACGAATTGAACGATTCCTTAAAAAATAAAAAGTAACAGAGTTAAAATCTGTTGCTTCATTGCTGAGTAGGTTCGAATCCTACTGCTTCCACCATAAAAATCAGCTGATAATGTAACGGCAGCATGCAGGAAATGTACTCTTGTTGTTTAGGTTCGATTCCTGGTTGGTTGATTTTTTTAACGCTCCATTCGTCTAACCGGTTAGGACGCCTGCCTTTCGAGCAGAAAACAAGGGTTCGATTCCCTTATGGAGTACAAAATATGAGTAATAAGTAATGTGCAATGAGTAATTATATTGAACGTTTTTAATATTACCAATTACTCATCAATTTGCGGGAATGGTGGAAATGGTAGACACACTTGATTTAGGATCAAGGTTTTGAGGGTTCGAGTCCCTCTTTCCGTACAATACATAAGTAATGAATAATAAGCAATGAGTAATAATAAAGAAAAATATTACTTATTACCAATTACTCATTACTTATAAACTTGGAAGAGTGGTGTAGAAGGTCTGCACGTTAGTCTGAAAAACTAAAGGTACAGGTTCAATTCCTGTCTGTTCCACCAAAATATAAATAATAAGTGATGTGCAATGAGAGTAATAATAAAGAAAAATATTACCCATTAATCATTACTTATAAAATTACTTCGATAGTGTAATGGCAGCATCTCAGTCTCCAAAACTGATGGTATTGGTTCGAATCCGGTTCGGAGTGCAAAACGGTGAATAGTCAATCGTGAATTTTGTTTCACAAGTGAATTTAAAAAATTGACAAGCTAAGCGAATTGACTATTCACAATTGACATTATTAACAAATAAGTATTTAAACAAACATGTAGAAAAAATGGAAACGCAACAACAAACATGGCAAAATATGACTGGGAAATTTTTCCAACATTCTATCACACAATTGGTAGAAGAAGCCATCCTCCGCGAACAAGCTAATGGACATCGACTGAAAGTTTGTGTGGGTTCAGACTCACATGTTTATGGTGACGCCATTAATTATGCTACGGCAGTAGTGTTTATTCGTGAGGGAAAAGGAGCGTTTACCTTTATCAGAAAAGAAAGAGAAATACAGAAGATCAGTATCAAAGAGCGAATGTTGAATGAAGTAAACAAATCCGTAGAAATCGCTTATGCAATTTGCTCTATTCTGGAAACTTATGATGTGGAAATGGAGGTACACGCAGACATTAATACCGACCCGGATTTTAAATCCAACGTAGCATTGAAAGATGCGATGGGATATATTCTTGGAATGGGATATGTGTTTAAAGCAAAGCCTTACGCATTCGCAAGTTCTAATTGTGCTGATATGATGGTATAAAATAGCTGGAAGTAGGATGATGGAAGTTTAAAACAATTCGATTACTTCCATCCTCCAGCTTCAAGCTTCCATTCAAAAAATTAAAATAAGAACCTTAAAACGAGTAACCATGTATTTTTTAATTCAGGCTAATGTGTATTTAGACCCAGATCATTATAAAATTTTTGATGCCTTGGAAGAGTTAAACATTGATTATGATGTCATTAATATTCCGCCAACTGCAGAAAAAATAGATTTCGAAACAGGCAGAAATGATGTTTTCGTATATGGCTCGGTGACAATTGCAAGATTGGCAAAACAAAATACCGATTGGTTTCCTGGTTCTTTTTATGGAGGTAATCACTTATATGAAGTGTATGCTACATATTATGGTGAAAATCTTCTTAATCACAAAGTTTCTGTTCACAAAATTTCAGAAGAATTGAGTTGGGGGAAAGATGAACTCAAATTCATTAAACCGTACAGCGAAGCGAAAATTTTTACAGGAAGAGTTTTCAATAAAGCAGAATGGAAAGATTTTGTTTTTGAATCCCTGGAAAATAAAACCAACAGAATTACAAAAGATTCTTTAGTTCAGATTTCTGAAGCGAAACGGACAATAAAAGAAGCTAGACTTTGGATTGTTGGTGGACAAATTATCGATGGAGGATATTATAAATTTAATGATAATGCTCTTTTCGAAGAACATGTTTCAGAAGACGGATTAAGCTTTGCCAATGAAATGATTCAACTTTTCAATCTTGCAGAAGCCTTTGTAATGGATATTTGTTTAACGGATGAAGGCTGGAAAATTGTTGAAATAAATTGTATCAATAGTTCCGGATTCTATCCTAATACCAACGTGAAAAGTATTATCAAAGCATTGAATATTTATTTTTCAAATTAAAAACTTTAAAAACTTGTAATGGACATTTTTAGATTAATTCAAGATATAAGAAAGCATTTGAATCTCAGTTTTGATGAGGTTGACAGATGGTTTGATAAAAATAAAGCTACGTTGAATCATCGACCTTCAAATGGAGGTTGGACGATTCAACAGATTTTAGAGCATGTTTATCTTACGAACTTCTATTTGTTGATTCTCATTGAGAAAGGTTCAAAAAAAGCAATGCGAAATTATCTGGATCTTGATTTAAATCTTGAAATTAAAAAATACAGTTTCAATAAAAAAAGGTTTGAAAAAGTAGGTGAGTATGGAGCTTTTGAATGGATAAGACCAGAACATATGGAACCAAAAGGAGAATTAAATTTAAATGAAATCAGAAGTTTAATTTCTCAGCAATATCATCAGTGTTTAAATTATTTAGACTTGATGAAAAACGGCGAAGGTCTCCTCTGTAAAACAACAATGACAGTGAATGGACTGGGGAAAATCAATGTGTATGAATACATTTATTTTCTTTCACTTCACGCTCAAAGGCACGTTACTCAGATGAAGAATAACGAATTAGAAACTATTAAAAATTAAAAAAATGATTTTCAAAACATATAACGCTATAGAAAATGCTTACCAAGCCCGTGTGATCGATCAGATCAAGTTACAAGGTTTTGGGGATGAGATTTTCATTGTACAGGAAAAGGTTCATGGTGCTAATTTCTCTTTCTTTACCGATGGAAAGGAGATTAAGATTGCCAAAAGAACTGCTTTCATCGAGAAGGATGAAAAATTCTATAATGCACATCAAATATTAGAACGTTACAGAAAAAACGTAATTGATGTGTTTCATAAAGTTAAAAATATCTATCCGGATTTGGAAACCGTAGTGATCTACGGTGAATTGTTCGGTGGAGGTTACAAACATAAAGAAGTGGAACCTGCTGAGGATGCAGTTAAAGTACAAAAAGGTATTGAGTATGCACCTTACAACGAATTTTATGGATTTGATATTAAGTTGAATGGGATTACCTATTTGGATACAGATGTAGCGAATGCAATTTTTGAAGAAGCAGGATTTTTCTTTGCTAAAATATTATTCCAAGGAACATTGGAAGTTGCTTTGGGATTCCCTAATGCTTTTAATTCTAAAATTCCGGCATGGTTAGGATTGCCTGAATTAGAGGATAATAGGTGTGAAGGAACAATTGTTAAAACTTTGAAAACCAAATATTTTGGAAACGGTGCAAGAATCATTTTGAAAAATAAAAATGAAAAATGGATTGAAAAATCTAAAATGGTTAAAAAAGATAAACCTGTTCAAAAGGAAGTTCATTTCAGCGAAACTGCCCAAAATATTTGGGAAGAAATGAAAAAATATGTAACCGTAAATAGGTTGAATAACGTGATAAGCAAGATTGGTGAATTTGAACCCAAAATGATTGGGAAAGTCATTGGTCTTTTCTCACAGGACATTTTGGAGGATTTTGAAAAAGATTTCCCGAAAATTTTCACAACGATAGAAAAAGGTGAACAGAAAAGAATCAATAAAAAATTGAATTCTTTGGTTATTGAAATTGTAAACGAAGAATTAATTTCAGCAAAAATATAGTTTCAGCAATTATACCAATGAAGATTTTTTTAATTTAAAAACAATTAAAAATGAAGAAGATAAGTACATTATTCAAAAAAGATATAAATAATTTAGGCAGAGTTATTAACGAAATTAATCTTGAAAACAAATGGGTTTTTGACGGAGAAGCTATTGCTACACAAAAGTTTGATGGTTCTGCATGCGCAGTGATCAACGGTAAATTATACAAAAGATATGATGCGAAGAAGGGTAAAATAGCTCCTGAAGGTGCGATTCCGTGTCAGGATGCAGATTTTGTTACTGGCCATCATCCGCATTGGGTAAAGTGTGATATTAATAAAAAAGAAGATACATATTTCTGGGAAGGCTTCCATGCTTTGGCTGAATTGGACAAAGTAGAAGATGGTACATACGAACTTATTGGTGAAAAAGTACGAAGCAATCCGGAAAATATTAAAGGTCATTTATTGGTTAAACACGGAACTCATATTCTTAGTTTAGAAAGTTTAGATTTTGAATTTATCAAAAACTTTTTAAGTAATTCTGAGAATAATATGGAAGGTATCGTTTTCCATCATATTGCTGATAACCGTATGTGTAAGATCAGGAAATCTGACTTTGGTGTACGTAGAAGATCGGTAAAAGAACTTATTGTGTAAAATAAAGATTAAGTTTCGGTAATTCATTTTATCGAAACTTTTTTACGTGTTAAATTTAAACCACAGAATAATCGGTTTATTTGTGCAGGGAGTTTGTCATTCTGACGAAGGAAGAATCTCTTCTTTATATTAAATAGATTCTTCACTCCACTTCGTTCCATTCAGAATGACAATAGGAATGGTTAATAAAAAATAAAAAAAATGTTACAAGCAGAAATAAAAAGTCTTTTAAGAGAAGACATTAGCATATTAATAAAAGTTCCCAATTCAGGAAAACACTATTTGTGTGATTGCGGGGAAGCGAGTTTACTGACAGTGAAAGAAATACAGTCGGTTTCAGCGATATTTATAAGCCATACCCATATTGATCATTTTTCAAATTTTGATGGAATTTTCAGACATCAAATTGGAAGCGGAGAAAAAATTGTGATTTGCGGTCCGAAAAATATTCATCATCAAATTGAAGCAAGGTTAAAATCTTACACTTGGAATTTAGTAGGTGAAAACGCTATCGAATATGAAATCAGAGAAATTGTTTCAAAAGAAGAAATTAATGTGTATAAAATTCGTCCACCACATTGGAATCTTGAATGGGTTAAAACCCAACATTTCCTTTTTGAAGATGAATATGTGAATGTTGATTTCGCAATTCTTGATCACAAAACAGATTCCATAGCTTATTTATTCAAGGAAAAAGATTCAGTCACTTTTAATGAAAATACTTCCGAATTTAAAAAAGGAAAATGGATCAGTGAATTGAAAACCGCTTTTGAAAATAACAATTCAGATAAAGAAATTGAGATTGAACAAACAGTATATAAAGCAGCAGATTTATTTCATTTGTTGGAACGTAATGCAGGATATAAGCTAGGTGTAATCATGGATCATGCAGTATGTGAAAACAATTATGAAAAAATAAAAACTGTTTTTAAAGAAGCAGATATGGTTTACATCGAAACATTTTACAAAGATGAAGATCAGGAATTTGCTAAACAAAACTATCACAGTTTTGCTACTGCATCCGGAAAAATCATGAATGAATGTGAAGTGAAAGAAGCAATTCCGATTCACTTTTCAAGAAGATATACAGAAAGCGACAAACTGGAAATTGAAACAGCTTTTTATAAAACATTTCGAGAAAATTAATTAAAAATTTAAACAAGACAAAAAATGAAACCCAATATATTTTTTACAGCAGACCATCATTTTGGTCATGAAAATATTATAAAATTTTCCGAAAGACCTTTTGAGTCTTTGGAACAGATGAATGAAGAACTCATCAAAAGATGGAATGAAAGGATCGGTAAAGACGATACTGTTTACCATTTGGGTGATATGAGTTTAGGAAAACCAGATTTCACCAAAGATATTTTAGATAGATTGAATGGTAAAATCTATTTGATAAAAGGCAATCATGAATATTCTGCTCTTCGAGTAGCAGATAGATTCGAATGGATTAAAGATTATCATGAATTTTCAATTGAAGATGAAGAAGCAGTTCATGGTAAACAGAAAATTATTCTTTTTCATTATGCGATGCGTACCTGGAATGCGTCACATCACGGAACATGGCAACTCTACGGTCATTCACACGGAACTTTACCGGATGATGAAATGGCATTGAGTATCGATGTGGGCGTAGATTGTCATAATTTTTATCCGATTTCTTACGAAGAAGTTAAAGATTTGATGAAAAAGAAAAAATGGACACCACCTTTTGCTCCAAGAAGCTAATATGAGTAATGAATAATTGGTAATGAATAATGTAAAAATCATTTATCATTTACCAATTATCATTTATTAAATTAATTATGAAAACAACAAACACAATATTAATCATCGACTTAGAGGCCACGTGTTGGGAAAACAATAGAATTCCCGCCGGACAAAAAGTAGATATTATAGAAATAGGAATTTGCGAATTAAATATAACAACACAAGCAATTTCCAAGAAACAAAGTATTTATGTAATTCCAGAAAGGTCTAAAATCAATAAATTTTGTACAGAGCTTACAGGAATTACTCCGCAGATGATAGAAGAAAAAGGAATTTATTTTGAAGAAGCCTGTGAGAAAATAAGTGATGAATATGATTCAACTTCCCTTACTTGGGCTGGTTTTGGAAACTTTGATAAAGAGCAGATCATGGAACAGTGTGATGAACTCGGCATTGAAAATCCTTTTTCAGAAAATTATATAAACGTGATGTATCAGTTCAAAAAGTATAATGGACTTTTTAAAATGATGGGTTTGAAAAGAGCCCTGAATTTCATGAACATGGATTTTGAAGGAAATCATCACAGCGGAGCAGATGATGCTTACAATGCTGCTAAAATTTTGAGAGAGATTTTGCAGTAAATTATTAACAATTAAAAATAAAAAGTGAAAACAACAGATAATATATTAATTATAGACCTCGAAGCCACGTGTTGGAATGACCGTCCGCCAAGAGGTCAAGAAAGTGAAATCATAGAAATCGGTGTTTGTATCATGGATGCAAAAACCGGTAAGGTTTCCAAAAATGAAGGGATTTTAGTAAAACCCCAATATTCAAAAGTAAGTCCGTTTTGTACGGAACTGACTTCCATTACTCAGCAAATGCTTGATGATGAAGGTATTTTATTGGAAGATGCATTAGATATTTTGAGAGCAGAATATGATTCTGAAGAGTTGACCTGGGCAAGTTATGGAAACTACGATTTAAACATGCTTCAAAATCAGGCAAGAAGATTCAATGTAGATTATCCTTTGAGTGATGACCATATTAATGTGAAAACTTTATTTGGGCAATTGCATCCGATTGTCAGAAAAAGTGTCGGAATGGCAAGAGCGTTAGGAGAATTAAATTTCAAGCTTGAAGGTACTCACCATAGAGGTGTTGACGATGCAAAGAATATTGCGAAGATTTTGCATTGGTGTTTGCAACAATAGTAATATTGCAACTTTGAAACTAAACATTTTTATATCGGCTCCCTTTTTATAGAGGGAGCTTTTTTATTTTCAAAATTATCCTGTCATTGCGAGGAGTGAAGCGACGAAGCAATCTCAACGGAAAATAATAGATTGCTTCACTTTCAGTTCGCAATGACCTAAAACACAATCAATTTTTATCGAAGATAAAATCCTTGCGCCTTATATACAACCCATTATCATTAAAAAATAGCGCCTTTGCGAAACTCCAACAAATAAAAAGTAAAACTTTTTTACAAATATATTTTCTACGCAAAAACACTGCGCAATACTACACTTACTTTGCATCATCAAAACAAAACAACACTGAAATTTTGAAAAACAGATTTTAGTTAAGATATCAGGCAAGTCTTGTTGGGTGTTTCTATATAGCACTATTGCAGAAGAATTTATTGAGAAATATTATTGATTCTGTTCAACTTAATTTGAAGGTTTGAGGAGTTTGCCAAAAAACTTCCATTATTTGCTATTATACGAAGGTTCGAATCCTTCTATTTCCGTAAGGGAATATAACTCAGTCTGGTTAGAGTGAATAGTTTTTTTTTGCGAGGGTTCGACTCCTTCTCTCAATGAAATTGAGATAGCTCAGGTGGTTAGAGCACTACACTTCCCATGTAGTTGAAGATAGACTGAAAATCTATTTTTTACAAAGTTTTTAATGTTTTTCTTTAAAAACATCTTAATAGAGAAAATTTGAGTTTTTTCAGTTGTTCAATCAACATTTTTGAAAAAGCCAGTAAGAAAGATTTTTTCTGAAAGTGAAATTCAATTGATGAATACCACAATTGAACGGAATTTTCTAATAAGAATGATTTTCTGTGTGAGCGATGGTAGCAGATGTTCTTTTTTGTAAGAGAAAAAGACAGAAGTAAACGTAGCAACCCGAGCTATTGCTTTTAGCGATGGTAAGGGACACACCCAAGGTCCTACTGATTGGAAACTAAGTTTAAGAACAGTATTCTGAAATGATTGGAGCTTTTTGAAACCTCTTTTCTTCCGCCATTTTTGGAATAAAAAATCTCGGTTTTCTCTTTTTAATTAAAATAATAACACTTAAAAAATAAAATAGAATGATAAAAAATGTACACATTAAAGCATACCAAATGGGTTTGGTCTTCAAAAATAGAAACTTAATTGAAGTTCTAAAAGAGGGTAATCATTATTTGTTTGGAAATAAATCGGTAGAAATTTATGAAATGAAATCCCGTTTCGAAGCAGGTGAAGATTTACCTATTTTGTTGAAAAATGAAACGCTTAAAAACCTTTTGGAAATTGTAGAGGTAAAAGATGGTGAGATCATTTTACTGTATGAAAATGAGAATTTTAAAGATGTTTTGAACGTTGGGAAATATGCATTCTGGAAAGGAGTTGTAAATAGAGAATTCCGAAAAATAGACTTAACAAAAGTTGAAATATCAGAAGAAATCTCTAAAACAACCTTGGAAAATATGAAGGTGAAAAGTTTTGTAAGAAAGTTTGTTGTACCTCACCATTATAAAGGATTATTGTTAATTGATGGAAAATTAACTCAGGTTCTTGAAAGCGGTACTTACTCCTTCTGGAATAATGAAACTTCTGTTGATATTAAAATTATTGATCCCAATTACGAAATAAAGTCCCAGTTTGCAACGCATGAAAATGTAGTTGTTTTACTAAAAAACGAAACGCTTAAAAGCCTTTTGGAAATTGTAGAGGTAAAAGATGGAGAAATCATTTTGGTATACGAAAACGGAACTTTAAAAGATGTATTGAATGTTGGACAGTATGCGTTCTGGTTAGGTATTACAGATAAAGAATTCCAAAAAGAAGATTTAACAAAAGTTGAAATTACAGAAGGTATTTCCAATACAATCCTAGAAAATGCAAGATTGAGAAATTATGTAAGAAAATTTATTGTTTCGAATCAACATACAGGATTATTGTTAATTGACGGAAAATTGACAAAAGTTTTAGAAGTGGGAACCTACTACTTCTGGAACAATGAAATTTCTGTTGAGGTAAAAGCCATCGATATGCGAATGCAGCAAATGGAAATTGCAGGTCAGGAGCTTTTGACAAAAGATAAAGCGATGCTTCGTATCAATTTTTATGTGCGTTTTCAAGTGGAAAATATTGAGAAAGCATTAATGGAAAACAAAGAATATGATAAACAATTATATATTTTAATGCAATTAGCACTGCGTGAATTTGTTGGAGCTTTAACATTGGATGAATTGTTGTTGAAAAAAGATGCTGTAGGAAAAGAAATCCTGGGAAACCTTGGAAACAAAGCTGGAGATCTTGGTCTGAAAGCTTCTGATGCAGGAATTCGTGATGTGATCTTAACCGGAGAAATGAAAGAAATTATGAATCAGGTTTTGATTGCTGAGAAAAAAGCTCAAGCAAATAGCATCATGCGTCGTGAAGAAACGGCTTCTACAAGAAGTTTGCTAAACACTGCAAAGCTAATGGAAGAAAATGAAGTCTTATGGAAGCTGAAAGAAATGGAATATATGGAGAAAATCGCCGATAAAATTGGGGATATTACAGTTTCCGGAAATAGTAATATTCTTTCTCAGCTGAAGGAGATTTTTGCAAAATAAAAACTAATAACTGTCATTATAGAGATGGGCTTTGTGAAAACAAAGCCTGTCTTGTTTTGTTTAATCAATTCAGATGATAATGAATTCATTAAAAGAGGAACTTAAATTAAGCTCCTCTTTATTTATTTATTTATTTTCCAGCCACTTCTCATAAGAAATCACCCCTAACTCAGGTTTGCCATCGCCTTCCAAAATCGAAATAAATTCAAGTTGATTTCCATCTGGATCATTGAAATATATTGCTAAAGCAGGCATCCATGAAAAAACCATAGGTTCATCAATACCGTCTTTTAAGAAATTATAAGGTTTTAAGTTTTTATTTTTTAAAAACTCAACAGAATAATTTAAGATATCTTCCTTCTCAGCTGAGAACGCGAAATGTCTTGGCTGTAAATTTTCTTTTTGTTCCCATAAACCCAGCATTGCTTCTTTTCCTTCTCCAATCCATAAAAATGCAATCGGGCGGGTTTCATCTCTATGGGCTAATTTCAATCCTAACACGTTAGTATAAAATTGTATTGCGTTTTCTAAATTGCTTACTTGTACATGAGTTTCATATAATCCTTTTATCATAGCTTACATTTTAATGTACACAAAGCTAGACAACGGATTTCCAAAAACTCCAAATTAGCAATTCCTTTATATAAAACGAATGATAGATTTTATCTAAACACGAACCGCATTAATGTTTTCACAAATATCACAATCAATCATTCGTGTTTTTAGTGCAAAAATTTGTGTCATTAGTATTTAAATCAAAAAAAATAAAAACTTTTTCACGAAAATTTCAACTACGCAAAAACACTGCGTAAAACTGTCCTTACTTTGCATAAGAAATCAGAGAGGAAATGATAATCCTCCAAAATGTTTAACTATAAAAACAGTAACCATGAAATTTAATTTTTTAAGAAAAGAGAATAAAGTAGTAATGAACTACCAAGGTGCAAAGGCATATACCATGACGCCTGCAGAAGAACTATATAGTGCTGTTGTGACTACAGGATTATCAAACACTTCGTATGAAAAAGGAAATGAAAGATTGGTAAGAATTCAGTCTCTGATTACAAAAAATGATCCGGAATTCGTTGCAAAATTGGCGGTTTATGCGAGAAAAGATATGTATCTGCGTTCTATTCCATTGGTTTTGACAACTGAATTGGCGAAACAAACCTCAGGTACAGATTTGGTAAGCAGAACGGTGGACGGAGTTATCCAAAGAGCAGATGAAATCACAGAATTGCTTGCGTATTATCAATTGGCGAATGAAAGAACAGATTTGAAAAAATTGAACAAACTTTCAAAGCAGATTCAAAAAGGTTTGGTAAAATCTTTCAATAAATTTGATGAATATCAATTCGCAAAATACAACAGAAAAGCTGAGGTTACTTTGAAAGATGCTTTGTTCTTGGTTCATCCAAAAGCAAAAGACGAAAATCAACAAGCCATTTTCAACAAAATCGTAAATGATTCGTTGGAAACTCCATACACTTGGGAAGTTGAGCTTTCCGTTTTAGGTCAGACAAAATTTGCTGATGATGCAGAAAAAAAATTAGCTTTCAAAAACAAATGGGAAGAATTGATTTTCAGTAATAAACTAGGGTATATGGCAACGTTGAGAAACCTTAGAAATATCTTAGAAGCCAACGTTTCATCAGATGCAATGTACAAAGTGTGTAATTATTTATCAGATGAAAGAGCAGTTAGAAATTCAAAACAATTGCCATTCCGATTTTTGTCGGCATATAGAGAATTGAAAACAATCGATTCACCTTATTTGTCATCAATCTTGGAAGCATTGGAAGATGCTGTGATGGTAAGTGCAAAAAACATCAAAGGTTTTGGTTTTGATACTTCGGTTGTGATTGCGGCAGACGTGTCTGGTTCAATGCAACAGCCTGTTTCTCCAAAATCTAAGGTCTTGTTGTATGATATCGGATTGTTGATGTCGATGATGTTGCAGTCACAATGTAAAAATGTGATTTCAGGTATGTTTGGAGACACTTGGAAAAGAGTTCCGATGCCTAAAAACGGTATCCTGAGAAATGTAGATGCATTTTACAAAAGAGAAGGTGAAGTGGGTTACTCTACAAACGGTTATTTGGTGATTGAAGATTTATTGAATAGACGTGAAAAAGTGGATAAAGTAATATTGTTCACCGACACTCAGCTTTGGGATAGCAATGGCGGTAGAAATTCCTTTGAAAACTCATGGAATCAGTACAAAAGTTTCAACCCGAATGCAAAATTGTATATTTTTGATTTGGCAGGTTACGGAAAACAACCGTTGGATGTCAGAAAAAATGATGTATACCTTATCGCAGGTTGGTCAGACAAAATTTTCGATGTATTGAATGCGTTGGAAGACCGAAAATCAGCGGTAGAAATGATAAAAAAAGTAGTGCTGTAAAAGGCACTGCTTTTAAAAATAAAAACGAATACCCATTAATTTTTTAGAAGCTATTTCCCGCTTTCCACTATATCTTTTTCGCCAACGCTTTTTTCAAAGCCTATTCAGAAAAAGGATGTCGTTGCAATCGGGGCTAGGAAAATGCAATGTTTTAATTAACAGTTAATTTGTCATTCTGAATGAAACGCAGTGAAGTGAAGAATCTATTTTAGAGATTGCTTCGTCATTTCATTCCTCGCAAAGACCTAAAAGCATCGGTGTAAATTTTTAATTTTAGCCGGAGTTTCCAAGTCTTGAACTTTTGGTTCTTTTGCTTCAAGGCAAAACGAATGAAACATAAAATAAATTTTAACTGCGTAAAAAGAATGCGTACTGCAGCAATATCTTTGCTACAACAAAAAACAATAACCATAAAAACTTAAAAAGTAAGTGTCGTAAAATAGAGTTACTTCGGGGGACAGCAATACAGGTTCGAATCCTGTTTCCTATTTTGGAGTGGCGTAAATGGTATCGCTCTGTCAATAAGTCTCTGTTTGAATTTTTACCTTACTTAAAAAAAATAACCGATGCCGTAAGAAAAGAAATACTTCGACTTCCAATTGAAAAATGAGTCTTTTCGCTATGTTGCTCGGTTTAAACTAACCAATGTCGTTACCATAAGAGTTTCATCGTCAAACTTCCAATTTGAAAAACATTCAAAAGCTCTTATAACTTGTTGCTTGGTTTTTAATTTAAATATAAATCATGGAAAGTATTTTCTACAGAATTGAACAAGATTTGAAAGCAGGCAGAAAGAAAAAAGCCTGCGACAGATTAAGAAATCTGATTAATGAATTTCCTGATGATATTTCATTAAGGGAAAAATTAGGACAGATTTATTACGATTCAGGGTTTAAAGATGAAGCTGGAAAATTTTGGATATTTTTTGAACCTCAGAATTTTGAAATGAAGGAAGCTGTTGAAATTTACAGAAATTCATTAAGTAATTCAGGAAATGCTATTTTAAAAGATATCGTATTTAGAGGAGATCGAAACCAACTTCCTGAATATGCCCAAAAAAAATTAAAAGAATTGGAATCGGACAGTTTTAAAAAGACAAAACATATTCCGGATTTTAAGCCTAAGCAAAGGGAAAAAGGAAATTATAAAGAACCAGAAAGGAGTTTTCTAGGTAAAATTGGAGTTTATCTTTTAATAACAGCTATTATTTTGATTCCTATATTAGGATTGGTAAAGCTTTTTGAAATTATAAATTCAATCTTTTTTAATAAATTTTAGCTACGTAAAAAGAATGCGTACTACAGCAATATCTTTGCTACAACAAAAAACAATAACCATGAATTATTATAAACCATGTCTTAAAGAAGCACTGTATTGAGGTTAATACTCAATACTTATGAAAAGATTAAAAACATTAAGACAATCTTTCGGAATCAATGAATATGGATTAATTGATTTTCCGAATAAAATTTCAAATGTACAGGTTTCCAGAGTTTTATATGGAGACAAAATGGGTTGTTCATGGTGTTTTCCACATGGCTATGATACAATTAATTCAAAAGAAGTTAAGTTTCAAAGAAATTGGAAAAAATACAGAAAAACCCAATGGAAAAATAAAAAGCAAGTGTCGTAAAATAGAGTTTCTTCGTTAAAGGGCGGTTTTGCAAGTTCGAATCTTGCTCCCGAATAATTCGGGATGGTGTAATTGGTTATCACGTCGCAGTCAAGTCTCTGTTTGAATTTTCACCTTGCTTTAAACAATCGATGCCGTACAAAAGAGTTCCTTCTACTTTACATTGAAATTAAAACTCTTCTTAAACATTGCTCGATTTTAAAATTATTTTAACAGAAAAATCAAGTATCGTTTTAGAATCATACTTCGAGATTGAGTAAACATTTGGGTCGCAGGTTCGAATCCCGCCTTCTTTGTTGTAAACGAGATATAGCTCAGTAGGTAGAGCAAAATGCACGGAAGATTCTATAATTATTACATTGATTTAAAAGATAAAAGAGTGCCGTAGAAAAGGCTTACTTCGATTAAAATTTAGACTTCAAAATCTATACAAAGTGCAATTTCCCGAATAATAGTAAGGAGCGGGTGCATGTCTGTCTTTTCGCTTTTAGCCTCTTTTTTATTGTAAAATTTATGCAAATAAGTGTCGTAGAGAAAGGTTCCTTCGTAAATATAACGGTCCTAAGGTAGCGTAATTCGGGCGACCGAACTAGCGAGGTTGGGTTGAAAACCAACTGGGCAAAAGTTTTCGTAAGAAAATGTAAGTCTCTAGTAGATGTAGAATTGCCGGCTCACTGCCCAAAACGGGTAAGAGCGGCGCTCTGAAAGAGCACACCTTTTTCGCCTGTTGCCTTATTTGCATTTAAAATAATAAAACAAGTGCCGTAGAATAGCGTTACTTCGCTCATTACGACGGGGTCGCAGGTTCGAGCCCTGCCTTTTCCACAAACTAAAACACAAACTATAAATAGGAAAAGTAGCTCAGTTGGTTAGAGCACGACTACGTTTTTTGCTTATCGCCTTGTTTTTTTGAAATATAAAAGTGTCGTAAAGAAAAATTGCTTCGTACCATCTATGGGGAGGAATAACGAAGTCGGTTACTCCGGCAAGGTTATCCGGTTCGATTCCGGCAAACGAATGCCCCCCTTTAATTTTTTTGCTTATTACCTTTTACTTATAAAAGCCCGATAAATTTATTTTTATCAGGCTTTTTTAAAATATTAAAATTTGAATGTTGTAATGTCTTTATCACACATCAAAAAGAAAAGGGCAATACCTAAATATTGCCCTTGCTTTTCATTTTTTAATTGGCTAAAGTTTATACGTTTAACCGATTTCAAAATTTCATCATTGTGTGTTTTGTAAAATTTAAATCAATGTGTTTCTTAAAGAATTCAACTGAAGCAATTTTCTAATTTTTAACTTATATCAGAAAAGAATAAGGGGCAATATTCTTATTGATATACATTTTTCATCATTTGTGTTTTTTATAAGCTCCACTCTTAACACTTGATTTATTTTACTGAGACAAATAGAAGAAAAAAATTATTGATATCAAAAAAAGAGATATACCATTTGTATACTATTGTAGTTTAAGTATTTGTTATTCAGTTGCTTTGTTTTTGACTAATCTTTGTTTGCTACAAGATTTCTTAGCCATATTCCCATATCTTCTTCAGTTTGCATGCTGAATTTTTTTCGCAAACTTTGTTTTCTGTTGCGTATAGTGTTTACAGATTTGAAAGTGTATTCTGCAATATCTTTAATTGTAAAGCCTAAAAAAGTATAAGCACAAAGAATAAGTTCCGATGTTCTTAAATTAGGACTGTGTTCCAACAGTTTTTTTTGAAATTCTGGATACACTTCTTGGAAGCGGAAATAAAATGAAGGATCATTTTTCTTGGCTAGGTCTATAACATCCGTATAAGCATCGTTTACTTTTTGTTGAAGCTCCTGCGTTTCAAAACTTTTTTGATAAATAATCTCTTCTTTATCCTGCAATGAGCTGTTAGCTTCTTTAATAATTGTTTCTTTATGTTTAAGGTTCTTTCTTAAGATCCAGTAAATAAAAAAGAATAGGATTATTAATACCAAAACACCGGTTAAAATCCATATTAATCTTTGATTTTCAGATGATTTGTATTCTTCTTCTTGATCTTTTAAAAGAATTTCAAGCGCATGTTCTACATTTTTATTTCTTTCTGTCAATAATTTTTTTTGCAGATTTAGATAAGTAGATTGATATTCATTTTGCTTCTCTTTGTTACCCAGCTTTCCATACAGATCAGAAATTTTATCATACAAATCATTATTAACGAAATGGTATGGAGTAATAGATTGATCTTTTATATTTTGAATGGCTTTTTCATAATAACCTATTGCTTCATGATATTGTTTTTGGCTAGCGTAATAATCTCCCAATGAAGTATAGTTAAAGAAGATGATAGGATCATTGTATTTTTGGTTGATCTTAATGCTTTTCTGATAATAATAAAAAGCAGAGTCTGGTTTTGTTTCAAGAAGTTCGGTACCTTTATATCTATAGAAATCAGATAATTCTAAATGCGAATCTCTTTCTGGAAGTTTTTTTAACTCATTATAGCATAATTGAGAGTAATATTTAGCAGAATCAGGTTTCGTTGATCCAATATTTAAATAGGTTCTTTGAAGTAAAATAATGGCATCTTTGTCCTTTTCTCCTTTCAATAGCTTTACAATACTAGGTAATTCTTTATCAAATTGAGATGTTAAGCCTAAACTATAATAGTTAAATGCTTTTACTTCTTTGAGCTGCGCCTGGATGAGCTTGCTCTTTTTAGAATACGGCTGCTGATAGGCTTTATTTATATAAACAAAGCTTTCTTTTTGTAATTCTAAAAAAGATAATGCACGCGCGATGTTATAATAACATTCTGTTATTTTTTTTGAGTCACCAGATTCTTCAGCTAAGAGACTTGCTTGTTTAGCATATTTTAGCTGATCTAGATTGTTAAATTCCTGTCGGCTTCTCTCTGCTTTTTGTAGTAAATTATCTATTTCTTTAAACTGATCTTGGCAAAACGCAAAGTTGGAAAGAATAATAGCAAAAAATACAATACTGTTTCTTATAAAATAATTTGTTGTGATCATACTAACTTTCGCCCCTTAAAGCTGTATAATTGTTATTGGGATTATTACAAATTTAAATAATTAAACTGAAAAATATAGTAAATAATATTTGTTTTCATTATTTGATTAATAATGTAAATGTAATTTATTGAATTTGATATTTTTTTTAATCTGTAGAAAGCAGTTGTAGAAAAAAGGAAACTAATAGTGGAAGGGTAAGTACTTGGGTTAGAAATATTACCCTTTTCCCGCTATTAATTTTCATCATTGTGTGTTTTGTATCATGTAAAATGGGGGCGATTTATACAGATACAGATTTCATCATTTGTGTTCTTAAACTTACCGTCTTCAATTTGAGGCAATCTGGTAAGCTTTCTTTCATTTTTACTTTTTAATAAATCTTTCGGTTAATCTGATTATTTTTTCATCATTTGTGTTGTAATCTTTTTTTGCTAGATGTTTCGATTGATTTACTGATACAAATAGATACAAAATTCATGAAATTGTCAAAAAAACCGCATACCATTTATGTACTACTTTTAGTTAAGTATTTGGGTATTAATTTTTTAATTAGTTTTTATCAAATTGAGAAATTAATTTAACAAATCATATTTAATAAATTATTCTGCTGTGAATATTGATTTTTTTTTAAGATTTACTATTATGTCACGAATTTTAGGGGTAAATTTTATGTTGTATTGTGTACAATTTCAATAATAAGTTTTAAAAATGATAAGCTTTAAAAAAAATGGCAGTTAGAATTTTATTAAAATATGTATTGGGTAATTATATTTTATTATAAATGATTTTGTAAAATGAGTGTATCGCTTTACCGGAGTAAGTACATATTTTATAACTTCAAGTTCTAATGAATATGTGATTTTTTTTCGATATGATAACATATGAAATAATAAAGGAGGGCTTATAGAAAATAGAAATATTGATAAATAAAAAAACAGGTGACGATTCACCTGTTTCCTTTATTATGTTAGAGCTTCGAATTCTACTTCAAAAGTCTTTTTCCATTTTGCCAATGTTGTTCGGCTAATTTTATATTTTCGAGACATATAACTTGTAGAAAAACCATGCTTCTTTTGATATTGTAAAAGCTTCAGCATTGTTTTCTTATCATATGTTTTTAATTTTTGATTGTTTTTTTGAGCTTCTTTTGATTGTTCAAATAACTTCTCATTAAAATTTAATACATCTTCACTGCTATTCAGATTATTAAGAAGTTCTTGGATTTTGGGTTCTTTTAATTTTTCAGGATGTTCCAGCCTTAGCATATCCTGATAAATCTTTTTATAATTAGGGCGCATGAGACTTTTATTTATTCGTTAATAGTATTATTCTTCTGTAGCCAACGGTGTAGCGTACTTTTTGGTATTGAATATTCTCTAATTACTTCACTTTGAGTCATCTCACCAGAGAGAATTCTTTTAATAATAAATTCTTTAATTTCCTGTGTATATATGTTTTTCCTGAAATAAGGTATTTTTTCAGATTTATTATGGTTTTTATTAACTGCTGATGGGGGAGCATATAAAATAAGATGCGAACTATAGAGTCTGAAAAAATCATATTCTAATAATTTACACCATCTTAGCAGAAGCTCTGTATCCATAGATTTGCTGGCTAACAATTCTTCAACAACCTCTTCTTCTTTATGTAAGAAATTACACATTCTTTCCATTGTAATTTCTTGTTCTGCAACTCTTTCTTTAATGAATTGTCCTATATGTATTTCTTTGTATAACATTTATTAAATAAATATTTGGGTATTAAAACTTTGCATTAAAAGAAAGAATAGGTAGCTGTTATATTTTTTTAACCGACCTTTTAGGAATCAGTTTTTTTATTCAAAAATAGTGTTTGAATGCAATTGTTGTAATAGTATAAAATCTGTATAGATTTTACTTACTGCAAAAATTTCAGTAAAATGAATATATGGTTTACTACAAAATCATTAATATATAAGGTATAATGATTTTTTTGTTTTCAGGTAGTTTTTATGTAAAGAATTCTTGCCTTTCTCAATGCTTTTAGCGATTATTCTTTTTTGATTCTCATCCAGTTCGCTTAATAAAACCTATATACTTATTTCAAACTTTCTTTTTTATAAGTATGAATAATATATTTATTACCTATTAAAGCTTTTTCATGCAATTCTCTTTATATAATTTGTTTGCTGTGATTCATTTCAATCTGCTCTTTTTTCCTGTAATTCGTTTCATTAATACAGGAAAAAAATTATCAACTTCTCTGTTTTCAAATATATAAAAAATAGGAGTTAAACCAAAAGAATGAATTAATAAATATTGTTAAAAATGAAATTTTAGTTAAAATTTAACATAATAAATCTACTTATTGGTGAAGTAATATAAGTTTTTCTCTATTATGACTAGGGATTTAAGCCGATCTGTATAATTTGATTTTATAATTGTCTAAAATGCTTGAAGTACATACCTTTGCACCGAAATGAATACCTATATTAATATTTTCAATCTTTCAAAGAAAATAAATTACAAAAATGAGTTACTCGCTGGTTTTACAGTAGCGATGACCATGATTCCTGAATCTCTTTCGTTTGCAATTTTAGCAGGACTTTCACCTTTAACAGGATTGTATGCTGCATTCATGATGGGGCTAGTAACTGCAATCTTAGGAGGCCGACCAGGAATGGTTTCCGGTGGAGCTGGTGCTACTATTGTTGTTTTAATTGCTTTAATAAAAACCCATGGCATAGAATATCTTTTTGCAACTGTCATTCTTGCGGGGATTTTTCAATTGTTGGTTGGCGTTTTCAAGCTTGGGAAATTTGTAAGATTAATTCCTCAACCTGTAATGTATGGCTTCCTAAATGGTTTGGCGGTCATCATTTTCATGGCCCAGATCGAGCAGTTTAAAATTACAGACAGCAATGGAGTTGTCAGTTGGCTTCAGGGGACATCCTTATATATTATGGGTGGATTAACTGCTTTAACGATTGCCATTGTTTACTTTTTTCCAAAAATAACAAAGGTGATTCCTGCTTCTTTGGTTGCTATTTTAATTGTCTTTGGAATTGTGTTAGGGTTTAATATTAATACGAAAACCGTTGGAGACATAGCCAGTATTAGTGGAAACCTTCCAAGTTTTCATCTTCCGCAGATTCCATTTTCATTAAAAACGTTAGAAATTATCTTTCCGTATGCCATGATTATGGCAGGAGTAGGATTAATAGAATCTCTTCTTACTTTGTCTATGGTTGATGAGATTACAGATTCGAAAGGAAATGCAAACCGTGAATCTGTTGCACAGGGTGTTGCCAATATTACCAACGGATTTTTCGGAGGAATGGGAGGTTGTGCCATGGTAGCGCAGACTTTGGTTAATTTGAATGCAGGTTCAAGAGCGAGGTTGTCCGGAATTATAGCATCCATTACCATATTAATTATCATCTTGTTTGGAGCTCCCTTTATTGAGAAAATTCCGATGGCAGCTTTGGTGGGAGTCATGATGATGGTTGCAATAAGTACATTTCAATGGGTTTCGATTAGAATTGTGAATAAAATGCCGAAGTCTGATATTTTTGTTGGGATTACGGTGGCTTTGATCACGATTGTTTTACATAATTTGGCGTTAGCTGTTTTAATAGGAGTGATAATTTCTGCATTGGTTTTTGCTTGGGATAATGCGAAAAGAATTAGAGCAAAAAAATATGTTGATGAAAAAGGAGTAAAGTATTATGAAATATACGGACCTTTATTTTTTGGTTCTGCAACAGCGTTTACAGATAAATTTGATCCCGCAAATGATCCTGATGAAGTAGTTGTAGATTTTAAAGAAAGCAGAATTGTTGATATGAGCGCTATTGATGCTTTAGATAAATTGTCAAAAAGATATGCTCAACAAAACAAAAAATTATATTTAAAACATTTAAGCGAAGACTGTAGAAAGATGCTTAAAAATGCAGAAGCAATCATTGAAGTTAATATTAAGGAAGATCCTACCTATAAAGTAATGCCTGAAGAGTAGGAGAGTTGTAGAGTGCTAGAGTTTGAAGGTTTGAGAGTGTAATTGGATTGTAATTTGGATGATTGAAGTTTAAAATAGTACGCAAACATCTGTGCAGATCTGTGAAATCTGTGGGAAATAAAAACATCCGCAAGAAAAAAAACTGCGTAATCAGCAAGAGAAAAAAAATGATCATTCACTCCATAACCCAAACAAGGACTGCAAAAATAAATTTACAGCCCTCGCTTTTTAAGTTATTACTAAATTTGAAATAAAATCTGGCACTAAAGCATAGTGCGACAATTTCATACTGATGGAAGCTCTACCACTTGTCAACGTTCTCAGATCAGAAATATATCCGAAAGTAGAAGCTAAAGGAACTTCCGCAGTGAATATTTTTCTTCCTGACCTTTCATCTATAGAAGTGATAATTCCTCTTCTCTTATTGATATCAGCCGTTACAGCTCCTGTATATTCTTCAATACTTTGAATTTCAACTTGCATGATGGGTTCCAATAATTTTGGTTTGCACTGTTTTGCAACAGCTTTGTACCCATCTCTCGCAGCAGTTTCAAAATCATAAGCCGCAGAATCTACACTGTGTGTGGAACCATCCAGAAGACTTACTTTCATATTTTCTAAAGGATAACCACTTAACGGGCCATTTTCCATAGCATCTTTGAAACCTCTTTCAACATAAGAAATGAATTCATTAGGAATCACTCCGCCCTTAATTTTGTTGATGAATTCCAAACCGGGTTTGTCATTTTCTCCAGGTCCGATCTCAAAAGTGATGTCTGCAAAATGTCCGCTTCCACCGCCTTGTTTAACGAGTTTTTCTCTGTGAGTTTTAGTCTCCGTTAAAATCTCTCGGTACGAAACTTTAGGTTTTCCCTGATTGATCTCGATTCCGTGATTCAATCTGATCTTTTCTAAAGTCACTTCAAGATGTAATTCACCTAAACCACTCAATAAAGTTTCTCCCGTTTGTTTGTCTCTTTCAACGACTAGGGACGGATCTTCTTCCTGAATTTTAGCTAAAACCAAGCCGAAGGATTTCTCATCAGCATTCGTTTTGGGTTCAATTGAAACTCGGATAACCGGAGCCGGAATTGTAATCGCTTCCAATACGACAGGTTTTTGAATAGAGGCTAAAGAGTCTCCTGTTTTAGCATCTTTTATTCCTGTTAAAGCAATAATGTCACCCGCTTTTGCTTCTTCAATGGTTAACGTTTTATCCGACTGCATTTGCAAAATCCTAGATATTCTGAAATTCTCATCGGTTCTCACATTGAGGACAGTATCACCGGATTTTATCTTTCCGGAATATATTCTTACCATCGCCAGCTTCCCCATATGTTTATCGATCACCACTTTGAAAACCAATCCTGAAAAAGTTTCTTCTTCATTTCTTTCCAGCTCAATGGTTTCTTCTGTTGTTGGATTTTTTCCTTTAATAGAAGTCAATTGATTAGGAGCAGGAAGATAACTTACAATCGCATCAAGCAAAGGTTGAACGCCTTTATTTTTAAAAGCAGAACCACATAAAACAGGAACAATTGCTCTGGCTTGGCAGGCTCTTTTTATCGCTTCAATCATCATTTCTTCGGAAATTTGAGTTTCAGAATTCATAAAAGCTTCAAAGAAAACTTCATCATATTCAGCCAATGTTTCCATTAATTTTAATCTGAATTCATCTGCTTCCGTTTTATAATTTTCAGGAACTTCCTTTTCAATAATCGTTTCGCCATTTTCATCCATCCAATACAAAGCTTTTTGTTTGATTAAATCAATAACGCCTTCAAAGTTATCTTCAGTACCAATAGGAATTTGTAAAGCCAAGGGAACTGCGTTCAATTTAGTTTTGATCTCGTTTAAAACTGCAAAGAAATCAGCTCCAATTCTATCCATTTTATTGATAAAACAGATTTTTGAAATTCCATGTTTCTCTGCTTGAAACCAAACATTCTCAGTCTGTGGTTGCACTCCCGAAGAAGCACAGAAAACAGCGACAACGCTATCTAAAACACGTAAAGAACGCTCAACTTCCACGGCAAAATCAATATGTCCCGGAGTATCAATAATATTGATATTAAAAACATGTTGGTCCTTTTTCCATTGGGTTGAAATGGCTGCGGATGAAATGGTAATTCCTCGGTTTTTCTCCTGAATATCTTTATCCATCGTTGTATTCCCATCGTCTACGTTTCCTATCTTGTGGATCATACCTGTGTAATACAGTAATCTTTCCGTGAGTGTTGTTTTTCCGGCATCTACATGTGCTATTATCCCTATATTTCGTGTGTTGTATTTCATTTTGTTAAATTTAAATTGTTGATTTTTAAGGTTGTATTGGAATTCTTAAGCGTGTGGATTTATTAATCCTACCTTTTTATTTTAGTAAGAATTTTTTTCTTTGCGTTAAAAATTGAAGACAACCAACTTGAATTTTAGAAAGCTGGAAATTGGGTAGCAAAAAAGACCTATCTGGATAGATAGGCCTTTTATTATATTTTGATTTTATAAAGGTCGATACTATTCAGATAAATATTCAGTGCTACCAAAGAACACAGCTCTGATAGGATTGTTTAAAGTTATAATATTTATCATTTTTGTTGACATTGTTGATTTTTAATCGGTTGCGAAATTATAAAAAAAAATGAAACAACAAAAACTTTTTATCATTTTTTTTGAATTTAAGGAAATCTGTTCTTAATTTGCTAATAACTGTACAAATCATAAAGTTTCATAAAACAGAGAATGATCACTTTGGATTTATGATAAAAATTTTATCTTTGGGAAGAATTGGAAAATTCAACGCAAATTGATGATGAGAAAATTAAAAATCTTTTGTAACAAAAGAGCCGAATAAAATTTTTAACTTATATCGTTTTGAAAGTAGATATAGACATTCACAACCACCATCATTTTTCTTTTGATCTGTGGCTTACCTTAATAAAATCTCATCCTGAATTTAAAGCAAAAAGAGTTGAGCTGTTCTCCTCGTTTTTTAACATTGATAAACCCATTGATGAGGTTGCGAAATTCGTAAAATATTACGATGATCTTTGCAATACAATTAATGAAGTGTCAGGAGGTAATATTGATACTTTTGAAATTTATTTATTGATTTTAGGATCGTTGAATGCTGACTTGAAACAGATTAATAAAGATCAATTAAACCAATTCTATGCAAAGAGCGAAACGCTTTTTCTGGAATATAAACCCGTTATCATTTTTGAAAATATTCATCAGTTTTTTGATGAAATTAAAAATCAGGGAAAGACGATTAATATTTTAAGTAACACAGGATTTATCAAAGGTAAAACAATGAGAAAATTCCTGATTAATGAAAATCTTGATCAGTATATTGATTTTCATATTTATTCGGATGAATTGAATATCTCTAAACCCAATCCTCTCGTTTTTCAGGAGGTAAAGAATAGAGCAAATCAAGAGTTGGAGATGAACCAAATTCTACACATTGGAGATAATCCGATTGCCGATTACAAAGGAGCAAAGGATTTTGGATTTAACGCATATTTACTAAAAAACTAATAAAAATGAATAAAAGGTATAGTTTACACCACATTCATTCGGCGGATGAATTTACTTTTTCGCCTGCTGAATACAGCTATTTTAAATATGGCGATAAATCATATGCTGAAAAATTTGCAAAGGAATTATTTGACGGATTTATTTCTGAACATGAAGATATTTTAAATACAGAGAAAGAAATTGTGGTTTTGCCAAGTCCTTACATGGCGATTCCTACAGCTTCTAATTTTTTATGTTTTTATTTTAAAAAGTATCTGGATTTTTACTTATTTCAAAAAGGAAAAAAATCGAGTATTTTATCAAAAATTAATAGAAATCATACCTATACGACAGATTATGGGAATTTGAGTTTTGAAGACCGTAAAAATCTGATAGCCAATGATACTTATTATCTGGATAAAGATTTTTTAAGAGGAAAACTTTGTATTTTTATAGACGATATAAAAATCACAGGAAGTCATGAATATACAGTGAATAAAATTTTGGATGAATTTAATGTAGAAGCAGATTTTTTATTCATGTATTATGCTGAATTAATGAATTTTGAATTGGATCCTACCATTGAAAATTTCTTTAACTATTATGCAGTAAAAAATGTAGAGCATGTAGTGGAAGTAATGGTGAAACCAAGTTTCCAATTTAATACAAGGATTGTAAAATATATTTTAGGCCTAGATTCAAGTAATTTTGAGTATCTTACGTCTAAAGTAACAAATGAGCATATGGATAGTTTGTTGGAGCTGGCAATCAGCAACAATTATCATTTAATAAAAGAATACGAAAACAATATAAACACTTTAACGCAAACTGAATTATATTATGGCTATTAACTTACAAAAAGGACAAAGAGAAAATATAAATGCCCCTAAATTTACAATTGGTTTAGGATGGGATACCAACAATACTTCTACAGGAGGAGCTTTTGATTTAGATGCTTCTTTATTTTTATTAGGAGAAAACAAGAAATTGGTTTCAGATAACCATTTTATTTTTTATAACAACCTGGAGTCTCCGGATAAAGCAGTGATTCACTCAGGAGATAACTTAACAGGTGATGGAGACGGTGATGATGAGCAAATTAAAATTGATTTAACTAAAATTGATTCTGCTATAAAGGAAATTACTGTAGTAGTTACCATTCACGAAGCTGAATCTAGAAAACAAAACTTCGGACAGGTAAGGAATTCTTTCATCAGAATTGTGAATACAGAAACGAATGAGGAAATCTTGAAGTACGAACTAGACGAAGATTTCTCTATTGAAACGGCGGTAGAATTCGGAAGAATCTACAACAGAAACGGAGATTGGAAATTCGAAGCTGTAGGCGCAGGTCAGAGAGAAGGTCTTGACAAATTTGTATCAATGTATCAATAATTTATTATGGATAATCAATCAAACCAACCCATTGACCCACTTCAGTCAATTGAGCCCCTTAAGACATTTGAACCCGCACAACCGAGTCAGCCTAATCCGGGAACTCCACCGGTTCTCGTTGATAGAGATGGAAATGTAAATTTAACTCAGATTCAAAGTGCAGACCTTCAGAAATATGAAACGGCTGCCAATGCTATAGATGAAACCAACCCTGGTTCTATCGTAAATTTTGGGTCTGAACTTCAAAAAACATTAGCCAACCAAAGTGATAGTTTTTTAAATAACGTAAGAAGATCAAATTCTGGCGAAGTAGGAGAGCTGATCAATAATTTATTGATTGAGCTTAATTACGTAGATGTAGACGAAATCAATGGAGGCAATAAAGTAAAAGGCTTTTTTAGCCGTTTGCCTTTCATGAAAAAAGTGATTACTCAGGTAGAAAACTTATTTGCTAAATATGATAAGATTGTTACCAACATCGATCAGATCTCGCATAAAGTAAATGCCGGAATCATTACTTCAACAAAAGACAACGCTGTTTTGCAGACTATTTTTGATAGCAACGTAAATTCTATCAAACAAATTGAAGACCTTGTGATTGCAGGGAATTTAAGAATGGAAAAAGCGGCTGGTGAACTTGCACAAATGGAAGCTAATGTTCAGAATTATGCAGATTATCAAATTGCTGATAAGAGAGATTTTATCAACAGATTAGATAGAAGGCTGGCAGATCTTAAAGTAGTACGTTTAATTATGATGCAGTCTCTTCCACAGATCAGATTGGTTCAGAACAACAACGTTTCTATCGCAGAAAAGGCACAGACGATTCTTACTACAACGTTACCCGTTTGGAAAAACCAGCTTTCATTAGCGGTTGCCATGCACAGACAGCAGCAAAATATTGAGATTCAGCAGAAAGTATCTTCTACAACAGAAGAGATCTTAAGAAAGAATGCAGAACGTTTGGGTCAGAATTCTGTAAATGTTGCCAGAGCTAATGAACAGACTATTGTATCTGCTGAAACATTGAGAGAAACAACAGCAATGTTGATTAATACTTTAAATGAAGTAAAACAGATCCAAAAGCAAGGTACAGAAAGCAGAAGAAAGCTGGATCAGGATCTACAGTCATTAGAAAGCGAATTAAAAGCAAATATTAGAGGTTAATAACAAGGTATTAAGGTGGATGATGAAGCTGTAAGCATACTATCTCAAAGTAAAAGAAGATTAACCAAGCTTAAACTTCTCTCTAATTTTTTTGAAAATGTTGACATAATATCAATCTATATTAAAACAGATATTATACACAATTTATTTCAGGAAAATAAGACGTTAGATTACAGTAAACTTGAGCTTTTTCACCTTCAGTATACCGATAGTTTAATAGAATTGCTAACCAAGATCAAAAAGAAAAAGGAAAATGATCTGTTGGCTGTTATTAACGAGATTAATATTAATAATCAATATATTGAAGCTTTCGAGGAAAAGAAAGTTGATAATTTTGAAACGGACAGGAAAATCTACAGTGGTATATTTTCTCAACATTTAAGAAACCTGTATAAAGATCTTACAGAGGATAAATTTACACTGAATTGGAATGATGTTTTATATTTTCACAAAAGATATGCAGCAGAATTTTACAGAACGGAAGCTGATGAGTCGAAATTAAAGGCAAAGACAGTTCCTTCTTACCAATATCAGGATTATCTGATAGAAAGAAAATTATTGGGGAAACTTAATATACAGAGTTTTAAAGTTCGTTTCGTGTGTGGGTATCGTATCGGAAGAGATGAATATGAATTGTTCAAGATCTTTCAGTCTGATGAGCATTTTATTTTTAGTATTGAGGAGAGGAAAATGTATTTGGTTGATGATGAATTGTCTGATTTAGATACTTCTGAAAATGAATCTAATCAAGCTTCGATCATTAATCAGTTGAAAAGAAAAAATGAAGAATTGGAAGAAACCATTCACGAAAGAAAACGAACCTTGCCGGGCGATGTAGATGCTGTATTGAAAGATTATCTTCGAAATCTCGAAAACGTAGATATTATGAATAAAATATTTGATGTGAATGAAGAAACCAATATTCTTCGCGCCATGTTGAATTTAAATTTAAATAATTAAAAAGTAGAAGGGCTAATTGTTTTTGGCATTCTATCAATAAAAAATAATAAATAACTAAACATTAAAAGATGGCTATTAACTTACAAAAAGGTCAAAGAATAAACCTTACGAAGGAAAACGGGTCGGCTCTTACGCAAGCTTGCGTGGGAATCAACTGGGGAGCAATTGAGAAAAAAGGTTTTTTTGGGACTAAAAAAGAAGCAGTAGATTTAGATGGAAGCTGTATTTTATATGATTCGAATAAAAATGCTACAGAAGTAATTTATTTCGGAAACCTAAAATCTAAAAACGGTTCTGTAAAGCACAGTGGAGATGATTTAACAGGTGATGTAGATGGAGATGATGGTTTTGATAATGAAGTAATCACGGTTGATTTTAGTCAATTGGATGCGAGTGTAGAGCATGTTGCAATGGTATTGAATAGTTATAGAGGTCAGGATTTTGGAACCATTCCTTTTGCTTCTATCCGTATTTATGAAGGAAGCCCTAAAAATGTAAGAGAGGTTTTTGCTAAATATGACATTGCGAATGATGCATCTTTTAAAGGTCATGTTTCTATGGTAATGGGCGTTTTTTATAAGAGAAATGGAGAATGGAAATTCAATGCAATTGGAGATCCTACAGCGGACAAAAAATTGGAAGAAACGATAAAGACCGTTCAGCAAAAATATTTGTAAGAAATTATAAATCAATAAAATAATTAAAACGGCAATAATTGTGTATCATACAGTTATTGCTTTTATCATATAAAAACACATATATAGTGGAACAACATCAAAGTATTTTAGAATTACACCCTGGCCTGGTCTGGGGATTTGCGATAACGGTGGTTATCATGTTACTCCTGGATTTAGGGGTTTTCAATAAGAAGAGTCACGAAGTTTCCTCTAAGGAAGCTACGATTTGGTCAGTGGTATGGATCTCGCTGTCTATGATTTTCTCGGGCGTTGTGTATTGGGTTTATAACTCAGATTTAGGTCCCGGAAGCCACGCACTAGCGGTGGAAAAATTCACACAATACCAAGCAGCGTATTGGGTTGAAAAAGCACTGTCAGTAGATAATTTATTTGTATTTATCCTTGTTTTCGGATTCTTTAAGGTTCCTAAACACCTTCATCATAAGGTATTGTTTTGGGGAATTATTGGAGCCTTGATATTCAGAGCGATATTTATTTTTGCAGGCGTTGGTCTTATCAACTTAACGTATTTACCTGAGATGACTATTTTAGGGAAAGCTGTTCAGATTAATATTGTCATGGTACTTTTCGGTTTGTTTCTTGTGTATGCAGGTATCAAATCTTGGGGAGGCGGTGACGATGATGATGATGAAGATTACAGCAATACTGCCGGGGCAAGATTGATCAAAAGATTCTGGAAAGTTTCAGATAATTATGTTGGGGATAAATTTTTCACCGTTCAAAACGGAATCAAAATGGCAACTCCTCTTTTGGTGGTTGTAGCGGTTATAGAATTTACGGATGTACTTTTCGCAGTGGATTCAATTCCGGCGATCTTTGCAATCTCAAATGACCCGTTTATCTTGTATACATCAAACATTTTTGCAATCTTAGGTCTTAGATCATTGTATTTCTTGTTGGCGAACTTCATTCATATGTTCAGCAAGTTGCCATATGGTTTAGCCATTATCTTATCTTTCATCGGGGTTAAAATGCTAATAGCACCATGGATTCACATTTCATCACCAGTTTCATTAGGAATCGTGGGTGGAGTATTGGTAATCTCGGTTCTTTTATCAATTATATTTCCTGATAAGGAGAAAGACGAAGAAAATAAAATTGAAGGATAATATCAATTATCATTAAATAAAATACATGAAGGCTTTACATATTGTAGAGCCTTTTTTATTGATTGGAAAATTGATTTTTAATCATAATCATTAATGAACATTGCTGAATGAAATGCCTTCGCGAACGAAAATACACATAATCATTTCAAAAAAAACTTAGCGAACTCTGCGTTAAAAAAATAAACAAATTCTCCCTCAAATCTGAAATCTCGAAACTTTCCAAAAATTTACCATTCACTTGCGAAGCAAAATTCACCATTCACCTTCCTTATTTATATTTCAAAAGCTTATTGATCTTCAACCTAGTTTGTAGAGACACTTTATAGGCTTCATTTCGGAGTTTCTGTATTCTCCCGACCGGTTGGAAGAAAGGTTTATTTTCAAACGGATTAAAAGATAACAACTCATTTTCACAAGAGCGAGGATTAAGAAGTGAGTCTTTCTCTATTTTTACTTCTCCGATTTTAATAAACGGAGCTTTTTTCCATTCAACATTCAGTTTATTGATGGGTTGTTTTTTTAGATCATAACAAACCTGAATAAGAATATCGGCTGTAAAATCATTTGACTTAAAATAATCTTCAAGGGCTTCTTTAGTCTTTACTTTCTTTCCAAAGTTCTTATCTACTCCTTTTGGACTCAGTTTTATTTTAATCATATGATCTCCTAGACGATAGGCTCCAACCGAATGATAATCAAAAGACAGAAAAAAATCATTTCTTTTAGTCCATAGCTTGAAAGCATTCTTTATAAACGAACCTGTTAAGGTGGATGGAATGATTTTTAAAACCTGCATCATTAAAGAAAATGAACTCCATTTTTTTACAAAAAACCGATTAACCGAAGTAAATAATTTCAAAAAAGTACTCACGGAATTCACTGGAAACAACGGGAAATTCACCAAAGGATAATTGGCAATTAAACTTCCGTTTTCATCTTTTATTTTTACCGAAAAACCATACGCAGGAATGTCTCTCTCAGGATTTTTAATTTTCAAATGAGCATTGGAAAGCCTTATGGTTAAATCAAATTTTTCCTTGTCAAAAAACTGCTTTAGCTCATTGGGAATATTGGGATCTATAATGAATTCACCTTTTAGAACGGCATAGGTTTTAGCATGCGCATTTCTTGTAGCGTGGTTAACGTCACTTATTAAAGAAGATTGCTCTACAAAATCTGCAATACTTTTTTTGCAGACTTCCAGAAGTACTTTTTCCTCCTCGTTGAGTTCGTCAAATTTCTTGTTATATTTTACTGGATCTGGCATTTAGTTTTTAAATTCAATTATAACGCCAAGTTCCGAGATATGTGTTACGACAACATTAAACTTATTTGAATTTTTTGAGAGCTGGAAAATAAGAGCAATTATACGGGTCCAAAACTTCCATCCTCTTGCTTCACTCTTCCATCTACAAAATCTTATCTTTGTAAAAAAAAAATCAATTATGGGAGTAGCAGACTTGTTATTTAAGCGTAAAAAAGAATTGGCAGAGAAGAACCTTAACGATGGTAAGGAATACATGGAAGAGTATGGTAAAAGAGAAAGCGTAGTGCAGTTGCCAAGTGGTTTGCAGTATGAGATCATTACCGAAGGAGATGGTGCAAAACCAGGTCCTAAATCTATGGTTAAATGTCACTACCACGGAACTACGATTGGAGGCAAGGTTTTCGACAGCTCTGTAAAAAGAGGAACACCAGCTTCTTTTCCTTTGAATAAAGTAATTAAAGGATGGACAGAAGCACTTCAATTAATGCCTGTAGGAAGCAAATGGAGATTAATCATTCCTGCACACTTAGCGTATGGAGAGCAAGAAGTGAGCAAAGATATCGGACCAAACAGTACACTTGTTTTCATCGTAGAGTTGTTGGGGATTAAATAATCTTACCTTACTTATCAATAAAAAATTTACCTGAGCTTCGGGTAAATTTTTTTATTTCATTATATTCGTATAGCGTTAATCAACTAAGGTTAATTCTATTTTTACACAAATAATACAAACCCGAATGAGAAAAATATTTTACCTTTTAACTGTTTTTAGTGTAATAACATCCTGTGTTTCTAAGAAAAACCAGGCGATAAAGCAGAATATCCTTACGTTAAAAGACAGCTATTGTAAAGCTCCTTTTCAATATAATTATTCCTATAAATTACCTTCTTACAATTCAGATTCTATTGTATTAGCCAATAAAGATTTGAAGCCGATGTTTTCTGATCAGAGCATTTTGATCTTGAATGCACTGGGTAATCTGGATGAGGTGCATAAAATTATAGAACTTAAAAAAGATTCTTCTCTAACTTCTCAGGTTAAAGTATTACAGCTTAAAACCATTATCAATAGTAAAATAACCATTTCTCTAACGGAATTAGATGCTGTTGCGGCAGAATTTGACTGTGAAGGTGAGCGCGTTGCCCAAATTGGATCTTATGTAGATAATCTGAATGATTCTAAAAGTAAGAAATTGATCTTATATTCTATTGTTGCGGGTGCTGCAGCCTCTATCGCAGGTGGAATTGTAAAAGATGATGCCTGGAGTAGCGCCATCGATATTGGTGGGGGAGCTTTGGGAGCAGGCTTTGGATTGGCTACGCTTAATCCGAAAGGAAAGAAGGTGGAATTTGTACATTCAAGAAATCTTTTAAGAGATGTTTGGAGAGAGAAATTAGAGTCTCCGAACTTTCCACCCTTTATTTGGTATATGTATACCGAGAAGAAATTTTCAAATAAAGAGGCCCATTCTATTATTCAGAGTATGAAAGAAAGGTGGTTGCATTATCAGTTTGATGATAATAAAATACAAGCTGATCAGTCTGTTATTTTTAGTGATGGCGGGTATTACAGGTCGGATGATCTTCATAATAGAGCAGCAATGCTGAATCAAATGCAGTCGGCTACACGAACGATTAATCAGAATATCAATTATTTACTGTTGGATTTGGATAAATTAATTCTTTAAGAAAATTTTAACTGTAATAAAATTTGTTACATTTAAAAATTGATGTATCTTTGCCATGTAATTAAGATGAACAATACAAGATTTGCTACGGCGATACATATTATGACCTTACTGGCTAAAAGTCCGCAGGAGTGGCTAACTTCTGAGTGGATGGCGGGCAGTATTAATATAAATCCGGCGGTTGTTCGTAAAGAGATCAGTGTTCTTAGAGAAGCAGGTCTAATTACAAGCCGAAAAGGTAAAGAGGGTGGAAGTCAGCTTTCAAAAGGTGCAGATTCTATAACGATTTCTGAAATTTATTCAGCAGTGAAAAATTCTGAAGTGTTAGGAAAAAAGAATAATAATCCGAATCCTGTTTGCAGCGTCGGCCGTGAAATCAATAATCATCTGAATGATTTGTTTGTAGAAACAGATCAGTTAGTAGTAAAATTTTTAGGAGATAAGTCATTGGAGCAATTCACAGATCAGTTTGATTAAAATTTTTTTATATCTAAATGTAACAATATTTATTACAATTAATTTAAAATAAAATAGTATGAAAAAAGTAGCAGTAATTGGGGCAACAGGATTTGTTGGAACTCAAGTCGTAAACGAATTAGCAAACAGAGGATATGCGGTAGAAGCTATCGTGAGAGATGCTTCTAAAGTGGAACAGAATGACAAAGTATCTGCCAAAAGTATCGATATCAATAACATTGATGAATTAGCAGAAGCATTAAAAGGAAGTGATGCTGTTATCAGCACATTCAACGCAGGTTGGACGAACCCAAATCTTTATAACGATTTCCTTACAGGTTCTGAAAACATTGAGAAAGCAGTTGAAAACTCAGGTGTTAAAAGATTAATCGTTGTAGGTGGAGCAGGAAGTCTTTACACGCCTGAGAATATTCAGATTGTAGACACTCCAAATTTTCCTGAAGCTTACAAACCAGGGGCAACGGCAGCAAGAGATTATTTAAATAAAATTAAAGAAAACAGCACATTAGACTGGACATTCTTTAGCCCTGCCATTGAAATGAATCAAGCGAATGTAGGAACAAGAACAGGAAAATACAGAACTTCTTTAGAAACTCCTGTGGTAAATGAAGAGGGAAGAAGCATTCTTTCTGTAGAAGATGTTGCAGTAGTTTTGGTTGATGAATTGGAGCAAAATAACCACATTCGTGAGCGTTTTACCGCTGCTTACTAATTAAGAAAGACAATGATGTTAGGAAAGAGATTATTATCACTACTCACCTTATTGAGTTTTGTAAGTGTTGTATTTGCCGGAAACTTGAAGATCAAAGTGTATAATCCGGGTTCAAAAGCGATTTTTCCAATTACCTCAACCATTATTTATGGAGATAAAGAGGCAATACTTATTGATGCGCAGTTTCAAAAGCAATATGCTGAACAACTTGTAAAGGAAATTAAAGCAACCGGAAAGAATCTGAAAACAGTTTTTATTTCGCACAGCGACCCCGATTTTTATCTTGGATTGGATGTTATTAAGAAAGCTTTTCCCAATGTGAGAATTATTTCCACTGCACAAACGGCTTATCTTATTTCGGCTTCAAAAGATGATAAACTGGCAGTTTGGAAACCTCAACTAAAAGAAGATGCACCTTCAGAGATTATTATTCCGGAAGCAGTAAATTCAATTCCTGATTTGGAAGGGAATAAAATTGAGATTAAACAAAATCCTGATGATTCTGCGCATAGTTTTCTTTGGGTTCCTTCTTTGAAAACAGTTGTAGGTGGTATTTCAGTTTCTGTAGATTCTCATCTCTGGATGGCGGATACACAAAATCAAAAAGCAATTGACGAGTGGATAGGGCAAATTGATGCTATGAAAGCATTGAATCCTACACAGGTTGTCCCTTCACATTTTGCAAAACAGTCTCTCTCACCAACTGCTCTTGATTTTGTTAAAAATTATCTTGAAAATTATAAGAAAGCAGTCACAGAAAATAAAACTTCAGAGTCGATTGTGAATTTTATGGTAGCAAAATATCCAAATCTTCCTGGAAAAGATGAATTGACGATGGGGGTTAAAGTTTTCTTGGGCGAAATGAATTGGGATTTAAGATCACCTTATCCAGCCATCGGACGAAAAGTAGAAGTGAACTTTGGAACCACTCAATTTGTTTTAGATTTTAAAGATAATAAAACAATGTCTTTTGTAGGAGCAGGTGGAATTACAGATACCGTTGAATACTATGCAACAGAAGTTTCTATAAATGTCTTTATGGTCTATTGGAAAGAGCCGAAGCTTGGTATCAACGTTGTGAATGTTCAGGATTATAATAAGAATATTATTTATTCAAATATCCTGAAAGCAGATGGGTCATCAAATCATCCAAAAGGGACGATTAAAATTATTCAATAATTCTTTCTTCTAATATAAAAAAGTTTCGGCGGCACCAAAGGTGCCGCCGAAACTCTATCAAGCATAATCATTTTTTATAAATTCATAAACAATTTCGGATTTACCGGCGTATTGTTTTTGTGTACTTCGTAATGAAGATGGGGTCCTGTAGAACGTCCGGAATTTCCGGATTTTGCGATCACCTGGCCTACTTTTACTTTTTCATTTACTTTCGCTACCAATTGAGATAAATGTCCGTATAATGTAGCGAGTCCATTTCCGTGAGATACGATCACACAGTTTCCGTAACCTCCTTTTTGACCTGAGAAAATAACGGTCCCAGCAGCAGTTGCGATAACATCGGTCCCAAAAGCAACACCAATATCCAATCCTTTGTGGAATTGCATTTGATCTGCCTCAGCGGGTGGATTGTTTTTTTCAACAGGCGCTTTAGATCCTGAGTTAGAATTACTGGCAATAGATTTTGTAGAAGTGGTAGCTGGGGCCGAAGCAACAGGCGCTGATTTCGGCGTAACCATTACTTTTACTTCTCTTTTATTTCCGTAGCTGTCTGTTAATTCAATTATTTTTTCAACGGGTTCTGCTTTTACTTCAGGTTTTGAAACTGCGGCAACAGCTGTTGGTTTTGATTCTGATCCTACATTTGATTTTACAGAGGCGTAAACTGTTTTAAAAGGGATAGGATTTTTTCTAACTCCGAAGTTTGATGAGATATGACCTTCTGTAGGCATTCCCAATGGAACTTGCATTAATTTTTTCTGTAAGTCCATTAAATATTGGCTGTATCGGTTAGATTGTTTCGCCAGATACACTGAACTTGAAATACTGTCTTTGCTAAGAATTGTTAGCTTTTCATTCGAAATATCTTTTGATTTTAAGAATGAATTAAGTTGAGCAACAGTTTGGTCTACAAGCCCCAGATCTGTTTTCATTTTTAAGTAATCTACACTGTCTTTTTCAGTGTTTATTTTTACAAGGTTCACCTCATAGTTTTTATTATCTCTTTCAGAAAATAATTTGGCTATGAAAACTCCTTGTACAAAAACAACGAATAAAAGTCCTCCCAGAAGGATGTTTATGTTCTTCTTGCTGCTTAGAAATTTCTTCATATTTCTTCTCTTAGTATATTAAAAAACGGTTTTAAGCTTGCAAATTTAATTAAAAATAGTTTTTGATGATTATTTTTAATGAAAATTTAGTTATTTCTGTAATTAACGTTCAATTAGATATTTAATTGTGTTGAAATGTTAATTTTTTCAGAAAATGGCTTTTATCATCCTTTCAAAAGCTTTGTTGAATCTTTGTTTTAATATATTTGCAGTTCACATTTCAATTATGACGAAAAAGAAAATAATTTCAGAATCTTCAAGTTCTAAAAAGAATAAAAATGAGGTTTCAGTGGGTGTTGTGGGAAGTGGAAGTTTTGCAACAGCGATTGTAAAAATGCTTGTTGAGAACTGTAAAATAGTGCATTGGTGTGTAAGAAGTGAGTTTGTGAAAGGCGCGATTGAACTTCGCGGGCACAATCCGAACTATCTTACAGCGGCAAATTTTAATCTTAAAAATTTAAAATTAACAACAGATATCAACGAATTGGTTTCTGCTTGTGATATCGTGGTGTTGGCAACGCCGTCTATTTATCTGTCGGATACGCTGGATAAAATGAATTGTGATTATAAAGACAAGATTTTCGTTTCGGCCATCAAAGGAATTATTCCTAAGGTGAATGATGTGGTAGCACATTATTTAAGGGACGAATTTAAGATTGGCTTTAGAAATCAGGCTGTGATTGCAGGGCCTTGTCATGCAGAAGAAGTAGCGATGGAAAGACTTTCTTATCTTACGATTGCAACGGTAGAGGATGAGGTGGCAGAAAAGTTATTTACCATTTTTAATTCAGATTTCATTAAGGTACATACTAGTAAAGATGTTCTGGGTAATGAATACAGCGCGATTCTTAAAAATATTTTCGCGATCGGAGCGGGTATTGCTAGCGGATTAGGATATGGAGATAACTTTACGGCTGTTTTCGTTTCTAATGCGATCCGTGAAATGGAAACTTTCTTAGAAGCAATCTATGAAGCACCAAGAGATGTTAATGAAAGTGCTTATTTAGGAGATTTACTGGTAACGGCGTATTCATTATTCTCAAGAAACCGAAGTTTAGGAAATCTTATTGGAAAAGGATATACGGTAAAATCTGCAATTCAGTCTATGAACATGGTGGCGGAAGGATATTACGCTGCAGATTCTATTTATAAGACTGCAAAACTAAAGAATCTTAAATTACCTATCGTTGATACAATTTACGCGATTCTATATGAAGGCAAAAATGCAGAGAAACAGTTCAAAAAACTGACGGCAAAATTGAATTAAAAAAACAAGGTTTTAATCTTTAAAACCTTGTTCAAATATTTTATTAAACTTAAACCCTTTAAGGTTTAAGTTTTTTTATTGGCTCATTTTTGTGATGATGAGTGTGTATGATGATCGTATATTCAGATTACTTGCAGTAAAGCCATTACCCGTATCAAATTCAAACTTCTGTCTGATGGTTGTAGGAGTAAGGAGTTTTAAAAAATAAGTTCCCTGAAAAAAAGTAAATGAGCTGGATAGCTGACACATTTGGTTCATTTCGGTGATAGTGGCGGCTGTAGCAGCATTAATTAAATAAGAACGGGTACACGTAAAGTTTTGTGAAAGAGACTGCGTATTGGTAGGGCCTGTATTACTACCTGAGTTACTTGTGTCTACAGAATACCGAACAATATAAGTTCCTGCCGGTAATGTGATGGTAGAGGTATCAGCACCAAGTGATGCTCCTGTAATTTTATTTTCAGCAACGGTAAATCCGGTAATGGTATTATTGGTGCTGTTAGCGGGAATTAAAGCTGAAGGCCCGATAAGCAATGACATCGCTTGAGGTTGTGATCCTGCAAGAACAATGCGTTGCCATTGGCTTTTTATCCAAATATAATATCCTTTTGGATAAGTTGAAGCCCCTCCTTTGTTGAATATCATCAGTCCGTCTACAGGATTAGCAACTGGAGTAGAAGTGTTATTCAGTACGGTAAGGTCATACTGTGGAAATAGAACACCTTTATTCGATGCATTGATATGCAGGATACTGCTTGTATTAGGGGTATTTGTATTAATGCCCACCTGCGCTTTTGTAAACATACTTAATAAGAAAGCTGTTATACAGAATATGTAAATAAGTTTTTTCATTTTTTTAATGTTATTGATTAAGAGCAGAACGCTGAATGTCAACTTTTGCATTGGTAATAATGATCTCTCCGTTATTAGGTGCAATTCCTCCTGCTCCTAACTGGTAAGTTCCTCCAGCATCATGAGCAATTGAAGGAAGAAGGGTAATAGGAGTAGCTGAACTTGTTACAAAAGAAAAACTAAGATTTAGCGTATGGGTTTTATTACTGGCGATAGACTGTGCGTTTAAGCTGATTGTTTTTCCGTACTGTGTTCCACTTACAGGATCTATAAGTTTTATCAGATATTGGTGTAGGTGCAGAGCACTATTTGAAATGCCTGATGATGCACTTTCAAGATTGGTTCTTATATCCAGACATACATTCACCAGGTATCCACTGTCTCCCGGAAGAGTAATGACACCAGAAGTGTTATTATAAGAAGCTCCAATATCATTAGAAATAACTGTAAAGGCAGCATCGTTGAAATTTTTAAAAGTACCGTTTGCAGAACCACCCAAGACTGCATAGTCAGTAGGTCTCTGTAGAATCATATAACTTACCAGATTGTAAGAATCTGAAATCTGATTCCAGCGGTTGTCTTTCCATAAATAGAGGCCCGGACTGATGGTATTTCCTTTATTGTATACTAAGAGCCCATCTGCAGGGTTGCTTACAGGGCTTGTACTGCTCAATACATCTACAATGTCTACTCTCGGAAGAAGAACTCCTTTGTTGCTGGATTCTGAAACCTGTAAAACGGCAGAGCTGTTAATGGTAGTAGTACCTATAGCAACTTGCGCAAATATCATATGGGCTATTGATAAAAATAGCAGGATATAAATTCTTTTCATATTGTGATGTTTAAAGTTTAGAAATTTTAATATAAGATCCTGCAGGGATTACATTCACCAAATCATAAAATGTACTATTCTGCATTCTTCCCAATCTCAGTCTTAATCCTCCGATGATGTTGGAATTGGCATTAGGAGGTACACTATAGTAATAAGACCATGTAGCAAGGTGATTGGTATTAACCTTCGAAACAATAGGAACTTCTTTTCGGGAATTGATACCCGGAGTAAATACACTCGTCGTGTTATTAAAAGCATCACTGTAAAAATCTATAAAATATCCCATCAGATAATAAGTACTGCCTGTAAGAGGTGCTGTTCCTCCTTGTCCGGCAGGTATTTCCTGTGGAGAATTCAGGTTTAGGTTTACTTCTACGAGATAATTTCCCTGAGGAAGAATCAAAGAATAGCCTCCTGATAATGTATTTAATACCACTTTAAACCCCATAATATTTGAAACTCCGGAAATAGCTGGAGGATTTACTACTAAGAGAGAATTGGCTCCGGCCACAGCATTATCTAATATAGATAAAGAGCCTGTAAAATCTAGATAAGCTACTTTAGGGGTGTCTTCTGCATCAATCGTACTTTGCCACTGGTTTGTAGTGCTATTGAAAAAATGCAACGCATTATTATTAGTATTTGTACCTCCGTTGTATCCTATTAGTCCATTGGCAGGCGAGGCTACTGGGGTAGTTGTACTGCTGAGGTTGGTGATATTCAGGCTGGGAAATAGGAGTCCTTTATTACCACCGGAAACAGCAACAGTAGGAATGCTGGTATAACCGGTTCCTCCGTTATTAAGGGTAACTCCTGTAACTACACCTCCTGAAACAATGGCAGTTGCTCTGGCTTTTGTACCTCCGTTAACGATAGATCCTCCTCCATAGAAGTTTACTGTAGGAGCTGAAGTGTATCCGCTTCCACCATTTGTTATAGAGATACCCGTTACAGCACCTCCTGATATTGTTGCAGTAGCAGTAGCGGGTATTCCTTTAAAGTTTTCGATGTGTAAAATTGCACTGGGATCAGGAGTGGATGTATTAATCCCTACGCCTCCGCTTTGGGCTATTGCAGCCGTGGCAAAGAACATACTAATAAGGTTAATAGTTTTCATTTGTATTGATTTTTAACGAAATATTTTTAACAAAATGTTAATTTAATATGTATTAAATATTACATAAAAGTACATAAAAAAAATGTTAAATAGGTTTTATATTCATGTGTTAGTGTATTTGATGTTATTAATTTTATTATTAATTGCTGTTTTGATTATTTATTTTAATGTAAATTTTGTGTTTTATTAATATTTATTTACGGTGTAAATGATTACGGTTTAATTATTCTAAATAATAAACTTAATAAAACTTAAATGAACTTAAGTTTTACACTTAATATAAATCACTATATTGAGATTATTGGTTGCTTAAATTCATCATTCCAATCGGATAGAATAGATAATTTCCATCATATTTTTTGAATAATTAATATTTTAAATTTGTCAAAAAATTAACCTGTTAAAATCGTTAAAGCAGTCCTTTTTCTTAAAACTTTTCCCGAAATTTGATATAAAATTTACAATTATGTCACAATCGCTTACGAGCAGAACGCCGAAACCAAAATACGACGTTGTACTAATAGGTGGCGGAATTATGAGTGCCACTTTAGCTACATTATTACACGAGTTTGATCCCAATTTGGAGATCGCAATTTTTGAAAGGTTGGGCCGGTTTGCTAAAGAAAGTACTGCAGCTTGGAATAATGCAGGAACAGGTCACTCCGCTTTTTGTGAGCTTAATTATACGCCTGAAAAAGAAGATGGAACAATAGATATTTCCAAGGCAGAAAGCATTGCCGAACAGTTTGAGATCTCTAAACAGTTTTGGTCTTATTTATTAAACAAAGGATATATTCAGGAGCCAAAAGATTTTATTAATTCTTGTCCACACATGAGCTTGGTATTTGGTGAAAAAGATGCTGAATATTTAAGAAAGCGTCATGATAAAATGTCAGAATCTGTTCTGTTTCACGGAATGGAATTTTCTACAGATCATGCTAAACTAAAAGAATGGATTCCTTTGGTAATGAGTAAAAGAAACGAGTCTGAAATAATGGCTGCTACCAAAATGGATTTGGGAACAGATGTGAATTTTGGTTCTTTAACCAGAAAAATGGGAAGACACTTATTGGAAGATTCTAATGTAGAGGTGTTCTTATACCACGAAGTGAAAGACATCAACCCTAGAGAAAATGGAGAATGGGAGATGAAGGTGAAAGACAGAATTCATAATCACAGACAGGAAGTAGTTGCAGATTTTGTATTTATCGGAGCTGGAGGATATGCGCTTCCGTTATTGGATAGTTCAGACATTAAAGAAAGTGCAGGTTACGGAGGTTTCCCTGTTTCGGGAGAATGGTTGGTAACTCATAATCCGGAATTGGTAGAAAAGCATCAGGCAAAAGTATATACGCAAGCTACGGTAGATGCGCCACCAATGTCGGTTCCTCATTTGGATCTAAGAATTATTGATGGTAAAAAAGCATTGCTTTTTGGTCCGTTTGCAGGTTTCTCAACTAAATTCCTGAAAGAAGGAAGTTATCTTGATCTTCCTGAAAGTGTTAATACTAAAAATATCAGATCTTTATTCGGTGCTTGGTGGCACAATATTCCTTTAACAAAATATCTTATTCAGCAGGTTGCCATGACCAAGGCTCAGAGAATACAGCATTTAAGAGAATTTGTGAAAGATGCGAATGAAGCAGATTGGGAATTGAAAGTGGCCGGACAAAGAGTTCAGGTGATCAAAAAAGATGAAAAAGACGGAGGTAAGTTAGAATTCGGAACCGAGGTGGTTGTGAATAAAAGCGGAACCATTGCTTCTTTATTAGGAGCATCTCCTGGAGCATCCACCGCAGCATATGCGATGTTGAATGTTCTTGAAAAATGTTTCCCTGAAAAACTTCATGGAGAATGGAAAGAAAAATTATTAGAAATGATTCCATCGTATGGACAGAAGTTAGCCGGAAATCCTGAGCTTACCGAAAAAGTAAGAAATTATTCTAAAGAGAAATTAGAATTAGAATATTAAACATAAGTAATAAGCAATGGGCAATAAATGATTAATTTTGCGGTTAGTCATTACTTATTGCCCATTACTAATTATTCATCATAAAAAAATGCCAGATACACTTGTAAAACCGATTATTGCAAAAGAACTCCTTGAATCTCTCCAGACAAAAATAGAAGAAGAGAAGCAGGTGATTGTGCATTGTTGTTTTCCTGCATCTCCATTTTTAGGTAATTTGATCAGAATTTGGAACTCAACATATCTTTTTGATAATAATTCTGATCATAAAAGCAAACTGATTCACGCAGAAAATATTACTATATCTCCAAACTGGACAGTAGTTCCTTTTATGAAAGATTTTTGGTTTACCTTAATATTCTCAGGACTTCCGAGAGATTGCAGAAGTTTTGATTTGAGAGAAGTAATTCCCGAAGAAGGTGGATTTGTAGTAGAATCCATTAAAAGAAATTCTTTGGATGTATATCGTGTTAAAATTTCAGAATCTTACTGATGAAAATAAGGGATGAAAAATTGGAACAGATTATTCATTGGGCAAAAGAAAATCCTAATGTAAGAGCTGTTTTATTAACGAGTTCCTTAGTGAATCCTTACGCTCCTGTTGATGATTTAAGTGATCTTGATATTGAGTTGGTTTTTAATGATATGAAGTTGTATGAATCTGATAAAACTTGGATTAATACTTTCGGTAAACCCATTTCAATGATAGAAGAGAATGAAACTTTTTTCGATGGGAAACACGCTATGAAAATGGTTTTGTATGAAGATCACGTAAAAGTTGATTTCAAATTATATCAAAAATCCGAATTTTTAAAAGAAGTGCAAGCTGAAACTCTTCCTGAGGATTGGGATGTTGGCTATAAGGTTTTGTTGGATAAAGATGATTTAACCCAAGATATGAAACCTGCAACGTATCAATCTATCATGATTAAAAAACCGAGTGAACAAAGGTTTCAACAATTGATCAATGATTTTTGGTGGGATACAACCTACGTTGCAAAATGTCTTAAACGGAACGAAATTTTCTACGCAAAATTCATGTCTGAAAATGTGATCCGAACAGATTATTTGGTTCCTTTACTAGAATGGTATATCGCCAGCGAAAACAAATGGAATATCACCACCAATAAACACGGAAGGCTTTTCAAAAAATATCTATCTACTGAGTTATGGGAAAAAGTAGAAGCTACTTTTTCAGGAAGTGATATAGAACAAAACTGGATTGCTTTGTTTGCGTATGCAGATCTTGTTCATGAATTAGGAATTGATTTGGCTGCAAAAATTAACTTCACTTATCCAATAGAGTTAGAAAATAATATCAGGAAATATCTTGATGAGGTTAGATTTCAATCATAATTTAGGCAAACTCATTTTGCTTCATTAAGTTATCCATACAATATTCCGTAATTGCTGTAATGGTAACAAAAGGATTTACCCCAATGGTTCCCGGAATCAATGAACCGTCTAAAACAAAGAGATTGTCATGATTTTTTAATTTCCCAAATGCATTGGTAGCTTCTCCCAAGACACAACCACCTAATGGATGATAACAAATGTTAGCTCCAAAACCATTATTAAACAAAAGATGGGCTCGTGTTCCGCCATTGGCTTTATTCATCTTTTTAATGAAATAGTCGGCGTTTTCTCTCATCTTTTTTGTGTTGCTTTCATCCCAGTCTATCGTAAGTTGGTTGTTGCTATAAGAAACAGAACCTTTTTTATCTACTCTGTTGATCTGTAAATAAAGAGCAGTGGCAACATCCATTCCCATAGGTAAAGGGGCAATTTCTGCAAAAAAAGGATGGTCGGGATCGTCCCAGTTATCAACACCGCCAACAGGAATGGTAGATTGTTTAGCTCCCGTTCCGCCGGATAAAGGTTTTACCCAATTTCTTCCAGTCATAAAGTTTCCGTTGTTTCCCCAGTTTTTGCCGATGCTTTCGTTAATAGGGAAATTATTTACTGCATTAGAATGAAGCAATAGCTTTAAGGTTCCCATAGTTCCCGCTGCAAGAATCAGTTTTTTACAATGAAATACTTTATCAGCAACGGTTTTTCCTGCGGTATCAATTTGTTGAACATTTAGCGTATACGTTTTATCGTCATTAAGTTTAATAGTATCTACACTATGAAGATCCAGAATTTCAAGATTTCCTGTATCTAAAGCTTTTTTAAGATAGGTTTTGTCGAGACTGTTTTTTCCGTGATTATTTCCATAAATGACTTCTGTGTTGAAGGCAGATCGTGGAACTTCATTTTTGTATTCCTTTTCCATATAATCAAAATCATACACATTCGGAACTCTCATTGTTTTAAAACCTGCTTTATGAGCTTCACCTTCACCTACTCTCGTAAATTTATAGAACGGACAATCCTGTAAAAACTGTTCATCAATTACATTTACTTTAAGCTCTTTTCTGGCGAGAGGAAAATAGAAGCTATAAAATTTTTGAGCATCAAGATCAGGGAAAATTTCTTTGAAATAACTTTCTTTTGGAGTTACCGCCATACCGCCATTAACCAGCGAACCACCGCCAACACCTCTTCCTATCCAAATATTGATATGTTCAAAATCAAGCCTGTCTAGCACGCCTGTAAAAGGTTTTAATGAAAAAATATTAAGGAAGGGAGCAATCGATTTTGTTTTTAACCAAGCCGAGCTTTGTCCGGGTTTTAATAAGTTTGAATAGGGTAGATTTGATTTCCCCCAATTAAGTCCCATTTCCAGCATAATTACTTTTTTGCCGGCCTCACATAAACGCAATGCAGAAACAGCACCTCCGTATCCTGAACCAATAATAATGATGGGCACGTCGATCTCTTTTTGATCTCGGAGCTGAGGTTGCATAGCCTGAAGCAAGTTTGACTGTAAAAAATAAAATCCTCCAATGGCCAGAGCGCTGGATTTTAAAAATTCTTTCCTATTCATGCTGTTTGTTTTCCAAAAAGCATGCTAGGAAATCAGAATGTTTTCCTAATTTGTTAGAAAGGTTTAATAAATATTCGGTTTCTTGTTGAATATTTACTTTTGTTAAAATTAAATTGCCATTTTTTTAGTTTAATTTTAACTTCTATAAAAAGGAAAATTCATAGTTTTAAACTTTAAAAAAGATAATGAAGAAATATATTATACTCTTCCTGATGTTACCCTTCTTAGTATTTTCTCAAAAGATGGTTTCTAAGGAAGTTATGGAAGTCAAGAAATTTCAGGAGGAACTGAATGCAGAATATCGTAATGTTAAGGAAACACCTTTACGTGGAGATAATTTTACCAATTTTAAAGGGCATCCTTTCTTTCCATTTGATTTAAAATATAGAGTAACTGCCAATTTTACCAAAACAAAGGATGCAAAACCTTTTGATCTTCCAACTTCTTCAGGAAAAACAAAATCGTATAAAGAATATGGAAAAGCAACTTTTACACTGGATGGAAAGCCATATACTTTAACGTTGTATCAAAGTTTAGATTTAATGAAACAAAAGAAATACAAAGATTATCTTTTCTTGCCTTTCCGAGATCTAACTAACGAGAAAGAGACGTACGGCGGTGGAAAATATATGGATCTAACGATTCCAAAAGGAAATACCATTGTTCTCGATTTTAATAAATCATACCAGCCGTTTTGTGCTTATAATGCTTATGATTATAACTGTCCGATTGTTCCTGAAGAAAACAAACTTCCGGTGGAAATTCGTGCTGGGGTAATGTATGAAGATATTTATCATCATTAAAATTAGATATGATCAATTTACATTTTTTCAAACGGGAAGATCTTTCTGAAGTAAGTTATACATTAGATGAGATGCAGTTAAGGTATACATCCACCGCAGAATTTGCGCTTAATAGAATAAAAGAACGGAATACCAATTTAGAATTTCCCATAACTATTTTTGAGAATGAAAAAGCGGCAGGTTTCTTCACATTAGATTTCGGAGAAGATAAACTTGACCTTACGGATAATCCAAATTCCACGTTGTTGAGATCATTATCAATCAATCCAAAATTACAAGGTAAAGGAATTGGAAAAGCTTCAATGATTCAGATTGATGATTTTGTAAGAGAAAATTTCAAAAACTGTGACGAAATCGTATTAGCCGTGAACGAAAACAATACTTCTGCGTACGACCTTTATATCAAAGTAGGATATCAATTTGATGGTAAAACAAGAATTGGGAGAAGTGGTCCGCAGCGTTTGATGTACAAAAAAATTTAAGAAAACTTTAAATTTAAATATTCAGTTGTCTTGATTCTTTCCATTAACTTTGAGTAACATCAAATAATAAAACATGGAAATATCACTTCGTAATCAAGTAGCAGTCGTTACCGGAGCTTCAAGCGGAATAGGAACAGGAATAGCAAAATCCTTGGCTTCGGCAGGAGCCACCATCATTGTCAATCACTCTTCAGAAAGATCTGCAGACGAGGCCAAAGCCGTTTTACAAGAAATTACCGATGCAGGAGGAAAAGGAATTACCTATCAATGTGATGTTTCTAAAGAAGATCAGGTGGTAAAAATGTTTCAGGATGTAGTTTCAGAATTCGGAACGGTTGATATTTTAGTGAACAATGCTGGTATTCAGAAAGATTCAAAATTCACAGAAATGACGCTTGATCAGTGGAACGCTGTAATTGGGGTCAACTTAACAGGTCAGTTTTTGTGTGCAAGAGAAGCGATCAAAGAATTTCTTCGCCGTGGAATTGATCCTACACGTTCTATCGCTTGCGGAAAAATTATTCATATCAGTTCGGTGCACGAGATTATTCCTTGGGCGGGGCATGCCAATTATGCTTCGAGTAAAGGCGCGATCAGAATGTTGATGCAGACGCTTGCTCAGGAATACGGGGCAAATAAAATCCGTGTCAATTCTATTTGTCCGGGTGCTATTCAAACTCCGATCAATAAAGATGCATGGAGCACTCCGGAAGCCTTAAATTCTTTACTAAATTTAATTCCATACAACAGAATTGGGCAACCACAGGATATCGGAAACCTGGCTGCTTTTTTAGCGAGTGACCTTGCAGATTATATCACCGGAACCAGCGTTTTTGTAGATGGTGGAATGACCACTTTTGAAAGTTTTTCTACAGGAGGATAATTTTAGGGTGCGCATTTCCGGCTTTCACTACTCGCTTTTTTGTGCCGATACATTTTCCGATGCTTACAAAAAGAGCTCAGACAGGCCGTTCAATCCGGGGCGCATGGTAGCCAAAGTAGAAACAATTGTCTTTTGAATGTAAATGATGAATCAACTGCGTTTGCTAATTAAAAAATCATGATCCAGTTTGTCATTCCGGAGGAATCTAAACATAGTAATTAAAAGCTCAGTTGAGATTCCTACGGAATGACAAACTCTGTAGAAAAGTGTATGATAAAGGTTTATACATTCAAACCTTATAGGTTTCCAAAACCTATAAGGTTTTTTCTCTCAATTATCAGTTTTTAGATATTTATAAAAATATGAAAGAAAAAGAAAGATTATCCGATGTTATGTGGAAAAAATGGGGCTCTTATGTAAGCAACAGAGAGTGGGGGCTGGTTCGTGAAGATTACAGTGCAGATGGCGACGCATGGAATTACACAACCCATAATACTGCCGAAGCAAAAGCATACCGATGGGGTGAAGAAGGAATTTGCGGAATCTGTGATGATATGCAGAAGCTCGTTTTTTCTGTAGGATTTTGGAATAAGAAAGATAAAATGGTGAAAGAACGTTTCTTTGGCCTAACAAATGGCGAAGGAAATCACGGAGAAGATGTGAAAGAATATTTTTATTATCTGGATGCTACGCCAACGCATTCTTACATGAAGATGTTGTATAAATATCCTCAGAATGCTTTTCCCTACGAAGATTTGTTACAAACAAATGCAGCAAGAAGCAAAGAAGAAACGGAATACGAATTAATCGACACCGGGATTTTTGACCAAAATGAATACTTCGATATTTTTATAGAATATGCTAAAGAAAGCGAGAACGATATTTTAGTTAGGCTTACGGTTGTTAATAAGGCCGACAAAGAGTTTCCTTTACTTATTCTTCCAACGATTTGGTTCAGAAATACATGGAATTGGGGATATGATAATTATAAACCTCAACTAAGTTCACAGGAATCAACTTCTATTAAAGTTAATCATAAAGACTTGGAAATTAAAAATATGTATGCAAAACAGTCGTTAAAAACATTGTTTTGTGATAATGAAACCAATAATGAAAAGCTTTATCAATCTTCAAATAATTCAGACTATTGTAAAGATGGCATCAATGATTTTGTAGTCAATGGAAATTCAGAAGCAATCAATCCAAAAAATATTGGAACCAAAGCTTCTTTTTTAATTGATGAAAACTTCAAAGCAAAAGAAACCAAAACCTTTGAATTTAGACTTTCAGATAAAGAGTTGAAACAGCCTTTTGAAGATTTTGATGAGGTTTTTAATCTAAGGAAAAAAGAGGCCGACGAATTTTATGCAGATATTCAGGAAGGAATAAAAACTGAGGATGAAAAGTTAGTTCAAAGGCAGGCTTTTGCAGGAATGCTTTGGAATAAAATGTTTTACCATTACAACGTTGAAAAATGGTTAAAAGGAGATCCTGCGGAAATGAAACCTCCAAAATCCCGCGCTAAAATTAGAAATTATGAATGGCAACACCTCAATAATGAGCATATTATTTCCATGCCCGATAAATGGGAATATCCTTGGTATGCCACTTGGGATCTCGCATTTCACACCATAAGTTTTTCGTTGATTGATCCTGATTTTGCCAAACAACAGTTAAAGCTGTTCCTTTTTGAATGGTACATGCATCCAAACGGACAACTTCCTGCGTATGAATGGAATTTCAGTGATGTTAATCCTCCCGTTCATGCCTGGGCGGTTTTCAGAGTTTTTAAAATTGACGAATATTTTAAGAATAAACCCGATCTGGAATTTCTGGAAAGTGCTTTTCAAAAACTGTTGATGAATTTCACTTGGTGGGTAAATAAGAAAGACCACAATGGAAATAATATTTTCGAGGGAGGATTTTTAGGACTTGATAATATTGGAGTTTTTGATCGTAATACGCCACTTCCAAACGGTGAACAGCTTGAACAGTCTGACGGAACGAGTTGGATGGCTATGTTTGCTTTAAATATGATGAGAATAGCGTTGGAATTGGCTCAATACAACAATGTATATGAGGAAATGGCAATGAAGTTTTTTGAACATTTCCTTTCTATTGCCAATTCTCTCGATAATATGGGAGATGAATGTTTTAGCCTTTGGGACGAACAGGATGAGTTTTTCTACGATGCGATTTCTTCCAGTGACGGGAATCATATGTATTTGCGAATGAGAACGATTGTTGGTTTGATACCGATGTTTGCTGTTGAGGTGATTGATGATGAAATGATTGAAAATTTGCCGAATTTCAAGAAAAGAATGGAATGGGTTCTTGAAAATAAACCTGAATTGGCATCTCTGGTTTCCCGTTGGGAAGTTAAGGGGCAGGATTCTAAACATTTACTTTCACTTTTGAGAGGGCATCGTTTGAAAAGGTTGTTGAGCAGAATGCTTGATCCTAATCAGTTTTTAAGTGAGTATGGAGTTCGTGCGTTGTCAAAAGAATATGAACATAATCCATACGAATTGAATTTAAATGGGATAGATTATTCTGTAAAATATACTCCAGCAGAAAGTGATAGCGGACTTTTTGGAGGTAACAGCAACTGGCGCGGTCCGATTTGGTTTCCAATTAATTTTTTAATTATTGAAAGTCTTCAACGGTTTTTCTTTTACTACAGTCCGGATTTTATGGTTGAATATCCTACTGGAAGTGGGAATTATTTGAATTTAGATCAGATTGCAGATGCTTTAAGCAAAAGGCTATCCAAGATATTTTTAAAAGATGAAAATGGGAATCGACCGGCTAACGGGCAATATCCAAGATTTCAGACTGATCCAGATTTTAAAGATTACATTTTATTTTATGAATATTTTCATGGAGATAATGGCCGTGGAGTAGGAGCTTCCCATCAAACGGGCTGGACGGGCTTAATTGCAAAAATTCTTCAGCCAAGATTTACCAAAAAAGAAATTGCAGAATCCGAAACGGAAATGCCGGAGGAAGCGAAATAAATAAACCATTAAGATTTATTTAGAAATTAAGTTTAATTAAGGTAAAATCATTTCAATTTAATTCTTGAACGAAAGTTAATCTTAATATTCTTAACAAGTTAAACGAATCTTAATGGTTAAAAATTTAGTTTATTTCCTCTTAAAAATCATTCAAATATTTGTTGAATAATTTCTAATGAATTAGGTGTTTTAAAATCTGTAATATGATAATGATAATAGACTAAAAGGCTATCCAAAAAGTCTTTTCTTAATGATGAATGAACTTTTATCTGATACGGATTCTCCGATGAAATAATACTTTTCCATATCAATGAAACGTCCTCTGTGAAAAGCTGATGCATGGAGGTAAAAGAAAAAGTTCCTGTTTCGGGGTCTAAATATTTTCCTTCATCGATTAGAGGCGCAACCCCCTGAATCTTTAAAATTTTAATTAAAAATATCAAATGAGACTGATAATTCCGTTGTGTTAATTCATCCATAAATTCGTCAATACAGAAGAAAATAGCAGGATTTTTATTTTCATTTCTTAACACCTGATTGAGAAAATCTGAAATGAAAAATATAACAGTATTGGCTTTAATATCAGTGTAGATATCATTGTTCTTAATCAGTTCAAATTTAGAAACCGACTGAATGCCATTGCCTCTGGCTATATTAACAGAAAAGTTAAGCTGGTTTAAAGGCAGAAGCAAAGCTTTCTTTTTATTTCTTTTGGTATAAACACCTTTTAAGAAATAGGTCTGAAAGCCTTCATCTTCGGTAAAACAATACAAAACAGCATCATTTTCGCCATATTTTATAAATGAAAGTAGAAATCCGGTTTGAGAATTCATTAATTAACGACGGCTATTTTTGCAGTAGCTTTATCAGAACCATCTTCGTTGGTCATGAGTACAAAATAAATCCCAGAAGCGACTCTTGCACCTTTCATGTTGTTAAGATCCCATTCATAATAACCACCTCTGGCAACAGCAGAATGAACTACATTCCCTGCAACATCTGCAATTCTGATATTTGTTTTTTCGGCTAACCCTTTTATCGTAACTTTTCCCTTAAAGTTTGAATAGACCACAGGATTTGGATATACCAATACGTTACCAAAACCTGATGTGACATCTGCTACATCACTTTGATAAGTGACAATTCCGTCAAGAGTAACGAAGTAGACCTTTCCGGTTTTGTTATCAACTTTAATATCCGTAACACTATTTGTGGGTAGTGGAGAATTTTCTTTGGTAAAACGCTTTATTACCTGTTCACCGTTAGCTGATAGATAATATATACCACCACCATCTACAGAAACCCATTTATGGTTTCCTCCATCTACTTCAATTTGTAAAATAGTATTATCTCTAAACAGTTCTTCTGCAATACCATTTTGTTCTATTACAATAGCCTCAGTCTGCGGAGATGTTTCAGTAATCGCAGATTTTGGATTAGAAAGAATTCTTAATCCTCCTCTAGTACCAATCCAGACATTATCATCTTTGTCTATAGCAGCGGATACTGTACCACTAGCGGGTAAATTATTACTTTTATTAATAAGTTTTATGGGGGTAGATGTAGAGGTGGGATTATTACCATATTGTTTCATGATAAGTCCTCCTGGATCAAAAAAGGGACTGGGGATATAAATAATCCCATCTTTTACAAGAGGTTTTTGAACATTTCCAGCTGCTATGATAGGAACAATGGTAAAATCATCTGTCCCTTTGTTATAAAAATAGTAACCGGTATTTGAAACCTGATTTTCTATAACACCTACAGATACAAATAACTGGTTGTTTTCATCAAAAACTAAGCCTCCTGGACGGTTATAATTGTTATTAGAATCATTATTTTTATATACTTTTTTGAAGGTATTATTTTCCATTTTGTAAATACCTTTTTCGTTTGGACGTAGAGAATAGTTTACAAAAAAGACTTCACTTGGATTTGATGGATTAGGAGCAACATCTAGTATGTTGAAAACAATAGGATTGTTAATAAAATAATCTGGATAATTCCATTTTCCACCATCAAAATGATAATAACCTAGGTTTCTGTAACTTGGTGCATTGTAACTTTCTAAACTTCCTGAAGAAACCCATATTTGATCATTCAATAACGAAATTTTATATGAAGTATTTTTGTAAGGGCCATCTGGTTTAAAGGTATTGTTGGCATTATTTTTTATGCCTGATAGTATGGTTCCCCCATATACATTTCCACCAACGGTCGTGGCTGTATTACATTCTTCACCAAAGCTTGAAGCACTCCCAGCAGTTCCGTTTGTATTAAAAACATATACTCTTGCTTGATCTGTCACAATGATATTATTTGCATTTACAACAATATCATGAACATTGGTAAATGTTTGACCTATAGGAGTGGAGACCCCACTATTATAGATGTAAGAAGTAGTAGGAGATGAAAATGTAAGTACGGATTCTGAATCAATATGTGTGAAATTCCCAGGCATTTCTGTTGCCCAAGTTGTAAACACTGGGAAAGTGGTATTCAGTTCATGAGTTTTTAATCCATTATTAGTTACGGAATACACTTTGTTACCAAATATCACAGCTTCATTACTGGCCTGATAAACTCCTCCATTCAAAAAGAATGCAGAATCTTTAAATTCTTTTTTCTTTAAATCGAAAATAGAAACACCATAGCCTACAGAAACAACCGCCTGATCTCCAGTTATAGAAATATGATTAATCTTTTTAGATCCACTATATCCTGTTGCAATAGGAATATCTACTACATAGGTTACTCCATCTGGTGTGACAACATCTAAAGATCCATTTTGGTATCCTATAAGTCCTATTTTAGTTTGCGGATTATAATCGAAAGCTGTTATTTTTATCTCATGTAAGCCGTTTGCTTTAGACAGCTTGGTAATTTCTCCGGTGGAAATTGTATAGTAGAAAAGTCCGTTTTCTGCGGCTGCAACTATTTTTCCATTATCTTCTTTCATGGCTATAACGTTGTTATAGGAAAATAAATCCGACCATTTTTTTGAAGAAATAGTTTGAGCATTTACCAATTGTAGGGATGCTAAAATACCAAGAGAAATTATAGAGAGTTTTTTCATGTTATGCTATTATAGAGCTATCTATTGCCTGATTATTCCAAGAAATATGTTGTACGTTTTTGTTAGTATCAAAAAAGAAATCAATTCTACCTAAAAGAAGACCTGCCCAACCCACTTGATTGACCAAGACTTTTTTGCCTTGTCTATTGGTGAAAGTCTGAGGTTCCGGCAAGAATGTATGCGTATGACCGCCTAAAATAATGTCAATATTTTCAGTTTTAGCTGCCAAAATTTTATCACTTATTTTATTGGGTTCGTCTTTGTAATCGTAACCGATATGTGATAGACAAATCACAAGATCACATTTTTGTTCGTTTTTAAGGAAATTGGAATAATGTTGAGCCACATCTACCGGATCGGAATACACCGTTTCACCATATTGCTTTTTGCCAACCAATCCATCCAGTTGAATTCCTACTCCGAAGATTCCTACTTTAATTCCGTTTTTGTTGAAAATCTTATATTGAGAAGTCTTTCCGTCAAGAATAGTATTTTTAAAATCATAATTTGAACAGATAAAAGGGAATTGCGCATTAGGTAATACCTTTAAAAATCCGTCTAAACTATTATCAAAGTCATGATTTCCCATGGTTGAAGCATCATACTTCATCATGGACATTAATTTAAACTCCAATTCTCCTCCAAAGAAGTTGAAATAAGGAGTTCCCTGAAAAATATCACCAGAATCAAGAAGTAAAACATTACTTTCCTTATTTCTGATTTGCTGAATTAAGCTTGCCCTTCTCGCAAAACCTCCCTGATTTGGATTTTTGGTATAGCTTGCATCAAAAGGTTCTATTCTGCTGTGTTGATCATTGGTATGAAGAATCGTTAGCTTGTTTGCAGATTTTAAATCAAGAATTTTTAATTCTTCCGCCATCATCATATTCGGAGCTAAAGCCATTGCTAAAGTTCCACCACCTATTGCTTTTAAAAACTTTTTTCTATCCATTACTTCTTACCAATAAAATTTAAACGAACGTCTGTATTAGGAACTACTTCAGGAGCTTTCTTGAAATAATCAATGAAAAGATCTCTTAATTTAATTCCTGTTGGGATTGATTCTCCTTTTCCGAAGAACTTCATGTTGTCACCACCCAAAGCCAGATAATCAGATGTTGCGATATAATAATCCTGATTAGGGTTTATTGCTTTACCATTGATTAATGACTTTGTTAATTGTCCGTTATTTGTTTCAATGTATAAATGAGAAACCGGATTGTTCACCTGAGTTTTTGCATAATATTCAAAAAGTCCTGGAAGATCGGTTCCTTTTATTTTAACAATGATTACTTCATTTTCAAAAGGCATTACTTCAAACACATTTCTCAATAAAATATTGCCTTTCCCAATTGTTGTACGGATTCCTCCGATATTAATCAAAGCGGCATCTACATTTTTTTTAAGATGAGTCTTTGCCCATTCGTCTGCTCCATCGAATGTGTAGTCTGCTAAAAGATTTCCCAAATTACTATTGTCTCCCTGTTTGGTAAGGTCTACATTGGTATGAGAAATCTTCTGATTCATCTCTTTATCCAATTTTTGCTTATAAGGTTCAATAATTTTTACAAACTCCTCGTCATTCTTTAGCTCGTTATTAATAGAAATATTTTTCTGTGTCTGCACGTTCGCAACTTGTAACGAAGTTGTTTTACAAGCGGTAAGCGTAGCCAGAGCAATTCCCAGTAATAAGAATTTATTTTTCATAATTTCTTTTAGTATATGCAAATATAATTATATGTATAATAAAACATTATTATTTATTATAAATTCTTGGTGTAAATTATTAAATTTGACAAAAATAATTTTAACAGATGAGTATTTTAAAAGGAGTAGGTGTAGCTTTGGTAACACCCTTTAATGAAGATTTATCCGTTGACTTCGATAGTTTAACGAAACTTGTTGAATATAATATCGAGAACGGAACCAGTTATTTAGTTGTTTTGGGAACTACGGCGGAAGCAGCAACGCTTTCTGATGAGGAGAAGAAACAGGTGGTAGATCATATCATTAAGGTGAACAGTAAACGCTTGCCTTTGGTATTGGGAATTGGTGGAAATAATACGCTTGAAGTTAAAAAACAAATTGAGGAAACAGACCTTTCTGCTTTTGAAGCGGTATTGTCTGTATCCCCGTATTATAACAAACCTAATCAGGAAGGGCTTTATCAGCATTATAAAGCATTAGCTTCTACAGGAAAGAATATCATTATTTATAATGTGCCTTCAAGAACAGGGCAAAATGTGGAGGCTGATACTACAATTCGTTTGGCAAAAGAATTCCCGAATTTATTCTTAATTAAAGAAGCTTCTCCAAACATTCTTCAATATTTTGATATTTTAAGAAAGAAACCTGAAGGATTTTCTTTAGTTTCTGGTGATGATGAATATACACTTCCGGTAACTTTAGCGGGTGGAGACGGTGTAATCTCTGTAATTGGACAAGGATATCCAAAGGAGTTTTCTACCATGGTGCAGTTGGCTTTTGAAGGTAAGGTAAAAGAAGCTTATGAGATTCACAATAAACTAGTGGATATCACAAGGTTGATTTTTGCTGAAGGTAACCCTTGCGGAATTAAAGTGATTCTTACAGAAAAAGGAATTATTAAAAATTATTTAAGACTTCCGCTTGTTCCTGCTTCAGAAGGACTTTATGCAAAGATTAAAGCTGAAATGGCAAACATTTAAAAGTGAATTGTGAATTTTCAAGTAACATTTTAAAGTTGCTATAAACATATTAAGGTGAGAAGTTTAAAACTTTTCACCTTTTTTGTTCTTCTATTTAAAGTCTTTGCGAACATTACGATATATTAAAATTTAAAATAATGAAATTTATTAAAGCTACAGAAAATGATATTCCCTTGATTCAGGATTTAGCGAAAAGATCTTGGGAGAATGCTTACGCAGAAATCCTTTCTAAGGAACAGATGGAATACATGCTGAATACAATGTATTCTCAGGAAGAAATATCTAACCAGATGAAAAATCCTGATTATTATTACTATTTAATTCAGGATGATCATACAGGTTCATTTGAAGGTTTTTTAGGGTACGAGATCGGATATGAATTGAACACCACCAAACTTCATCGTATTTATTTAGTTCCTGAAAGTAAAGGAAAAGGTTTTGGAAAAGAAGCTTTACTATTTTTAAATAAAAATATTTCTGAGAAAGGAAATAACAGAATTATTTTGAACGTAAATAAATATAATTCTGCGAAAAAATTCTATGAATCTCAAGGCTATAATGTATACGATGAAGGTGTTTTTGATATTGGGAATAGTTTTTTCATGGATGACTATTTAATGGAGTTTATAATTCACAAATAATTGACTTAAAATTCTGTAATATTAAACCGTAATTCTATAACAGGTGATGTCGGTATTTAGATCATCTTTGTATCAGAACCAAATCACTTTACAATAATACATTCATATGCTTGGTTTTAAGCTTTTTTAGCTATTATCAGTATATTTTTTTTCATCCTTAGTGTTTAAATTCCTGTATTCAACAATACAGGAGTTTTTTGCGTTTTAACAAAAAATGGTAAATTTTTCACCCTAATTCACTTTTAATTGAAATAAAGTATTATATTTACTGAAATATTAGCACAATTATACTGAGATGAAAATGTATGTGAAATTTGATTTCAATGCTCTTTGTAAGAAGATTTTGGATGAAAAACTTAAAGAGCATGGTTTGAAGTATCGTTTGCTGAATTTTGGGGAGGTTGAATTTTATGAATCCCTGACTCAAGAACAGCATAGTATTTTCAAGAAAAATCTTGAAGATTACGGTATTGAAATTATTGAAAGCCAGAAAACGGCTTTAATACAAAAAATAAAAGATGCTATTGTAGAGTTGGTTTTTTCTGAGGAAACAATCCAAGTAAAAGCGTCTATTTATATAGCAGAAAAATTGAATCATAGTTATGGATATTTATCTAATCTCTTTTCTGAGGTTACCTATACTTCCATAGAGAATTTCATTATGCTGCAAAAGATAGAGTATGCAAAAGAATTGATCATTGGCAATAAACAAAGTCTTACAGAGATTGCGCTTAAGCTTAATTATTCTAGCGTAGCCCATTTGAGTACACAATTTAAGAATATGACAGGAGTAACACCTTCTCAGTTTCAAAAAATTATTATCAAAAGAAGGAAAGCGCAAAGCATGATCATCAATACCAGAGTTCAATATGAATAGAGAATATCTTAGCGTGATATTGGTAGATGATGACGAAGGAAATCGTATTGTTTTTAAAAAGATTCTTAAAGAATTAAAAATAGGAGTTAAGATTCAGAGTTTTTGTAACGGAGAGAATCTAATGGAGTATCTGAATAGTCAAGAAGCTCTTGTTCCGGAGATATTATTTATGAATTATAATATCTCGATGAAAAACAGTTTAGAATGTCTTTTAGAAATTAAGACTGATTTTAGGTTTGATAATATGGTAACAGCTGTTTATTCTGAAGATTTATCTGAGGATGAAATAGAGAATATCTTTATTAATGGAGCAAATGTTTTCATTAAAAAGAGAGAGGATTATACGGCGATGAAAAAGGTGCTTTCCGAAGTGATTACACTAAATTGGCAATATTATACCTCGGGACTTAATAGAGATAATTTTATCATGAAAGTATGATGGGTAAGGAGTTTATAAAATTCAGGTGAAAAGCAAAAAGATAGTATTTGTTACATAATATTCACACTAAGGTGAAAATTGTGTAACTAATAATTAAAATGATATAAAACTTTTTGCTTAACATATTACCATTTTTGTCAAGTAAACAAGCAACACAAATTAGTTATATAAAAAGCAATAAATGAATGAGAGATAATTGTTTCACTTAGAAACTTAGATTATATAAATCACAATGTTAGTTAAAACAAAATGAATTATATGAATTTCCAATTTTATAAAGCGAAGAAGATCTTTAAACAAAACGGTACAATCATGAAAACTCATAGTAGGTTAAGGAAATATTCGTTTCATTTTAAATTTTCCTTAATCGAAACATAGTTAGTTTTTATAATAAGCAAGTTGGAAACATAATTCATTTTGTTTTTTTTCAATTTATTTTAATAGTTGTAGCTATAAAAAATACTTCAAGTAATAGTATAAATATTTTCACACCAAATCACAAGATATTAAAGTTTATAGCTATTAAAATAAATTTTTAAGAAACGACCAAAAGTAATTTCTTCTAAATAACAGTTTTATAAGGGGGCCGCGTAAAGATTATTTCTTTTCGCGGTTTTTTTATGAAATTTTACTCCATTTATTTTTTCCTTTATAGTACCTGATATAGTAATTCTTAATAACCTGATTTTCTGGTTTTGATAATAAAGGATCGGATTCTAAAATTCTTTCTACAGATTTTTTTGTTGTTTTTATAATCGCAGCATCATTCACAAGGTCCAGCTTTTTAAAATCTAGTACACCACTTTGTTGTGTTCCCAAGATATCTCCGGGACCTCGAAGTTGCATATCTACTTCAGAAATTTTAAAACCATCATTGGTTTCCGTCATGGTCTTTATACGGGTTCTGCTTTCTTTGGATAGCTTTTCTGAAGTCATTAATATACAATAGCTTTGTTCGGCTCCACGGCCCACACGACCACGCAATTGGTGAAGTTGAGATAATCCGAACCTTTCTGAGCTTTCAATAACCATTACCGAAGCATTCGGAACATTTACTCCAACTTCAATTACTGTTGTAGCCACCATAATTTCAGCTTCTCCTGAAGCGAAATAGTTCATCGCAGCATCTTTTTCGGCAGGTTTCATTTTACCATGAAGCATAGAGACTTTATAATCCGGAAAAGAATTCATCACATGCTCAAGACCTTCCATTAAATTTTTATAATCCAACGTTTCAGATTCATCAATTAACGGGTATACAAAGTAAACCTGTCTTCCTTTTTTGATCTCATCTCTACAGAAATTGTAAACATAATCTCTATCTTTTTCACGTCTGTGAGCTGTAATGATGGGTTTTCTTCCAACCGGCATTTCATCAATCACAGAAACATCAAGATCAGAATAAAAACTCATGGCCAATGTCCTTGGAATAGGCGTAGCGGTCATCACCAGAATATGTGGTGGGATTCTATTTTTAGCCCAAAGTTTGGCCCTTTGTGCCACTCCAAATCGGTGTTGCTCATCAATAATAGCTAACCCAAGATTTTTAAATTTAACCTTGTCTTCCAAAACAGCATGCGTTCCTATTAAAATAGAAAGTTCACCATTTTCTAATTCCTGATGAATAATTTTTCTTTCAGATGCTTTAGAAGAGCCTGTCAGAATACGAACATTGATGCCTGTTTCTGTCAATAAATCTTTAATTCCGTTAAAATGTTGTTGTGCTAAAATTTCAGTTGGTGCCATAAGACAACTTTGAAAACCATTATCCATCGCAATCAGCATCGTCAATAAAGCTACCATTGTTTTTCCCGAACCTACATCGCCTTGTAGCAGTCTGTTCATTTGGATAGGTCTTTTCATATCCATACGAATTTCCTTTAAGACTCTTTTCTGAGCATTGGTAAGTTCAAAAGGAAGATTGTTAGAATAGAAATTCGTAAAATATTCTCCAACCACAGGAAACGGATTACCGTGAGATTGGGTTTTATGATGAAGTTTTTTTAAACCAAATCCTAATTGAAAAAAGAATGATTCTTCAAATTTTAATCTGTTGTTTGCCTTTTCAAAATGATCTAAATCTTTTGGGAAATGAATATTTAGATACGTATGTTGTCGAGACATAAACTTAAAAGAACTGATCATATAATCTGGAAGGTTTTCCTGAATAAGATTAGGAATTTCTTTGCAGATATTTCTTAAAACTCCCTGAAAGAATTTTTGATGCAATCCTCTTTTAGTCAGTTTTTCCGAACTTGGATAAATTGGGCTTAAACGGTTCTCGCTTTCTTTTTTCTCGTCAATTTCGATTTCCGGATGCGGCATTGAATATTGATTATTGAAAAAATTAATCTTTCCAAAAATATAGATATCCCGGTTGATAGGAAGTTGTTCTATCATCCATTTTGAATACTGAAACCAAACAAGATCCATCATTCCTGTTTCATCATTAAATTTAGCAGAAAGTCTTTTTACTTTTCCTGTTTGAATTTCCTGAACATGCGTGATTTTTCCTTTTAATTGAATTTCAATTGTACTTTCCTGAAGATTAGCAATTTTATATACTTTGCTTTTATCAAGATAACGAGTAGGGTAGAAGGTAAGAAAATCTTCCACCGTAGAAATTCCCAACACATTTTTAATGAGTTTAGCTTTATCAGGACCAATTCCTTTTACGTATTCAATGGATGTTTCTAGCGTCATTTTTATCTGAGATCCGAGGGTAGTTTTGAATTTTAAAATAAAGTCTCGAATTTCGGGAAAATAAAAAAGACTTCCAACAAAAAATTGAAAGTCTGATTTCTTTATATAGATTTTCGGGGCTTGAAATCCGAATTATCAATTAATCTTTTATTTTGGATTTAAATTTCTTTTGATAATCTTCCCACTGTTCTCTGGTACGGATTTTTTTATATAAATCTTTTGAGATGAGTTCTAAATAAGGTTCTAGTTCTTTTGCAGATAATTCTCCTTGAAGAATGGTAATAGGTCCTCCTTTTTCATCCAGAAAAACGGTACTTGGAACTGCTGATACATTTAAATATTGAGTAAATTCATGTAACGAATTTTTTCCTTTTTTCTGCTCTGTATTAGGATTTGAAAAGGTTCTGTCAAAAATTTCTATTGATTTTTTTTCCTCTGCATTAAATTTTACGGGATAATAATTTTCATTTAAATTATCAGCAATTACTTGATGTCCGTATGTTTTTTTGTCCATTATTTTGCAAGGACCACACCAGTCTGCATAAAAATCAATCAATATTTTTTTTGGAATTGTTTTTTGAGCTTTTAAAGCCTCCTCAATGGTCATCCATTTTACCTGAGCAAAGTTAAAACTTGCTATAAATATAAATATTATGCTTATAATTTTCTTCATAATTTGGTATTTGAATAATAAAAATAAGCATAATATTCTTATTTCTATTTTACTTCCTGCATTAGTTTTTTCACGAATGGAGAAATCAAAATTAACACAACTCCGGCAATTATTGCATATAATCCTAATTGTTTATATCCATCAGTATAAGTGATTAAAGCATCATAGTTGGTAGAGCCTTCTTTTGCTGTTGCCAAGCCTGCTCCAATGATTCCTGCAACGTATTGACCATATGCTGATGCCAGAAACCACATTCCCATCATCATCCCTTGTAGGTTTTTGGTGGAAAGTTTGGTCATAATAGATAATCCGATAGGAGAGAGACAAAGCTCACCCAAAGTGATGACTAATAATGCGATTGTAAAGAAATTCAATGAAGTGATTCCCTGTAATGTAGCAAAAAACTTAGTTGCAAATAATACATAATAACCAAGTCCCAAGAAAATAAATCCAAGACCAAATTTAATGATGGTATTCGGTTCTATTTTTCTTTTGTTCAGCCAGATCCATAGCAAACCGATGATTGGGGCTAAGAAAATGATGAAAAATGCACCTCCAGAGTTATTAACTCCATTTGGATCTAATCCTAGAAGGTCTTTATTTAAGTTTTTAGCAGCGAAAATACTTAATGAACCTCCACTTTGCTCATAAATTCCCCAGAATAGGATAGAAAACAATATGAAAACCAACGCCGCCCAAAGTTTTTTACGTTCTGCTGCGGTTACTTTTGTCATTTCATAAAAAAGATAGATAAGTGTAAGTGGCCCGATTGTGTACATGAAATAATCTGTGTACTGCGTCTTTGCAACCATTACCATAATAATCGGAACGAAAATTAATGATAAAACATATACTCCATATTCCTGCCATTTTGGAATTGGAGCAGATTTTATTTCATTATCCGGATGTCCCGGCTGAAGTCCGATAGTTCCCAAACTTCTCTGGGTAAAAACAAAGTTGATCAAACTGATAACCATTACAATAGCAGCAAATCCGAAAGCAAGATGCCATCTTAGTTCTTCAGGGATAAAACTAGCAAAAAGTTCTCCTTTCCCTATAGCAATACATAGATATCCTCCAAGTAAAGCTCCCAAGTTGATTCCAGCATAGAAAAGTGAGAATCCTGCATCAGCTCTTGAATCATTGGGTTTGTAAAGTTGGCCAACCATTGATGAAATATTTGGTTTAAAGAAACCTGTTCCTACAACGGTAAATGCAATTCCAAGGAAAAAGAATTTGTGTGGATCTGTTGCTAAGATTAAACTCCCGACAATCATTAATAATCCACCCCAAAACAAGGACTTTCGAAATCCTAATATTTTATCGGCAAAAAGACCACCAATAAAAGTAAAGGCGTACACAAATGCCTGTGTGGCACCATATTGAAGGTTGGCCTCTTTTTCGTGGAAATTAAGTTGTGAGATCATGAAGAATACCAACATTCCGCGCATTCCGTAGAAACAAAAACGTTCCCACATTTCAGAGAAAAATAAGCTCCAGATCTGTTTTGGATATTTTCCTTTGAAATTTTGTATTTCATCTAAAGTTAAGCTCATAATTGTATATGATAAGTTTGTATTTAAGTTTACTTTCAATTAATTTAATTCATGACGCAATGCGTCACAGATTAGAATTATTTGATAAAGAACACACGAAAATAAAAAAAACCTCTGACTTAGCAGAGGTTTTACTTATATTTTATTGATGTGGTTAGTTTACACCATGCATCATTTTCTTTAAGATTGGTGAAATTAAAGCTAAAATTACAGCAGCAATACCACACAATACCACGAATACCATGAAGAATTCGAATAAGTTGTGAATTTCAACTCCTGCAAAAGTTGGGTTTGCTAAAGGTAGTTGAGCTTTTTCAAACGCAGCAACCTGATCAGCATTTAATGTCACTTTTTTATCTAAAACATCTTGAAGATTTACTCCGATTTCCTGTGCTTTAGAGAATTTATCACCAGTTGCAGGAATCAATGCTCCTAATGAACCTGCCAATGCATAACCGGCAGCATTAGAAATAAAGAATACACCATATAATAATGAAGCAAATCTTTTTGGAGCTAATTTACCTACCAATGATAAACCGATTGGAGATAAACAAAGTTCACCACAAGTTTGGATGAAATATAAAAGCATTAACCATTTGATAGCTAATAATCCTGAGTTTCCAAGATCTTTTACGTTATGTGCAATAATGAAATAACTTAAAGCAATCAAAGCAAGACCCATTGCTTGTTTCATTGGAGAAACCGGTTCTTTTCCTTTTGCTCTTAATTTATCCCAACATAAACTGAAAGGAACTGCCAATAATACAACGAAAATACCGTTGAAAATCTGAACCATTGACGGTGGCATATTCCATCCGAAGATACTTCTGTCAGTTTGGTTATCTGCAATAAATGTTAATGAAGATCCTGCTTGCTCGAAAGCTGCCCAGAAGAAAATAATAAAGAATGATACGATATAAATTACCCAAATTCTTTGTCTTTCTATCTTGTTTTCAGCAGAACTCATAATTAAGAATGCCAAAGCAATACCTGCAGCATAAATGAAAGGATAAATAATACCTTTGATTAATTGCCCCATTTCCACAGCTTTAAACCCGAATTCACCTACAAGTAAATATCTGAAAACGAAGAATAAAACAACAAAAATACCTCCAGTAATTCCTAATGATGCTCCCGTGAATTTTGCTGTCTGAGTTTCGCCTTCTTCAAAATCTGCACTTGTATTATTTTTTGGTAAACCACCGATAGGTCTTCCTTCCGGCGTTACTACATACTTATTTTTAAGGATAAAGAATGTTATTGTTCCAACTACCATTGCAATTGAAGCAGCTAAGAATCCCCATTTAAATGCAAAGATATCTCTTACTCCTGTTGCAGCATCTTTTACGTCTCCTACGTATGGACAAATGAACTGTCCAAGGAACGCTCCAATGTTGATTCCCATGTAGAAAATGGTGAAAGCTGAGTCTAATTTAGATTTTTCCTGTTTAGGATAAAGACTTCCTACCATTGAAGAAATGTTTGGTTTGAAGAATCCGTTACCAAAAATAATAACGAACAATGCCAACCACATAATTGTTTTTGCACTTCCTAAATCTGCAGAAAAACTTGAGGCACTGATGAATAGTAAGAATTGACCAATTGCCATTAATGATCCACCAATTAAGATTGCGTTTCTGTTTCCGATATATTTATCAGCAATAAAACCTCCCAAAAGCGGAGTAAGATAACATAAAGCTAAAAATCCACCATAAATGATTGCCGCATCAGCTTCTTTTATTAATAAGGAATTTACCATGAAGAGCGTCAAAAGCGCTCTCATTCCGTAAAAGTTGAAACGCTCCCACATTTCAGTTCCGAAAAGTACCCATAATCCTTTTGGGTGCCTGGAACCTTTTCTTTCTACAAATTCATCCGGTTTCGGACTTAATGCTTCAATATTATCCATTTCTATTGTTAATTTTTGTTAAGACTAGCAAATATAGTTTTTTTTGGGTTTTTGGCAAGTTTTTAATTTTATATTTAAATAAAAAAGCTGCAGAACAAGTCTACAGCTTTGATATTCTTTATGAATTAAGGATTAATGCCCTTTTTCTTTCATTATTTTATTCAATCTTTTAAGCATAGAAAGCCCTAAAAGTGTAGCAAATATTAATAAAGCAAAATTGACTAAGAAATAATTTGCTTTGTTATCATAGTTGTACCATGTACTTGCTAAAATTCCTGATAGTTTGTTTCCTACAGAGTTGGCCAAAAAGAAACCTCCCATCATTAATGCTGTTAATCTTGCAGGAGATAGTTTAGAGACAAAAGACAATCCCATTGGTGAGAGACAAAGTTCTCCAATTGTTATTGCACCATATCCTGCAACCAGCCATAACGATGAAACTTTTATTGTTCCGTTTTCTCCGGCCATTACTGCCAATACCATGACTAAGCAAGATAATGCAGAAATAAACAATCCCAAGACAATTTTTGTTGGAGTTAAAGGTTCTTTTCCTTTTCTTCTTAATAAAGCCCAGAATCCTACGACAACAGGGGTTAATACAATTACCCAAAACGGATTGATGGATTGAAATAATTCAGTATTGTATAAAAAGACCTTTTTTTCAGGGTTCTTTTCTAAATCAGCCCGCTGCTCGGGAGAAATATTTCTGAAATAGATATCTTTTCCGGTTTCTTTAAGAGGACTTCCATCTTTATTTTTTTGAGATTGGTATTGATCATTGTATACAGGAACCTCTTTATCTTCATAACTTTTTCCTTCTACCATATAGATGTTTTCCAATGGTTTTTCTAATGATGCAGGAACGCTTCGGTCGGTATAATAGTTAGCCCATCTTGTTAAAGCTGTTCCATTTTGTTTGAAAACTGCCCAAAAGAACATACTGATCATAAATACAGATAAAAGAGCTCCGATAGAGGCTTTTTCTTCAGGTTTAGCTTTAAAGTAAAGGGAAGCATAGAAGTATATAACAGGAATACACGCAAAAATAAATGCATCCGTACTATCACTTCCAAAGATATTATTAGGAATAAACCATCCTATAAACCCTGCAACAATTGCGGGAACAAAAACTTTAAGCAAAATTTCAGAAAGCTTTGTATCGCCTTCCTGCACCGGTTTCATTTGCGCTGCGTGGATATAGTGTTTTCTACCAATTGTAAAGATTACCATCCCGATTAACATTCCAACTCCGGCAGTGATAAAGGCTTCACCCCAACCAAATTTATTACGCATGAAAGCTGCAATGATGTTACAAATAAATGCTCCGATATTAATTCCCATATAGAAAATGTTGTAACCGGAATCTTTATTGGCTTTATAAGGTTCTTCTGAATATAGATTTCCTAATAAGGTGGAAATCGTTGGTTTAAAGAAACCGTTTCCTATAATAATTAATGCTAATGATCCGTAAAATAGAGGAAGGTCTTTGAAAATACCCATTCCTATATATCCGGCAGCCATTAAAATTCCACCTAAATAAATAGATTTAATATATCCTAAAACGCGGTCTGCTAAAAATCCTCCAATAAAGGGTGTCAGATAAGTCAAAGCAATATAAGTTCCGAAAATATCATCTGCTGTTTTGTCGGGAAGTCCAAGACCTCCTTTCATACCAGTAGGTTCAATGACATAAAGTACAAAAATTCCAAGAATTAGATAGTACCCGAAACGCTCCCACATTTCTGTGAAAAAGAGGAAAGGCAGGCCTTTAGGATGTTTAGTCTTCATATATTCAAATTTCAATTTTCCCAAAAATAGCTTTTTAATTTCAATTGATAAAATAAATCAAATTTTACTAAAACGATTAATGAAATTAATATAAAAATCCCTCTCAAAAATTGAAAGGGATTATGTATTTAAATATATTTATTGATCTTTATAAATTCTCTAAAAGAAAATCTGTCATTTTCTGATACAATTGTGGTCTTGTTTGTCCACCGTAAATTCCGTGGTTTTTATCTGGATAAGCCATGAAATCAAACTGTTTTTTGTTTTGAATCAAAGCTTCTGAGAATTCCATAGAATTTTGAAAATGTACGTTGTCATCAGCTGTTCCGTGAATCAATAAGAATTTTCCTTTTAATAAGTTAGCATACTCTGTAGGAGAGTTTTTATCATATCCATCCGGATTCTCTTGTGGAGTTCTTAAAAACCTTTCAGTATATACTGAATCATAATATCTCCAGTTGGTAACTGGTGCCACTGCGATTCCTGTTTTGAAAACATCAGCTCCTTTGGTCATTGCCAAACTCGTCATATAACCTCCGAAGCTCCAACCGAACATTCCGATTCTTGTTTTGTCAATGTAAGATTGATTTCCAAACCATTTTGCAGCGGTAATCTGATCTTCGATTTCATATTTACCTAGGTTCATATAGGTTGACTTTTTGAATTTAGCCCCTTTATAACCTGTTCCACGTCCATCAACACAAGCTACGATATAGCCTTTTTGTGCCAACATTTCAAACCATATTGCATTTCCGTTATCCCAAGAATTAGCAACCTGTTGAGAACCTGGTCCCGAATATTGGAACATGAATAATGGATATTTCTTGTTTTTATCAAAGTTTTTAGGCTTAATAATCCATGCATTCATTTGATCTCCTGCATCATTTGGAATCGTTATGAATTCTTTTTCGACAAAATTATCAGACTTTAATTTTTGAAGCTGATCATTATTATTTTGAAGTTCTTTTATCGTTTTACCATTTCCATCTTTTAATACAAAAGTGTTAGGTTTTGCTGCTGTAGAAGATGTTTCGATGAAATAATTGTAGTTTTTGCTAAAGTTGGCAGCATTATTTCCTTCTCCATTGGAGATCAACAGAGACTTTCCATTTTCAATATTGATTTTAGAAACTACTTTGTTAATGCTTCCTTTTTCAGTCGTCTGAACGTAAATTTCTTTTGATTTTGGATTGAATCCATAATAATCAGTTACCTCCCAATTCCCTTTGGTAACTTGTTTTTTTAGTTTTCCATCTTTATCATACCAATACAAATGGCGGTTTCCATCTCTTTCAGAACCCCAAAGGAAAGAATTGTCCTCTAAAAATTCTAATGTAGGGCTGTCTGTATCAATCCACTTATCATCTGTTTCGGTAAATAATTTTTGAACAGCTCCTGTTTTTGTATTCACTTTTAAAACATCAGAAGCATTTTGAATTCTTTCAGAAGTTATTAATACAATTTCATCAGGTTTTGCTGTCTGAACAACGTTTGGAATATAATAATGTTTGTAGTTGTCTAGGTTAACTGTTATTTTCTTTCCATCACTTAATTGATAAATGTGAGCCGAAACAACAGAGTTTTTTTCTCCTGCTTTTGGATATTTATAACGCATTTCCTGCGGATACAATGACTTTCCATAGATTGGAATATAAATTTCCGGTACCTCCGTTTCATCTAATTTAACGAAAACGATGGCGTCAGAATTTTTTGTCCACTCATACAGTCTTGCGTGTCCAAACTCTTCTTCATATACCCAATCTGCTAGACCGTTTAGTATTTTATTTTTAACTCCGTGTTGAGTTATTTGCGTAATTTTCCCTGAATTTAAATCTTGGTAGTATAAATTATTCTCAGAAACGAAAGCTACTTTAGTTGCATCAGGAGAAAACCTTGGTTCCTGAACAGGTTTTCCATCATTTAAACTGGTTACTTTTCCAGATTTTAAATCTTTGATATCAAATTTTCCTAGGAAAGAATGTCTGTAAATCTGTTGACTTTCTTTTTGCAACAAAATTTTAGACTCATCATCAGAAAACTCATAGCTTTCAAATTGTCCATCAACAATATTTCCTTCTTTTTGAGAGGTTTTGTAAGAATATTTGGCAATTCCGGTAGGTTCAATAACCAGATAATTTTCACCATTCTTCATAGATGTAATTCCGGCAATGCCTTTTCCACGGTAATATCCTGAATATATTTTATCTAAAGTAATTTCTTGTGCTGAGTAACTTTGAAAAGCTACAGCAACGGTAAGCGTTAGTAAGAATTTTTTCATTTCAAATTTTAATCGATTTCAAATTTAATAATTCTTATCAAGATAACCATATAAAACTAAAAAACAGAGCAAAAGCCCTGTCTGTACCGTGTATTTAAAGATAAATTACTCTTCAAGAGCACACATTGGGTAAGTTGTAATTCCACATGGATTGTCAAAACCTCCAATATATCCTACTGTTCTTGTACATGAAATTGGGCTGATACATCTAATCATGCCAGGAAGAATTCCTCCCACTACGTCTTTAAGCTGTTCTCTTGAAATTTTCTTAAGATTTTTCATAATAATATAATTTTTTAATTTGAATTCTAAAATTAGTGAATTATTTTATATGGTGATAAATTTAAGCGTGAAAGTTAATAGGATGAACGATTCTAATCAGCATGCTAAAAAAGGATTGATTAAAGTATACAGAGTTTATGCTTAAAATAACAGGTGAATATTAATTTAATAATCTTCTTAAATATTTAATAAATACTAATAAAATAGTTGCGGTTTGGCAAAAAAATTGAATGTATCATTATGTAAATCAAATTAAGATAATAATTATGGAAACGAATGCATATAACCAGAAATTAAACCGATACGTTTTGAGTGATCAAATTGTATATACAGGTTTTTCAAGTTTTAAAGATGCTGAAGAGTGCTCACACAAAAAAGGAGGAATTTTAATTGAAGTAGCCTTTAAAGATGGAAATGATAATCCTCAAATTACTGATGAAGCGGGACTTGTAGACAAAAAACTTCATTTTTATGTAGACGCTGGTGATGAATATAAGTTTATTCATTCTTCGGATCCCGGATTTAGAAAATACGCAGATGAATTACAGAAAATAAAGGCTAATAATGATAAGACAAGTCCTGATGAAAGATATTTTGCCAATTTTGAAATTGAAAATATTGAAGATCCAATCGTTGTAATTAAGAATGGTCATCTGGAATCGGTAACTTCAAGGGAGCGTTCAAAATATATGAAACACGCTAAAGTATATGAATTAGGAGTTTCTCTACCAAAATCTTAAAATCAAATATCATGAGCAAAACCAAATATTCAGATAAAGCTCAAGACAAAATAGGAGAGGTAATGCATGAATTCAAGGAAGGGAAATTAAAATCTTCTTCCGGAGAAAAAGTTACCAATAGAAAACAGGCCATAGCCATCGGTATTTCCGAAGCTAAAGAAAAAGGTTTAAAAGTTCCAAAAAAGAAAAAAAGTTAATTCAGATAGAAAATCCGTGAAGACTTATTCACGGATTTTTTTATTTAAATCTAAATCCTATTTTATCCATTATAATTATAAAGAATTTTATAATATTCATCAGCCATTCTATCACTATTGAATTGATCTTTAACATCATTCATCGAGTTATGCTGAATTTTTCTCCATCCGTTTATATTATCATAATAGGTAGGAAGAATTTCATTTTCAAGAATCTCATAGAGCTTATTCAGATCATAATTATCCTGTTCATAAATACTCATATTCAGGTAATCTGCTTTTGGAACAACAAAAGAATTTTCTCCGTGCTTTGCAAATTCAGGAATCCATCCGTCATCCGTTGAAAGATTTACAGATCCGTTCATGGCAGCGGTCATTCCTGAAGTGCCAGAAGCTTCTCTTGGAACCCTAGGATTATTTAACCAAAGATCAGAACCTTGTTTCAACGATTTACTTAATGAAAGTTCATATCCCGTAAGTACCGCCATATTTTTATGATTTTTACTTTCTTCAACTAGGGTGTTAAAAGTAGAAATTGCAGAATAATCCATCGGATAAGGCTTTCCTGCCCAAATAATTTGCACCGGATATTTTGGATTATTTAATAATTTATAAAATCGGTCTTTGTCATGTAAAAGTAAGTCTGCACGCTTATAACCCGCAAATCTTCTTGCCCACACGATTGTGAAAATGTTAGGGTTAAATAAATTTCCTGTTTGGTCTGCTACAATTTTGAAAAGCCTTTTCTTTAAATGTTTTTTACGGTAATCGAATACAATTTCATTATTTTCATCTTTAGAATTATAAAGCGGTTTGTCTGACCAATATTTGAATTCCTGAGCGTTGGTAATTGACGTTATTTCGCATATTCCGGGATATTTACTCCACATTGCTCTCGAAACGACACCATGAAGTTGGGAAACTCCGTTTGCTACTTTCGCCATTTTCAAAGCACACAATGAATGATTAAAACGATCATCATCAAAACCTTCAATACTTTTTACTTCTTCCATACTGAAACCTGAAAAATAGGACATGTCGTAACATAATTTCAAGTTGTGCTTCTCATTTCCGGCTTCTTCTGGTGTATGTGTAGTGAAAACTAATTTTTCTTTTACCTTACTTAAGTCTCCTTTATATTTTTTCAATAAATGGAATGCGGCAGGAAGTCCATGTGCTTCATTTAGATGGTAAGTATCTCTTTCAATATTCATTTCATCCAACAATTTTGCACCTCCTTTTCCTAATAAAATGTACTGTGCAAGCTTTGTAGATTCATTGGCATCATATAATTTATGACTGATTGTTTTTGAAATGTGATCATTTTCAGGAACATCAGTTGAAAGGAAAAACATAGGTGCGGTATGGAAAATTTCAGGATCTAAGTACCAAACTTTTACCCAAACCGGAGCGCTGTGAATTTCAATCTGAAATTTTATTCCTGTATCTTCAAGAAAACTGTACATTTTTTTTGTCCATGTTGGCTGTAACGTCTGATCGTGATTTCTCGCCTGATCGTAATATCCAAATTTCCAAAGAATCCCAATACCAATGAGATCTTGCTTCAGATTGTAAACACTTCTCATATGAGAACCGGCTAAAAATCCTAAACCGCCGGAATATATTTTTAAAACCTGCTCAAGAGCGAACTCCATCGAGAAATAGGCTACTTTTTTAGAATATTGAGGGTTAATACTGAAAGGTATTTTGAAGTTTTTAAAATCCATACATCATTGTTTTATGATTGATCAAGTAAATGTATCGATTATGAAAATAAACTCTACATTAATTATATGATAAATTATTTTAAAAGTATCTGTTGAATAGTTTTTTTCCTTACCTTTAGTTGTAATAAATTGATAATCAAAAACTTTATAATTGAAAATGTGTAATTTTTCTACTGTTTAACATCATAAAAAGAGAAGTCATGAAAAAGGTATTTTCCGATGAAGATCTAATCAAGAATCTGAGCTTATATTACCTGAATCGACATTTGAAAAAAAAGCCGATGGCGAAGTATCACCGTACGATAGATGAATCGCCGCTTCATGACCGGGAAAAATATAAGAAGAAAGCCGAAATCTTGCTTCTTAATTCTTTTATGCATCATTTTCCTGAAGTTAAATTTGAGAATCTTACCTGCGAAAGCCCAGACTTTATCGCTAAATTCAACGATAAAAAAATAGGAATTGAATTGACTGAAGTTATCAACCATCTTGAAATGAAGAAGATGGAGAGTAATTTAAACAAGATGTTCCGTCAGGCAGAAATATTATTAGAACAGGAAGACACTACGAAATATCGTGGTGTTTATTTTTTAGAATTCCTGCCCAATATAAAATTCGATAATCTGGAAGAGCAACAGGAAAATATTCTTAGTATCTATAGAAGTATAAAAAAAAATAAACCAAGTGGATGTGTGAAAAGCGTCAGAAAATCTTTTCATCGCAGGAATGTTTTCATTACTCATGAATACAGTATGAACTTGTTTGATGAGCTTTGTTCTGAGAAAATTTTAGAATTGATTGAAAAGAAAAATGAAAAATTTCCTTATTATGATACTTCTGTAGATGAATGTTGGCTGGTAATTGTTTCTGACATGAATTCTATTGCTTCACGCTACACTTTTATCCAGGATAAGGAACATTTAAATGAAGTGAAAAGTCCTTTTCATAAGATTTTTCACTTGGAGAATCTTTGCGGAAATATTACGAGTATAAAATAATTTTTGTTATTTTCTTTTTTAAAGTGAAATAAGTTTTGATTTTTCACACTTAAATGTGTTATTTGTTTTGAATTTTATTATTAGTGTTGAAAAAATGTTTATATTTGATATACATCATGTTACATTTTTTTTATTAATAACCATTTGAAAACAATATATGAAAAAAACTCTACTCATTTTTCTCTTATTGATATCGCAAACATTTTTTTCTCAAGCAGATTGTACATCTGCATTGTCTGTTTGTGGTAACTCGAGTATAACGTATTCTCCTACTGGAATTGGCGCAGTTAATGAAAGTTTAGGAGGATGTTTGATAACCGGTGAGCATAATTCGATATGGTATAAACTTACGATTGCCACTGGTGGAACGCTTACTTTTGATTTGGTTCCTAATGATCCTGCAGCGGATTATGATTGGGCTGTTTATGGTCCTAACGTTACCTGCGGAAGCTTGGGAGCTCCTATACGCTGTAATGCTGCAACTGTTATTGGAGTTGGGGCTTCTACCGGATTAAATATGACAAGCACTCTTTTAAGTGCTGCCGGAGGTTCATCTACGCCTTATTGTAAATATTTGGATGTCTTACCGGGACAAACCTATTATTTATATATAGATAATTGGGTAGATACCATTAATCCTACAATGGCTCCATTTTCTTTAACCTGGGGAGGAACAGCTACTTTAGCTTCTCCGTTTACAGATCCTGCGATACAGCCTCATCCTTTTGTACCTCCCGGAATCCCTGCAGCGAATCCTGCAAATCCAAGAGAAGTGATTGTATGTAATAATCCTGCGGTATTTGATTTTAATACGTTGTCTGCAGTGATTCTTAATAATAATCCGAATTTCCTGATAAGCTATCATACCTCACAAAATGATGCGTTGTCGGGAGCCAGTCCTATTTTAGCACCGCAGACGGTAAATACAACAACTACTTATTATTACAGCATTCATTATCTGGATCCTACAAATCCTAATAATCCTATTAATTCATGTAGGCAGGTTGGTGCTTTTAAATTCAAGTTGGGAAATATTACAGGTCTTAATGTTAATTTATTCGCCTGTAATAATAACAATGCGGGAGTAGGAACCTTTAATCTTACAACAGCGGCGGTCTTTGGCGATCCTGCTGCCATAAAGAAATATTACCCTACAATCACAGATCTTAATGCGGGAACTAATGAAATTTTGAATCCAACAGCTTATATAGCGGCTGAAGGTACTGTTGTTGTGAAAATAATTTCTCCGTTTGGTTGTATAGGAACAGCAATAATAACGTTGAAATTTTTCCCTGTAGTTGTGGTAAATGATGCTACGTTGAGATCTTGCTTTATTGAAACAAATCCTTCAACGGCATTGTTTAACCTTACAAATGCTTCGGTAACAACACAGGCAGGAACTATTAAAAAGTATTACCCTTCTGTAGCTGATGCATTAAACGGAACAAATGAAATTCCAAATCCTACTACGTATATTGCTCCAAATGGAGTTGTATACATAAAGGTGACTAATGGAAACGGATGTTTTGCTATTGCTAAAGTGACTTTGATTGTCATTGCTCCTGTTTTCTCTGCCATTTTAAAAGATAAAACAATTTGCATGGAAGACAAAACAATGTTGGATGCCGGACCCGGATTTAGCTCTTATCTGTGGAGTACAGGTGCTACAACACAATCTATTACTAATGTAGGTGTTGGTACGTATTGGGTAAAACTAAAAACAGGAGATTGTATTACCACGCAGACTGTAAAAGTGTATCCTTCTGAGCAACCTGTTGTATCGAGTATTGATATCTCAACAACTACGGTTACTGTTTATGTTATGGGGGGAGCACCTGCTTACAAATATTCAATGGATAAAATTACTTGGCAGGATTCTAATATCTTCACAAATGTTTCAAGAGGCAATCATGTGGTGTATGTAAAAGATAGTTATGATTGTGAGCCTATTGAAATTACGATTGTTGTACCCAATTTAATCAACGTTATTACTCCAAACGGTGACGGAGTGAATGATGTGATTGATTATTCTGCATTAGCAGGAAAACAAAATCTGGTATTCAATATTTTTGACAGATATGGAGCGAAAATATTCCAGGCAGATAAGTTTAACGGATATAAATGGGATGGAACCACAAATGGTGGTAAAAAAGTTCCTACTGGAAACTATTGGTACTCTGTATCATGGAATGAAACCGATAAAAAAAATACACCATTCAAATATACAGGATGGGTAATGGTGAAAAACCGAGAGTAAATTAATCAACAATAAATAGTAAAACCATCTCTTTCAAGATGGTTTTACGTTTTTGGAACTTTATTAGCTAAAAGCATTTGCGTAAGCTACAGCCTATATTTTAAATTAATTAAAAGCTTTTGTATCTTTAAAATAATCAGAGAGATAAATTATTTTTCCATTCTCTGAAAAATGGATGACAGTACATATACTATTTTTATAAATATCTTTACCAATCATATTTCCATAAGATATAGTTTGATAAAAATATTTTTGATCTCCTAAAGGAAATATTTCAGAAACCTGCCATTCGATTTTTTCATAACGTCTGAAAATGGCTCTAAATAGGGCTAAAATTCTATTCTTACCAGAAATTTCATTAGAAGGTGGAATCCAAATTGTACTTTCGTCAGTGAACCATTTTTCAAGATGTTCAATGTTTAATGAATTCAAATCCTTCATAAAGTCACTTACTTTACAAATCATAACCGCAATTTAGACTTATATACGGTAAAAACGCTAAATTGGTTTTTTATTTTTATAGTATGAAAGACCTATTTATAAAACGTTTTGAGTATTACAAATCACTTGGCGACAAAACCTTTGAGCAGCTTTCTGATGAGCAAATCTTTTGGAAATACAATGATGAAAGTAATTCAATCGCCATTATTGTAAAACATATTGCAGGAAATATGTTGTCGCGATGGACTAATTTTTTAACCGAAGATGGTGAGAAAAGCTGGCGTAATCGGGATGAAGAATTCGTGAATACTTTTACAACTAAAAAAGAGGTTCTCGATTTTTGGGAAGAAGGTTGGAAATGCTTTTTCGATGCATTAAATCAAATTAATGATGATAATTTGTATTCTACACTGTATATCAGAAATGAACCTCAATTGGTAATAGACGCTGTTTTTCGTCAATTAGCCCATTATCCTTATCATATTGGCCAGATCGTTTACATTGCTAAAATGATGAAAAATGATAATTGGAAAACACTTTCCATTGCCAGAAATGCTTCACAAGAGTTTAATTCTGAGATGAAAACTCAATTTACGGAGACAGATTTTGATTCGAGTTCTTCGCCTGTCTGCTTTCAAAATAGTCCGGAAGTTAGAGACGATTATAAACTATAGACCGAATCAATTTAGTATTCATATTTAAATTATTATCTTTGCACCCATAAAAATCAGGAGTAAAAAATGTCTCATTTTCATAGAACTGCCGCTTTTCATACACTCGGCTGCAAATTAAATTTTGCGGAAACATCTACTATTGCCCGCCAATTAACAGATGCAGGTTATGATAAGGTAAGCTTTGATGATAAGGCAGATATTTATGTAATCAATACTTGTTCGGTAACTGAGAATGCAGATCGTGAGTGTAAACTTCACGTAAAGAGAGCGATGAAAGCCAATCCTGAAGGGTTGGTAGTAATTGTTGGATGTTATGCACAGTTGAAGCCTGAAGAAATTTCGCAGATTAACGGAGTTGATTTGGTTCTTGGAGCCAAAGAAAAATTCAATATTCTAAGCTATCTTGATGATTTAGAGAAATCAGAAAGTGAAGGTATTGTTCATTCTTGTGAAATTGAAGAAACTGATTTTTTTATCGGAAGTTACTCAATCGGAGACAGAACCAGAGCTTTTTTGAAAGTTCAGGATGGTTGCGATTATAAATGTACATATTGTACGATTCCTTTAGCCAGAGGAATTTCCCGTTCAGATACCATCGAAAATGTTCTGAAAAACGCCAAAGAAATTGCAGGAAGAGACATCAAAGAAATTGTTCTTACAGGTGTAAACATCGGTGATTACGGTAAAGGCGAGTTTGGGAATAAAAGACACGAACATACTTTTCTGGATTTAATTTCTGAGCTTGATCAAGTGGAAGGGATTGAAAGAATCCGTATTTCTTCCATCGAACCGAATCTTTTAAAGGATGAAAGTATCGAGTTGGTTTCTAAAAGTAAAAGTTTTGTTCCGCATTTTCATATTCCGTTACAATCGGGATGCGATGATTTGTTGAAAAAAATGAAACGTCGTTACTTAACGAAGTTATACAATGACAGAGTTAATAAAATTCGTGAGGTAATGCCTGACGCAGCTATTGGCGTGGATGTAATTGTTGGATTCCCTGGAGAAACTGAGGAAAGATTTATGGAAACCTATAATTTCCTAAATAATCTTCCTATTACTTACTTACATGTTTTCACATATTCTGAAAGAGAAAATACGGAAGCAGTAGGTATGGAAGGTGTAGTTCCGATTCCTGAAAGAAAAAAACGCAACAAAATGCTTAGAATTCTTTCTGAAAAGAAAAAAATGGCATTTTATCAAACCCAATTGGGGAAAACGCTTCCAGTACTTTGGGAGCACGAAAATAAAGATGGCAAAATGTATGGCTTCACAGAAAATTATGTGAGAGTTCAAAAAGACTTTGACCAAGCGTCTGTAAACCAGATCGAATTTCTAAATTTAGAAAAAATCCTGTCAGATGGCACGGTTTCTGTGCAATCTTCTTATGAAAGTTTTTTAGCAAAAGCATAGTCTTTTTTGCTAAATTTCCACTAAATTTATTTTAAACTTTTAAATACTACATTCTATGAGAGATAAGTTTTTATCTTGGGGAATTGTATTAGTAACTGTTGCATGGATTGTAGCTTTACTAATCAGAGCAGATTATTGGATCCCAATTCTATTATCTGCTTTCTACGCATTGGGCGTATATAACGCCTATCAGTCTAAACACGCTATTTTAAGGAACTTTCCTGTGGTTGGATACTTCAGATATTTCTTTGAAAGTATTTCGCCAGAAATGCAGCAATATTTCATCGAAAGAGAGACCGATGGGAAACCATTTCCAAGAAATCAGCGTTCTGCAGTTTACAGACGTGCAAAAAACCTGAGCGATACGGTGCCTTTTGGGACTCAATTAGAAGTTAATCATAGAAAATATGAAGGAATTAAGCATTCTATTTATGCTAAATCTCCTTCAGAAGAATTGCCGAGAGTTTGGGTAGGAGGGGAGCAATGTTCTCAACCTTATCATGCTTCATTGTTTAATATTTCTGCAATGAGTTTTGGTGCATTGAGCGATAGAGCACAGATTTCGTTAAACAGAGGAGCTAAAAAAGGGAATTTTTATCACAATACAGGAGAAGGAGGAGTTTCTCCGCATCACCTGGAAGGAGGTGATCTTTGCTGGCAAATTGGAACGGGATATTTTGGATGTAGAGATGAGGAAGGAAAATTTAACCCTGAATTATTTACAAAATATGCTACGCTTCCCAATGTGAAAATGATTGAGATTAAATTATCTCAAGGGGCAAAACCTGGACATGGTGGGGTTTTACCGGGAGTGAAAAATACACCGGAAATTGCAAAAATTCGTCACGTCACGCCGGGGATGACTATTATTTCTCCACCTTCACATTCTGCTTTTTCTAATGCAGCAGAATTGTTGAGGTTTGTTCAGCAATTAAGAGAACTTTCTGGAGGTAAACCTGTTGGTTTTAAATTATGTATCGGTGATACGAAGGAGTTTGATGATATTTGCGTTCAGATGAATGTGTTAAAAATCTACCCTGATTTCATTACAATTGACGGAGCAGAAGGAGGAACTGGAGCGGCACCACCAGAATTTTCTGATGGAGTAGGAATGCCTCTGGAACCAGCTTTGATCTTTGTTAACAGAACTTTGAACAGTTACAATGTAAGAGATAAACTAAGAGTGATTGCCAGTGGAAAGGTCTTAACAAGTTTAGATATTCTAAGAGCTGTTGCAATGGGTGCAGATATGTGTAATAACGCGAGAGGATTTATGTTTTCTTTAGGCTGTATTCAGGCATTGAGATGTAATAATAATAAATGTCCAACAGGAGTGGCAACGCAGGATAAAATGCTGATTAAAGGGCTTGATGTTACCGATAAGGCTGAAAGAGTATACCATTTTCATAAAAATACACTGCACACTTGTAATGAATTGATTGCAGCAGCAGGAAGAAGTTCTTATGAAGAAGTAGATGCTACAATGTTTATGAGAGGTGATGAATTTGACCATTTGGCTGATCTTTATTTCCCTGATATTTTAGGAAATGTGAAGCAGAAAGCAAGGTATTAAATGATTGAAAATAATATCAAAATAAAACCCGTTACAAATATTGTAGCGGGTTTGTTATTGTATAGACTAAATAATTTTATTTATCTAGCTGTTGTTTTAAATACTTGAAAGTTGAACACGAAAGTTCTGTTTCTGAAAGAATAACCACTATAATTGTAGTGTGCATCTCTAGCAAAAGCGGCTCTTGATGGTACAATAATTACCCCTTGTAAGTTATAAGGAGAGCCATCAACCTGATCAAATGCTTTAAATTTTTGTAAAGCTTCATTATAACCTTCAATTACATAATAACTTGGTTGCTTTGCAGCATCAGTTGTTGCCTTAGTTATTAAAGGATCAGTTAAAGGATCAATATAATAAAATTTTGGATCTATTACAGGTGAACCAGATCCGTCAATTGTATTGTAAGGAGTCATGTCACTACCTGATATGAACGCAACGTTTCCGTCTGTATTAGCAGCAAGATATGTTTTAGCTCTCATCATGGTTCTTGTAATGTCTGTAGCACCAATTGTTTTCCCTGGTGAAGGTTGGGCTCCATTTCTTACGATATAAACTACACCTGAAGGTAATTTTACAGGAGCAGGAATCATAGCGCTTAGTTTTGTTTGATGGTCATCAGCTGTATCTGTTGCGCTAAAAGCTTTTATATTTCCTTGGGTATCCAAATAATTAGCATCTAAAAACTTATCAATAGATTGATCATCATATGCATTTTGTACTGCGATATCTGATGGTTCTACATAAGTTGCCGCATCATCATCCTTTTTACAGGCAGAAAAGCATAGAGATCCTGTAAGGATATATAAAAATATTTTTTTCATTTCAAAAACTTTAATTACTTTACAAATAATATAACGACAAAAGTATAAAAAATTATGAGAATAGATAAATTTTTATGGAGCATTCGTTTTTATAAGACGAGAACCATTGCTACTGAGGAGATTAAAAAAAATAGAGTTGCCATTGGTGAATCGGTTGTAAAGTCTTCTAAGGAGGTAAAGGAAGGTGATGTTATTAAGATCCGTAAAAATCAAATTGATTACAAGATTAAAGTCATTCAGATCCCTAAAAGCAGAATGGGGGCAAAGTTGGTTCCTCTTCATATCAAAGACGTGACTGATAAGGAGCAATATGAAATACTCAAATTGCGTAAAATGACCCAAGACTATTATAGAATTAAGGGAGAGGGAAGACCCACCAAAAAAGACAGACGAGACATGGATGAATATGCAGGAAATGATATCGATGCAGATTTTACAGACTGGGATGACTTTTTTGGTGAGAAAGAGGACTCAAATGATGATGAGAAAATTGAAAAAGATTTATAAATACAATTTTTCAATAATTTCATTAACGATATCTTCCGGTTCTCTGGAATCTGTATTTACATTAAACTGTGCTTTGCTATAGAACTCGTTTCTTTCGAATAAATGCTTAGCAATAAATTCAGGAAGGTTTTCATCCGAAATGTTGGCTATTATCGGCCTTTTCTCTTTTTGTTTTGAAATCCTTTCTGATAAAGTTTGAATAGAAGCTCTTAAAAAAACACTTTTAGAGTTCAGATTTATAATCTCCATATTGTTATAATAAACAGGAGTTCCCCCACCAAGGCTTAAAATAAGATTTTCTTCAGTAGCCAATAGCTCTTCCAAAGTTTCCCTTTCTAGCTTTCTAAAGTAAATTTCACCCTTTTTTTCGAAAATTTCGGGAATGGTTAATTTATTTCGCCTAGAAATCTCTTTATCTAGGTCAATTAATTTAAAATTTATTTTCTCGCTTAATATTTTGGAAATGTGAGATTTGCCACTCCCCATGTACCCTACCAATGAAATAATCATGAATTTTTTTTAAACAAATTTGCGAAAAAGTTTTGAGATAATGAAAAAAGTCCTATCTTTGCACCACTGAAAACGAGGAACAATACACAACTGCAAATCGTTATCAAAGTGACCGACTCGGTAGCTCAGCTGGTAGAGCAATACACTTTTAATGTATGGGTCCTGGGTTCGAATCCCAGCCGGGTCACAAGCGAAAAAATGATTACTAGATTTTTGTAATTCTTTTTAGCCTGCGTGGTGAAATTGGTAGACACGCCATCTTGAGGGGGTGGTTTCCAACGGATGTGCTGGTTCGAATCCAGTCGCAGGCACTGCAAAAAAAATGAAATTTTATTTGTGCATGTAAATTATTTTTAATACTTTTGCAATCTCAAATTTAGTGACCGACTCGGTAGCTCAGCTGGTAGAGCAATACACTTTTAATGTATGGGTCCTGGGTTCGAATCCCAGCCGGGTCACAAGTTTACTGAAAAGTAAATTTTTTTCATATTAATATTTTGTGATTTGGTGTTCAAAGGCTTCCTAACGGTAGCCTTTGATTTTTTATATGCATTCTTAGTCTAAATGCATATTGTCGATTAATCTCACACCATCTACCATTACTACGATAAAAGCTCTAAATTTTCTGTCCTTATAAAAGAAATCAGTTTCTTTCAAAGTTTCTTCATCAGCAATAAGAAAATACTCTAGCTGCATTCCTTGCTGAAGATCCAGAATATCTTGGACTCTTGCTTTAATTTCGGGAATAGTTATTACTCTGAACCATTCATTAACTTTTGTTAATATCTGATAAATAACTTTTGAAGCTTCTCTTCTGTCTTCATGGAGTCTTTGATTTCTTGAGCTTAATGCTAATCCGTTTTCTGCTCTGTAAATAGGTACGCCTTTTATTTTTACGGTTAATTGTTTGTTTTCGACCATTTTTCTAATAATAGCCAATTGTTGAAAGTCTTTTTCACCAAAATAAGCGTTGTCAGGCTTTACCTGATTAAAAAGCTCTTCAACGACTGTTCCTACACCATCAAAATGCCCTGGTCTAGATTTTCCTTCCATTTCATTTTCTAAGCCACCAAAATCATAATGTTGGCTAACTGCTTTTTCAGGGTAGATATCTTCTATATTTGGGATGTAAACAGCGTCTACTAGTCCTGAATTTTTCAGAATTAAGAGATCTCTGTTCATATCTCGAGGATATTTTTCAAGATCTTCAGGATTATTAAACTGAGTTGGGTTTACAAAAATTGATGAAATAACAAGGTCATTTTCTTTTTTTGCAGCCTCATAAAGAGATAAATGGCCATTATGTAAAGCGCCCATTGTAGGGGCGAAACCTATCCTTTTGCCCATTTCTTTCTGTCTTTCAATGAAATCCTGAAGTGTTTTTTTGTTTTTTAGAACTTCCATAATTTATTTTAATAGCAATTCAAAAATACTAAAAATATCACATAATAAAGTGCAGTATTAACAATTTGGAAAAGGTAATTTTCGTAAAAAAATGTTAATTAAAATAATGTTGGATGTTTTTTTGTAATTTTGCACATTAAAGCATTTTTACAAAAAATTAGATAGAAGTTTATGCCGAATCAAAAAATACTGTACATTACTACAGAGATGTATCCATATCAAGAAGACTCCAATATGGCTGCAGTGGTAAACAAAATGGCACTTAAGATGCACCAAGAAGGCAATGATGTAAGAGTTTTTATGCCAAGATTTGGACAAATAAGTGAAAGAAAATTCCAACTTCATGAGGTTATTCGCCTATCCGGGATGAATATCATTATTAATGATCTAGATCAGCCTCTTATTATTAAAGTAGCGTCTCTTCCGGGGGAAAGACTGCAGGTTTACTTTATAGACAATGAAGAATACTTCAAAAGAAAACAATATTATTTTGATGATGAGGGAACTCCTTTCGATGATAACGACGAAAGAGCTATTTTCTTTGCCAGAGGAGTAATTGAAACAATTAAAAAATTGAATTGGGTTCCTGATGTTATACATCTTAACGGATGGATGGCTTCTTTTGTTCCAATTTATCTTAAAACATACTACGAATCTGATACGTATTTCAAAGATGCTAAGATTGTTCTTTCATTATACAATGAAAAGGATGCAGCATTTGATAAAAATATTGGTGAAAAATTGAAGTTTGACAATATTTCTGGATTAAAAGCGTTAGATAATCCGAGTGTTCAGAGTTTTGTTATTGAAAGTATGAACTATGTGGATGCAGTAGTAAAAGGAGATGAATTTTTAGATGAAAACTTAGATAAAGCTTTCAAAGAAACATCAACTGCAAAATCGGAATATCTCGATGTGGATTCTATAAACCAACTTTATTAAAAAACACATTTTAATGACTTATACTATTAAAAAAGCTTTCGCCATTCTTTCTTTGGCGATTTTTGGAAGTGCATTGCTTTATAATTGCGAACCCGATCCGGATTCTTTAGGAGAACAATTATTCTTAGACGGAGCAGCAAATGGGAAAGAAGTATCTTTTCCTGTTATTGCCTATAACATTAATAATAATGATAGTATTAGAAGTGATGCTGCCAAATTAGGATTAGCTACTTTAGGTGGCTTGAAAGATGCTCAGTTCGGTAAGCAAAAGGCTTCTTATTATACACAACTAAGATTACCTTCTTATAATCCTGATTTCGGGACTAATGCGGCTATAGATTCTGTTGTTTTAGTAATAAAGCCTACTTATGCTTCGGATTCTATTACTACTACAACTAATGATAGTTATACATATCCTGATGGAAATGTACCTGCTAAAAAAGTGGTGAATACTTACCCAGCTATTAAATACGGAAGAACAAAAGCTCCTAAACTTACAATAAAAGTAAATGAAGTTACTGAATTCTTAAATGGTGTTTCTGATATTGCTTATTCAAATAAAGTTTATAGTTCTGGAGATGAACTAGGAAGAAAGGATTTTACAGGAACTGTGAATTCTGTAACGATTACTAAAACTTCAGACGCATCTTCATTGTTTACATCAGCGGTAGGGTTTAGAATTCCTTTATCTGCTAGTTTCTTCAAGACTAAAATTCTTGATAAGAAAGGGCAGCCTGAGCTTAGTGATGTATCAAATTTTATTAGATATTTTAAAGGTCTTAAACTTTCCGTTGAAGAAGATGATGCCTATTTGACTCAGTTTTCTCCTAATGACATGGAGCTGGTGATGTATTACAAAAATGATAAAAATGATAATGGTACTATAACAAGACCACAAACGACATATACATTTGCTCTAGGCTCAGCGAACGCTCATATTGGAAATTATGTTTATGACAGATTCGGGACACCTTCTAAAGCTGCAATTGACGGAAGTAACCAAAATACAGGAGACGAAAGATTATATGCTCAGGGTATGGGAGGCCCTTCAATTGGAGTTAAGCTTCCTCTTGTTGAAACAATTAACGAGCTTAAAAAATTGTATAAAAATAATAAAGCAGCTATTATTAGTGCGAAGATTAGAGTATATACTGATGATGTTAATTGGACAAATCAATATGCAAAGCCGAAAAATTTCACAATTGTTCAGAGAGATAAAGATGCTAATGGTGTTACTACAGCATTTACAACAGACCTATTGAATTTAACAGGTGCTAATAACTTTGCTATTTACAGAGCTTATGATTTAGACAAAAACCCAACCTATTATGATTTTACAGTTACAAAATCTGTAAAAGATATTGTTGAGGCTTCTGACGGCACTCTTACTGATGAAGCTATTGCGAATAAATATTTTAAAATTGATATGGGTAACTTCTTAACTAACACGGCAGGTAGCCTAGCTGGATACCAATATACATCCAGACCATATGCCGTGGACAGAGCAGTATTTATAGGTTCTAACTCAACAAATGCTCATAGAATACAATTAATAATAATTTACGGTACAAAATAAATTTAAAAAAACACTTGATAAAATTATGTGCGGAATAGTAGGATATACAGGTTTTCAAGACGCTTACGATATAGTAATTAATGGTCTTAGAAGATTAGAATATAGGGGGTATGATAGTGCAGGGATTGTTCTTGAAGATAAAAATAACAAGCTTGAAGTTGAAAAAACAAAAGGTAAAGTAGAAGATCTTGTTAATATTGCTAGCCATTTAAAAGGAACAGCTACAATAGGTATGGGGCACACACGTTGGGCAACTCACGGAGTTCCAAGTGATAGAAACTCTCACCCACATTTATCTAATAATAGTAAAATTGCGATTATTCATAACGGTATCATTGAAAATTATGATACGATAAAGAAAATGCTTACTGAAAAAGGATTTACATTCAAATCAGAAACAGATACTGAAGTATTGGTAAATCTTATCCAGTATTTTATGGATCTTAATGTTGAAATGGATTTCCCTACGGCAGTAAGATATGCTCTTAACGAAGTCTATGGTGCCTATGCAATTACAGTAATGCATGAAGATTATCCAGGAGTATTGGTTGTTGGTAGATTAGGTTCTCCTTTAGCTATTGGAATAGGTGATAAAGAATATTTTATTGCTTCTGATGCTTCTCCTTTCGTAGAATTTACAAAAGAAGCTATCTATTTAGAAGAAGGTCATATGGCAACTATTTCATTGGAAAATGGAGTAGATATCAGAACTATTAATGATAATTTAAAAATTGAGCCTGAAATTCAGAAACTTAAGTTGAATCTTGAGCAGATTGAAAAAGGAGGATACGAGCATTTTATGCTTAAAGAAATTTTTGAACAGCCAAAATCTGTGCAAGATACAATGAGAGGTAGATTGCTTGTGGATGAAGGTGTAATCAAAATGGCCGGAATTTGGGATCATGTTGAGAAATTCAAGAATGCTAACAGAATCATCATCATTGCTTGCGGAACTTCTTGGCATGCAGGTCTTATCGGTGAATATCTTATCGAGGAATACGCAAGAATTCCGGTGGAGGTAGAATATGCATCAGAATTCAGATACAGAAATCCTATTATTACAGATAAAGATGTAGTAATTGCTATTTCTCAATCGGGAGAAACTGCTGATACAATGGCAGCATTAAAACTGGCGAAAGAAAGAGGTGCATTTATATATGGTATATGTAATGTGGTAGATTCATCTATTGCTAGAATTACAGATGCAGGTTCATATACTCATGCAGGACCAGAAATTGGAGTTGCTTCTACAAAAGCATTTACAGCTCAGCTTACCATTCTTAGCTTAATTGCTCTTAAACTAGGTAAGCATAACGGTAACTTAGGAAATGCTGAATTTATGAGCTTGATTGCTGAGTTGGATGCTATTCCTAAGAAAATAGAAGATGTCCTTAATGCTACTCATGAATTAACTCAGAGTATTGCCAAAGACTTCGTAGATGCTACCAACTTCTTATATTTAGGAAGAGGATATAACTATCCTGCAGCGCTTGAAGGAGCATTAAAACTAAAAGAAATCTCTTATATCCATGCTGAAGGTTATCCGGCTGCAGAAATGAAGCACGGTCCTATTGCATTAATTGACGAAAACATGCCAATTGTTATCATTGCTCCTAAAAAAGGACATTATGATAAGATTGTAAGCAATGTTCAGGAAATTAAGGCTAGAAAAGGAAAAATTATTGCTGTAGTAAATAGAGGAGATACACAGGTAAGCGAAATGGCAGACTATGTTATTGAGATCCCTGAGACTTCAGAATGTTTCTCACCAATTGTTGCATCAGTGCCTTTACAGCTTTTAGCATATTATATTGCTGTTTATAGAGGAGCCAATGTAGATCAGCCGAGAAACCTTGCGAAATCTGTAACTGTAGAATAAAAGATACTCGTAAATAGAGTAAATTTAGATTTCTTTCGTTATTTCAAAAAAAATCTTAAAAGTTTCTTAAAAAAATTATATATTTACGGCTTAATTATAAAAATTAACATGAAAAGGATATTTCTTTTATTATTGTCTGCGTCGGTAGCGTCGGTATCTTGTTCAGGTGGTGGAAGCTCTTCTGTAGGGAAGCCAGGAACAAAAGGAGAGTTGATACCAAGAGAAAAAACAAAATCATTTGTTGCGGAAAGACCATACGGAATGGTGGCAATTCCTGCAGGATCATTTGTTGCTGGTTTAGCAGACCAGGATCCAACAAATACTCCTGAAAAAGCACAATTAAAAACGGTTACTGTTTCTTCTTTCTTCATGGATGAAGCTGAAACTACTAATGCAGAATACAGGGTGTTTATCAACTATGTAAGAGATTCAATTGCTAGAACTTTACTTGCTGAAGCTGCTGGAGAAGGCGGAGAAGGCGGTCGTAAAGGAGCAAGCATAGGAGATTATGCATACCTTGCTAAAAAAGAAGAAAATTTAACACCTTATCAAGAATATTTAGAGGGACAAGGAGGTAGAGATGACGGAGGATTTGATGTAAACAAGAGATTAGATTGGAAAATCCCTTTACATTGGAGTACAACTAAATATCCTGATGTAGAATATGCAGAGGTTTTAGAGTCTTTATATTTACCGGCTTCTTCAAGAATGGGTAATGAAAGAATCCTAGATGTTAGTAAATTAAAATATAATTATCAGTGGGGAGATATGGATGCTGCACTTGCTGAAAAAGAAAGAGGGGTAAACTTCCTTAAAAATTCTAGTATTGCCATCTATCCAGATACTACAGTTTGGGTAAAAGATTTCCACTTTGCTTATAATGAGCCATTATTTGAACAATATTTTTGGCATAAAGCTTACAAAGATTATCCTGTTGTAGGGGTAACTTGGGACCAAGCAAGAGCGTATTGTACTTTCAGATCTAAATTGAAAACTGATTACAATGAAAGCTTAAAAAGAAAAAAACAAAGACCATTGAAGTTCCGTCTTCCAACAGAAATCGAATGGGAATATGCTGCTAGAGGTGGTATGCAAAATGCTACTTACCCTTGGGGAGGTCCATATTTGATGGATGATAGAGGTTGCTACTTAGCAAACTTTAAACCGAAAAGAGGTAATTACATGGAAGACGAGAAAAAAGGTACTTATACATATGCCGCTCCAGTAAAGAAGTTTAAGAAAAATGGATTTGGGTTGTTTGATATGGCTGGAAACGTTTCTGAATGGACAGCGTCTGCTTATAACAATTCTTCATACGGTTTCTCTTCTACTTTAAATCCTTCAACTAAAGACAAAACTGATACTAAGAAATCTGTAAGAGGTGGTTCTTGGAAAGACGTAGGTTATATGCTTATGACTGGTGCAAGAGATTGGGAAAGAAAAGATTCTGCGAGAAGTTATATCGGATTTAGAACAGTACAGGATATTCCTGAAGCTGCTGTTAAGCCAAGAAGAGTTAACAGATAATCATTATCGAACATTTATTTTTTCAATAACAATTTTATTTAACATTAAAAAAAACTAACTTATATGTTTAAGACTAAAGATGCTTGGATGAATTTCTTTTATTCGTTCGGTGCTGCAATTGTAATTCTTGGAGCTTGGCTTAAAATTACTCACATTTCATTTGGACCAATCAATGGTAACATTGCTCTTACGGTAGGGCTTATTACAGAGGCAATTATCTTTATTATTTTCGCTTTTGACCCACCAAAATCAGAAGAGTCTTATGCTTGGGAAAATGTATATCCTGAATTATTAGATAAACATGCAAACCCTAACCCAATACACTCAAATGTATCTTCTAAAAACGGAGCAGCTGCTCAATTTGCAGAATTAGAAAATTCTCTTTCTACAAAATTGGATAAGATGCTTGCTGATGCAAAATTAGATGTTCAGTTATTTGATAGATTAAGAACAGGTATTGATAAGTTTTCAAACTCTGTAGATCAGATTAATCAAACTGTTGACGTTTCTGCTTCTACACATAAATATAATGATCAATTAAATAAAGCTGCTACGCACATGGAAAGCATGAATGCTCTATATGTAATGCAATTAGAAAGCGGTAAGAGACAATCAGAATTTGCTAATAAATATGTAGCAGATATGCAAAAGTCTGCTGAGCAATCAGAAAAATTCAATCAAGAGCTACAAGGCTTAACATCGAACTTAAATAACTTAAACAGAGTTTATGGTGGTATGTTAACTGCGATGAAGTCTTAATTCCCAACCCATTTTTAATATTTAATTTTTAATCCAAAACAAAAAGAAAAAGAATGGCAACAGGAAAACAGACGCCTCGTCAGAAGATGATCAACCTTATGTATTTGGTGTTCATCGCTATGATGGCCCTAAATATTGATGCAGAAATCATCAGATCATTTTATGACTCTACTAAAGCCCTTAATGAAACTAGAACTTTAACTGAAAGAAAGAACGAGAAAATTTTTGAAAGAACTTTAGAGGCTAAAGCACAACAAGTACCAGATACTTATGCTACGCCTTGGGAGGAATATAAAAAATTGAAATCTAAAGTTGATGTATTAGTTAAATCAGCTGAGGATATTAAAGATATTCTTAAAAAGCAATCTGAATTTCATGAAAAAGATCCTGTAACAGGAAAAGAAATTGATGTAAGCGAAAACTTTGCAGCACTTAATAATAATGAAGCAACGATGAGTTACTTCTTTAAAGATGGGGATGAAAACTCTCCTAGTAAAGCTGCTTTAGAATTAAAATCTAAAATGGATGATGTAAGAAATTACATTTCTGCAACTTTTGGAAAAAATCCTCAACTGAAGGATTTGGTTGATAGAGCTAATGCTTCTATCATTGCTGAATACCCTCAAGGAAAATCTCCAAATGGTAAAACATGGTTTCAGAATAAATTCTTTCACCAATCACTTATCGCTGCAATATCAAATCTTGGGATTATCCAGAATGATGCAAGAAACGTACAATCTGATGCACTAGCATTATTACTTCAAGAAAAAGTAGATGCAAGTATTAAATTCTCAAACTACGAACCTATTGTTTCAGGACCAATTGATATTCAGGCTGGTAAACAAGCTGAAGTTAAGGTAATGTTGGGTACTTATTCTAATAGTAATAAAATTGCTATTACAGGGGTAAGTAAAGTAGAGAATGGAAAAGGATCTATTTCTATTTCTGGTAATGGTGTCGGTGAACATAAACTTAACGGAACTATTACATTAACAGATGCTTCAGGAAAACCTCAAAGTTTCCCATGGACACATACTTACAATGTAATTGCAGGTCCAAGAGAAGTTAAAATGGAAAAAGGATTATTGTTATCTGCTGATAAAATGAATGTAATGTACAGAGGACTTGAAAACCCTGTATCTGGTTCTATTTTAGGAGCTGACAATTCTAAGCTTTCATTATCTGCTCCGGGTGCTACAGTTAAGAGTCTTGGTGCTGGAAAATGGATCGTTAAACCAAGTACTGGAACTACAGTGAAATTGACATTATCTGGAATAGACCCTTATGGTAAATCTGTTTCTCAGGTATTTGAATATAGAATTAAGAATGTACCGCCACCACAAGGTCAGATGAGAGGTCAGAATGTATTGTCTATGCCGGCAACTTCTATTCCTAATCAGTCTGTTCAGGCAGCAATTCCTGACTTTGACTTCCCAGTTTCATTTACTGTAACTCAGTTTATGGTTAGAGTTCCTGGTAAAGCAGCATTATTAATTCACGGAAGCTCATTAGATGATGCAGCAGGATTAGTAAGAAACTTAAGAACAGGTGATGTAGTATCAATTTTTGATATTAAAGCTACTGCTCAAGGTTTAGACGGACAAGTGATTAAAAACATTACTCCTATATTAATTAACGTTCAATAGGACTAAAATTGTAAATTTATTATGAAAAAATATATTAGCAGCCTTTTAGTATTAGTTTCGGGATTTGCTTTTTCCCAGACTATTCTGAACGCTTCTTCTCCAGAAGAATTTAGACAGATGAGAGCTGAAAACAAGCAAAAAATTGGAGATAGTATTGTTGACAAAAAAGTAAAACCTTTGGAATACGGATTTGTTGATGATAAAGACATCTTGAAAAGTATGTTTGTTTGGGAGATTATTGATATGAATGATAAGATTAATCAACCTTATTATTATGATAATCCGGATGGTTTGCTTGCCACTCAAACGAGATCTTTATATCAGCTATTGTTAGACGCAGCGTTAAGCGGTAAAATACAGCAGGTATATAATGATGAAAACTTTGTTGATAAACTTTCTCCTGAAGGAATCCAAAAAAGATTAGAAAAAGTAGTTATTAATGATGCTGCAATTGATATTCTTAACTCTGGAAGACAATTAACTGAGCAAGAGAAAAAGCAATATACTGATGTTTATAAGACTACAACTGAAAAAGTTAAGGTTCTTAAAATTATGGGTATGTGGTTTATCGATAAAAGAGATGGTCAAATGAAATACAGACCTCTTGGTATTGCAGCAATGGGTCCAGATCCAGCTGTACAAGGTGTTATTGGGCCAGACGGAAAACCTATTGCAAGCAATGATGAGCTTATTGATCTTTTCTGGGTATATTATCCTAGTGCAAGAGATATTTTAGCAAACAATTTTGTTTACAATAGAAAGAATTCATCTGCAGATTTATCATTTGATGATTTATTGAATGCTAGAAGATTTTCTTCTGTTATCTATAAGTCTTCAAGCGGTTTAGGAGATGGAGTTATTAAAGACTATATTCCTAGAAATGCTGAAGAGCAGATTGAAGAAAGCGACAAAATAAAGGAGCAAATTCTTCAAATGGAAAATGATATGTGGAATTACTAAATTTCACTTGATATTTATAGAAAACCTGAGTACTTTTACTCAGGTTTTTTTATTATGGAAAATGTAGATTATATAATTGTAGGAGATGGATATGCGGGGCTATTTTTTGCTCATCAATTGATTAAGAATAAGAAGTCTTTTGTTTTGTTTTCGGAAGGGAAAAAGAGTGCTTCACAGGTTTCTGCGGGAATTATAAATCCGGTAGTACTTAAAAAGTTTACGACTTTTTGGAAAGCTCAGGAACAAATAGACTTCCTTAAGAATGCTCTTGGAGAAATTGAATCCTATACAGGGAAAAATTATTTAATAGAAGATCCCATTCATAGAGTTTTTCATGATGAGAATGAACAGAACCTATGGCTTAAAAAATCGAAAAATGAAGACTTACAATATTTTTTAAATGATGATTTTAAGCATTTGGAAATTGTAAATAACCCTTTCAATACTGGAAAAGTGAATCAGTCTGCGAGGCTTGATGTGAATAACTTTTTTGCGGATCTATTTACTTATTTCGCTCATCATTCTCATTTAATAAAAGAGAAATTTGATTATAGTCAATTGAATACCATTGAAAGTATTTATAAAAATATCAGTTATAAGAATATCCTTTTTTGCGAAGGGATGGGAGTGAAGGATAATCCGTTTTTCTCTGATATTGCTGTTATTCCTAATAAAGGACATCATATTAAAGTAAGACTTTCAAAGCCTATTCCGGAGAACATTACAATCAAAAAGAAACATTTTTTATTTCCAACCCATAACGGATTATTTTTCTACGGTGGAACCTACGACAGAGAGCAGCTACATCATCATATTGATGATTCTGCAGTTGAGCAGTTGGTAAAAGGTCTGTCGGAAGTTTATCCATATGACTTTGAAGTTGCTGAAGTGAATTTTGGATTTAGGCCCACTGTAAAGGATAGAAGACCTATTATCGGGCGACACCATCAAAATAAAAACTTATACGTTTTTAATGGCCTTGGAGCGCGCGGAATTTTGAACGGATGTTACTTTTCAAGAAGTTTATTTGAGTTTATAGAAAATGATATTCCTTTGGATGAAGAAATAGATTTGAAAAGATTTATGTAAGAAAGTAATGATGTTTGTAAATTTTTTATCTTTTTAAAGTATTTGTTCATAGAACTTATATAGTAATTAAAGATTGCATACTATTTAATTGATACACCTTAAAAAAAGGCAGGGGAAAAAGTAGACTACGTAAATACATGAAAAAAAAGCTCCCCTGCCAACAAAAATCACAATTATAATATTGGTAAGCGTTGTGTATCTTTTTATTGAGCTATACAAAAGCTATAGTAAACTATTTTAAAGGCTAGGGTAAAGAGCAAATACTTTTTTCCATTTGGTTATGGTATTCCTGCTCATTTTTAGATCTCGCGCCAGCTCAGAATTATTCAGTTTGTTTTTCTTTTGATGTTTTAAGATTTCAATGATGGTTTCCTTATCATAAGAACGGTGAGATTGGTTAAACAACTGGGTTTCTTTATCCTCCGTTCCAAATATTTTTTCATTAAGATGGAGAATGTCTAAACTAGATAATTCTTTCTTATTGAGTATATTTTTACACACTTCTCTTTTTTCAGGATATTTCATTTGGATCATATCATTGAAAATTCTTTTATAATCTGGAGCTGTTAATTCTTGATTTTTCAACTGAAGTATCATAAGGCTGTATTTTAATTATTATCTGGTCTTTTATATTTTGCAATCCACTTATAAAGGGTTGTTTTAGGTATTTTATAATCTTTAATAATCTGTGTTTTTGTTTTCTTTTTTGTATCAATCATTTCGATAACAAAATCAACAATTTCTTTAGTATAGATGCTTTTTCTAAACTGAGGCAAACTGGTTTTTTCTATTTTAGATTGATTAGATTGGATTGATGCCTGTGGTGAATACAGAATCAAATGCTGAGAATAGAGTCTGAAAAAATCATATTCTAGGAGCTTGCTCCATTTTAATAAATGATAAGAATTCAATGAATCGCTTAGGTACATTTCATTAATGAGATCTTCGTCACAGTTTAAAAAGTTACAGATTCTGGACATGTTGATATCACATTCCGTAACTCTTTTTTTGATAAGTGATCCTATATGGATGTCTTTTAGATTTTGCATTGCTTATGTTTTGTATCATTCTTTTGAAAACGGAAGAATATAATATTCTTTATTAAACTCTAGAATGAATTGGTGTTTAGAAAATAGATGAATTTATAAAGGGTTGAATAGTATAGTTTTATTGAACCTCATCATCTATATGATTTTGTATTTTTCGGTTTTTATAAATTATTTTTATTTTGTGAATCAATTTTTGAAATTTTCTAATCATTTTATTTTAGATTTTCTGTCGGTTTTTGCAAATTTTCATTGAAAGCTTATTTCTGGAAAATACAGAACAGATTATACAATTTTGGAAGGATTAGAGCTAGCTGTAATTAAACCTGCCAATCAGAAGTAATAAAAAGTAGTGAACTTACTTTTCAGTGCATCCACTACTAAACCCTTACTATAAACAAAACTTTTTCAGTTTGAAAAAGCGGAAGCAAATACTCATATAAAATGGGATGAATTTTTATAATACATATTTGCTTTCCAACTTTCATTTCACTTTAATTAATATGTAAATTATTAAGAACGTGAAAATTTAAATAACCAAATAACTTTATTATGTTACTCTGCATCAATTTTTAGTGTAAAAAATAGTGAGTGTTTTGTTGGGGCTACACTCACTATTTAAATCCTTATTAGGGAACAAATTTGTGTTTTTAAATACTAACTCTAGAATGTGATACAAATGTATTGTGAATTGTGGAGAAATCTATTACTGCAAATGTACTCTTGTGTTTTAATTGCTTGATTTTTAGCTATATGTGTATTGTTGTGTAGTATGTTTGATGTAGTTGTTAATAATTGTTTTGTGGACTTATTAATGTTATAATACAAAAACCCTTTACAATATTTCATGTAAAGGGTTTTAGAATAAGTTTTATTTGGAAAAATTAAAGTTCCATCATCCATTTATTAAGATCTACATCTGAAGGAAGATCTAATTTTTTTCTTAGTCTGTATTTTCTAGACTCTATGGTACGGATTGATATGTTTTTATATTGTGCAATAGTTTTAGTAGAAAGGTTAAGTTTTAAAAAAGCAGAAAATTTAATATCATTGGCCGAAAGATTTGGGTATTTTGTTATCAAAGTTTCATAAAAATCTGGATATATTTCTTTGAATCGTGTAAGAAAGAATGGGTCATTCGTCATCGCCAACTTAGATAATTCTTCAAATGCTTCGTTGAGTTTACTTTTTAGTTCATCTGTTTCATGCAGGCTCTCAATAATTATTTCTTCAGCCTGTTTCTGTTTCTTTATATATCTTCTTGTAACGATGATAACGATAATAATAGAGGCCACGATTAATACTGATATTAATAGCAAATATTTAGTTCTCTCATTTTTTTCTCTTTCTTTTTCTTCGTTGATTATTTTATCTACAGGTATTCTTAAAGCCTGTCTTTCAGCTTCTTTGATGCTGTCTGAAATAGCAGAATATTTTTCCAGATATTCATTCTTTTTATCAGGATTATTAAGAGAGCCATATGTATCTGAAATAATTTTATAGACATTCTTAATATCGTTTTTTCTTGATATCTGCTGTAAAATAGATAACGATTGTAGATAGTAATCTAGTGCTTTTTCAGGATCCTTTTTTTCTGTATAGAGCTTACCGAAAGTTAGTAAGGTCATAGATTTCTGATAATGGCTAAAATCTCCCGAGATTTTAGTGGCCTTATTCAGATAATATTCCGCTGAATCTGTTTTTTTATTTTTTATAAAATTTTCAGCAATATAAACATAGGTAAGCGGTTGGATGGTCAGCTCCATTCGTTTTTTTAGAACGTATTGAATAGAATCTTTCTCACCAAGTTCTTCAAAATTGGCTAGCTTCCAAGTATAAAAGAAATACAGAAGCTTTTCTCTTTCTTTTTTCTCAGTAATTTGTTTTGCAAAATGAATGGAAGTGGTTAGGCTGCTGTTAGATTGGTCCAGAAGTCCTAAAGAAGCATAATTTCTGGCATATTCTCCATACATTTTTGCACACAGTGTTAGATTGGTTATTTTTCTTAACTGCTCTTCTGCATTTTCCAGATATTTTAAACTCTCTTTATACTTATGTAGATTCCAAAATAGACCACTCATATTAATATAAGAAGCTGCTATACCATCTTTATTACCTTGTCTTTCATACTGTTTTAATGCGTTGAGATTTAGTTCTATACTTTTCTTGATGTTGCCTTCCATTCTATATTTTTCTGTAAGGCTGTCGAGCTCTTTTATAGAATGTACTTGCGCTTCATAGTTAACTATAAATAATAGAATAAGAACATATAATGTTTTTTTTTGGTATTTTTTTAAAAACATGATTTGTGGTTTTGCAATACAAAAGTAGTTTTTATAGTATATGATTGTATAGTTTATAGATGTAAATTATTATTATTTATTTGTTCTTAATATAAACTAATCTGTTTTTGACTTGTTTTTACGACTATTTTTTAATTTAAAATAGGTATGAATGCGAAATACCTAAAACAAAAATCTTCTCTAAGTGTAAGTGTTAAAGGGATAAAATCTGAATTTTGAAATTATTAATGAGTATGAATTTTTTAAAGAATAGATATTGTATCCGCAATACTTAGTTTTTTATGTTGTCACATTATTTACTATTATGCATTTCTTTTAATTGATTTATTCTAAATAATAACTCTACTATTTGAGTCTTTTTTATCTGATTTTTAATCACTTCATGATTACTTCAAGTGTGTTTGTAATTAATTGATAATCAATTATCAATTGTATTTGAGTAGAATTGCAGTATTCATTTTTTCACTTTATGGTTCTACATTTGCAACATGATTTAGTAGAAGTATTAATTTAACTTATAATTGTTATTCTGTTGATATTTTCCCAAAATCTATTCAATTGTATAAAATACAAATTTAACATAAAAACTAAAGATCTTCTGAGATTAGAATAACGAAGAAATCTTTAAACAAACTCCTAAACATAAAATACTGTTGGTCTACACTTTCAATAAGATTATTAATGTCACAGGAGTAAACACTAAATGCTAGGACAAATGAAAAACAAGATTACTTTACTATTTGCCATTACTATGGCTGGTATTATTCAAGCGCAAGTTGGGTTTAATACATCAACACCAAGAGCTACCTTTGATATTGTTGCCAAAACAGCTACAGGTACTTCTGCGACTCCGGAAGGATTAATAATCCCGAGAGTAGACAGACAAAAGGCACAGTCCATGACTGGACTGACGACTTCCACAATGATTTATGTAAATAGTATTGCCACAGGAACCGCCGTGGGAACTGCAGTTAATATAACAGCTGTAGGATATTATTATTTTAATGGATCCGTTTGGGTTAAATTAGATACTGATACCAATATTTATAATGCTAATGGTAGCCTTGATGGAAATCGTATAGTGACCCAAAATACCAATACGTTGGCATTTACGAGTAGTGCTACTACGGGAACAAATCATTTCTCAGTAGACGGAGCAACATTATCTGTGGATGCGGTAAATGATAGAGTTGGAATAGGTACAACTGCTCCTAATAATAAATTGGATTTGGGGACATCTACTGGGAAAAAATTAGCAATATGGAATAGTACTGCAGGAGATGATTTTTATGGTTTTGGAGCAGCACAAAATGTTATACAGTTTTTTGCGGGAGCTCAAGCTACAGGAGATGCATTGATGACTTTGAATAAGAATGGAAGAGTCGGGATTGGAACTGGTAATCCGCAAACTAACTTTCATACTATCGGAACAAGAAGATTTGAAAATGCAACTGCAGGATCTGTTTCTACAGGATCTGTGTTAGTTGCTACAGATACTAATGGTACTGCTGAATGGCAATCTCCTAGAACACAAACTACAATGGGAAATTTAGGGGGAGGATATGATGTTCCGTTTGCTAAAATTAATGATTTTAGATATACAGGTTCTTCTATTACTTTACCTCCCGGAAAATGGATGGTGACAATTACTATGTTGGTAAGACCTCAAAACGGAACTTTAGCAGCTGACGATTGGTTGTTTGTAAGAAGTACTTTTTCGCATGAAAACTTAACTACCATCGGACAAGTTGGAACGTCATCGAGTGATGTTATTAGACCTACATTGATGAGTTTTCAAGTAGCTGGACCATATACTTCAGGTCAAAAATTTAATGTAGTAACAGGTGCAATACAAGTTAATAATACAACTTCAGCAAATAGAACATATAGATATATTGTAGGAAATACTGAAGTAAGTAGAACGGTTGCAGGTGCCTCTATTAGTACAGTTGGAGGGGGTTGGTCTGAGAATTCCATTGTTGCAACAGCAATTAATTAAATATTTAAGATATAACATAGATTTTTGATGAAAAATAATTGATCCCTCAATTAGAATGATTAAAACACAAAAGAAAATGTAGTGGGTTAAGATGTGGTTGAAAAAAAATGAGAGTCACTTTACGAAATGTAAAGTGACTCCTTTATGATGATGTGTTTTATGAAAAAGAATTTATTTCTGCCATACAAATTTGGCTAAAGGAGCCATTTTAGCCTTGTTAAGGCTTAAGGTATTACCGTTTACAGTATAATTATCAGCTGTTAATAAAGCCTTTAGAAATAATTGTTCGGTTTCCAAATCTTCGCAGGCGATCATGGTAGACATTCCTTGGTTGAATTTAATGCGCATTATTTCAGGTTTAATCTCAAAAGTACCTCCGATACCATTGCAGCTGCCGTTTCCTTCGTATCTCATATCTTTCATATGTAATGAAAAATGAGGATTACTTTTTGGGTTTTTAAGAGTGATGGGTCTTCCGTTGAGTTCTGTGAGTTTCCATGTTTTTCCAGTGATATCATTAGGTGAGGAAGGAGGTGTAGTAGGTTTGCTCATACATGATGCCATCAAGATGACAAACAATAAGCTGGTGATATGAGTGTATAAAAATTTCATGGTTATCGTTTTTTAGGAGTGAAGATTTTTAATAAGATGCCATCTTTGTAGGGCCAGGTTGTTTGTCATCTTTTTTGTGATGAAACAGTACCATGTCTACATTTCTTTTCAGAAAAGTAATATTCCCTCTGATATTGGAATATAGATATTCTGCGTTGGATGCTGTGTAGTCAGGAAGATCTTCGTTTTTTTTTAATTCATATGTTTTACCGTCCAAATGTATAGTGATGGTATTTTTAGAATTATTCAGAGCAACTTCCATTTGTTCGCCATAATTATCTGTAAAAACATTTTTAATAATATCATCAGTTTTAGTTTCTACAGGTGCAGCATTATTGGAGATTATTTCAGGGTCTTTTGAAGAGTGTCTACACGCTGTTAATGAATAGGCAAAAATGCCTATAATAAGGATTTCTAATAATTTTTTCATAGTGATAGGTGATTATGTGTTTCATTTGTCTGGTGCTAATGTTGTATAAATTTACGTATATTTTTAATTCTAATGTGTTAATTTTGTATAAATTAAATAATAATTTTCATTTTATGGTTTTTTAAGGCAGATTAACTAGAGATTTATTTCATGCAGAAAAAGGAGTTATTGTTCATTCTTAATTTTTTATGAAGCAGTAATTTGATGTGTCATAAAAAATGATATTATCGTCTTTCTCGTACCAGTAAAGCAATGGCAAGAATTATAGATCTTTGAGATTTGCTAAATCATTAATTTTTTATACATCACTTTTTCACTAAGTGAAACCTTCCCGGTTTTCTCAATGGACATGTAAATAGGCTCTAAAATATTTTCAGAAATTGATAGTTTAGTGTAATGTATGTTAAAAAGAGTACCTCTTTGGGATAAACTGAAATCATACAAAAGAAGTTAATCTAAAGTTTTTAGTCTTTCATGTGATAGATGAGATATTAAAATTAAATGATTCTTAAATGTGTTTTATTCGTAATAATTGATTGGAATTATTTTATAAATGATAAATATATTTAAGTATTGTAAATTTTAATTTGAAGTGAAAATGTGCGTTTTTATTAAAGAATCCTATTCATCGGTTTTCATGTTATGTAAAGTAGAGTTAAATTTTGTTAATCCGTTATGTTTATATCTAAATCTAAGTGTACCTTTGCCACTTCAAAATGAGAAACTGCATAGTATACTTTTTGACAGGGTTATTTCTGCTTTTTATTGTAGGCAGCAAAATTCAGGTCAACACTTTACGAAACGATTATTCGGGTCCGGTTTCTCATCATATGCCTAAAAGAGCTAATCGTTTAAATCAGACCTACGAAAAACTTTCTGTTCAGCAAAAGATGGATGATGTAGGAAATTATTCTTTAGAATTTGATGAGAATGATTTTCAATTGTCCGACACTGTACAGGCTTTTGTGGTTTTTGCAAGCGTTTTTGGGTTATTACTTATTTTCGGTTTACAGTTTCGTGAACGTCTTAAGCACACATTAGATAGTTTCCTATCTGATCCATTATCCGTAAAAAAATACATTCTAATACGTTCTATTAGAATATAATACTCCTTTTTATCGATTTATTTTCTGCTCTTCATTCTGGGTGGGAAATATTCTGCATTGTGTTTGTTGGTAAGTTGCACAATATAACTACTCATTACCACCTCTTTATTTCTATTTAAAACATTAACGATTTATATAAACTCTAGTATTATGATGAAAAGAGTTGTCTCGAGCCTCGCGCTTGGCAGTCTTTTGTTGTTCGCAAGCTGTAACAGCAAAAAAGAAGAAAAAGAAGAAGCTACAATTTATCCGGTGACCAACCCTATGAAAATGGATACGGTGATTAATAAAGAATTTGTAGCGCAGATACAATCTGTAAAAAACATTGAAGTTCGTGCACAGGAAAAAGGTTTTCTTGAGAAGATTTTTGTAGACGAAGGTCAGTTTGTTCATCAAGGTCAGACATTATTCCAAATTATGCCTAAATTATATCAGGCAGAATTGTTGAAAGCTCAAGCTGAGGTAGAGCAGGCTTCCATTGAGTTAAAAAATGCAAGTACATTAGCCAACAACAACATTGTTTCTAAAAACGAAAAAGCAATGGCAAAAGCAAAACTCGATGCTGCCAACGCTGAAATGAAATTGGCTCAGACGCACTTGTCATTTACAAACATTAAAGCTCCGTTCTCAGGAATCATCAACAGGATTCCATTGAAATTAGGAAGCTTGATTGATGAAGGAGCTTTGTTAACATCACTTTCTGATAACAATGAAATTTACACGTATTTCAATGTATCAGAACCTGAATATCTGAATTATCAGACACATGTGAATGATAGAGGAAGTAATCAGGTAACATTAATTATGGCGAATGGAGAAGCTTTTCCTCAAAAAGGCGAAATCCAAACCATAGAAGGTGAATTTGATAATGAAACAGGGAATATTGCTTTCAGAGCAAAATTTCCCAATACAAATAAACTGTTGAGAAACGGGCAGACAGGAAAAATCCGAATGACTTTACCTCTTCAAAATGCTTTAATTATTCCGCAAAAGGCAACTTACGAAATTCAGGATCAGAAATATGTTTTTGTAGTAGACAAAAATGGTGTGGTGAAATCCAGAAATATCAAAGTAGCCTATGAACTACCTGATCTGTATGTTATTGCTTCCGGAATTTCAGGAGAAGATAAAATTCTTATTGAAGGAGTTCAGAAAGTAAAAGACGATCAGAAAGTTAAGGTGACATTCCAGGATCCGAAGAAAGTTCTTCAAACATTGAAATTAAAAGCAGAGTAGGATTATATCTAATAATGAAGAAGTATGTTTAAAAAATTCATTCGCAGACCTGTTCTGTCTATCGTAATCTCATTGATTATCGTATTTATGGGGGTTTTGTCTTTGGTAAAGCTACCTATAACCCAATTCCCTTCCATTTCGCCGCCTAAAGTAAATATTACGGCAGAATATCCGGGAGCCAACAATGAATTGTTGATCAAATCCGTAGTTATTCCTTTAGAAAGAGGATTAAACGGTATTCCGGGGATGAAGTATATGACTTCAAATGCCGGAAACGACGGGGAAGCTGCTATTCAGGTTGTATTTGATTTGGGTACAGATCCAAACGTTGCAGCCGTTAACGTTCAGAATCGTGTATCTTCGGTTGTTAATAAATTACCACCATTGGTTGTTCGTGAAGGGGTGAAAATTACCCGTGAAGAACCCAATATGTTGATGTATATTAACTTGTATAGTGATGATCCTAAAGCAGACCAGAAATTCCTGTTCAATTATGCAGATATTAATGTAATGTCTGAATTGAGAAGGGTAGGTGGAGTAGGATTTGCCGATATCTTGGGAACTCGTGAATATGCAATGCGTGTTTGGCTAAAACCAGATAGATTAACTGCTTATAATATCTCGGCAGATGAGGTAATGGAAGCGTTGAATCAGCAGAGTTTGGAAGCGTCTCCCGGTAAAACTGGAGAGAGTTCTGGAAAGCGTTCTCAATCATTTGAGTATATCTTAAAATATTCAGGGCGTTTCAGTAGTGAAAAAGATTATGGAAATATTATCCTTAAAGCAAAACCGGGAGGTGAGTTTGTAAGGTTAAAAGATGTTGCAGATATAGAATTCGGTTCTTCCATGTATGATATCTATTCTACATTAAACGGAAAGCCTTCTGCGGCAATTACGGTTAAGCAGTCTTACGGTTCCAATGCAAGTGATGTTATCAAAAATGTGAAAGCATTGATGACTGATCTTCAAAAAAATAACTTCCCGAAAGGAATGCATTATGATATCAGTTATGATGTTTCCAGATTCCTGGATGCTTCTATCGAAAAGGTAGTGCATACGCTATTTGAAGCATTTATCTTGGTAGCTATTGTGGTTTTCTTATTCTTAGGAGACTGGCGTTCTACGTTAATTCCTGCTCTGGCAGTTCCTGTTTCATTGGTAGGAACATTTGCAGTAATGTCTGCATTTGGAATTACACTGAATATGATTTCACTCTTTGCTTTGGTAATGGCAATTGGGGTCGTCGTCGATGATGCGATTGTGGTTATTGAGGCCGTCCATGCCAAGATGGAGGAGAAAAACCTTTCTCCATTGAAAGCAACAGAAGAGGCAATGCATGAGATCAGTGGAGCAATTATCGCGATCACTTTGGTAATGGCATCCGTGTTTATTCCTATTGCATTTATGTCTGGTCCTGTTGGGGTATTTTACCGTCAGTTCTCTATTACGATGGCTTCTGCAATTATCCTTTCAGGGGTGGTAGCATTAACGTTGACACCGGCTTTATGTGCTTTAATTTTAAAGAATAACCACGGAAAAGCGAGAAAGAAAACTCCAATTACTATTTTCCTTGATAAATTCAATAACTTATTTACAAAAGGAGCTGGAAAATATGAGAAGTTACTGAATAAAACAGTTACTAAAAAAGCATTTACATTACCCCTATTATTGGCCTTTTGTGTAGGTACTTTTTTCCTTACGAATTCACTTCCTTCAGGATTTATTCCAAGTGAAGACCAAGGGATGATCTATGCTATTATTCAGACGCCTCCTGGTTCTACACTAGAAAGAACAAACCAGATTGCAAAAGAATTATTAAGAGAATCTGAGAGTGTTGATGGGGTGCAGTCTGTATCTTCATTGGCAGGTTACGAGATTTTAACGGAAGGTACAGGTTCAAACTCGGGTACATGTTTGATCAACCTTAAAAGCTGGGAAGATCGTAAAGAATCTGCTGCGGAAATTATAGAAAAGCTAGAAGAAAAAGCTAAAAATATTCCGGGAGCCAATATTGAATTCTTCCAACCGCCATCCATTCCGGGATATGGTGCGGCAGGTGGTTTCGAACTTCGTCTGTTAGACAAGGCAGGAAGTGGAGATTATCAGAAAATGGAAAAGGTAAGTAATGACTTTGTAAGGGAGCTTAAAAAGCGTCCTGAATTGGGTTCTGCATTTACTTTCTATTCTGCAAGTTTCCCACAGTATATGATGAAGATTGATAATGATCTGGCAGAACAAAAAGGGGTTACCATTGAAAATGCAATGGACAATATGTCTACGTTGATTGGATCTAACTACGAAACCAGTTTCATCCGTTTCGACAGACCTTATAAAGTAATCGTTCAGGCTGGGCCGCAATATCGTGCGTTGCCGACAGATTTACTGAAATTATATGTGAAAAATGATAAAGACCAAATGGTTCCTTATTCTGATTTTATGAAATTGGAAAAAGTGTACGGTTTATCTGAAATTACAAGACATAATATGTATAACTCTTCTGAGGTGAGTGGTACTCCTGCACCGGGCTACAGTTCAGGACAGGCAATTGCAGCTATTCAGGAGGTTGCTGATAAAACACTTCCGAGAGGTTTCGGGATCGACTGGGCTGGTATCTCAAAAGATGAGGTAAGCAGAGGAAATGAAGCGGTGTTTATTTTCTTGGTGTGTTTAGGATTCGTGTATTTGATTCTTTCTGCACAGTATGAAAGTTTCATTCTTCCACTACCGGTAATTTTATCATTACCGACAGGTATTTTCGGAGCTTTCTTATGTTTAAAATTATTAGGATTAGAAAACAACATTTATGCACAGGTGGCAATGGTCATGCTAATCGGGCTTCTGGGTAAGAATGCTGTATTGATTGTTGAATTTGCTGTACAGAAGAAAGCCGAGGAAGGTATTCCGATCGTGCAAGCAGCTATTGAAGGGGCTACGATCCGTTTCCGTCCTATCTTGATGACTTCATTTGCATTTATTGCAGGTTTGATTCCGTTGGTGATGGCAACAGGTCCGGGAGCTGTTGGAAACAGAACAATTGGTACTGCGGCAGCAGGAGGGATGTTAATCGGAACTATTTTCGGATTGATGATTATTCCTGGATTGTATTACATCTTCGGAACAATTGCAGAGAAGTCTAAACTGGCAAAATATGAAGAAGAAAATCCTTTAACAGAACAAACAGAACCTTATGAACACGATGGAAAATTTGAAGACTAAAAGTATTATTACAGCCATCGCTCTATCGCTTGTTGTAGCAAGTTGTAAAGCACCAATGGCAACCGTTATAAAAGATGAGGTTAAAACAAATATACCTCAGAACTTCCAGCAGGAAGAGCAGCAAGATGCTAATAACAATAGTGGAACAACGCCTTGGAGACAGTTTTTTACTGATCCTAATCTGGTGAGTTTAATTGAAACAGCTTTAAAAAACAATCAGGAATTACTGATCACACTTCAGGAAATTGAGATTGCTAAAAGCGGTGTTTTGGCTAAAAAAGGAAGATTAACGCCAATGGTTTCTGCTGGGATAGGAGCCGGAGTTCGTAAAGCCGGACGTTATACCAGTGAAGGAGCTGGTGATGCCACAACAGAGATTGAACCAGGGAAATCAATCCCAGATCCATTGGGTAATTTTGAAGGAGGTTTAACGGCCAATTGGGAAATTGATATCTGGAAAAAGCTGAGAACGGAGAAAGAATCGGCAGTAGCTCATTATCTTTCTACGGTTGAAGGAAAAAACTTTGTTCTTTCTAATCTTATTGAGGAAGTGGCCAATAACTATTATGACTTATTGGCGCTGGATAATCAGTTGGATATTATTCAGCAATACATCAAGCTTCAGCAAAAAGCGTTGGAGATTTCTAAAATTCAGAAAGAGGCAGCAGCAGCTACGGAATTGGCTGTGAAAAAGTTTCAGGCTGAGTTAGCAAAGTCAAAAGCTTCGGAATATACAATTCGTCAAAGTATTACTGAAAAAGAAAATCAGATTAATGCGCTTTTAGGAAGATATCCTCAAACGATTGTAAGAACGAAAGAAAGCTTTATGTCCACCATTCCGCAGACTGTTTATACAGGAATTCCGTCACAATTATTGGCGAACCGTCCAGATATTAAACAGGCTGAATTTGAATTAAAATCATCAAAACTAGATGTAGAAGCAGCTCGAAAAGAGTTTTATCCTTCATTGGAAATTTCTGCAACATTAGGATTGGAAGCTTTTAAACCTTCATATTTAGTTAAGTTGCCGGAATCAATTGCCTCAAGTTTAGTGGGTGAATTGGCAGGACCGCTTATTAATAAAAGTGCGATTAAAGCTAATTTTCAGGCGGCGGATGCTAAACAGATTCAGGCTTTATATGAGTATGATAAAACGATTCTGAATGCGTATTTGGATGTGGCTAATTTAATGTCGAAAGTGAAGAACATAGATCAGTACTATCAGCTAAAGTCTCAGGAAACAAAGGCTTTGGATGAGTCTATCGATATTGCGAATCAATTATTCCGAAATTCAAGAGCAGATTATCTGGAGGTTCTTTTGAATCAAAGAGATGCTTTAGATGCCAAAATGGAATTGGTTGAAGCAAAACAAAAACAGCTGAGTACAGTTGTTGATATTTATAAGAGCTTAGGCGGAGGCTGGAAGTAATTATAAATCCTTAATGTTTTAAAAAGAAAAGAGGCTGCCTGCAATAGACAGTCTCTTTTCGATTATTATAGACGTTGATTTGGTAAAGGTGAAGTAAAAAGGGTTCGGTAAAACTGAACCCTTACATTCATTTGCATAATAAAGCAACTAAATTAGATGTTTTCATGGTTACTAGTTTTTATCATCTTAAAAAATTTAAAAAGGATATTTGGCTTGCATTGTCTAAGATGAAGATGATAATTCGGTTTTTAGTTTTTGGTTCTCCAGTGGGTCCCATTTTTTACCGGAGGGTCTGCTTCTTGAAGATCGGGTTTTATGCCATCTGAAGTAGTCTCTTTTTGGGGCCTACTGGTTACTTCTTTATTTATAATCGTGTTTTTTTCTATTATAATATCATTCTCATCGTCTTGCCTGCAGGATATTAAATTCATAGATAAAATGGTTATCGCTAATAATGAAAATGTTTTTATTGAGATAAGCTTTTTCATAAAATTTTAATTTTAAAAGGTTATCCCGGCCAGGTTTTCGATTAGAATTCTGGGTTCGAAATTATCCTCATAAATCGATATAAAAAAGCACTTGTTGTCACTATTCGGAAATTAAGACGTCCTTATTTATGAATTAGGACATATTTATTTTATTGATAATCAATTATTTAATTGTTTGATTTAAGACTTGATGATTATTGAGATTAATTCATCAGCGAATGATAAAATTTGATGGATTTTCTGTATTTTTGGATGTAAATTATATAGCGATTAACAACTTAAAGTGATTAAAAAACTACTATTTATATTTCCTCTAGTAATTTTTCAACTTTTCCTTTCTCAGAAAGGATATAGTGACTATTATAAATTGAGAGAAAAATATGAGAATTTCGAAGAAAATAATGAGAAGGCATTTTCATTTATTCAACCTTATATCAACAAAGCAAAAAAAGAAAAGAACTATGAGAAGCTAGTTCAGGGTTACAAAGACGCTGTTTTTTATACTACATCCAAGGATAAGAAATTGATGTATTCTGACAGTGCAATTGGAGCTGCAAAATTATCTGAAAATAAAGATTTAATTAGTATTGCTTACCTTGAAAAAGGGGTTGTATATTATTATCATTATAAAAAATACCAGCAGGCGCTGAATGAATATTTGTTGGCATATGAATATTCAAAAGATACCAAAAATGAATTTTTAAAATTTCAGAATCTATATTACATTGGTGTTGTAAAAAGTTATCTTGGCTATTATCTGGAAGCTGCAGAATTATTTAAACAATGCATTGATCATTACAGTTCTCAAGCAAAATCAAATCTGCATCCTAACGAAATTTTCAATAATAAGAAAGGGTATTTGAATAGTTTACGACAGTTAATTATCTGTTATCGACATTTAGGTAAAAACAAAGAAGCAGATTCCGCAGTAGAAATCGGATTATCAGAAGTTGGAAATAATAAAGACTATGCTCAGGAAAAAGGATATTTTCTTTTATCTAAAGGAATTTCAAATTATAAGAAAAATGAATACAGCGCTGCTATAGAAAGTTTTACCCAATCTTTAATTCCTGTTAAAAACAGTGATGATTTTGCGTGGCTGTCTGTAGATTATTTTTATATGGGTAAAAGCTATCTTGGGCTGAAAAATAATTCGGAATCCATTTTATACTTCAAAAAAGTAGATTCTATCTTTCAAAAAAATCAATTCATTCTTCCTGAATTAAGAGAAAATTATGAGTTGCTAATCAATCATTATAAGAAAGAAGGAGATAAAGAGCAGCAGCTTTATTTTACAGGCCAGTTGCTAAAAGCAGATAGTATTATTTCAAAAGACTTTATGTATCTATCTTCAAAAATTCATAAAGAATATGATACTAAAACCTTATTAGATGAAAAAAAGAAATTGGAAAAAACGAATTCCTGGGGAAGTTTTATCATTATTGGATTAGTAATTCTTGCGATAGCATTGGCAATTTTATTGATCATAAGATATAGAAGAGAGAAAGATATTCAGCAGAAATATATTTTGTTAGAAGAGAAATTCTCAACTCATCATAGTGTATCAGAAAAGCCACTTCCAATAATTGAAGATAAAAGAATAGGATTAGATGAAGGGAAAATTGAAGAGCTTCTTAAAAAATTAAAATCATTTGAAGATAAAAAAGACTTTACTCAAAAAGGATTAACGATTAATAAATTGGCAAACCAAATGGGAACCAATTCCAATTATCTTTCTCAGGTCATCAATGATTGTAAAGGAATGAATTTCAATAAATACCTGAGCGAATTGAGAATTAATTATATCACCAATTTATTATTTGAAAATAAAGAATACCTTAAATATGGCATCGAAACGTTAGCCAAAGAATGTGGTATTGCTTCAAGACAGAACTTCTCGGATCTTTTCTATGAACTCAACGGAATCCGCCCCACAGATTTTATCCGAAAAAGAAAACAGGAACTGGATAGTAAGAATAATTTTACAGGTTTGAATCCTGTGTAGATATTTTTAAGCTTAATTCTTCGGAATTGAGCTTTTTTATTATGAATGAAATTTCAGACCTCAATAAACTTACCTCTTTGATGAGGCGTTGGCAAATAACATTTCTGATTGGCCAGTTTCATTCTGTTTCTGGAAACCATATCGTAAAAGATATCACTAAAAGATATTGGAAAAATTTTTCCAATACCAGAAAGGGTATAAATTCCGCCTAATATACCTGCAATTTGCAATACAGCTCTTGACTTGATCATGTAATATTGATTGGGTTTCCAAAGATATAAAGTGTTGAATACTTTTGTTTCAAGCCCTCTTTCTGATAAAAATTTTTGGCCAAAATCTGATTGTAATGACGCAAACATAAACTGGTCTTTCTTATCTCTTTCCAGGATCCATTGAACCCAAAAATTACAGACACCACATTCTCCGTCAAAAAATACAATATGTTTATGTTGCCAATCTTCCTGCATGTTGTTGTTTTTAAAATACCATTGATCTTTCAGTTTCCTCTTTTACTTTTTTAAAGTAATTAACTAATTCCTGCCTTTGTTCGGTGGTTAATTTAGCATCTTGATGTCCCAGAAAATAAGAATCTAGAGGCATTTCCTCTTTTTCTACCATCTTAATACATTCTTCCAGCTTATGGACCTGTCTTTTAGGCTCGTACATAGCAAAGGTAGAAAAATTAAAATGTTTTCTGCCTTCTGTGATATGATTTTTCAACAACCATGAAGAGGGAGCAATATCTGCATACCAAGGATACTTTGATTCATTGGAATGGCAGTCGTAACAGGAAGTAGTGATTATTTTTGCGATTTCTGGTGATGTTTTTTTTATTCTTAAAAAGTCCATACCGGGAGTTGGTGGAGGATTCGTTTTATCAATCGGGAAAAACTGAATGAGAATAAATGCGACAAGAATAACAACAATTGCTTTTTTCATACACTGTGATTTGGGTTTCTAAACAGATAAAGGTATTAAATTTTTAAGTATAAAAAATGTAGAAAATATTTAAATGACGAGGCTAAATTGAATTATTCTAAATACGCCTCCATCTTATTAGTTTTTATCTAAGGTAATACCAAATTTTATTAACTTAATTGCATTATTGTATTTTTTGTTATACTGGCAATTAGAAATCAATAGTTTATGATATGTTATAGTTTTTAACTATTGTAAAAATATTTTCGATAGATTGTATTTATTGGTCAAGCGTTGTAAGTTTGCAGAGTTGTTAAACAAAACAAATTAGTAAAAAGTTAAAATCCAACATAAAAAATTAAGCGATAATGGAAAACGATTTAAATGACATCAGCAAGTGCCCATTTCATAATGGAACAATGAAAAAAGAAAATGTTGCAGGAGGTGGAACTCATAATAAAGACTGGTGGCCGGATCAGTTAAGAGTTGATATTTTAAGACAGTATTCGTCTTTGTCGAATCCTATGGAAGAAGATTTTGATTATGCTGAAGCTTTTCAAAGTCTTGATCTTGAAAGTGTGAAAAAAGATCTTCATGCGTTAATGACAGATTCGCAAGATTGGTGGCCTGCAGATTTTGGACATTATGGACCTTTATTTATCCGTATGGCTTGGCACAGTGCCGGAACATATCGTGTAGGTGACGGAAGAGGTGGAGCAGGAGCTGGTCAACAGCGTTTTGCACCCTTAAATAGCTGGCCGGATAATGTGAGTTTGGATAAAGCAAGAAGATTACTTTGGCCAATCAAACAAAAATATGGTAAGAAAATATCGTGGGCAGATCTTTTAATTCTTACAGGAAATATTGCTCTTGAATCTATGGGCTTCAAAACATTCGGGTTTGCAGGAGGTCGTGAAGATGTCTGGGAGCCGGATCAGGATGTATACTGGGGAACAGAAAAAACTTGGCTAGGCGGGGATCTTCGTTATGCTCACGGTTCTCCGGGTGTTGAAGGTCATGGTGTTCTTCCGGCGGAAGATGATTCTGAGGTTAATCACTCCAGAAACCTTGAAAAACCTTTGGCAGCAGTACAAATGGGACTTATTTATGTAAACCCAGAAGGACCAGACGGAAATCCAGATCCTATTGCAGCAGCAAAAGATATCCGTGATACGTTTGGAAGAATGGCAATGAATGATGAAGAAACTGTAGCATTAATCGCAGGTGGACATACGTTTGGAAAGACTCACGGTGCTGGTCCGGCAGATCATGTTGGAAAAGAACCAGAAGCAGCAGGTATTGAAGCACAGGGATTTGGATGGAGTAGTTCTTATAAATCAGGAAAAGGACCAGATGCTATTTCGAGCGGATTGGAAGTGACATGGACTGAAAAACCAACAGAATGGAGTAATCTTTTCTTTAAAAATCTATTTGAAAACGAATGGGAATTAACTAAAAGTCCTGCAGGCGCTCACCAATGGGTAGCGAAAAACGGCGAAAAAATTATTCCTGATGCATTTGATCCCAATAAAAAGCACAGAGCAACAATGCTTACAACAGATCTTTCACTAAGATTTGATCCTGTATATGAAAAAATATCAAGAAACTTTTTTGAGAATCCAGACGCTTTTGCAGATGCCTTTTCTCGTGCTTGGTTTAAATTAACGCATAGAGATATGGGACCAAAGGCCCGTTATTTAGGTCCTGATGTTCCGGCAGAAGAATTAATCTGGCAAGACCCGATTCCTGAAGTGAACCACGAATTGGTTGATGATTCTGATGTTGAGTCATTGAAAAGTAAAATTTTAAATTCAGGATTAAGCATTTCTGAATTGGTTTCTACAGCTTGGGCTTCAGCCTCAACTTTCAGAGGAAGCGATAAACGTGGTGGTGCTAATGGAGCGAGAGTTCGTTTGGCTCCACAAAAAGATTGGGCTGTAAATAATCCGGCTCAGTTGCAAAAGGTTTTGAGCGTATTAGAAAATATTCAAACAGAATTTAATAATGCTCAAGGCGGAAATAAGAAAATTTCATTAGCAGATTTAATTGTTTTGGCAGGAAGTGCAGCGGTTGAAAAAGCAGCAAGAGATGCCGGACAAAATATTAACGTTCCTTTTGCTCCAGGCCGTATGGATGCTTTGCAAGCGCAAACAGATGTTGAATCTATGCAGTATTTGGAACCTGCAGCAGACGGTTTCAGAAATTACTTGAAGAAAAAATATTCGGTTTCAACTGAATCTTTATTGATTGATAAAGCGCAATTATTGACGCTTACTCCTCCTGAACTAACGGTTTTGATTGGTGGAATGCGTGCTTTGGATACAAATTTCGATAGTTCCAAAAATGGAATATTCACACAACGTCCCGGTGTCTTAACCAATGATTTCTTTGTTAATCTTTTGGATATGAAAACCCAATGGAAAGGCATTTCGGAAGATAATGAATTGTATATGGGAACAGATCGATCAACGGGGCAACCAAAATGGACGGCTTCAAGGGCAGATTTGGTGTTCGGTTCAAATTCTGAATTGAGAGCATTGGCAGAAGTGTATGCAAGTTCTGATGCACAAGGAAAATTTGTAAAAGATTTTGTAGCAGCTTGGACTAAAGTAATGAACTTAGATAGATTTGATTTAATCTAATTTTTATATTCATCTAATTTTTGAAGACAGCCGCTTTGGCTGTCTTTTTTCTTAAACTTCATTTAAATTGATTGCTTATTTCTTAAAAATAGTAAGCAGTTAGATTTACAAAAACAAGCTATTCAAAATATCAAATTCATAATCTGAGAGATTATTACTGCTTAAATAATAAAAGCCTATCTTTGCAAAAAATTGAGCTCCAAAAGTTGGAGTAACTCATTAATAATTATTTATTAAACATTTTTATGTCAAATATTGTTGCTATCGTTGGGCGTCCCAATGTAGGAAAATCCACGTTATTTAACCGTTTACTGGAAAGGAGAGAAGCTATTGTAGATTCTACTGCTGGGGTTACAAGAGACCGTCATTACGGGAAATCAGACTGGAATGGTGTAGATTTCACTGTTATTGATACAGGAGGTTATGATGTGAACAATGATGATGTTTTCCAGGAGGAAATTTCAAAGCAGGTTCAGTTAGCTATTGATGAAGCTACATCTATCATTTTTATGATGAATGTAGAGGAAGGTCTTACAGATACGGATTACGAAATTCACGAACTTTTAAGAAGATCAAACAAGCCGGTTTACATTGTTATCAACAAAGTAGATTCTGCTAAAGAAGAAATTGATGCTACAGAATTCTATCAATTAGGAATTGAAAAATACTATACTTTATCTTCTGCTACAGGTTCTGGAACAGGAGAAGTTTTAGATGATATCGTTAGAGACTTCCCAACTACAGATTATAAAGATCCATTTGAAGGGTTGCCTAAAATTACAATTGCAGGTCGTCCAAACGTAGGGAAATCTACATTAACAAATGCTTTATTGGATGCAGATAGAAATATCGTAACTGATGTTGCAGGAACTACAAGAGACAGTATTCAGACGCTATATAATAAATTCGGACACGAGTTTGTATTGGTAGATACGGCAGGAATGAGAAGAAAGTCTAAAGTAAATGAAGACTTGGAATTCTATTCTGTAATGAGATCTATCCGTTCTATTGAATATTCAGATGTTGTTATTATCATGGTGGATGCTACTTTAGGGTGGGAATCTCAGGATATGAACATCTTCGGTTTAGCACAGAAAAACAGAAAAGGGATTGTAATTGTGGTTAACAAGTGGGATCTTGTTGAAGATAAGCACACCAATACAGTGCGTGATTTTGAGGAATCAATTAAAAATAAAATTGGTCAGTTCAGCGATATTCCAATTCTTTTTGTTTCAGCATTAACGAAGCAGAGAATTCTGAAAGCGGTGGAAATGGCAATGTTGGTATATGAAGATCGTAAGAAGAAGATCAAGACTTCAAAATTAAATGAAATCATGCTTCCTATTTTTGAGCGTACTCCGCCACCAGCAAATAAAGGTAAATTCATTAAAATCAAATATTGTGTACAGCTTCCAACGCCGTCTCCACAATTTGTATTCTTCTGTAACTTACCACAGTATGTAAAAGAACCATATAAGAGATTTGCTGAAAATCAACTGAGAAAAGAATTCGGATTTACCGGAGTTCCAATTGAGGTTTATTTCAGACAAAAATAAAGAAATAAAGATGGAAGTTTGGGTAGCGTATAGTTTCCTAAATAAGAATAATTCTGAAAGAGTAGACGAATTATTTGATGAACTTCCTGTTTCCATTAAGCAGTCTGTAGAAAGATATCAAGATCCGAACGATAGACTGGCTAGGAAAATTTCAAAATTATTATTAGAAACTCTGATAAGGAAAAGTAGTCCTTATCAGAGTTTTTTTTGGGATTTATATCAAAAAGATGATTTTTCAAAACCTTACATTAAAGGATCTGAATTTGATTTCAGTAGCTCTCACAGTAAAAACCTAGTGGTATCATGTCTTTCCCTAAAAGGAAAATGTGGAATTGATACGGAGTTTATTCAGCCTTTGAATATTGAAATTTACAATAATTTTTTACATCTTGAAGAAAGGAGATTTATAAAGTCTCATCAAAATCCTCAAGCTGCTTTCTATGAAATATGGATAAAAAAAGAAGCCTCGTTAAAGGCTTCAGGTTTTGGTATTTCAAAAGAATTGGGAGAGATTGATGCTCATCAAGAAAAAGTAATCATTGAGGATGATACTTACTTTACAAAGCCTCTGTTTTTATCTCCTGATTATATAAATTTTATTGCTTCTGATTTCAGGATTACCGATTTACATACAGAAGAAATTATTTTCTGATTTTTTTATAACCATTTTTCATACACTAATCTTACAGGTTGGTAACCTTGGTTTCCAAGCCACTTTTGCATCGTGTCATTATTGCATAAAGTATAGCGATAAATTTTTCGGATATTATAGTCTTTATAAGTCTCTTCAAAAGCTTTGTTAAGAGCCGAATAAATTCCATGTTTTCTGAATTCCTGTTTTACATATCCTTCTGAAACATACAAATCATCGGCATCACCAAGTTCAAAATTGCTGTCATCTTTTTCGTCGATGTATCCAAATATAAATCCGATGGCTTTCCCTTCAATTTCAGCAATAAGAAAGGTGCCATCATTTTCTTCTTCGCATTCAGACATAAAACGAAGGTAGTTTTCTCTAATCAAATTCCAATCAGCCGTTTTATCATTCATGCTTTTTTCGGAAATATGAAGTTCACCCACCAGTTCATCTGCGATGGCTATATTTTCTGCGATTTTTATTTTTTTAATTATATAATCCATGTCTCGTTTTTTAGATTATTTACCTCTTAACGGGCTTCCATGCCATGAGGTATTATCGGAAAGAGCTTCTCCTTTCATTACTAGAGAAAGAGCATCAATGTGCACATTATTGCCAATCTCAGTATCGTATAAAATAATCGTTCGCGAGTGAATCGTTGTCTGGCTTCCTATTTTCACCCCGCCTACTTTCATAATTCTGTCTTCAAAAAGGTGGGTTTGAGGGCCACAGTCTTCATTTAACATCGCTTCATCTCCGATGGAAACCATATCATATTCTGTGATGTCAGTGGTGTTAAGCCATACTTTCTTTCCTATTTTTACCCCTAAAAATCTCATGAAGAAAGGCAGCCACATGGTACCACGAAGGAAATCCAAAAAGAAAATAACAGGCAGCGCTTCATAAATTGTGGTAATGCCTTCACTGAGCCATACTTTAAGGCTGTACATTGGCATTTCGGTCTTTTTATATTTTCCGATTAATATCCATTTTAATAAAACGGTAAGGAAAAATGAAGGGAGTGCCACAATTCCTAAATAGTAAAATGGGGCAAATATCAAAAGATACAGGATTTTTCCTTCAAGGTAATTACTGGTATAGGCAATGAATAGCACGCTGCAAATAATGATTACCGTTTGTGGCAGGATAATTCTTATTCCCTCTACAATAGCTCTTGCAAGCTGAAGACGAAGTGGAGGGTTGTAGGTAAGACTGTCTTTAAATGAATCTGATTTCTGTCTGGAAGGTAGCCCAATAGGAGGAGACCCAAACCAATCTTTTTCAGATGAATTTTCAAGTTGCTCTTCTGTTGGCGCTTTGCTTAAAACTCCAATCAACATATTGTCACCAAGTTCATATCCTTGGGGAATCAGTCCGCTGTTTCCTACAAAACTGTTGTTTCCTATTTTTGTTTTTGCTAAAATTAATTTTTGATTTCTTATATCATGTTCTCCAAGAATCACGGCATCGGCAATAAATGAACCTTCCCCAATTTCCAATAGATTATGGGAAACATCGCTGGCCGTTGATATTTCTGAATTCTTCCCAACCTTGGCACCCATCATTCTATAAAATTTACTGATATAGATTGATGCAAAAAGAGGATGAACAATGGTTAATGATAAATTAAATATTTGGTCTTTGATCCATTTTCTATAATATATAAAGCTGTAAACAGGGTAAACTCCGGGTTTCATATTGTATTGCAGTAATCTTGTAATAATACTTACAACACCAATGAACAGCAATATATACACCGTAGAAAGTATAGGAGCCTGCCATAGGTAATAAAAACTGTAATCAGATGAACGATCATCTAAATAATACAGCGTATACAACGTTGGAGCCAGAGGTAAAACGATAAGTAGCGGAAAGAAAAATAATGAACATGCATACAAAAGAGAATATCTATTTCTTTTTTGTGCAGAAGCTAATATTGGAGTTTCTACTTCTTCAGCACTTTTTGTTCTTAATTTTTCGGCAGGGCTACCATCCCATATTTCTCCAAAGCCAATGGTCTTTCCTTCATTCAGACAACTTAGATCCTGAAGTTCTCCAAACTCTTCAATCGTAGTTTCTCCACAAACAATAGCGGAAGACCCAAGATAAGCGTGCGCTTTAATATGTACTTTTCTTATTTTTAAAATACCATTTTCTACAGATGCATTATCAATACTACAGCCGGAACTGGTGGTTACATTCTCATCAATGGTTACTAAGTCTTCAGCAGCAATTGGCAAAAGGCTCAGTTGAGCACTGGGATGCACTTTTACCCCCAATAGTCGTAAATATTTTGGATATAAAGGAGTTTCTACAATAAATTCAGAAGGCATCAGTCTTTTAACCGTTTTCCAAAGCCACCATCTGAAATAATACCATCCCCAAAGCGGATAGTCTCCTTCTTTTATTTTTCCAATAATAAGCCATTTGGTTAAAAGAATAATAATGGAATATACCGGAGGAATTAAGGTGTATAAAAGAACAGCACTCAATAACGCATACGTCGTTCCATATCCGTTAATCTGGAAATAATAATAACTTAAATAAGGGAAAAATATCTGAATACTAAATAACGCGAATATAGCCATTAAAGAAACGGTCTGCGCTGCATTACAGGCGTAATATTGAAACGTAGAAACTCTTTGAAATGGTTCTTGTTTTACAGGTTCTTGTTCGCGCTTATTTTTAAGACATTCGGCATAAGCTGACAGCGGACGGTTTTCATAAATGTCTTTTAATGAAGCATAAGGAATACCTGCTTTTTGTCTTAAATGTGAAACAAGAGTTGCGGCCAACAAAGAGTGTCCGCCCAAATCAGTAAAAAAATCATGTTGTAGATTAATATCTTTTCCGGGAAACACCCATTGAAGGGTCTGGATTAGTTTATCTTCAACAGAAGCTGCAGTGTCTATTTTAATATCTTCATTCTTTTCATGAAGGCTGAAACTTTCAGGAATAGGAAGTTTTTTTCTGTCGATCTTTCCGCTCGGCATCCTTGGCATTTCCTTCATTTGAACAATAGCGATAGGAACCATGTATGGCGCTAGAAATTTTGCTAATTCTTTTCGAGTTTCATTTTCGTCAAAAGAAACATCATTTTTTATAACAGCATATCCTACAAGTTGCCCTTGCCCGTTGGAATCTTCTTTTACACAAACAGCAGCCGAAGAAATATTCTGAAGCTGGTTGAGTCGGGATTCTATTTCGCCAAGCTCAATTCGGTAACCTCGAAGTTTTATTTGATCATCAATTCGTCCTTGAAAGTCGATAAATCCATTTTCTCTTATAACTACAGCATCTCCTGTTTTATAGATAGTATCACCTGGAAGATCAGAAAAAGGATTGGGTAGAAATTTTTGTTCCGTAAGCTCTGGAAGATTAAAATATCCTTTGCTTACACCAGGTCCTGAAATAATCATTTCCCCACGTTCACCTCTTGGAACGATATTCATATTTTCATCTACCACAGCAAGGTGGTAATTAGGTAATGGCCCTCCGATAGTCAGTTCTTCTGTACTATTCAGAATAATCATATTGGAAGAAACGGTAGTTTCTGTAGGTCCATAACTGTTGATGAAAGTTCGGTAAGGTTTTGCCCATTTCTCTTGTACCTGCTTGGTACAGGCCTCTCCACCTGTATTGATTAGTCGTATAGAAGGCACCTCATCAATAATGGCAAGAATACTGGGAACAGCGTGAAGAACGGTGATGTGATTTTTAGCTAAAACTTCACTTAATTCGTCTATTGCTTTCACTGTTGTAGCATCAGCAATCCAGATAGTAGCACCTGAAAAAAGACTGATCCAAACTTCCTCACACCACATGTCAAAAGAAACCGAGAATCCCTGATAAATGATATCGGTATCTTTTATTCCTATAAAATCTTCTTCAGATCTGATCAGGTGACAAATATTGCGATGGGAGATCGGGATTCCTTTAGGGTTCCCGGTGCTTCCTGAAGTAAATAAAACATAAGCCCAGCTATCAGGCATATTTTCAATAGAAAGTGCGGGAATGGTATCTTTCGGCTCTTGGGCTATTGATAAAGGTGTACAGTGGATATGCGCATCAGTATCTGAGAAATATGTTTTTACCTGAATGTCTGTAAAAACCTGTTTAATCCGGTCTTCCGGCATTTCTCTGTCTAAAGGAACGTAGGCTGCTCCTGCTTTTAATATTCCCAATATGGCGACAGGAAGCTCCAAGCTTCTTGGGTACCATACTCCAACGCTGTCACCCGGTTTTACGCCTTCATTTTGTAATTGTAGCGCAATTGCATTACTCCAGCTGTCTAATTCTGCATAAGACAGCTTTTTATTTCCAAAAATAAAAGCTGTTTTGTCTTTATATTTCTCAAATATGGGTGCTAAAAGCTGAGGGAGGGTTTCGTCTATTATAAATTCAGGGGATATTTTCCCTAAAATAAGGCTTTTCATCATGATTAAAGTATTTGGTCTATGGTATTCTTGGAAACTTCCATAAATATAATCCATTTCTCTTTAGTTTCAATGTCTAAATTTGTAATTTTGCAGAGAATTTATACTAATTATTCCCCTTAAAATAAAATTAAAATATTCCATGCTTACTATTTTATCAGAAAAATTTTCCTTAGTTAACCAATGGATCAACGAATTACGAAATGTAGAGATTCAACATGATCGAATGAGATTCCGTAGAAATATGGAACGTATTGGAGAAATTGCTGCTTTTGAAATTAGTAAAGGCCTTGAAACAAGAGAAGTTGAAATTCAAACTCCTTTAGATACCATTAAAGTAACAGAAATTGCTGTTCAGCCAGTTATTACAACGATTTTGAGAGCCGGAGTTCCTTTATTTGAAGGGATTTTAAATTATCTTGACGGTGCAGACTGCGGATTTGTTGCTGCCTACAGAAAACACGATGCCAATGACTATTTTTCTATAAAGCAGGATTATTTAACGTGCCCAAGTATTGAGGGGAGACCTTTGATCGTTGGAGATCCCATGTTGGCAACGGGAGCTTCTTTAATAGAAGCAATTAAAGATTTGTTGACACACGGGACGCCTTCTCAGTTGCATATTGTTGCGGCAATTGCTTCAAGGCAAGGAGTTGAAACGATTCAGAATGCTTATCCAGATGCAGAAATTTGGGTAGGAGCGATTGATGAGAATCTGACTTCAAAAGGATACATCACTCCAGGGTTAGGAGATGCAGGAGATCTAAGCTATGGAGAAAAGCTTCAAAGATAAATTATATAAGAGATTTCAGAAATCTTTTATTACAGAATACTATATTGTTCGTACTTTTTACGGCCATTTTTTATGAGAATATTTGTCATAATATATAAAGTTAAAAATGCACAACAACATATTGTTATTGTGCATTGATGAATAAAAAAGTATAAAGATAGATGTGTTTCTACATAGTTTAAAAATCATTATACAAAGCAACTGCCTGAAAGTTGGTTCCCGGCACATTTCCTCCTTGTGTACATAAAACATTATTAAAGCATAAACCCTCTAAAGAAATTGAATGTGTACCTGCAGCCAATTCAATAGAGAAAGAACCGGTATTGTAAAAGAAACCAGTAAGGTTGGTCCCTATTCTTGCGCTATTGGTATAGGAATTACTTGCCCTTATTTTTGTATTACCATCTACTGTAAGATGAGTCATTAGTAGTTTAGCCCTTCCGTCGCTTGCTGCGGTTGATAAGTTTATGGGTACTGAAAAATTGATAATTACTAATGCTTTTTTAGGAAGTGTTATAGATTGGGTAGATATTGTTGAAGGTGTAGTGCTGCTATTATTTTGGGAAGTTGGTAATGTTGTGAGATTAAATAATTGTACATATTGTTGATTCAAAGTGCTTTTAGGAACGTAATCTATATTTCCATTCGTATCTGTTGTTAAAACCTGATCATAATTTATATCGGCTGATTTATCAGTAAGTGTTCGTATTCTAGATGTACCATTTACATCCAATATTCTTGTTGGAGTGGTTGTTTTTATACCAACTTGAGCGTTAACAGTAATTGCTAACAAAATTAAAATATTACAAAATTTTTTCATCATTTTATCTTTAGTTATAAATGCTATTGGTGCATTACCCGTATTCTTTCTTTACTATTTTCTGTTGTAAGAATGATTACGTACGGATGTTGTCTTTGTGTTTTCTATGGTAATTATCTCGTGGCTAAAAGAATTGTGAAAAATAAGTAGGTGTACCTACCTATAATTACATAGCCAAGATATTTATGCTTTTATTTGCAGAATATAAAGCACAGTGAAATTTACGGGTGTATATTTAGTCAATAGCAAGAACTACCACACATAATGTGGGGTTTAATTATATTAAAAATTATTGTATAAAGCAGTTGCTTGGAAATTAGTTCCAGGTAAGTTTCCGCCCTGTGTACATGAAGTATTATCTGCGCAGAATCCCTCCAGAGAAATGGAATGCGTGCCTGGATTTAGTTCGATGAAGTATGACCCTGTATTATAAAAAAGTCCAGAAAGATTGGTTCCTGTATTTGTACTATTGGTATAAATATTACTTGCCTTCACTGTTTCATTCCCATCTACAAGTAAATGAGTTCTTAATATTCTAGCTCTTCCGTCACTTGCTGTAGTTGATAAGTTGATAGGAACTGAAAAATTAACCATTACCAAGGCTGTTTTAGTAAGTGTTATAGATTGTTTTGATATGGTGGAAGCTGAGGTATTACTATTAATCACTGTAGAAGGTAAAGTTCTGAGATTAAATAATTCCACATATTGCTGATGCAAACTACTTTTAGGAACATAATCTACATTTCCATTGGCATCAGTTGTTAGTACCTGATCATAATTTATATCTGCGGATTTATCAGTAAGTGTACGTATTCTGGATGTTCCGTTAACATCTAAAGTTCTTGTTGGGGTATCGGTTTGTATCCCGACTTGTGCATGAGTCATGACTCCTAAAAAGATAGAAATTGTGCAAAGTTTTTTCATCACTTTTGTTTTTAATTATGAATGTTATTTATCTATTGCCATTACCAGTATGCTTACTTTATTATTTCCCATTGTAAGAATTTCCCATACGGCTGCTGACATTGTGTTTCCTGTTGTGAAAACATCATCTACCAAAAGGATATGTTTTCCCGAAATATTTTTATTGGCAGAAAATATATTTTCTGTTTTTAAACGATGTTTTTTATCTTTTAAAGCCTGTGCTTTAGAATAATGTACTTTGGTGATTATTTCATGGTCAAAAGGTATACTATAAAACTCAGATAAAGTTTCAGCAAATAGATGTAATTGATTGTATCCTCGTTCTTTTAATTTCTTTTTATGAAGAGGAATACTTGCTATTAAGTCGGGCTTTTCATTTTTAAAATCTATGCGTTTTGTTATCCAATTAGCTATAATATGCCCTGTTTTTTCTCTGCTTTTGTATTTTAATTCATGGATGATTTTTTGACTAACACTTTCTTTTTCAAATTGTAGTAAAGCATAAGCATTTTCTATCGGAAAAAGTGTTTTACATATTTCTTTAAGTATATTCTCTCCAAAATAATCAAAGTGTGTGAATTGAATTTTTTCAAAACATAGAGTACACGTAAGAAAATCAGCATCAATAATCATATTACAATGTAAACAACGATTGGGGAAAAATAAATCAAGAAACATATGTTTTCTAATCATTAAAATCAATTAAATTTAGTAATTAAGTTTTTAATTAAATGTTAAATATTGATTTATTTTACGTATTTGATATTTATTGCTGTATGATTTTAGTTTTTTAATAAAAATTAAAGTAGAGTTGATTTGTTGTAGTAAAAAATAAAGTTATTTTTACAATCGATTGTATTTTAACATATTAAGCTGAATAAATTAAACCAGAGCTTAGTTGTTATGAAAAATTGAAATTTGAAATTAAAAAATGTAGATTAAAATTAATGATTTTGATTTACAGTGTATTATAAAAGTTCTTTTCTTATTTTATCGACAGCATTTTTCATACTCAAATTAAAGTACTCTTTTTCCAAGCGAATGGGTGGAGCTTGTCTTACCTCACAATCCGCAACACTGCAAGACTCACAAGTCACTCCAACATTGATTGTTTTCAACGTTGAAGATTTGATAAAATTAATTTTTTTGATTGTGTGAGAATTCAATAAAATTCCAAGGCAATAACTTCTGTTACTCCCGTCAGAAAAAGGGTTTTTCTGAGAAGTTGAAATCACAAGATAACTGATTCCTTGGTCTTTATAATGGGAGATTTGAGCATCAGTTAATGTTTCATTTTCTTTTAAATGCGCTAAATTTTTCACCGCGATCCATCTTCTACAATAATGCTCATTGGTGGCGTTGGCGTGTGGAGCTTGTTGATGATTAAGATGTAGCTCTTTTAAAATCTGAATTTTATCAGAGTTTTTCTTCTTTACCAAACACAAATAAAAGAGATCTTTAATTCCTAATTCGGAAGAAAGAACATTTGTTAATCGGTAATAAAAAGTTTCCGGAGAATGGGTGAAATTTTCAATCAGATTTTCGAAACTTTTAGGTTCCCACGTATTTTGTAAGAAAAAATTAGAGGTATTTTCAATGATTTGCTCTTTTGAAATTAATAAGGCTCCGGCAAAATAAGACGCGTAAAAATTATTCAAAATTTCTTCAAAACTTCCAAAATCTAACCATGAATAAGTGTTTGGTCTGTTTTTCAATTCTAAAACATTGAAACCTATTTCTTTCGCCAGAATAAAAGTCTTCTGATCTTTTTCAAGTTTATCATTCAGCAACAGTAATTTTTTCTCTGGAATGAATAAAGAACGGAGATTGTCTAAAGCGCCGTACGTTTCAAAATTGTTTGATTGAATGGTGTAATTAAATTTTTCAACCAAAATATTTTCCAAGACTTCGGCTTTTATATTTTTACTGATTTCCAACAAATTTTCTTCTGCAAAATGCACTACTTTTTCCTCTATTTCAGGGAAATAATTGTCATACAACTCTTGGAAAGATCGCAGAACAGCAAAATAAAAACGTTCTTTTCCTAAATTATAATTCTGAGAAATTTCAATTAATGCATTAATAAAAGCAGTCACTTTTTTAGGCGCATCACTGATAATACTGATTAAATTATTCTTATTAATTCCGAAAAGTTCTAACGGAACTTCTTTAAAAAAGTCTGATTGCAGAATTTCATTAAATGGCGCTAGGCTTTTATCCAATTTCGTAGAAACCAGATCATCAAAAGTACAGTTTAATGATTCTGAAAGTTGAATGATCTTATCGTGTTTCGGATATTTTTTACCGTTTTCAATTTCGTTTAAATAAGATTTAGATAAACCTGTTTTTACGGCAAGGTCTTGTAAAGACCAATTTTTCTTTTGTCTTTGTTGTTTCAGTTTCAATCCGAAAACCGTTTTGATAAAGTCGCTGTCAGAATTCATTACTCAAATATAAAAAATAGAAGCGATTATTCGCATAATAGTTTTTAAAAATATTTAGCGAACGTTCGCTAAATATTAAATATTTTTATTTATGTTTGTATTATCAAATCACAAAATCAATTGGTTATGGAAACTAAGACTCAGTTAAAAATAAAATCTGTTAATCAGTTTGAAGAAATTTTTACTCTCGAATTAATAGATTTCCTAGTGGAGCTTCATCAAAATTTTAATCCCAAACGATTAGAACTTTTAGAAGAAAGAGAAAAAACGCAGCAGGAATTTGATAAAGGAAATCTTCCTGAATTTTTAAAAGAAACAGAAGAAATCCGAAATGAAAATTGGGTTTGTGCTCAACTTCCGGATGATTTATTAGACCGAAGAGTGGAGATCACAGGGCCTGTCGACCGAAAGATGATTATCAATGCTTTGAATTCTGGTGCGTCAACTTTTATGGCAGATTTTGAAGACAGTAATTCTCCGACTTGGAATAATTGTATGCAAGGGCAAATCAATCTTTCTGATGCCATTAACCGAGAAATTGATTTTACCAATGAACAGGGAAAATCTTATCAGCTTAATGAAAGAATTGCTGTTCTTTTAGTTCGTCCACGAGGTTTACATTTAAATGAAAAACATTTGGAGATAAATGGAGAAGAAGCCTCTGCTTCGTTAGTTGATTTTGGAATCTACTTTTTCAGGAATGTAAAACAATTGTTGAAAAACGGAAGTGGACCATATTTCTACCTTCCAAAATTAGAACATTACAAAGAAGCCCGTTGGTGGAACGAAGTTTTTGTTTTTGCTCAAAATTATCTAGGAATTCCAGAAGGAACGATTAAAGCAACTGTTTTGATTGAAACCATTACCGCATCTTTTCAAATTGATGAAATTTTATTTGAATTAAAAGAACACAGTTCAGGTTTGAACTGCGGACGTTGGGACTATATTTTTTCTTTCATTAAAAAGTTTAGAAACCTACCCGAATTTATTGTTCCCGACAGAGATCAGGTGACCATGACTTCACCTTTTATGAGTGCTTATTCGAAAAGAGTGATTGAGATTTGTCACAAAAGAAATGTTCACGCAATTGGTGGAATGGCAGCACAAATTCCAATTAAAGATAATTATGAAGCGAACAGTTTAGCGTTCGAAAAAGTAAGAAATGATAAAAAGCGTGAAGTGAAAAACGGGCACGATGGAACTTGGGTAGCACATCCTGCTTTGGTTTCTGTTGCCAAAAAGATCTTTGATCAATATATGCCTTCAGAAAATCAGATTGAGAAAAAATTTCATTATCAGATTAAAGAAAGTGATTTATTGGAAATTCCCAAAGGTGAAATTACAGAAAAAGGGGTCCGAAAAAACATCAACGTTGGAATTCTCTATATCGAAAGTTGGTTAATGGGAATTGGAGCTGCCGCTATATATAATTTAATGGAAGACGCAGCAACAGCAGAAATTTCAAGAACACAAATTTGGCAATGGCTGAAAAATGAAGCGGTTTTAATTGATGACAGAACATTAACCCGAACGATGATTCTTCAATGGGAACTCGAAGAAATGGAAATCATCGAAAAATATGTAGGGGAGGAACGTTTCAAAAACGGAAAATTCAATCTGGCAAAAGAGCTTTTCAATGAATTGATTTTATCTGAAAACTTCGAAGAATTCTTAACCTTAAAAGCATATCCATTTATATAAATTGATTTTAACCATTAAGATCTTATTTAAGAATTTAAGTGTAATTAAGTTTAAATCATTCTGATTTTTAAGCTAAAAAAATAACCTTAATATTCTTAACAACTTAATTTAACCTTAATGGTTCCGATTTTCAAGTGAAAAAACTCTAAATATCTAAAATCCAATTATTATGAAAACAAGACAAGAACAAATTCAGGAAATAGAAAAAGACTGGCTGACAAATCCACGTTGGAGCGGAGTAAAAAGACCTTACACAGCAGAAGACGTCCTCAAATTAAGAGGGTCTTATCAATTAGAATATACGATTGCGAGAGAAATGTCAAAGAAATTCTGGGATAAATTAAACAATCAGGATTTCGTTGCAGGATTGGGAGCATTAACGGGAAATCAGGCCGTGCAGGAAGTTGATGCAGGCTTGGAGGCTATTTACCTTTCAGGATGGCAGGTTGCTGCAGATGCTAATTTATCAGGAGAGATGTACCCTGATCAATCTTTGTATCCCGCGAATTCAGTGCCTTCTGTGGTGAAGAAAATTAATAATGCTTTATTGAGAGCAGATCAAATCCAGTCCGTAAATGGAGGAGGAGATAAAGAATATTTAGTTCCCATCATTGCAGATGCAGAAGCAGGTTTTGGTGGAAATCTGAATGCCTACGAATTAATGAAACAAATGATCGAAGCGGGCGCTGCTGCGGTACATTTTGAAGATCAGTTGTCTTCCGCTAAAAAATGTGGTCATTTGGGAGGAAAGGTATTGGTTCCGACTCAGGAAGCGATTAATAAATTGATTGCAGCCCGTTTGGCAGCTGATGTTTTAGGAGTTCCAAGTTTGATTATTGCCCGAACAGATGCGGATGCAGCAGATTTATTAACTTCAGATATTGACGACAGAGATAAGAAATTTGTGACAGGTGAAAGAACTTCCGAAGGTTTTTATGTGGTGAAAAATGGAGTAGAACAGGGAATTGATCGTGGTTTGTCTTATGCTCCTTACGCAGATTTAATTTGGATGGAAACTTCAAATCCTGATTTGGAACAGGCGAGAAAATTCGCAGAAGGTATTCATGCCAAGTTCCCCGGAAAAATGTTGGCTTATAATTGTTCGCCTTCTTTCAATTGGGCGGCAAGACTTTCTGTGGATGAAATGTTAAATTTTAGAGAAGAACTTGCAAAGTTGGGCTATAAATTCCAGTTTATTACGTTGGCGGGTTTCCATGCGTTGAATACAGCAATGTTTGAATTGGCATTAGCATATAAAGAAAAAGGGATGGCTGGCTATTCCGAACTTCAGGAACGTGAATTTGCTTTGCAGAAAAAAGGGTTCAGAGCGGTGAAACATCAGTCTTTTGTTGGAACCGGATATTTTGATGAGGTACAGAATGTTGTAACAAGCGGTGCTTCGGCAACAGTAGCAATGAAAGATTCTACGGAAACGGCACAATTTCATTAGATCATTTTTTCCTATTTAAATAAATTTTTTAGATGTGAACCTTCTCAGTTTTGGGAAGGTTTTTAGGTGGGAATTAAAATTAAAAATTTAAAGTTCATATATTTGAATAGTAATGAAGACGTGAAAAATAATGAGTTTAATTTATCAAAAAGAAATAAAAGTTACCAAAGAACATATTGACCATAACAATCATGTTAATAATGTTCAGTATGTGCATTGGGTAGAAGAAATTGCCGGTGAACATTGGGATTTTGTGAAATATAAAACGGAATATCCCGGAGATATCTGGATGCTTCTGGATCACCATATTCAATATAAAAAGCAGGTGTATTTGGGAGATGTTATTACCGTAAAAACCTACCCTAAAGTTCCTGAAGGAGCTAAACAACCTAGAAAAGTTGAATTTTACTGTAATGATCAGCTTGTGGTAGATTCATTAACCTTATGGATTTTGATTGATGTAGAAACTCATAAGATCAAACGTTTGGGAAATGATTGGTTGGATAAGATTTAGTTATTTATTTGTTTTTCATTTGTTTGTTATACAAAATTATCTGTGGAATAATTAAAATAAATATCGATAAAGAATAAGGCTGGAAACCTTTAAAGATAGTCAGAGTAATAAAAACTATCATTAAAATTATTGTTAGAAAAGAATTTATTAGATATGCTTTTCTCAAATATCCTTTTTCAGAAAATTCTTGCCAACTATCTATAACTTTATTTCATTTTTCAATCTTGAGATAAGCTTTTCAGCATCTTTTGATTTGATTTTAGAATTATTGATATAGATTGTATTTTTATCTGTTTTAATTTTTCGCAAGAATTGATTATCATCTAAAATGATAACTTTTATATCTCTAAATTCAATTTTTGAGATTGGTTTATAATTAAAAATGAGCTTCTTTTTCCAAGTAAATGCTACCACATTTTTATCAACAGCTATATTGAGGTGTCCTACTGAAAAATAATACATCAAGAAAAGTATGATAGCTGAAAATACTAAAGATATAATGATATAATGACTTTCAACTCCGATAATAAGAGCTATAAATAGGAATATGGGTAACGTAAAAATGCAGGTAATTAGTCTTGACTGCCTAAAAATTGTTAGCTTATATTCCTCGTGCATTAAATTATTTTTGAATATATGGCAAAAATATATAATTATGTATTAACTCTTAGAATAATTAGATGTATAAGTAATAATTCATATCAAATTTTATATCATTAATAATTGTTGTTATGTTTACTGTATTTCCTATTCTTTTATATTTAAAGGTAAAAAAATGCTATTCTAATAATCAATATAAATCTTCTAGACTGTACGAAACAAATTTATAACTCAAACCAAATTTCTTACCTTTGCAGTATGATACGTATTACAAAGATTTTCACATTTGAAACAGCCCACGTGTTGTATAACTACGATGGGAAATGTAAAAATATGCATGGACATTCTTATAAGCTGTTGGTAACAGTGAAAGGAAAGCCTGTAAATGATTTGGAGAACCCTAAAAATGGGATGGTAGTTGATTTTGGTGATATTAAAAGTATTGTAAAACCCGAAATTGTTGATGTTTGGGATCATGCAGTTTTAATCAACGGATTGTCTCCACATAGAGAACTGGGAGAGAGTCTTGAGAGTCAGGGGCATAAAGTGATCTATTGCAACTTTCAGCCAACATGTGAAAATATGTTGTATGCTATTGCTGCAAAAATAAAATCAAAACTTCCGGAAGGAATTTCTCTTGCTTACCTTAAACTTCATGAAACCGAAAACTCTTACGGAGAGTGGTTTGCAGAAGATAATCAATAATATATTCAACAAAAAACTCAATAGGTGTTAAAAACTACCATCAATTTAGAACCTGGTAAAAAAGTATATTTTGCCTCAGATCAACATTTTGGAGCTCCTAATCCCAAGGACAGCAAAGTGCGTGAAGAGAAATTTATCCGTTGGATGGATGAGATCAAAGAAGATGCTCAGGTTTTGTTTTTAATGGGTGACCTTTTTGATTTTTGGCATGAATGGAAGCACGTCATTCCCAAAGGATATGTACGTGTTTTAGGGAAAATTGCAGAATTGAAAGACCGTGGAATTCACGTTTATTTTTTTGTAGGAAACCATGACTTGTGGATGAAAGATTATCTGGAAGAAGAAATTGGGTGTACGGTTTTCTATCAAAAACAATATTTTGAGATGGGTGGTAAACAGTTTTTACTGGCTCATGGAGATGGTTTGGGACCTGGTGATAAAGGATATAAAAGAATGAAAAAAGTCTTTACCAATCCTGTAGCACAATGGTTTTTTAAATGGATTCATCCTGATATTGCGATGAAAATCGCTTTGTACATGTCTCAAAAGAATAAAATGATCTCTGGTGATGAAGACAAAGAGTTTTTAGGAGAAGAGAAAGAGTTTTTAATTATCTATTCAAAAGAAAAACTGAAAACTCAGCAGATTGATTATTTTATCTATGGTCACCGTCATCTTCCAATGGTGTTGGATTTGGAACCAAAAGCAAAGTATATCAATCTTGGAGATTGGATCTCGTATTTTACATACGGTGTTTTTGAGAAAGATTTTGAATTGATGACTTTTGCGGATGGAACAAAAAAAAATTACCCCTAAAAGAGGTAATTCTCGGAAGGAAATAAATTTGCTTCCTGTTTTTAATCCATATTCCGGATAAGTATTAGCAATAATCTGACCAAAAAAATAAATTGAAGGTTAAAAAATATTAAAAGAAAAAGGGTTTTCTTATGACTTGCTTCAAATGGAAGTCGTAAAAGAGGCGAATAAAATTTTATAAAAGATTGGAAAATATATTCAGCATACAGTCAGAGCAGGATTTTTTGGATGCAGCATTGAAAACCTTTCGTTATCAATATGAAAATATTGAGATCTATAGAAAGTTTGTTGATTACCTGAAAATAAATCCTGATGAGGTGAGTGAACTGACAAAAATTCCGTTTCTGCCCATTGAGATGTTTAAGAATCATCAGATTGTGGACAAAAATGTGTCAGCAAATCTTTATTTTCAGAGTTCGGGAACGACACAGATGAATTTGTCTAAGCATTTTATCGCAGACGAAAATATCTATCAGGAAAGTATTTACAAAAGTTTTGAACAGTTCATCGGTAAACCGGAAGATTTTATCTTTTTAGGGCTGCTTCCAAGTTATTTGGAAAAACAAAACTCTTCCTTAATCTATATGGTAGATTATTTAATGAAAAAATCTGCCAAGCCTGAAAACGGATATTTTCTTTACAATCATTCAGATTTATTTGAATTGTTAAATACATTGAAAGATAAAAAAGTGATTCTTTTCGGAGTTTCTTTTGCCCTTTTAGATTTTCTTGATTATTGTGATTCAAATGCTCAAACCCTTGCATTATCAGATACTCTTACAATTATAGAAACGGGTGGAATGAAAGGGCGTAAAGAAGAAATGACCAAAGATGAGTTACTGACCATTTTACAGGAAGGTTTTAAAACGGATAAAATTTATTCAGAATATTCAATGACAGAACTTCTGTCGCAAGCCTATTCTTTAGGTGAAAATGTATATCAGTGTCCAAACTGGATGCGGATTTTGGTGAGAAATGCCGAAGATCCTTTTAATTATGAAAAAGAGGGAAGGACTGGCGCTATCAATATTATAGATCTGGGCAATATTCATTCTTGTGCTTTTATTGCCACGCAGGATTTAGGAAAAACACTTCCGGATGGTAAATTTCAGGTGTTGGGAAGAATTGATCATTCTGATATTCGTGGATGCAGTTTGTTGGTGAGCTAGTGAGTTGGAGTGTTTTAGAGTGATAGTGTTTTAGAGTTGTAGGAGTTAGGTGTATCATTTATCAATCATTATTTATCATTTATTTAGAAATTCATGTTAAAAATAGAAGAACTTGTTCATGCATATATTCATTCTCACTGCGATTTTGAGAAGGAGATTGTATTGACCAATCATTTTCATTCTGATTGGGAGGCAGATATATTAATCATTGATGCGGAAGGATTCAGTCATGAAATTGAGATCAAGTTTTCGAAAAGTGATTTTAAAAATGACTTCAAAAAATCATATCTAAATACAAAAACGGGAGAGAAGTTTCTGAAACACGATAAAATTTCCTGTGGAGATTATGTTTGTAATTCGTTTAGTTTTTTACTTCCGATGGGCATGATTGAGCATGCTGTAATTCCTGAACATTGCGGAATTATTGAATTTTATCACAATGTTGATACTTGGGAAACAGAGTTTTACCTAATCCGAAAACCTAAAAAAGTTCATGAAGATTCTTATTGGAATTTAAATGATAAAAATCTTTTTATTCGAAAAATGGCTTTAAATCTCCTTCAGAGAAAAATGGAAATCAAAGGAAAACATGAAGAACTCATTTTTAAAAATCCTTTTGATATTAAAAAAATAAAATAGAAAATCCTGGTCTGCTGCCGGGATTTTTTTTGATGCTTTCTTTTTGTACATTCGCCGTGCGTCAATATCTTTGAATATTGGGTGTAAATGAAATACAGATGATGAAATAAATTAGATTTAATTTATTAATTGAAAAGAGAGTATGAAAGAATTAATTTGTCCTTATTCATGGGATTGTGGAAAAATATTTTCTCCGCAAGAGCTGAGTGCATTTGACTATAATTTTGTACAATCTGCAGTAGAAAAGAAAATGACTTTTATGATCATTCATTGTCCCAATTGTTCGAGAGAGTTCAAGTTTGATACCGTACAATGGAAAGCAGATGAATTCGGGTATTCTAATCCAAATACGGTGGTCAAAAAGAATGACAAAACCATAAAACAGTTGACTGCTATTCTCAATAAAGCTAAAATTGAAATTCCCCTTCCGTATTTTGAATATTTGATTAGTGATAAATTTGAACCCCAAATTTCAATTTTCCCTGATGAAGAAAATTTTAGTCTTTTTACTCTGAATGAACTTTGTGAAAAAACAAATATAGACGGTAAATCTTATCTTACGATTAATCAATTAAAAGGATTTACAGCGCCATTGTTGGAAATGGTTGATGACAGTTCTCAAAAAAATCAAGAAATACAGTATAAAGAATTGGCAGATTGTTTAGCAATTGGTTTCGAAAATACAAGAATTTTATTGATAGATCATAGAGATCAGAATTCTTTATGGATTTTTCATCCAGACGGTGGAGATATTGAAAGAACCGCTGTTACACTGGAAAGTATTGTAAACCGAATGGATTTATAATCTGAAAAAAAATTTGGAATTTCAATGTCGAGAAGCGGAAAGATATTGAAGACTAACAGTTACAAAATAAATTATCGCTTGAATACTAGATTTTTAAAACAAAAACTCCCCACATATAATTTCTCATGAAACAAATGATTTTTCTCCTTTTTACGGTTTTTAGTAGTACAGTAATATGCCATGCTCAACAGCAGATTCATTTTAAAAATGATAGTGTAAAACAATACATAGATAAAACGCTTGTATTGATTCATGATCATGCATTAAATAAAGATAAAATAGATTGGAATTCTTTACAGACAGAGGTGTATAATAAAACAAAAGAGGCAGGAAATATTCAGGCGGCCCTTTCCGTATATCCTTATTTATTTGAAAAAATAGAAGATCATCATGGATGGTTAAGCTATAAAAATAAGAATTACCGATGGATCAAAAATGTGAAAAGACTAGATAATGAAGTGGTGAAGAATGCTGTAAAGAAGTATGAAAAAGTAGAGGCGGTAGTGATTAATAAAAATATTGGTTATCTAAGAATTCCTGGAAATAGTGATTTTAGCACGAAGAAGATGGATAGCATTGCTGGAAACATTGTTGATGAAATTGATAAAATAAATTCTGGGAAAATAAAAGGATGGATTATTGATTTAAGACTGAATACGGGAGGTAATATGTATCCGATGATTGCAGGCATTAGCGATCTGATTGGAGACAATGAAAAAATTGGCGGATTCGTAACATCTGAGAAAAAGTCTGAAGGAGATTGGATCTTGAAAAATGGGAACATATATGTTGATAATAACCAGGTTCTAAACAGAAGAAAATTAAAAGTACCTGTTGGAAAACAATTGCCCGTGGCTGTTTTGATTAGTGGATATACTGCTAGTTCAGGAGAGATGACCGCTGTAAGCTTAGTTGGCAGAAAGAATACTAAAATGTTTGGTGAAGATTCTGCAGGATACACCACAACCAACGAAGGTTTCAAGGTTGATTCAAATTCAGGATTAAATTTAGCTGTAGGATATGTGGTTGACAGAACGGGGAAAATCTATATTGAAAATGTAAAACCTGATATGGAAATCATAGGTGGGGATAATTTTGAAGATCTAAATACAGATAAAAAAATTACAGCATCGGTTGAGTGGATTAAGAAAATTAAATAATCATTACTATAAATTAATCATATACAATGAAGAATCTCTTTTTAAGCCTTTCGGTCTTATTATCTTGTTTTTACAATGCACAAAGTTCGGGGAAAACAGAAGTTTATATTCTGGGAACGGTTCATGAGCCAACATCTTCTATATTAAATCCGCAAAGCCTTTTTGAAATATTAGACAAGATAAAACCGGATGTAATCTTGCAGGAACTTGATACGGAGCAAATGAAAGATTTCAAGAAAGAAAGTATGTCTAAAAACTCCAATGAAGTAAGTGCAGCGATATTATTTTTAAATAAATACCCAAAAACCGTTAACCTACCATTCGAATTTGAAGGAAGAAATCAATACCGAAAAGACCGCGGAATGGTTCCTGCAGATAATCTGACCATAAAATTAATGGATAGCCTGTATCAAAAGAAAGCATTAAACCCAGCCAATACAATCATTTTTGAGAAATATAAAGAAGCGAATAATGCGCTGAGAGATTTTGCTAAAACAGATATTAAAACTTTAAATTCATTAAGCTTTGAAATGGTCAACAGATACCGTCAATTTGTGCAGCATCATGAAATTCCTAAAATTTCTAATTCTGAAGATATTTTCGCTCATCAGTTTGTAACGAAACCTGATGGTGAAAAAATTTCATACCGTGATGGGTATCAACTTTGGTGTAATTTCTGGGATTTAAGAAACAACACGATGGCGTTAAATATAATCAAACAAGCCAATCTGTATAAAGGAAAGAAGATTGTGATTTTAACGGGTGTACAGCATAAATACTACTTGAAAGAGTTATTGGATAAATACCAGGATGGAAATTATACCGTCGTTGAATATTTTAAATAAAAATATTTAGCTTTTTTATTATATTCATAGAAAATAGAATGGCCCGAATTTTGAAAACAGCTGGACAGAAATGGATCAAAATGTTTCCAAGAGCTTTTAGTATGTACTATGTAATTCTTGAGATTTGAGATTTTAATTTCTTTAATTTTAGATTTACTTAAATATGCTAAAAATGAATTTAATTATTTTGACTTTGCTTGCCGTAATCAGTACTTCTTGCGATGAAAAAGAACAATACCCAGATGATACTATGACAGAGACTCTTTATAGAATGCCCGAAGAAAGTGAAATGCATGAAGGAACCTGGTTGCAGTGGCCTCATCAATATCAGTATGGTACTGCATATAGAAACAGTTTAGATGCTACTTGGGTGGAGATGACAAAGGCATTGGTTACGAGTGAAAAGGTGCATATTGTGGCCTACAATGAAGCAGAAAAGAATAGAATCACTCATTTACTTTCAAATTCAGGAATTCCTATTAATAATGTTGATTTTAAACTCTACAAAACAGATGATGTCTGGGTACGAGATAACGGACCTATTTATGTAAGAGATAAAAGCGGAAAGTTGGTCATCGAAGATTGGGGTTTTAATGGATGGGGAAATAAAACAGATGAAGATTCAGGTGAGTTGATTGAATCTGCGAACTGTAATAAAATTCCTGCAAAAATAGCAGCCGATCAGGGGCGAACGTTAATCGATCTGAATTCTACAATGATCAATGAAGGGGGAAGTGTTGAAGTTGATGGTCATGGAACATTAATGGCTTGTAAAAGTTCTATTCTGAACAGCAATAGAAATCTGGGAATGACCCAACAACAGGCAGAAGCAATATTCAAAAAATACTTAGGGGTTACTCATTTTATCTGGTTGGATGGCCAGGCTGGTCTTGATCTTACTGATCAGCATATTGATGGTTTTGCCAGATTTGGAAATGCTTCCACAATTGTGACGATGGAGCAGGAGGATTTATTAGATTTTGATGTAAAACAATCTGATATCAATACATTATATGCTGCAAAAAATAAAAATGGTGAAGCATTTCATTTTGTGAAAGTTCCTTTAACGCAGCATAACGTAAAAAAGACCGACGGAAAAGATTTAGGCTACAAAGGTTCTTATATCAATTATTACATCGCCAATAACAAAGTGTTGGTTCCTAATTATAATGATCCCAATGATGCGGTAGCCAATCAGATTATTCAGAAATTATACCCTACAAGAACGGTTGTGGGTATTGATGTAAGAAATCTGTATGCTAATGGAGGAATGATTCACTGTGTGACGCAGCAGCAGCCTGCCGATTAATCTGGGGTATGCATAAAAAATAAACTATCTCATTTAGGGATAGTTTATTTTAAAATTAAATTAAAACTGAATTTTTATTCAGCTACTTCCAATTGATCTTTTTGAAGTAAAAATTTATAAATTAATCCTCCTACTATTCCTCCCAAAATTGGAGCTATCCAAAACAGCCAAAGTTGAGACATTGCAATGCCGCCTACAAAAACAGCTTGTGAAAGTGATCTTGCGGGATTTACAGAAGTATTGGTAATAGGTATTGAAATTAAGTGAATTAATGTCAAACCTAAACCAATTGCAATTCCTGCAAATTTTCCGTTTGCCCATTTGTCTGTCGCTCCCATGATGATGATTAGGAAAAACGCAGTTAATAAAAACTCTGCTAGAAAAGCTGCCCCCATTGAGAAGCTTCTACCATGGTAGCCTGCCATTTCATAAAAGTTGGAGGCAAATGCACCAGGACCTTCTGTTGTGAAGGCATTGGCTCCATTTAAGATGGTGTAAAGGCATCCCGCTGCAACAATGGCGCCAACGCATTGGGCAACAATGTAAGGGATCAGGTCTTTTGCGGGGAATCTCCCGCCTGCTACCAAACCAAAAGAAACGGCTGGGTTAAAATGTCCTCCAGAAATATGACCAACGGCATAAGCCATTGTAAGAACGGTAAGACCAAAGGCTAAGGCAACACCTAAGATTCCAATACCACTGTCGGGAATTCCGGCAGCGAAAAGAGCACTTCCGCAGCCACCGAAAACAAGCCAAAAGGTGCCGAAAAATTCAGCAAATAGTTTTTTTATCATGTTGTTAATTTTAAATGTAAATCAAATTTAAAATTAAAAATGGAAACTAAAAAGCTAAATTATTAAAATATTTCAAACGTATGTGATGAATAATTGAGATATTGTTAATGTAGTTGGGCAAATGATATGGAAAATAATTTTATAATATTGGCATTATAGTTGAATTGTATAACATAAATGTTTACTTTTCGTTTATAATTTAAAAGCCTTTTTAATGAGAAAGTTGTGGTGTGTGATTTCGGTGCCTTTTATTTTTAATTTTTATCATTCTCAGGCTACAAAAAAAAGACTGCCTTGCTATGATATAAACCAAGTCTTAAAAGTTCAAGCCACCCCTCTTTACCAACCTCATTTGAACGCTTCAAAAAGTTTTGGAGTAAAATTACTTACAGATGCTAAATCCGTTCAGAAATATATTGGTAATGGAAAGTTCCATAAAATAAAAAAAGCGGCAAAGGGCTATCGTATTCAAAAACTAGATTACAGCAGAGCCTATATGGTTTCTAAAGCCAAGATAACATTAGAAAATATAGGAATTAAATTCAGCAAAGAAACGAAAGGTCATACTTTTACGGTTTCATCCCTCACAAGAACTTTGGAAGATCAATGCAGATTAAGAAGGGTGAATTCTAATGCCTCAGTTGGGATTAGCTCCCATAATTACGGGAATTCTTTCGATATTTCTTACATCCGTTTTAATGATGTTTTAAAGTATAATCCAAAAATGGAGGCAGCCTTAGAAAAAGTCTTGAAATACTATGTTGCTATAGGTCGTATTTATTACATCAAAGAAAAACAACAAAGCTGTTATCACATAACGGTAAGAAATTATTAAAGCAAATGAGTGGTATTTGTTTTAATAATTTTGCGATTATTAATTATTCTTCAATTATGAGTGAGATATTTGCATAGTTAGTTTACTTTGTATAATTTTATGCGACTAAATATACCATGAAAATATGACAACTTTTAACAACGAAGACTACGCACAAGCAGTTTCAGAATGGGCAAGATGCTGTGCTAATTATCAAACATTAGAAAAATTAATTCCTACAAATTTTGTTTTTGAGCTTGGGTTAGACCAAATCAACTGGCTTAAAGATATAAATAAAAACCTAGATTTCTGTACAGAAATTGGAGTATACAAAGGGAGCATGGTTTTAATCCTTTGCCCTCTTGATGATCTTGGTAAGAGAGTTCCTGTAACAGACTATCCATACTCTGTCTTAGCTGAAATGAAAGGGGACTTAAAACTTTTTGAAATACAGGAGTATACTGTTGTGAAAAATGCAATTCTTTCTAAGGAACTTCGTAAGGTAGATCATGATGCGAATATGTTTCTTCCAATCGCTAATACTCCGCTTTTAGATCAGGATAAAGCATTGGATGCAATTGAATTATGGAGAGACCAGGGGATGACTTGGTTCTACAGAGAATGCAGCGAGTTCAAAGGAGAGAGAATTTTTAGAAAATTTCTTGTACCAGCTGAAGACTTAACGCCGGTTAAAGAAAATTTATCAGGATTTGTTTGTTCATTCGGGTTAAGATATTCGGATATTTACCAGAGAATGCTTGTTACTCTAATCTTTATTTCTCAATACGGAAAAGATGCAGAAAATAACGGAAGCGCTCAAACGATTTCTAATACTTATGACTGGTCACAACCGTGCCCGCCAATTTGTAATATTTAAAAAAATAAGTAAAAAATAAATTAAATGGAGGATGCTTTTAAAGTAATACTTTATTTTAATAACAGTTTTCTTTTTATTAGTGCTCTTATAGGACTTATAAAATTTAAGCGTTTAAAAAACACGGAAAAATGGTATGTTTATTATATCATTTTTCTTTTTTTAATAGAAGCTGCGATTAAAATTTCAATCTATGTTTTCAAACTAAAAAATATAGATTTCCTTTATCCTCTCTATGTATCGGGCGAGTTGTTTTTATTGGGAAGCTTGTTTATAAGAAAATCTAATCTGTCTAGGTATTGGTATATTCCTATAGTTGCTTTGGTGGGATACTTTTTCTTCGTAAACAATGCAGAAACAAATGAGCTAAAGAAAGTAATCTCAAATATTGTGGTAATCTGTTTTGCGGGTTATTCGCTTTTAACAGAGATTAAAAAAAGCGAGACAAATAATGACAGATTTATAGTGGCCGATGCTTTTATATTCCTTTATTATGCTGTTTCCGTGTTTATATTCTTTATGCTTCGTCAGCTGAAATCATTTTCTAACGATGAAGTGTATATGATTTGGGGTATGAATAATATCCTGTGTTGTTTCCTTTATATATCAATCATTTATACCTTTTTAAAATTAAAGAAATAACATTAAATATCAGCTTTTTCATTACTTTGATCGTTGTTTTACTGATCATTGTGATTTTCGTTTTATTGGCCTATAAGTTTTTCATAGACAGAATTATTAAAGAAAAAAATGCACAGCATGAGGCAGAAGTTCTTCATCAGAAAAAATTGGTATTAGAAAATATCAAGGCGCAGGAAGAAGAGCGTAAAAGAATTGCGGTGTTGATTCATGATGACATAGGAAACCGTCTCAATATACTTTCTTTATGGTTAAATAATTTAGACACAAAAGGAGATGAATTAATTAAAAAAAATATTTCCGGCCAGATGTCTTCTTTGGTAGATTCGGCGCGAAGTATTTCCCATTCATTATATCCTGTAAATCTGGAGTCGGTAGGTTTGGTTTTATATATCGAAGAGCTTATTAACAATCTAGCCAACAGAGTGAATATCTCATTAACGGTTAGTTCTAAATTTCAAAAGAAAAATATTTTCATTGAAGTGCAGGTGTACAGGATCATACAGGAGTTTACAACCAATGTTCTAAAACATTCTGAAGCCACGAAAATTTGGATCTATATTAAAGATAACCACGAAAATGTTGCGGTTGTAATTTCTGATAACGGACAGAGTTTTGACTACGAAGCCGTGAAAAAAGGAATGGGAATTAAAAATATTGAATCCAGAATAAAATCCATGAATGCTCTCCATAAATGGAAGAACATTTTAAATAAAGGAAGCCGTTTAATTATTAAAATTCCATGTAACGATGAGTCGCCAAATCAAGATAGCGCTAATTGATGATGAACAATTGATCCTCGAAGGGGTGAAAATGCTATTGTCAACCGAGAAAAATATTTCAGTGTCCCTAACGTGTAATAACGGACCTCTTTTTATCGAAAGTCTAGATACTTTATCGAAAGAAGAATTTCCTGATATTGCATTAGTAGACGTACAGATGCAGCCAATGAACGGATTTGAATTGGTAGAGATTTTAAAAGACAAACATCCCGACCTTAAAATAATTATTCTTTCGTCTCATTATAAAAGTTCAATTTTAGGCTATATGGTAAAGCTTGGTGTTTCTGCTTTCCTACCTAAAAATTCTGATAGAAAAACCTTTATAGAGGCCATAACGATGGTTCATAAAAACGGAGTTTTCTTTACTTCTGAAGATCACCAGATGTTGTTCTCTTATATGAATAGCTCTAGCAAGAAAAAATCATTGTTTGAAATGGATGATGAACTTTCTGAACGTGAGAAAGACGTTGTAAAATTGATCTGCCAGGAGCATACCAACAATGAAATTGCCGAAAAACTATTCATCAGTCCACGAACAGTTGAAAGTCATCGACAACGGGTTTTAGAAAAAATTGGTGCCAAAAATACAGTAGGCATTGTGATATATGCCATCATTAATAATATTTATTCGTTAGAAAAAATTTGATTCCGTAGAAATACGGAATTTTTTATTTGGTGTTTTCTACTGTAGTATGTTTTCTCATTTCGATGTTATTTTGAAAGTGTTATTTAGAGAGGGTTTTTAGGGGTTGAAATAATTCTTTTTGTCTTACTTTTTTTGAATAACAATATTTAAAAAACAAACAGGATGGAAAATAATATAGTCTCTATCGGAATTTTTTTCGATGGAACCGGAAACAACGGAATTAACGCTTGTTCCCCTCAAAAGCCAAAGGCCAAGAATAAAAGCTATCATAATAACATTACCAATGTGTATAAACTTTTTGGACTTTTCAATGGAGATGAAAAAATCTATATTGAAGGAGTTGGAACGGTAACAGGCGCTGAGGATAGTAATTTTGCAATGGTAACGTGTAGAAATCCGTATCGTTTTACAGGATATTCTTCAGATGATAAACTGGCTAAAGCAAATGCTTTTGTTAATGAAATAGTAGGAGATGATACGAAAGAATATCATTTCTATGTGTACGGATTCAGCAGAGGATCTATGTTAGCAAGAAATTTTTGCTATGAACTGCTAAAACCCAATTCAAAAATATCAGGAAATTGTAAAGTGAAATTTTTAGGTGTTTTTGATACTGTAGAATCTACACCTTTTAATGATTATAATGTAAGTCTTCTTCCGGGAATTGAAAGGGCTTTGCAGATTTGTGCGGTTAATGAATGCCGATATTTTTTTCCATTGACAGGCTTTTTTGAATACTCAAAAAGTAAAGAAGATACAAAGTCTGAGATTGGGAATTCCGTATGGAAAGAAATTTTTGTTCCCGGGGCTCATGCTGATGTAGGTGGTGGATATCTTGAAGGGCCGCAATCGGTTTATGTTTCGCATGATTTTGTAATCACCGATGAAGTTGATTCTTATGTCTCCAATGTGAAAAATACAGCAACAGATGCTGAAGGAAATAAAATTTGGGATTCACTTTTAGAAAATTACCATATAGACATGGGAGATTTTTTCTCTCAGGCATATGTAAAAAGAGATATTGTATATAATGATCTTCCAAAAGTATACGGAAAATTAATGTTGACAGAAACCAATGCACAGCAACCTATTTTTAATACAGATTTTGATGAATCAAATTTTGATATTGATCCTAAGTTGCATCAGTTTTTATTGTCATTCTCTGATGAATTGGAGAAATATGTTAAAGAGCTTTCTTTTCATTTAAAACCCGTTTATAACTATGAAAGGTTTGTGAATTATACCCACTTTTCATCTAATTTCGGGTTGTATGAAAAAGCTTTATTGCTGAGAACAGAAGAGGAAATTTTCGTTGAAATGCTTAATGACGGGTTGAACGTTCCTGGCGGTGCGGCGGTAAAACATGCCGAAGCTTCAGAATCAAAGTTCCAGAAGGAAATTCACTTTTTGGAGCATAATGTTCTTACAGATTATGCTTATGAAGGGAATATTCCGAACAATGATAATTGGAGCCGCTCTATATTAATTAAATAAAGATTTTATAATAAATGTTAGTACTTTTTCAGTTTTAAATTTAGGTGTGAGCTGTCTGTGGTGGGCAGCTCTTTTTTTAGAAAAAATCATTATTAAATGATCAATATAAAGTTCCTATTTATTTTTTAGATTAATGCAAAAAGCTATTCATAAGAATAGCTTTTTTATCAGATAAATATATTAATAATATCAGATAGTTTGTGCTTCTCTATTAGTAACACTCAAATTATTTTCCTTCTTAAGATCCAGTACAAAACGATCTATCATTTTCTTTGTAATGCCGGGTCTCATAATGACATGGCTTACACCATCATGGGTGGCCAGTTGCCATTTATGTTGTAAGTGTTTACTAACATTGGGGATGATTATGGTTAAAGCATTAGGATTACGCCAGGTTTTAATACCCATATTTCTTAGTTTCCCTATAGTGTATGAGGCGAGATCCAGACATTCATAAAGGCGCTGACGTAACCCATCTCTACCTATCATCTTAATGGCATACCATAGAATTAAAGGAGTAAATGAATTACGTGATCCTGTAATAGAACCGTCTAAACTGTCAATCACATTTACGTAATTTGAAATTTTTTCTTTATTGTGTTTAAGGACGATAACAATCCCGCATGGAATAGGGGAGCCTATGAATTTATGGCCACTTATGATAATAGAATCTGCACCTTCGCTAAAATCAAAATGAGGTTTTGGAGATAGAAACTGAGCATAGCTGCCAGAAAAAGCAGCGTCACAGTGGATGTAGCGTTCAGTTACCTTCAGTTTATCGAGTATTTTATGAATCTCTTTAATATCATCTTTTGCTTCTTTCACGGTGGTTCCTATATTAGCAACAACAATTGCTGGTAATCCTGGGTAATCCTTAATTTTATTCTCGAGATCTTCGTAATCTATTTCTCCATTTTTTTGTGATCTTATTTTTTGAGATTGCATTCCAAGGATTTCTATATTTTTTTCGATGCTGTAATGGGCGTCTTCAGAAAAATAAACAATTCCGGAAGGATGTAGTCGTCTGGCCAAATAAAGTGCATATAAATTACCTTCTGTGCTTCCGTTGGTAATATAGCCCCAATAGTTATTTTCGGGAGCTTTTAATAATTGGGCAAAAAAATCAACAACTTCTCTTTCGAAAGAATGGGTGTTGATATGGTAGGTTCCTCCTAAGTAAAAAGAATCCCCAACATTGTTCATGGAGTGCTTTAAAAACTTATTGAGCATTGAATAATCAAAATCTGTAGTACAAGGATAGCCTAAAAAATGAGTAGATCTTTCCTGTAAACAAGTCTCTAGCTGGTCTAGTTTAGCCGAATCTTCTGGCATTAAATTTTTGTTCATGGTGTTGAGTTTTAATAGTATTAAAGATACAATGAAAAATATAAATAATGAAAATAATATTCATGAGAATGAGATTAAATGTAATTCATATTCTTTATTTTGATGTTAAATGGTTGAAATAATAATTTATTTCAGATCAATCTAAAATGCTTTAAATCAATATTCTCCTATTCATTTCTTTTTCCGTATTTTTGCACCCGAAAAATATTCAGTATTAATTCTTAATTACATCATTACATGCTTTCGGTTCAAGGTCTAGGATTACATCATTCGGGAAACTATTTGTTTCAAAACGTTAATTTCACCATTAAAAAGGATGATAAAGTTGGTTTGGTAGGTAAAAATGGAGCGGGAAAATCCACTTTGTTAAAAATGCTTTCCAAAGAAATTACTTTTTTTGAAGGGGTTGTAGTTCCGGAAGGAAACATCACCATTGGTTTTTTGAAACAAGATCTTGATTTTGTAAAAGGAAGAACGGTTTGGGATGAAACAATGCAGGCATTTGAGCAAATCAATGCATGGAAGAATGAACTGGAGGAGGTAAACCATCAGTTGGCTACCAGAACAGACTACGAAAGTGATGCTTATACGGATATCATTAATAAAATGACCGAGCTGAACGATATGTTGATGCATCATGATGCCTATAATTTGGAAGGTGATGTAGAAAAGGTATTATTCGGGTTAGGTTTTAAAGCTGATGATTTTCAAAAAATAACGGATGAATTTTCGGGAGGTTGGAGAATGAGGATTGAATTAGCAAAATTACTTCTTCAAAAGAATGATCTGATGCTTCTGGATGAGCCTACCAACCACTTGGATATGGAATCTATTATTTGGCTGGAAAACTTTTTGAAAGATTATCCTGGTGCTATTGTATTGGTGAGTCACGATAAACAGTTTATGACGGCGGTTTGTAACAGAACTTTTGATGTAAATAACAGAAAAGTTGATGATTATAAAACCAACTATACAAAATATCTTGTAATGCGTGAAGAGCGTCGTGAAAAATTAGTTCAGGCTAAGAAAAATCAGGATGCTGAAATTAAGCAAATGGAAGACAATATTAATAAGTTCCGTGCAAGTGCTACTAAAGCATCTTTTGCGCAGTCGCTTATTAAAAAATTAGATAAAATTGACCGTATTGAAATTGATAATGAAGACGTTTCTAAATTCAACATCCGCTTCGTACAGTCTGTTATTCCGGGGAAAGTAATTTTTGAAGCTGAGCATTTAGGAAAAGCGTATGGAAAGAAACAAATTTTTGATGAGGTTGATTTCATTGTTCAGAGAGGAGACAGAATTGCTCTATTAGGACAAAACGGACAAGGGAAGACTACTTTAGCTAAAATTCTTGCAGGAGATATTAAAGATTATTCAGGTTCATGGAATCTTGGACACAATGTGAATATTGGATATTTTGCCCAAAATCAGGAGGAAGTTTTAACACCCAATAAAACCGTTTTAGAAGAAGCAGAAGATTCTGCAACTGAAGAAACAAGACCAAGAGTAAGAGATTTATTAGGATCTTTCTTATTTCAAGGGGAAGCGGTAAACAAAAAAACAAAAGTACTTTCCGGAGGAGAAAGAAACCGTCTGGCACTTTGTAAACTATTGCTTCGTCCGTTCAACACCTTGATTATGGATGAGCCTACCAATCACTTGGATATTCAGTCTAAGGAGATTATTAAATTGGCTTTACAGAGATTTGAAGGTACATTGATTGTAATTTCTCACGATAGAGAATTCTTGGATGGATTATGTGATAAGATCTACGAATTCCGTGACGGTAGAATGAAAGAATTCTTGGGAAGCGTTAGTGAATATTTATCATATAGACAAAAAGAAACGTTGAGAGAGATCTCTGCTGAAAAAGCTAAGCTTCATACAGAAGACGTTAAAGTTGTGGTAAAAGAAGCACCGAAGCCAAAAGTTGAGGAGAAATCTCAAATCGTTAGCAAAGAACAAAAAAATATTCAAAATAAATTAAAGAAAGTAGAAGAGAAAATTTCTGAACTTGAAACCAAAGTAGAAGAAATGGAAGCTACGTTCACAAAAGAAAATCCTTCAGAAGAAACCTTAGCAAAATATAATGCAACGAAGGAAGAGCTGGAAGGAGCTTTACAGGAATGGGAATATTTAGGTTCTCAATTAGACTAATTTTTATTTGAATTGTAAAATATTAAGATCCTTCGATTCTGCTCAGGCTGACACTGGTAAATTATTCTGTTTAGATAACATCTAGTATTAGCGATGTCATCCTGAACGGAGTCGAAGGATCTAGAAATAAAATAACTCTAATTTTTTGAGTGTCTTTTGTAACAAAACACTAAAGCGTACGACTTACTATATAGTTTACAAAGGATTTAATAAAACTTTAATCTAAGTTTTAAATTATTATTTATACTTTTGAAAGATGATTTTTAAAGAAAGCAGAAATCTGAAGAGTTTTATCTCCAAGCTATTGTTTGGGATATACTTCATTGCGCTGTTTTCTCAAAGTTTTCACCATCATGAGTCTGTAGATCTTTTTAAGGCATTTCATCTTAAAAAAACAGAAAATAATATTTCCAAAAACGAAGCGAAAGAAAAAGCCGGAGACTGTTTGGCTTGTCATTTCTTAGCAACCGGACATACTTTAGTTCCGGAAGAGTTTAATTTTACTTTTGAGCATTATACGCATGAAGTAGAATTGATTCTTGCTGTTCAGGAAAAAATCTGGTCTCAGACTAAATTCAGTTTTCAACTTCGGGGTCCTCCCACAATTTCATAGTTTTTTAGATTCTTTTTTGGCTTTAATGGGTTAAAGTTTATATTTAAAATTGATACTATTTTCCTTTTGAATTTATCTTAATCAGCCACGAAGTGGCGAAATAATAATAGCATTGGGTGAAACCCGATGAAAGAAAGATTAGTGATAATATAGCCCTGAAGGGGCGGGATAATTTAAAGTAAAATTTTAGAGATAAAATGGTATTAGTGTCGTCTTTTTTTAATGATGATCATTACCAGTTTTACTTTACCGAAGATTAATCAGCCATAAATTTCACATTTTTTACGAAAATGTACCTTCATTGAGGTACAAAACCTATCTATTTACAATGAAATTGATATATAGTTTAATGCTGATCTTTTGTGGATTGGTATTTACAAACGCACAAAAAACCTATACTGTAGAAGGCGCTGTTCAGGACTTTCACGATAAAACCATGCTGGAAAATGCGGTGGTGAAAATCGGGGATTTTACAGCCAAAACAGATAAGAAAGGAAAGTTTTCTTTTGAAAAGATTCCTGCAGGAAAATATATACTCATTGCTAAACATCCTGATTGTAATGATTATACTGAAAATATAGCAGTTGCTCAGGATATGCATGTAGCAATTATTCTTGAACATCATGTTCAGGATATCGAAACGGTGACCATTCATGGAAACCACAAAAAAAACGGTTCTTTAATTATCAAAACCCTTGATAAAACAGATATCGAAAGAAATTCTACCGATAATCTGGGGAATTTATTATCTAAAATTTCGGGAGTTACGGCATTAAAAACCGGAAATAATATTTCAAAACCTATTATTCATGGGCTTTACGGAAGTAGAATTGCTGTTTTTAATAATGGTGTACGTCTTGCCGAGCAAGAATGGGGAGTAGAGCACGCACCGAATGTTGATATTAATAATTTTCAACATATTGATGTGATCAAAGGAGCTTCTGCTTTAAAATACGGAAGTGATGCCATCGGAGGAGTGGTGGTCTTAGAACCTGAGATTTTCCCTAAAAAAGATACCATCAAAGGTTCTGTTGGGCTTACTGGAATCTCCAACGGAAGGGGACTTGGATTAGATGTAGATGTAGCCAAAGTCTGGAAAAACGGATGGGCTGTAAAAACAGGTGGAAGCATCAAAAAGTTAGGTGATCAACATACGCCTGATTATAATTTGATGAATACGGGTATGGATTTCTCTTCGTTTAACTTTACTGTTCAGAATAATACGTATGAGAGAGGAATTTCATTTGATTATTATTTAACCAATCAGAATATTGGAATTTACAGAGGTTCACATGTTGGAAACAATGAAGATTTTTATAATGCAATAACTTCGAAGATTCCGGTGTATACAGGAAACTTCAGTTATGATATTAATAATCCAAGACAGCTTGTTGAGCATCATATTGCTAAAATTTCAGCATTTAAAAGGTTTGAAAATATCGGGAAATTATCTGCAACATACAGTTATCAATATAACCACAGACAGGAATATGATATCAGAAGGGGAGAGTTGAATGAAGTTCCGTCTCTGGATTTAGAATTGATGACGCATCAGCTTAACCTTAATGATTTAATAGAAAGGGGAAAATGGTCATTGGAAACAGGAATTGATGCGAGTTTTCAAAACAATTACTCGGATCCTGCGACAAAAGCAAGACGTTTGATTCCTAACTATGATAAATATTCTGCAGGCGCTTATTCGATTTTTAAATACAAAATTTCAAGTAGTCTGAATGTTGAAGCAGGAGCACGATATGATTTCACCCGTTACGATGTCACTAAATGGTATGATAAAAGTGACTGGGATAAATTATATGCAGATACTTACCCTCAGTTCTATGTGAGAACAAATCAAAACAGAGTGTTGACACGTCCTCAGCTTAACTATAATAATGTTTCTTTCAATGCAGGGTTGGAATATCGTCCGAATTCGAATTTTGATTTGAAATTCAACTATTCAAAAGTGGGCAGGACTCCGAATATTGCGGAACTGTTCTCAGACGGTTTACACCATTCTGCAGCAGTGATCGAAATCGGAGATATGAGCTTAAAAAATGAACAAGGGCATCAGTTTAATCTAACAGCGGATGCAAAATTCAATGTGTTGAGAGGACTGAATATTTCTGTGAATCCGTATTTTTTCATTACTAAAAATTTCATTAATGAAATCCCGACAGGCGTACAAAATACAATCAGAGGGGTATTTCCGGTTTGGTCTTATCAACAGATTGATGCCAAAATGTATGGGATAGATTTGGATGTCAACTTTAAGCTTACAGACAACCTTACCTATGTAGGAAGAGGAAGTTATGTGTACGGAAAAGATGATACCCACAACGAGCCATTGATTTTAATGATGCCACCGAACTTTTCAAATGCTTTGCAATTCAATAAGAAAGAATGGAATAATTTCTATTTTACCCTTGAAAGCCAAGTTTTTGTAAAACAAAACAGATTCCCGATTCATAATGCGACAGTGCCTATTTATGAAAACGGAGATGAAGTACAAAAGACTGTAGATTTCAGTACTCCACCAAACGGATATTCACTTTGGAATATTCAGACAGGTGTGAATATCAGTAAAAATCTTTCTGCGGGGCTCATCGTGAATAATCTTTTCAATGTTTCATACAGAGATTATCTTAACAGAATGAGATTCTTTGCAGATGAGGCAGGAAGAAACTTTATCCTGAATGTTAGATATCGTTTCTAATATTCATAAACCGATTATCAATTTTTAATAAGTTATGAAAAGCTTCATCATTATTAAAAACAGATAATCAAATCAACAATTATCAATCAAAATTTTACAATTTTAAAATTCTTAAAAATGAACAATCTATTCAATACTAAAAATATTATCAAATTATTAGCTGTTTTATTCATTACAATCACTGTTGTTTCTTGTCAGAGAGACGGTTCAGCGCAGGAAGATGACCTTCCGCAGGAAGATCTCACCAATATTATTCTAAATGTAAAGGATATTACACCTGGTGGAACAGGAGCAACAACATCATATAATTATAGTATGGGAGCTGGAGGTGCTCAACCCATTAAGTTACAGGATGGGAAAACGTATGAGGTAACTGCACAGTTTAAAAACGGAAACGATGATGCTACAGGAGAAATTGAATCTGCAAAAAATGAACATTTCTTAGTATTTAATTTTCCTAATTCAGATATTACTTTAACACGTACAGATGGTCCTAATTCTACAAGAGGAGACGGAAAGCGTGTAGGGCTAAAAACAGAATGGGTAGTGAATAAAGCCGTAAAAAATCCAGCAGCAACAAGCCAATTGATTTTTACTTTGTTTCATGAGCCTGCAACCGTTTCAGAAGCTTCTACTGTGAGTGGAAATGGAATTATTTATGGAACTCAGACAGGAGGTGAAACAGATGCTCAGGCAAACTATAACATTATAAACTAAAAGTATTTAGTATTCTTAATCTTGTTACACAAACCACTGAAATTTTCAGTGGTTTGTTATTTATATATATTTGATGGCGAAGAATTTGTGTTTAATAGGATATTTTGATAAAAAATTCATATTTTTGCAACCTAAAATTTTAATCAATAATGAAGGTTACCGCACAAAACCATGATGATGTAAGTTCATTGCTTACAGTGACATTGGAAAAATCTGACTACAAAGAAAAAGTAGAGAAGCAGTTGATTAATTATGCTAAAAATGCGCAAGTTCCTGGATTCAGAAAGGGGAAAGTGCCTTTGAGTATGGTTAAAAAACAATATGAAGCAGGTATTGCATTCGAAGAAATCAACAAACAAGTTTCTGACGCTTTAAACGGCTATGTTAATGATAACAAATTAAGATTAGTTGGACAGCCTGTACCTCAGCCCGTAAACCAATTGGATTACAATGCTGATAAAATAGAAGTTGCTTTTGAAGTAGGGTACGAGCCTGAATTCTCAATAGATCTAGCTAAATACGAAGCACCTCACTACAAAGTAGAAGCTTCTGAAAAAGAAATTAACAAGAGCATTGAAAACATGCAGAAGCGTTTCGCTGAGCAGGTTCCTCAAGATAAAATCACTAAAGATTCTTACATCGCTTTAGAAATTTCTCAGGTTGTGGAAGAAGATGCTGAAGGTGAGCACCACCACCAGCCAAAGAACGCTGCTATTACTGCTGAAAACAAAGAAGCTTTCAAATTGGTAAAAGCTTTGAAAATGGACGGTTCTGTAAAAGTTTCTAAAGAAACTCTTGCAACTAGCGAAGAATTAGCTAAAGAATTAGGATTCAGCAAAGAAGAAGTTGAGCACTTACACCACAACGAAGTTGAGGTTAAAGTAAAAGATTTCTATTCTTTAAACTTAGCTGAACTTAACCAAGAACTTTTTGACAAAGTTTATGGTGAAGGAACAATTACTTCTGAAGATGAGCTTAAAGAAAAAGTGAAGTCTGAATTAGACGAGTATTTCCAACAAAATGCTGACGTACACTTTGTAAACAAAGTATTAGAGCAAGTAACAGAGAAAGAAGAAGTGAAACTTCCTGAAGCTTTCTTGGTTAAATGGTTGTTATTCTCTAACCAAAACGTTCAGACTGAAGAGCAGGCTAAAGAAATTCTTGAATCTGAGAAAAAACAATTAAGCTACCAGATCATCGAAGGTAAATTAATGTCTGAAAACGAAATTCAATTGGATTATGCTGATGTTTTAGCACAAGCTGAGCAATTAGTAAGAAACCAATTGGCGATCTACGGAATTCACCACCTAGGAGATGAAGAAATCCAAAAATATGCTGTTGAAATGTTGAAAGACCAAGAGCAAGTAAGACAAATCTCTTCTGAAGTTGCAATGACTAAATTGAAAGATGTAATTCTTGAAAAAGCATCTAAAAAAGAAACTGCAATCTCTCATGACGAGTTTTTGGAAGAACTTAAAAAATAATTTATAGTATTATAAATATTTCAAAACCCACCGCAATTGCGGTGGGTTTTTTGTTTACTTTAATGAAATTTTTACTTAAAATTATACTCTCACGCTAGCGCGAGCGCAATGTCATTAAGTTAGTAAAATATCACAAGCTATCTTTTTGATTTTTAGATATTATGGGTTTAGCTCTTGCTCTGTATTTACCAATGTTTCTTT